>JAFYYA010000028.1 GCA_017557785.1 Salinivirgaceae bacterium
GCCCCACGTCTCAATGTAGCTGAATCCGGCGAATTTGTCGCCGTCGAGAGCTATCACAGCCTTGCCCTCGCTCATTTTTTGTTTCACATAGCCCGGATTACGTTTTGCAATGCCGGTGCCACGTACTTTTGCGGCAGCCGCGATGGTTGCCAAAATCTCGTCAACATAAGCGTAGTGCTCCTTGTCGGCCACTAAAATTTTAATGTTGTCGTTGTACTTTTCCATTTTTTCCAACAAATGTTTCGTCTTTTATTCTTGTATATTTATGCAATAATATTGAATATTCTTGCGGCTGCAAAAGTACATTGTAGTTTGAATTCAACAAACAAAAAACGCACAATTTTTAAATAACAATTTAATTTGATAATCGTCTGTATTATAATCAAATACAAAGAAATCCAATTTGGTCGGACACCATGCAGACTCCGGCTTTTATCGATAATGGCCGAATAGTGTGGAAAAAGCAAGTCAATCGCAGCTTAAAACCTTCTTATGCCTTACACCGTCAACTCACAAATCTCGCAGCCGGTAACCTTCACCAAATCGTCGGGCGCGAGTTTGATTTGCATTCCTCGGATTCCTGCGCTGATGTAAATCTCATCGTATAGAATACACTGCTCATCAAGGTAGGTTGGGTATTTCTTTTTCATTCCGATGGGCGAGCAACCGCCGCGGATATAGCCCGTAAGCGGCTGAAGTTCTTTCACGTGAATCATTTCGGCATTCTTGTTTCCCGATGCTTTGGCGGCCTTCTTCAAATCAACTTCGTCGGCACCAGGAATCACACAGACAAACAATCCCGTTTTGTCGCCACGCAGCACCAAAGTCTTGAAAACCTGCCCAACATCCTGCCCCAGCTGCGCGGCAACGTGCGTTGCGCTCAAATCCGACTCGTCAACTTCATACTCGGTCAGACTGTAGTTGATGCCAGCGGAATCCAAAATGCGTGCGGCGTTTGTCTTGTTCATCGTTCAAAATTTTGGCAAAAGTATCATCATTTTTATTTTTGCGACCAATGATTTCGCTTCATAACATATTGTCATACATCCGTTGGTGGCTGCAAGCCCGCGACCGCCAAGGGCACAGAGTGCACTCGCCATTTTTGTATTCGCTGATAGCCAACAAGTTACACAAGCCAATGAATGCCGACAAACAGAAGATTATCGCCGACTATCGGCATCAACTTATGAAAGACAAAACATTGTTGACAATCACCGATTTAGGTTCAGGAAGCCGATATGGCAGCGGCAACCAACGGCGTGTGCGAGACATTGCCCGCCATAGTTCAACTTCGGCCCGCGACGGGCGGTTGCTCTGCAATCTTGCAACAGCAATGCACAGTCAGAACATTCTGGAACTCGGTACCAATCTTGGGCTTGGAACTCTCTATCTGGCCAAATCGGAACATTGCCAGCAAATTGTAACCATCGAAGGTTGCCCCAATCTATCGGCATTGGCTGACAACGGATTCAAACAATTGGGTATTAGCAATATAACCATCATCAACAAAGAGTTTTCCGATGCTTTGCCACAAGCGCTGAAAATGCTGCCAACACTCGATTTTCTCTTCATCGATGGCAACCATAACGGCAATGCCACAATCTGGTATTTTACTCAATGTCTGCCATTTGCAGGCAACGACACGGTTTTTGTCGTCGATGACATTCACAAAGACGCCGGTATGGAATCGGCCTGGACCGAAATTATCGCCAACGAAAAAGTTACCCTTTCGCTCGATTTCTTTACGATGGGCGTCTTGTTTTTCCGCAGTCAACTGTCGAAACAAAACATCTGCCTACACTATTAACCGGCAGTTTTTAGGGTAGATAGCAGCATTGTATATAATTGATATACTGTAATTTAATAAGTAATTACAAAAATATTTGCGTGGTATGATACATATTGGATATTTTTTTCATATTTGCGCGAAATTTTAAAACCAAAAGGCTATGTATTGGACTCTCGAACTGGCATCAAAGTTGGAAGACGCACCTTGGCCAGCAACAAAAGAAGAATTGATTGACTACGCCATTCGGTCAGGCGCGCCAATGGAAGTGGTTGAGAATCTGCAGGAAATGGAAGACGACGGCGATATCTACGATAGCATTGAAGATATTTGGCCTGACTATCCGAGCAAGGAAGACTTCTTCTTCAACGAAGACGAGTATTAATAACACGTCACAAAAAATAAAAAGAACGATATGCAATGCATATCGTTCTTTTTTTGTATACAAACATCTGTTTATCAGACTATTTACGGTTCAAATACCATTCCACAGTTTTCAAGATTCCGCTCTCGAAATTCTCATCGGCACGCCAGCCAAGTTCTTTCTCAATTTTAGTGGCGTCGATGGCGTAGCGGCGGTCGTGACCAGCACGATCTTTCACAAAGGTAATCAACTCTTTATATGATTTTCCATCGGTGCGTGGACGCTGATCGTCGAGAATGGTGCAGATGGTATCGACAATCTGCAGATTAGTGCGCTCGTTGCGACCGCCAATGTTGTAGGTTTCGCCAGCCTTACCACGATGGTAGATAAGGTCGATTCCAGCGCAGTGGTCAATCACATACAACCAGTCGCGGATGTTCTTTCCGTCGCCATAAATTGGGATATTTTCGCCTGCCAGAGCCTTGCGGATGATGGTAGGAATCAACTTCTCGTTGTGCTGCTTTGGACCGTAATTGTTTGAGCAATTGCTTGTTGTGACATTCATTCCGTAAGTGTGGTGATAAGCACGCACAATCAAATCGGAACTTGCTTTTGCTGCCGAATATGGACTGTTTGGCGCGTAAGGCGTTGTTTCTGTGAAGAAACCTGTCTCGCCCAAGGTACCGTAAACCTCATCAGTCGAGATGTGGTGGAAACGGCATCCGTCATAGTCCTTTTTGTACTTGAAAGGCGCATCCATCCAGTATTTGCGGGCCACGTCGAGCAAAGTGAACGTACCGTTGATGTTCGTCTTGATAAAGATTTCAGGACCATTGATTGAGTTATCGACATGCGACTCGGCGGCAAAGTGAATCACACCACGAATATCGTACTGACGGAACAGGTACTCAACAAGTTCGCGGTTGCAGATATCGCCTTGAACAAACGTGTACTGATCGCTATCCTCAACCTCCGACAGATTAGCCAAATTGCCGGCGTAAGTCAGTTTATCAAGATTAATAATGTGATAATCAGAATGTTTATCAATAAAATAAGGAATAAAGTTCGAACCGATAAATCCGGCTCCACCTGTTACTAATATCGATACGCTCATATTTTAATATAATTTATCCGTAAAGTTAAATAAATCAGCGTCTTTCAAGTTGACAGCCGCTAAATCTTTGTCCGACAAATTTAATTCAAAATTCACTCTCGGCCACTGAATATTTAAGTCGGGGTCGTCGAAGCGGATACTGCGCTCGCTGGCTTTGTTGTAGTAATTGTCACATTTATAGACAAATGTGGCGTGTTCGCTTAAAACCAAAAATCCGTGCGCAAATCCACGCGGAATGAAGAACTGACGTTTGTTCTCGGCGCTCAACGTCACACTTACGTACTTGCCAAATGTTGGCGAGCCGCGACGTATATCTACCGCAACATCAAACACTTCTCCCTCAATCACGCGCACAAGTTTCGACTGCGAGTAAGGGTGCATCTGATAGTGCAAGCCTCGCAGCACACCGCCCGTCGATGACGATTCATTGTCTTGAACAAAACGCGTATTGCACACATTTTCAATAAATTGATTCTCGCGGAATGTTTCGCAGAAATATCCTCGGCGGTCACCGAAAATCTGCGGCTCCATTATCACCACTCCGTCGATATCAGTCTTTATAAAATTCATTGTATTCTACTGTTTATCAATCTTCAAGCCTTATTATTAACCAACTTCATAAGGTATTGGCCGTAGTCGTTTTTCATCAGCGGTTTGGCAAGTTCAGCCAGTTGCTCGCGGGTTATGAATCCACGTTTGAAGGCGATTTCTTCGGGGCAACTTACCATCAGACCAGTACGTTTTTGCAGTGTCTCAACAAAATTGCTGGCCTCAATCAGGCTGCTGTAGGTGCCGGTATCGAGCCATGCGAAACCGCGGCCCATAATCTCAACCTGAAGGTCGCCTTTTGCCAGATACTCCTGATTTACAGTAGTAATCTCGAGCTCGCCGCGTGCCGACGGTTTGATGTGTTTGGCAATCTCAACCACGCTGTTCGGGTAGAAATAAAGTCCCACAACGGCGTAGTTCGATTTCGGCTCTTTCGGTTTCTCTTCAATCGAAATAACCTTGCCAGTGCTGTCGAACTCTGCCACACCGTAGCGTTCAGGGTCGTTCACATAGTAACCGAAAACCGTTGCCTTGCCTTGCTGCTCAACGTTTTTACGAGCGTCGGCAAGATGATTCGGCAGACCATGGCCATAGAAAATGTTATCGCCCAAAACAAGGCAGACAGAATCGTTACCAATGAATTTCTCGCCAATGATGAACGCTTGCGCCAGTCCGTCGGGCGAAGGCTGCTCAGCATACTCAAGGTTGATGCCCCACTCTTTGCCGCTACCAAGCAGACGCTTGAAACCTGGCAAATCGTGCGGTGTTGAAATAACCAAAATATCCTTGATTCCAGCCATCATTAGCACCGTCAACGGATAGTAAATCATTGGTTTATCATAGATTGGCAGCAATTGTTTCGATACGCCTTTTGTTATCGGGAACAACCGCGTTCCGCTACCGCCTGCAAGAATTATACCTTTCATTATTAATTAGTTATAAAAACAAGAGTTATAAGTTTTATGGTTGCAAACTTAATATTTTTAGTTATCGTTTACGTTTCAACAAATCGGGATGGAAATCGCCGACCAAACCAACAGGCGTTGCATTGCGAATTTGATGTGCAATCTCAATCGACGGCAGAGCATCGTCAAGACCAAAGCCTTTGCCCGCCAATATGTTACGGTAAGTTTCGGTATGTAATTCAGTGAATCCAGTGCTAAATTCAAATTCCTCACCATCAATCAGAATGGTGCGGAAGGTGCGTTTTCCTTCAGCCTTAACCTCGTCGGGAATGTCGTTATAATCGATGCTCAAGAACCAGCGGACACGGGCGTTACGCAAGCGCAGAAATCCTGCCGAATGGTAAGCGTCGTTTTCATGAACAATGCACTCCTGCACTGGCCCGAAAATCCACGTAAGCATATCGAAGAAATGAATGCCAATGTTAGTGGCCACGCCGCCCGACTTGCTAACGTCACCCTTCCACGAGTAATGATACCATTTACCGCGACTTGTAAAATAGCGCAAATCAATATCGTACACCTTGTTCGGGTCGCCAGCGTCAATCTTGCGCTTCAGTTCCACAATCGACTGATGAAGCCGAAGTTGAAGTATGTTATAGATTTTCTTCCCTGTCTCCTTTTCGTAATCTTTCAGTGCCTCAACGTTCCACGGATTAAGCACAAGCGGCTTTTCGCAGATGGCATCAGCACCTTGGCGTAAAGCAAAACGAATGTGAGAATCGTGCAAATAGTTTGGCGTGCAAATACTTACATAATCGATTGGCGTTCCTTCACGTTTCAACTTATAAATGTGGCGGTCGAAGCGTTCAAATTCAGTAAAGAAGTCGGCTTCAGGAAAATAACTATCCATTATGCCTACGCTGTCGAATTTATCCAAAGCGGCAACCAACAGATTGTCAGTATCTTTGATAGCCTTCAAGTGCCTAACAGCGATATATCCGGCAGCGCCTATCAGTGCAAAATTCTTCATTCGTTCAGTGTTTTACCAATTGGCAAATTTATTGATTCCTTCAAATCTCCGAAACCTCTCCGTCAGTTAATTTGTAGCGTTTGCCACTTTCAGGGCAGACAGCCACGTTGTTGCTGTCGAATTTCAATTTATGGCCGTACTCGCTTACCCAACCTGCTTGCCGTGCCGGATTGCCAACCACAAGTGCATACGGCTTCACATCCTTCGTGACCACCGCTCCCGCACCAATCAATGCATAGCGTCCAATAGTGTGACCGCAGATAATGGTTGCGTTTGCGCCTATTGACGCGCCGCGTTGCACAAGCGTCGGGCGATACTGGTCCTTGCGGGCAATGGCGCTGCGCGGGTTAATCACATTGGTGAACACCGCCGAAGGACCGAGAAAAACATCGTCCTCACACGTCACGCCAGTGTAAACCGACACGTTGTTCTGCACTTTTACATTGTTGCCCAGCACCACTTGCGGCGACACAACCACGTTCTGTCCAATATTGCAGTTGCGGCCGATAGTGCAGCCGCTCATAATGTGCGAGAAGTGCCAAATCTTTGTGCCACTGCCAATTGTGCAGCCTTCATCGATAATCGCTGATTCGTGTGCAAAAAAGCCGTTGTCGCTCATAATTTTATTTTTAACGCAAACTGAAAACGCAAACACAAACTAAATTTTCAACTGAAAAACGCCTTCACAGCCGCCATAATCCGCTCAATCTGTTCGTCGTCGAGTTCGGTGTGCATAGGTAACGAAAGCACCTCGCCGCATATTGCTTCCGATATTGGAAACTTATCATTTTCAGTCACATAAGGCGCAAATGCCTTTTGCAGATGCAACGGAATCGGATAGTAAATCATATTCGGAATGCCTTGTTCGTCAAGGTGGCGTTTCAGTGCGTCACGGCGGCCGTTTTTCACTTTCAGCGTGTATTGATGGAAAATGTGATTGGTGAATGCCGCCGTTACAGGTGTTTCAATATCAGATATTTCCGACAATGCGGTATTGTATTTTTCCGCTGCGGTGCGTCGTGCGCGGTTGTACTCGTCAAGGTGCGGAAGTTTCACGCGCAGAATGGCCGCCTGAATGGTGTCCAGGCGCGAATTGACGCCAATCATATCGTGATGATAGCGCACCTTCATTCCGTGGTTGGTCAGGCAGCGGATTTGCTCGGCAAGTTGGTCATCGTTGGTGAAGAGCGCGCCGCCGTCGCCGTAGCAGCCAAGGTTTTTCGACGGGAAAAACGATGTGCAGCCAATGGTTCCGATTGTTCCGGCCTTGCACACAGTGCCGTCGCTAAAGCGATATTCGGCACCAAGACCTTGCGCTGTGTCCTCCACAATGTAAAGTCCGTGTTTTTCAGCAAGTTGAAGTAGCGGTTCCATATCGGCGCACTGCCCGAAAAGATGAACCGGCACAATAGCCTTTGTGCGTGGCGTAATGGCCCGCTTAACCGACTCAATATCAATATTGAACGTTGCAGGATTGATATCGGCCAAAACAGGCTTGAGCCCAAGCAGAGCAATCACCTCAACGGTTGCAATGAACGTAAAATCAGTGGTTATCACCTCGTCGCCGGGCTTCAGTCCGAGAGCCATAAGTGCCACTTGCAGAGCGTCGGTGCCGTTGCCACAAGCAATCGCGTGCTTCACGTTCAGATACTGCGCCAGCTCTTGCTCAAATGCCTTAACTTCAGCACCTTTCACAAATTGACAACTGTCAATCACTCCCTGAATGGCATTGTCAATCTGCGGCTTAATCCGCAGGTACTGACTCTTTAAATCGACCATTTGCAACGGGTTCATAATCTTCGTTTTGTTGAATCGGATAATCGGTGAATTGTTGAATTGAATTCAACTTTCTCAACTCTCTAACAAAAACCGAAAGCCGACATTCAATCGGCTTCGGCAATAATATCGATTGTGCGTCAACCGTTACTTCGCGTAACTTACGGCGCGTGTCTCGCGGATGACCGTGATGCGGATTTGACCAGGATAGGTCATCTCGTCCTGAATCTTCTTTGCAATGTCGAACGAGAGCGATTCAGCCTCGGCGTCGCTTACCTTCTCGCTGCCCACAATCACGCGCAACTCGCGGCCAGCCTGAATGGCGTAGGTCTTGAGCACGCCAGGGTACGAAAGTGCCAAATCCTCAAGTTCTTTCAGACGTTTGATGTACGATTCAACAACCTCGCGGCGAGCACCCGGACGGGCACCCGAAATGGCGTCGCAAATCTGAACAATCGGGGCAATCAAAGTCGACATCTCCACCTCGTCGTGGTGAGCGCCAATGGCGTTGCAGATATCGGGTTTCTCCTTGTACTTCTCGGCAAGGTTCATACCCAGAATTGCGTGCGGCAACTCCGGCTCGTCGTCAGGCACTTTACCAATATCGTGAAGCAGACCAGCACGTTTGGCGGCC
>JAFYYA010000029.1 GCA_017557785.1 Salinivirgaceae bacterium
AAAATCGACTTCTTTGTGCGCACCAACGCCTTGCCCGTTGAACAAGTGTTTTTCGAAGGACAGTTTTTTGAGGCGCGGGTATTGCTTGAAAAACTCATAAAAAACGCCACGCAGCGGGTTATTATCATTGACGCGTATGTTGATGCTGCCACGTTTGAAATGCTCGATGTGCGCAGCGCAGGCGTTATTGCCGATATTTATTCTGGCAAAGACCTTGCCGCACTGCGCAATATCCACAATAGTACAGCAGGCGTTGAGCCGATTAACACTCACATTTGGACCACCCCGTCGCACGACCGCTGGCTCATTGTCGATAACAACCTTTACCACTGCGGGCACTCGCTAAAAGACATTGGCCGTAAACTCTCGGCCATTACCCTTATGGGAACACAGCCCGAAACCGTGCTCAATGCTGTAAGATAGCGGCAAGCGGTGCTTTCTAACGCATATTCAAAAACATTTTCTTTTTTCCAACTAACTCATACTGTTTTTTCGGCTTTCGTATTTCAATAGATTTTCCATATCTTTGAAACTAATTGATGCCGAAAACGTTTTAATTGTTATTTGGCAATAGTTTAATTATTAAAAAAGGAGTGACAAAGAACACTAAAAAGGATTAAAATACAATAAAATAGAGCATTAGGCTTTTTCTTTCTTCAAGAAAAAATTTGGCGATTTTTAGGCGTAAGGAAGAAATAAGGACAGGATGCCACGCTTTGGCGTGGGCTTGACTTATTTCGTTTACGCCAGGTTACGCCAAATTACCTTCTTGAAGCGGGAGACAGTTAAGTTTCACGCTTTTTTTATTACCTGATTGTAAATGGTTTAATAAATGAATAGGTAAGTTATGGAGTATTTGGTAATTTTTTTAAGCAGGTATTCAAGTCCAGGAGAGGCTGCTGCCGTTGGAGCCATATCGGCATTATTGTTTAGTCTAATATTCGCAATCGCACGTGGTGTAGATAAAGCAAAACAAAACCACAAAAAAGATTGGGAAGAGATAAAGAAGGATGATGATAAAAACAATTGATTATGCCGTCGTTAGTAAACTTTTGGACACGAATTATTGATTGGTTTCGCGACAGACAAGACCGCGTGCAACTAATTGCAGGATTTAATCGGGCTGCACGTGAGGCTTTTATCAACGGTGAAGCACCCACACACCTTGAAGCGTGTGTGTCAAGAGGTTACAGACCATACAAACACCAATTTTCCAATTTCTTCAATAGCGGATTTCGGATTAAAGTATTCTCTGGCAAGCAGTTGTCAAAACAAGACACCGTTAATATCGGCAATGTCATTTTGTCAAACGACACGCTTGTGCGACGCTTGGTTGTGTTGGGCTTCGATACTTTGGAAGTGCATAGTGATGTCGGCACATACGGCTGCCGCTGGCAACTTCGTGATTATATAATGATTGGGGAAGGGTAAAACTATGAACGATACATTACAATTGGTTGCAGATGTTACTGCACAAACACAACCTGATGGCGGCCCAATTAATTGGTGGATGTTAATCTCGATTGTCGAGTTTGCAGTAATAATCATTTTGCTTCTCGGCAGAGCCACAAAACACGAAGACAAACGCAGTCACATAAAACAACAGGTCAAAAGCGAAGGAGATATTGACTTTGGCAACATTGTAAATAGCGCATTTGGCGCTGAAGCATTGTACAAAGAGTTGATTCGCAAATGCCACCCTGACCGTTTCGCGCCCGACGCAGACAAAGTTGCCGTTGCCAACGACATTACAGAGCGGTTGGGAAAACATAAGAACGACATTAAAAAACTCAATGAATTGAAAGTTGAGGCCATAAATAAACTTAATATTAATCTTTAAATCAAATTATTATGGGACCATTACTTATTGGTGCGATTCTCGCAGGAATAATTGGCGCATTGATTGGCAGAAATCGCAAAATTGGTGCAGGCTGGGCTTTCGTGTTATGTTTCTTTCTTGGAATTATCGGCCTGATAATCACTGCTTGCAGCAAAAAAAATGAGACCGAATTTGTTGATGTGAATAAAAACGATTAGTTATGAAAGTGTTAGGATGGGTTTTTGTGGTTATAGGTATCGGAAATCTTGTGTTGGCTTTAATAGGATTATCAATTGGCGAACCACAAGCAGCAACAAACCTTCGCGCAGTTTTCTTGTTCGGCGTTCTTGGGGCATTTATGATTAGCCGAGGGAAAAAGAAAGAGCAAGAGGAAAAAGAGAAAAAGGATTGGAATAAAACGAATTAAATGTCTAATTATAAATTGATTATTATGAGCGCGATGAAGAATTTATTCCTTTGTTGTATTGTCGGGTTAACTGTTTGTTCGTGTGCAAATGACAGTTCAAAATCAACAGTTACTATCCCTGTAAAACTTGGAGATAAGTGGGGAATTATTGATGAAAATGGAAGTTATATAATTAACCCACAATATGAGAAAACATTCCCATTTGAAGATGGTTTGGCCGCTGTTAAACTTGATGACAAATGGGGATTTGTTAATATGGATGGGAAAAGAGTTATTAATCCGCAGTTTGAAGAAGTTGGCTCGTTCAGCGAAGGTTTGGCTGCCATACAAATTGCTGATAAATGGGGGTTTGTAAACAAAAAAGGTAAAAATGTTATTGAACCTAAATTTGATATTGTCAAGCCATTCAAAGAGGGACGCGCGGTAGTATTCATAAACCAAAGTGATGAGCATTATGTAGATAAGTCTGGCCGCATATTTTCTGAAGGGAAATATGGATATATAGACAAAAAAGGGAATTTCATTATTGAACCACAATTTGATATCGCTTGGCCGTTTTCTGGAAATGTGGCCGCAGTTATGATTGATGGCAAATGGGGTTTTGTGAATAAAAGCGGACGAATGGTTGTTGAACCACAATTCAGCGAGGTGTACCCTTTCTTTAATGGATTGACTGCTGTTAACAGAGAAGGCAAATGGGGCTATATGAACAATGCTGGCAAAATGATTGTTGAACCACAATTTGACGATGCTTGGCCGTTCAAAGATGGTTTGGCTTCTGTCGAAATCAATGGCAAATGGGGTTATATTGATAAAAAAGGCAAATATGTAATTGAACCACAATTTGATATGGCTTGGCCTTTTAGCGAAGGATTGGCTGCAATTATGATAAACAGAAAGTTGGGATTTATAGATGCAAAAGGCAAAATTGTAATCAATCCACAATTTGAATCTGGCAGACCATTTGCAAAAGGCTTGGCTGCAGTTGAATATAATGGTGATTGGGGGTATATTGATAAAACAGGGAAATATGTTGTTGAACCACAATATAGTAACGACGCGTTTTCATTCACGGACTGTGGGTTGGCTTTTGTAGAGGCTTCTGGCGGAGATTGTCTTTTGGATAATACTGGACAAGTTGTTGTTGAACCGCGCAGAAGAATCAGTTATTTAATGTATGGAAAAACAATATTTAGTATCGATGAAAACATAAGTAGGTATCAAGAAAAATGGGGAATAATTGACAATAAAGGAAATACTATTTTAAATCCACAATTTGATGATATATATGGTGATTATAAAGAGTTTGCGTATTATCTAATAGAAGCTGACCAATGCGAATATGATTATTCATATTCAAAAGAAGCCGTTCCTTGCTTCATAGGTGCTGATTTTGAATATACTATGGATTTTGTTAATCTGTTGAGATATTAATATTTGAGAGTAAAAAACAAGAAATAAAGTATATATTCAATTCTTCCAATGGATTAAGCAAAGTAAACTTAAAAAGGTTTTAGTATGAAACATTTACTCTTTTGTTTGGCGATATTATTGTGTTCTAATGCTGTTCAAGGGCAATCGTCTGACGGTGGAATATTCAAATATAGAGTAATATCTATAACAGAATATGTGATAGAAAACGATGAAGCTCATAAGGGTGAGGCTACATTCCCGACTGACGGACGAACTATCGTTGTAACAGAAGATGATATCACTATAAATAGTGAGAAATCCAATATTAAAGAGTTGTTTTACATTAAAGATTGGGGATTTGAGGATGGTAATTTGATTTATGTAACTAGGCATTCTTTGTCAAATGATAAAGTTATGATACTGGTACAGAGGTTTGATGATGGCATATTTACATTCTCTTTTAAAAATCTTAACACAAATGAATGTTATATTTATAGGGTGGAGTATTTTGAGTAATGATATTGTCTGTTATTTAGTAACAATATATCGCAAGGCTGCCTTATGGCAGCCTTACTTGTTTTAGAACGGCTAATTGGCAATTTGCAAAAAATGCAAATTGCTTTTCTATCGCTGGCAGTTACTGAATTACTATAATCTGCTGAAACGCCATTAAAAAATCTCGTTTCAGCAGTTTTCGTACTTATAAAGTGCTCAAACGCAAAAATTATTTCTCATTTCAGCACTTTTCGCGGCAAACCGTTGCCGAATACATTGTTTTTGAAAAGCAACCCACCAAAATTTCCCCAATATTTTTAAAAGTATAAAATACTTTTATACCTTTATGCCGCATTGCGATGCAATTCTGCGGAAAGAAAATTGGGAAACACTTAAATAACTACTAAAACAACTCTAAACAATGAAACGGGCAATTCTACTACAACTGTTTGTGGCACTGATGTTTGTGTCGTGCACAGACAAACCTGCCACACCTGCAGGGACACTGAACAACGGCTGGACTTTTACGTTCGGCGATATTCAAGGTGCTGAAAAACCGAACTTTAACGATTCTGACTGGCAGAAAATCGGGCTGCCGCACTCGTTCGGAATGCCATATTTTATGGCACGCGATTTTTATGTGGGCTACGGCTGGTATCGCAAGCATATCAATCTTGATGCCAACGACTTGAAAAACAATATTTTTCTTGAGTTCGACGGCGTTTTTCAGGATGCCGAAGTATATGTCAACGGCAAGTTAACAGGCTCACACGTAGGCGGTTACACGGGTTTTTCGGTTGATATCAGCAAAAACGCAAAACGTGGCGACAATGTTATTGCGATAAGAGTCAATAACTTATGGAAGGCCGATGTGGCACCGCGCGCTGGCGAGCACCAATTCAACGGCGGCATTTACCGCACCGTCAGGCTGATGAAGAAAAACCCTACGCACATTGCGTGGTGCGGTCTGCAACTGACAACGCCTGGTCTGAAGGAATCGGACGGCAAACAGGCTGCGGTCAATGCTGATGTAACTATTGAAAATCAGGCAAATGCCGATAAGACGGCCACTTTGAAACTGATTGTCAAGGACAGCAAGGGCGCAATCGTCGCGCAAAGCGATAAAGAACTGAAAATGAAGGCTGGCGAGCGTCTGACCGTCAATATCGCGACAGCGGAAATTGCCAACCCGATGCTTTGGTCGGTTGATACACCAACGCTTTATACGGCTGAATGTCAGATTGTTGACGGCGGCGAGGTGATTGACTCGCAATCGTCGGTTTTGGGATTCCGCTGGATTGAGTGGACCGCCGACAAAGGCTTTTTCCTGAATGGTCAACACCTTTATTTACAGGGCGCTAACGTGCACCAAGACCACGCTGGCTGGGGCGATGCCATTACCGAAGAGGCCGTCCGCCGCGACGTGCGGATGATTAAAGAGGCTGGCTTCAATATGATTCGCGGGTCGCACTATCCGCACTCGCCCGCTTTTGCCGACGAATGCTCGCGGCAGGGAATTCTGTTCTGGTCGGAAGCACCGTTCTGGGGGACTGGTGGAAATCAGCAAGATGGCTACTGGTACGCAAGTGCCTATCCTGTGAACGATGCCGACACGGCGGCCTTTGAGCGCAGCATTCTACAGCAACTTTCAGAGATGATTATCATTAACCGCAACCAACCGTCGGTGTTTGCGTGGTCGATGTGCAACGAGGTGTTTTTCACTCAACGACAGACAATTGAAAGCACCAAGAAACTTCTGAAAAAGATGGTTGACCGCAGCCACGAACTCGACCCGTCGCGCTATGCGGC
>JAFYYA010000030.1 GCA_017557785.1 Salinivirgaceae bacterium
AATACGATGCGACGCAATTTCCTGAAATCCGCGATACAAAAGACTTGCCCATTATAGTGTCTGCCATCCTATCCGATTCAGATATTCTTTTAACTGGTGATAAAGATTTCGATGATATAAAAATTGACAAGCCGCTGATTTTCAGCCCGACACAATATTATGAGTTTATAAAAAACTATTAATCAAAACAATACATCAAAATCTTCCGAAAAACTTAAAACTTTCAAAACAATGCTTCTAAAGGACTATTACTCAATAATATCGCAAAGCACAGATGAGGCGACTGGCGCGCATTTGTTCCGAATCAAACTGAATGGCGGCCACGAAATTTACAAGGGGCATTTCCCCGAAAAGGCTGTGTCGCCTGGCGTTTGCAACCTGCAGATTATGAAGGAATGCGCCGAACTAATTGTCGGCAAAGAACTGACAATCAAAACAATGGCGCAATGCAAAATGCCCGCAATGATTACCCCCGACGGCACACCCGAACTGACAGTGTCGGTGGCAACCGCCGAAACCGAAGGCGGATATCAAACCACAGCGTCAATCTTCAATGATTCAACAACTTACATTACATTCAAAGGCATTTTAACACCCGAACAGTTATGACAAATCTGACAATCGGCATATATCGTTATTTCAAGAATCACAAGGCGGTGATGTACGTGGCAATGCTGTTGAGCTTTGCCATTTTTGCGCTTATCGGCAGCCGTATGGAATACGAAGAGGACATTTCGAAACTGCTGCCTGGCGTCGACCCGTCGAAGTCGGAAGGATTGGTTTTCAGTCAGTTGCAGATTAAAGACCGCATTTTTGTGCAGTTTGTAGCAAACAACGACACCACCCCAACCGAAGAACTTTTTGAGGCTTGCGACGAGTTTGCCGATTCGTTGCTTGAGCACGATGCCGCCGACAACGATGTGCGCGACCTGTTCTATCGGATTGACGATGAAATGATTATGAACGCCGCAACCTTTGCCGTCGAGAATGTGCCAATCTTCATCGACGAGGCTTACTACACAGTCATCGACTCGATGCTGGGCAAAGAGAACATTGAGCGGCAAATGGATGAGAATCTGGAACTTATAATGTCGGGCGACGAACTTGCCTATAGTTACCTTGTGCCCTACGACCCTGTTGGGTTCCGCAATCTGGCAATCAATGCGTTAGGCAAAGGCGGCAACAGCGGCGCTGGCAGTTTCACACTTGTCGACCGCCATCTGGCTTCACCCGACAGCACTGTGGCCATCGCCCTGCTTACACCGAATTTTGTGGCTTTCGACTCGAAAACTGGCACCCGTCTTGCAAACAAGATTGAGGCCGAAATCGAGGCTCTGCGCCTGTCGCACCCTGGCGTTGACGTGCTGTTCCACGGCGCGCCTATTCAGAGCGTGTTCAACTCTCGTCAGATAAAATCCGACCTGCTGCTCACTATGGGGCTGTCGCTGCTGCTCATCTGCGTCACGCTACTGCTCTGTATGCGCAACAAGACAACGCTGCCAATGCTCATTGCGCCAATAGTTTACGGCATTGCGTTCGCGCTCACGTTCGTCTATCTGATTCAAGGCCGAATGTCGCTTATGGCACTCGGCATCGGCGCCATTGTGTTGGGCGTGGCGTTGAGTTACTGTCTGCACGTAATCACTCATTATAAGTATGTTAGCGACCCCGAACGTGTGTTGCGTGAACAGACCCGCCCCGTGCTTTTGGGCACGCTGACAACCATTGGCGCGTTTGTGGGGCTGCTGCTCACCAAATCGCCGCTGCTGCGCGATTTTGGAATGTTCGCATCGCTTGGAATGGTTGGCACAACGCTGTTCTGCCTTGTCTTCCTGCCGCAATTCTTCAACCCCGAACGTAACCGCAAATCGGCCCGCGCCTTCAACGTGCTCGAGAAGTTCAACAGCGTCGAGTTTGAGCGCTTCGGGTGGTTTATCGGGCTGATAGCCATTCTGTTCGCCGTTTGCATTGTAATGTCACGGCAAGTGACTTTCGACTCTGACCTAAAGAACATCGGCTATTTTGAGCCGAAGGTTGTGCGGTCGAACCAACTTTATACCGAAAAGACAAACAACGGATTTTCAACCACTTACTACGCCGTAACATCGGGCAGTCTGGACACCGCCCTGCTCTATAACCGCACTCTTGCGCGTGTGTGCGACTCACTTGCCGCCACGGGCGACATCCGCGGCTACAGCAAGGCTTCGAACCTGCTTCTGCCCTACGCCGAACAGCAACAGCGCATCGACTGCTGGAACCGTTACTGGACCGACGAACGCAAAGAATCGGTTAAATCGCTGATTGCCAACGCTGGACAAAAGCGCGGCATCAAGCCCGAAATGTTCCAACCATTCTTCGATATGATTGACGCCGACTATCAGCCCGCATCAATCTATGAAGCCGAAGCACTACCTAACGGGCTGATTTCGAGCCTTGTCGAGAAGGTTGGCGACTCGTATATGG
>JAFYYA010000031.1 GCA_017557785.1 Salinivirgaceae bacterium
CGTGCCAACGAGAAGATTTTCAATCTCTTGGCAAAGTCGGGCGATACGCTTGGTATTGCTTTCCGCTTGTCGGACGATGGTTTTGCCTTCCGCTATCAGCTTAACTCGCTGAAAGGCGGGCAAAATATTGTGGCTGATGAGTTTAGCACGTTCCGTTTGGCCGACAGCGCAAGAGCGTGGCTGCAGATAATGGCCATTGCCAAAACTGGCTGGTGCGGCACCAATCCGTCGTATGAGGAAAACTACACGCAAGACGTGCCTGCAGGGACACCGTGCCCGTGGCCGTCAGGTTGGGTTTATCCAGCACTGTTTCAAAGCAATGGCGCTTGGGTGCTAATCTCGGAAACGGGACTGACAACGCAATATTGCGGCACCCGCCTGACCGAAATCACGGGTACGCCTGAATACAAGGTCCGTTTTCCGATGCCGCAGGAGGTAATCGACACGGCAACACAAAATGTGAAACCGGTGCTTGAGTTCCCGTGGCAGTCGCCGTGGCGCACGGTATCGGTTTCCGACAATCTGAAAGGTATTGTGGAATCGACCATTGGCACCGATTTGGCTGCACCTGCCGTCGATGGCGACTATTCGTGGGTTAAGCCCGGGCACGCGTCGTGGAGCTGGGCCAAACTGAAAGACGAGTCGGTGGTGTACGATGTGCAGAAGAAGTTTGTCGATTACGCCGCCAGAATGAAATGGGAGTACTGCCTTGTTGATGTCAACTGGGACCAAAATATCGGCTACGACCGCATTGCCGAACTGGCGCGTTATGCGGCGCAGAAAGGCGTTGGGCTGATTTTGTGGTACAACTCGTCGGGAGCTTGGAACACAACCGAATACACGCCGAAAAGCCGCCTGCTGACGCCCGAATTGCGCGAGGCAGAGTTCAGCCGTTTGGAGCAGATTGGCATAAAGGGAATCAAAGTCGATTTCTTTGCTGGTGACGGACAGCCCGTTATGCAGTACTACCGCGACATTTTCATCGATGCCGCACGTCACCACCTGATGGTGAACTGCCACGGTGCAACCCTTCCGCGCGGTTGGCAGCGCACCTACCCGAATCTGGTCACAATGGAGGCCGTGAAAGGCTTTGAGTATTCGACATTTACGCAGGAGTATCAGGATATGATTCCAACGCAGTCGTGCTGCTGGCTGTTCACGCGCAACGTGTTCGACCCGATGGATTTCACGCCTATGAGCCTTGCGGCGATACCGGGCATTGAACGCGCCACCACAAACGCCTTCGAGTTGGCGTTGCCTGTGCTGTTCCTTTCGGGCGTTCAGCATTTTGCCGAAACCGATGAAGGAATGGCCACTCAACCCGATTATGTTGTAAGCCTTTTGCAGGATTTCCCGACTACTTGGGACGAAAGTCAGTTTATCGACGGCTATCCTGGCAAGTATTTTGTAGCGGCTCGCAAGTCGGGCGGCAAGTGGTATGTGGCTGGAATCAACGGCGAGAAAGCTGTGCGTAAGTTATCGCTCGATTTGAGCGCGATTGCACCCGCGGCAAAAGCAGAAATCTTCACCGACACCGACAACAAATGGCAGATGGCTCATTCGATTGTCGAAAGTCTTGACACAAAAGCATTTGAAGTTGAAATGCAACCAAATGGAGGTTTTGTGGCAGTGTTTGAATGAGATGGTTTAATTGAATAAAAGAATTGCAATGAAAAGATTCGTTTTCATAGTTACCTGCTTGACAGTTGTTTATACGGCTAAAGCTCAAGATGTGATGGAACTCTATCCTAAAGATGTACATAGCCTTAACTATCTCTCTAACGAGGAAGCCCAAAAATGGAAACCCGAAGAAAACGAAGCGTATGATAGTTACTGGAGTATTAATGGGTCGGCGTGTAGTTGGTATTGTGGAGGAAGCGGTCCTAAAAAAATCGAGGCATCAAGCCATTTGCAAAGCCAAGGCAACAATAATTATGATGAGAAAAATCTTCATGATGATTTATACAATACACCATGGGTAGAAGGTGTAAGTGGATACGGAGAAGGAGAATGGGTGAAATACACCCTTCGTCCCAACATGCCGAGAATCACAAAATTGCTCATTGTAAATGGATATGTTAAAAGCCAAACCGCATGGAAAAACAATTCTCGCGTAAAACGGTTGAAGTTTTATGTGAATGATAAACCGATAGCCATTTTAAATCTCGAAGACAGCCGTAGTGAACAAATATTTGAATTCGAACCTATGTCTGATACCGTGGATTGGACAATGAAATTTGAAATTTTGGAGGTTTACAAGGGAGAAAAGTACGATGACACTGCTTTGTCAGAAATATATTTCGATGGTATTGACGTTCATTGTTTTGCTGCAGGCACAAAAGTCTTGCTTGCCGACAATTCCCCCAAAAACATAGAAGACATCAAACAAGGCGACAAAATAATGACTTACAACAGTATAACTGGGAAGAAAGGAACTGCCATAGTAGAGAAAACTGCGGCAGTAACGCATAAGAATCTTGTGACATACGTTTTTGAAGGTGGCAATAAAATCACGGCCACCGATGACCATCCGTTTTTGACAGAGCAGGGGTGGGCTTCATCAAATCCCGCAAAAACAGCCAATTATAAGGGTTTCGAAAAGGTAGAGCAGATAAAAGTTGGTGATAGTTTTGCAACAGCCAACGGATATACCAAACTTGTATCGAAAAGCGTTTCACCCGAATCAGAAATGACATATACTATTGTCAAACTTTCAGCGGGAAACACATTTTATGCCAACGACATAATAGTTGGTGTAGAAGAAGTAAAGTGAGTTGAGGCTGAAAGTATTAGAGTATGTTGAAGGGCAACAAGAGAGAGTAATAATCACAATCACAAAAAACTCAGCAAAAGCCGAAATTTTCACTGACACCGACAACAAATGGCAAATGGCTCATTCGGTTGTCGAGAATCCTAACACAAAAGCATTTGAAGTTGAAAAGCAGCCGAATGGAGGTTTTGTGGCGGTGTTTGAATAGAAGACCGTTTGTAATTCATAAAAAAAGGGGTACAACGCGTACCCCTTTTTATTTTGGCTTTTGCCGGATTGATTTTACATTTTCACTCTCTTAAGCGAGAACATTTTCAGAAGCCATCGTGGAAGCGGCTTGTCCATACCACGTTTGTGCAAATCAATCACAAGGCCCAACTTCTTGACAATTGGCACCTTGTGTGTTTCAACAAACTCAATGAGCGTGCCTTCAGGTGCCTGAATGTAGGCGAAACTACCGGCGGCTTCACCCATATCGAAAGTGTCGCCGGCGCGTGTACTGTCAACTGTAAATGGGAAACCTTTCGATTTCACAAACTCGCGCAGATCATCCATATTGGCAATGTCGTAGCAGATTTGAATGTAGCCCGGGTCGCCCCAGATGCGGCCGTCGAAAATACCTTTTGGCTCGCGATCGAGAGCTTGCACTAGCTCAATCTGCGACTTTCCGAATACAGGCGAGAATGCACCGTGACCTTCGCTTGTCTGTGCAAGCAGCATACGGCGATAGCGGTTGCCGCTACCTGGAACGCCGCCCCAATCAGCAAACACGTCTTCTTGGTCATAAACAACTTTATCGTAACCCAGAATGTCGCGGTAAACGGGCAGACTTTCTTCGATGTTCTTAACACCCACAACACCGCCAAACACACCGCCGTTCACAGCTTTTGTGCTTGTGAAAATCGACGATTCCTGAACAAATTCCCAAAGGTTTCCGTAAAGGTCCTTCATATAGAAATGTTCTGTTCCGGCAGGGTCTTTCTCTATCGATGTTAAAAGTTCCAAGCCTTTGCTGCTAAAGGTGTTGTATGCTTTATGGATGTCGGTGGTCTTCATTTTTGCAATGCAGACGCCAAGGTCGCCAATTTGAATTTCGAACTTGGGCATCTCGGGCACTTTGCCTGTGTGCTGCCAAATCTCGAAACCGCCACCGCCTTGCATATTCAAGGCAAAAATGGCGCGGCGCTCGCGAGTCTGACCGCCAGTGTGCGGCAACATCAGTTTTGCCACAGCGGCTTCGTCGAACACCTTCACGTCCATTCCAAAATTCTTGTTGTACCATTCCCAGCCTTCCAGAACGTTCGGAACACCGACGCCCATCTGCTGAATACCATTAATTTGATGTGCCATATCTTTATAGTTTTTGATTTTGCGACTTGTCTTTACTTTGTCGAATCAACTCTCGAAGCCAAAAAATAGAACAGTCCCGGCAGCCATTTGCGGATGTGGACCAGCAATGTGGCTTTGCCGCCGTAAAGGACTTCCTTTTTTCCATGACGGACAGCCCGCAGAATAATCCGTGCTGACTCTTCAGCCGACATTCCCGAAGCTTGGCCCTTGTCCATAATGCCGTATTTCTCGCCCGTCTTGGTGATGGCGTTGAGCGACACGTTTGTGGCAATGCGGCCCGGTTCAAGAATTGTGATTTGAATATTCTTATCTGCCGTTTCGGCTCGCAAACTCTCGAAGAAGCCGTGCAGAGCGTGTTTCGATGCAGAGTAGGCCGACCTAAATGTGATGCCGTATTTGCCGACTACGCTTGATGTTACCACAATCAGGCCGCCGCCGTTCGAAATCATATGCGGCAGCAGAGCTTTGGTTATGGCAATTGTGCCGAAAAAGTTGATTTCCATCACCTTTCGGTCAATTTCAACGGGCGTTTCCACGGCGAGCGAGCGTTGGCTAATGCCGCCAAAGTTCATTAGACCGTCGATTTTCACGCCATCGGCAAGCACACTGTCAACGGCCGCCTGCATTTTGTCGTAGTCGGTCAGGTCGAAGGCTTCGATGCGAGTTGCTGCGCCAAGTGTCTGACAACGGTCGGCAACACGGGCGAGAGCTTCTTCGTTCCGTCCCGACAGAATCAACCGGGTACGGTGTTTGGCCAGCTCGTATGCAACACCTTCGCCAATTCCCGACGATGCGCCGGTTATCCAAAATGTCTTACCATCGAAATTCATCTTTGCAAAGCGGTGAGAGTGAGTGATTTATTTCTCGATTCCGAGCAATTCAACTTCAAAAATCAGCATGCTGAAAGGTTTGATCATTTGACCTGCGCCGTTTGCGCCATATGCAAGTTCCTGTGGGATAAACAGTCTCCATTTCGAACCTACAGGCATAAGCTGCAATGCTTCAACCCAGCCCTGGATTACCTGGCCAACGCCAAATACAGCTGGTTCGCCACGTTCAACGCTGCTGTCGAACACTGTGCCGTCGAGCAGAGTTCCTGTATAGTGAACCTTAACCGTATTTCTAATAGTCGGTATTGGCCCATTGCCTTCAGTTATAATAGTGTATTGCAGACCTGATTCGGTAGTGATGACGTCACTGTTTTCCTTGTTTTTGGATAGGAATTCTTCGCCTTCGCGTTTATTGTCGCCAAATTGTGCCATGACTTCCTTCTCGCGTATTTCTGCAAAAAAGTCATTAATCATGGTGCCGTATTTGTCAGCGTTGATGCGGCTTTCAGCTTCTTGGATGGATTCACGGAAACCTTCATAATAGAAGCAGAATTTGATGCCTACCGAGTCGAGCCCCGACTCACGGTAGCCTTCGCCAAGATTTTTGCCGTCGGCAACACCAAGCAGGTAACTAGCTGAATCTATTTCTGATTTAGAGAAATAGACTGGTGTTACGTTTCCAGTTGTGTCGGTTATTACCCTTTGGGTTTGTATCTGAACGATATTTGTGAATTTAGAGAGCATCGCTTCTCCGGCCAAATCGAGATTGTATTTCAGTGATTTTTGATTGCTGGCTCTATAGAAAGCATCAAAATAGGTGTCGAAATCGAGTAAGGTATCGAGCCCGAAATGTTTGAAAGTAGCTTTTTGTCTGCCACCATCGATAGAGCCCATCAGGTAGGCAACCGAGTCTGCTCTTGTTTCGATTTTAGTTTGCGATTTGTAAGATGAGCCGCATGCTGCCAATGATGCTACAAGCGCGCCTGTCAGAAAAATGTTTTTGAAATTCATAATTTTATGTTTATTAAACGTTTAATAAATGTTCTGTAAAAAAGCGTGCGAATATAGCGAATAAGTGTTAATTTGGTTATTTATTAATTGATGTGATTGACATTTAATGAAATCTGCTATTGGTTTTTCGGGATTGAGTTTTGCTGCCGTTTGGATACGCATTGTTGTGTGTGTGCTCATATGCGTTTTTTTTGTCCCAGCCGCGGCTCAGGACCGCAACCCCGAGCCTGTTGCACTGCCTTATGTCATCATCGATGGCGATACGCTGCCAAATGTCAACATCAAAACCGTGACTGTGCGCTCGTTTAAAAAACGCCGACAGCAAATCAAATACAACAAGTTGATGTACAACGTGAAAAAAGCCTATCCTTTTGCCGTTGCCGCCCGCGACGAATTGGCGAATATGAATTCGCAGCTTGTTGGCGTTGAAGGGAAACGTGAACGCGAGCGTTACATTAAGGAATACGAGAAGCAGATGTTCAAAAAGTACGAGAAGGACCTGCGCGCGCTCACCATCTCGCAAGGGCGCATTCTGCTCAAACTTGTCGACCGCGAGATTGACAACACGGCTTACGAACTTGTGAAAGAGTACCGCGGCTCATTTTCGGCGTTTTTTTGGCAAGGCGTTGCGCGTCTCTTTGGTGAAAACTTGAAAAGCGAGTACGATCCCGACGAAGAAGATATGTATATTGAAGAGATTGTGCAACTTATCGAAGCGGGAGTAATTTAATGCGTGAATGATTGATTAATTGAATGCGTGAATTATTTCAGTTATTCAATCAGTCAGTCAATCCTTCAGTCCTTCAATCCTTGCTCCATCTTCCGCTTGCGCCGCAGGGCAGCACCAAGCCGTTCGAAGTTACGGGCAAACCAACTTCGCTAGCTTCCACTTTGCCGCCAAAGCGTTTAAGCGCCGTGCTCAGCATATACGATAACACTGCGGGTTGCAAACCTGTTGTGTATGAATTGATTAAGAAGAAAATCGGCGCGTCGCTCAGCAATTGCGAGCAGAGTTGGATGAGCGGGAAAACATTGTCTTCAATCTTCCAGATTTCGCCTTTCGGACCGCGGCCATACGACGGCGGGTCCATAATGATGGCGTCGTAGCGGCTGCCACGGCGGATTTCGCGCTCAACAAATTTCACGCAGTCATCCACAATCCAGCGGATGGGCGCTTCGGCCAATCCCGACACCGCCGCATTCTCGCGAGCCCAGGCCACCATTCCCTTTGCCGCGTCAACGTGCGTGACGTGCGCACCAGCCGCCGCAGCCGCAATGGTAGCGCCGCCCGTGTAGGCGAACATATTCAGCACACTGATTTTGCGGTCGGGATTTTGCTGCTTTGCCGCGGCAATTATCTGCGAGAACCAGTCCCAGTTTACAGCCTGCTCGGGGAAAACGCCCGTGTGCTTGAAACTGAATGGTTTGAGCCTGAAAGTCAGTGTTTTGCCGATAATCAGCGGGTAGCGGATGGTCCACTCGTTGGGCAGATTGAAGAATTCCCACTCGCCGCCGCCGCTCTTGCTGCGGTGGTAGTGGCCGTTCATCCGCGTCCAGCCTTTTTCGGTTTTCGGTGTGTCCCAAATCACCTGTGGGTCGGGGCGGACAAGCGTGTATTTGTCCCAGCGTTCAAGTTTTTCGCCACAAGAACTGTCAATCACTTGATAATCTTTCCAACGGTCGGCAATCCACATAATCGGGTGGTTATCAGATTATTTCTTTTTGATTTTGTCGTATTTCGACAGGTTCGAAGCGTCAATCTCTTTCAGAAAATTGTACACTTTGTTCTGCTGCGCCTGGTCCGACGAGTTCGAGAAGATGTTGACAATTTCATCGGCTTTGGCGTCGAAGAAAATCGACATCAGGTATGAGTCGGACTTCTGACGGTGAACCTTCAGCAGGTCGTTCATTCCTTCGGCAATCGATGCGCAGCCGTCGGCAAGGCGCGTGCCCATAAGGTCGAGCCCAAGGCGGTGATACTTATAAATATACTCGCGGATGGGCGCGTAAATTGAGTTCATCAGGTTTTCGGCCAGCCAGTAGCGGTTGCGTTTGTTGGTCTCGAACGACTTCCAACCAGCGTAGTTCGAGCCTTGCGCGTTGTTCACAATCTTCTGCGCCTTCTCAAAATAGGGCGTGCCGCCCATCTTGCCGAACGAGTCGTAGTCGAAACCGATGATGATGTAAACGTAGTAGGCGATGAGCGATGTCAGTTCGTCGTGACTGTTCTCGTTGAAAATCAGCGTCTCACCGTCGGCATATTTGAATTGAATGTTCTTGTCGAGAATGTTCAGCATCGGGCTGTCGTAGCCTGTGCCATACACGGGGCGGCTCGAAACCACCTGCAGCGTGCCCTGAAACTCATCGCTGTAGACTTCTTTGGTGATGGTCAGCAGCATATTGCACTTGATGCGCTCTTCGGTCTTGAACACGTTGTTGGTCCAGATTTGATTGGTAACAAACTCGTTCAGAGCCTTTTGCATATTTTCATATTTCGAATTGTCACCGCCCTGAAGTTGAGAGTGATTCACTTGAATTCTGATTTCAAGTTCTTGAGCCGCAGCGCTTTGCGCGAATATTGCAACAAACAGTGCCGCAATCAGATATGCACGTTTCATCAGTCGGTTCATTGCTGTTTGTTGTTGAGCAGCGGCACCAGTTGCGCAATAATGTCGCGTGCCACCGCGTGTTTGTCTTTCTTCTGATAGTCAATCTGTTGGCCATCGTTTTTGATGATGGTCACGCGATTGGTGTCGCAGCAGAATCCAGCGCCCGCTTCGTTTGCGTTGTTGAACACGATGAAGTCAAGATTCTTCTTCTTCAACTTTTCGGCGGCGTTGGCCAGGCCGTTTTCAGTTTCGAGCGCGAACCCCACAAGCACCTGCCCCGAGCGTTTTGTTTTGCCCAGAGTGGCGGCAATGTCGGGTGTCGATTCAAGAGTGACGGTCATCTGCGCGTCGCTTTTCTTGATTTTCTGCCCTGCAATGTTGGCGGGGCGGTAGTCGGCCACGGCGGCGGCCATAATTGCCGCGTCGCAGTTGGCAAAGTTGGCGGTGCAGGCTTCAAACATCTGCTGCGCCGATTCCACATCGATGCGCTTGATTTTGGGGTTGGCGGTTGCCAGATTGACAGGCCCGCTCACTAGAATCACGCTTGCGCCTGCGTCGGCGGCCGCTTCGGCCAGTGCAAAACCCATCTTTCCCGACGAGTAGTTGCCGATAAACCGCACAGGGTCAATCTTTTCGTAAGTCGGCCCCGCAGTGACAAGCACCGTGCGGCCTTTGAGCGGTTGGTCGCTCTCAAAATAGTTCGCCAGCACGCCGACAATGGTTTCGGGTTCAGCCATACGGCCTTTGCCGCTCAGTCCGCTTGCCAGTTCGCCCGCTTCGGCATCAATGATGACGTCGCCTGTGGCTTTCAGTGTCGCGATGTTTCGCTGCGTGGCGGGATGGGCATACATATCAAGGTCCATCGCAGGTGCAACAAACACCTTGCCGCGCATCGACAGATAGGTTGTTGTGAGCAGGTTATCGGCAATGCCGTTGGCCATTTTCGCGATGGTGTTGGCTGTGGCGGGCGCCACAATCATCGCATCGGCCCAGAGCCCCAGCTTCACGTGGCTGTGCCAGTCGCCGTTTTCGGGGTTGAAGAACTCTGTGAGAACGGGGTTCTGCGAGAGCGTGGCAAACGTGAGCGGCGCCACGAACTGCTTTGCCGCGGGCGTCATCACAACCTTCACGCTTGCGCCCTCTTTGACAAGCAAACGGGTAAGATTTGCAGCCTTGTATGCCGCAATTCCACCCGTCACGCCAAGTAATATGTTCTTACCCGATAAAGACACTATTCAAGTTCCTTCTCTGGTTTGCGCCAGTAAACCTTGTCGTTTACAAACTCGTCGATGGCCATCGATGTTGGTTTCGGCAGAGCCTCGTAGAACTTCGAAATCTCAATTTGTTCGCGGTTCTCAAAAACCTCTTCAAGGTTGTCGGTGTACGATGCGAACTCTTCGAGTTTCTTCTGCAGTTCTTCTTTAATCTCAACAGAGATTTGGTTTGCGCGGCGCGAAAGCACAACGATGCTCTCGTACAGGTTGCCGGTTTCGTTCTCGATTGGTCTAACGTCGCGTGTAATGGTTGTTACAGGCGCATTGCTTTTTTTGAAATCCATTTTTATAAATTTTTAATCTTGTCAACTGACTGTTTATACATATTTTCTATTTCCGGAACATATTGTGATTCAGGATATTCGTCAACAAACGAATAATATTCTGTTACCGTATTCTGATAGCGTTCGGCGCGTTTGCTCTCAATGCTGTTTTCAGCCAGCAGAAAGTTCGATTTCACAATCATGTACATCACTTCTTCGCGATGCCGTGTGTCGGGATACTCTTTAAGGCAATTCTTCAGAGTGATGGTAGCCGACTGATATTCACCAAGTTTGTAATACAGTTTTGCAGTCAAGAACGCTTTTTGTTCAAGTTTCTCGCGCATTTCAGTAATAACGGCGTTAGCTTCGTTAATGTGCTCGCCTTGCGGATATTTGTTCAGATACACCTGCATGGCGTCGATGGCCTTTTGTGTGCAAGTCTGGTCCAAATCAACGCGCGGCGAATCCTTGTAGTAGCACTCAGCGTTCATGAAATATGCTTCTTCCGATTTTGTCGAATAGGGGTAGGTGCGGTAGAACGACTCAAAATAGTATGCAGCCATTGTGAAATCGTGCATCTTGTAGTGGCAGTAGGCGTAGAGCATCTGTGCTTCTTCGGCTTTGTCGGATCCGCGAAGTACGCTCACCACGTCGTCGAGCAGTGCTTTTGCGTGGTAGTAGTCTTCATAATCGTAATAGTCTTTCGCCTTCTGGTACTTCATCATGTAGTCGCCGCTCTTCTGTATCTTGTAGTATTCGCTACAATTCGTGAACAGCATTCCTGCCATCAGAACCATTAAAAACGATATAGCCTTTTTGCTCATAATCACACTAAAACGCCATTATAACGTGAAAATCCCCAGTTTATTGACTGGATTTCACTTAGGGCTGCAAATATAATCAATAGGTTGATACAAACGTTGATAAAAAACAGGCTATTTTCATATCGTTGCCGATAGGCGTGTATCCAACTTTTTTCCTGAAAAAAACTTGTGCGCTTGCCCAACTCATCAAAATAAATGTAAATTGCACCTTTAATTTTAATGATCACTAAACAACTTTACAATGGTTAAGAAACTTTTTTCATTGACACTGCTTGCCTGCTCGGCGGTGGGGCTTATGGCTCAGCCTGCGGGTGGCAAAAAAATCAGCAATGAGCTGATTGGTATTTTCTTTGAAGACATCAGTTCGTCGGCCGATGGCGGATTGAGCGCCGAGCTGGTTCAGAACGGCTCGTTTGAGTACAATCCGTCGGAACGCGACGGCTGGGGGCCTGGCACAATGTGGAAGGCCATCCGCCCCGGACACTCGCTCGGATATCCCGAAGCACGCCAAATTGAACCGCTGAACGAGAACAACCCCAACTACATGCGCATTCATGTTGAACGCGTTGGACATTTCCGCGATTTCAATGGCTGGACTGGTACAGGCTTGCAGAACGACGGCTTTGACGGAATACGTATTGCGGCAGATGCCAAGTACGATTTTTCTGCCTTCATGCGCAACCCCGATGGTGTTGACAAAGACGTGCGCGTGGCAGTTGTACAACCTGGACGCGGCTGGCGCAGCCAACCAACCATCATTCTCGACACCACATTCAAGGTATCGGGCAAGGACTGGAAAAAATATGAGTACACGCTCACATCGAAACAGGCCTGCGACAGCGCCTGCCTGCAGATTTTGGCGCTTACAGTGGGTGATATCGATGTTGACATGATTTCGCTGATGCCGCAGGACACCTACAAAGGTCACGGAATGCGCAAGGATTTGGCACAGGCTCTGGCCGATTTGAATCCGAAGTTCATGCGCTTCCCTGGCGGATGCGTAGTGCACGGCGGTGGCGACGGATTCTGGAACACCTATATGTGGAAAAACACTGTTGGTCCGCGCGAGCAGCGCAAGGCACAGAAGAACACCTGGGGCTACCATCAGTCGCTCACCATCGGCTACTATGAGTATTTCCAATTCTGCGAAGACCTTGGAATGCAGCCGGTTCCGATTCTGCCATGCGGTGTAAACTGCCAAGGCTCAAATGGCGGTTGGAACATGTATCCCACTCAGGCTCAGGACGCTTGCCCGATGGAAGATATGGAACAGTGGACGCAGGACGCACTCGACCTGATTGAGTGGGCCAACGGCGACGCTAGCACAAAATGGGGCAAAGTCCGCGCCGATGCCGGCCACCCGAAACCATTCGGCCTTAAGTATTTAGGCTTGGGCAACGAAGAGAAGATTTCGCCCGAGTTCGAAGAG
This sequence comes from Salinivirgaceae bacterium, assembly GCA_017557785.1. GTDB lineage: Bacteria > Bacteroidota > Bacteroidia > Bacteroidales > SZUA-534 > RUG13583. The sequence continues at coordinate 12,361 of JAFYYA010000031.1, forward strand.
CGTTTTAAATATATGTATAACAAGATTAAGGCAAAATATCCTGATATTGTGATTGTTGGAACAGCCGGACCTGGTTCGCATCCCGACAATCCCGACTATCAGAATGGCTGGCGCATTGCCGAAGAAGTAGGTCTGCCAATCATCGATGAGCATTACTATGAGCCGCGCGACTATTTCCTGAACAAACGCCAATACGACAATTATCCGCGCGACCGCAAGACTAAGGTTTATCTTGGCGAGTATGCCGCAAAGGACAAAAAACTGATTGACGCTTTGGCTGAAGGACTTTATCTGCTTCACGTTGAGCGCAATGGCGATGTGGTTGTAATGACTTCGTACGCACCGCTTTTTGCCCGCAAAGGCGCCACCAACTGGAACCCTGATTTGATTTATTTCGACAACGAAAAGCCTTATCTCACTTGCAGTTACTACGTTCAGCAGTTGTTTGGTCAGTCGAACGGCGATTACTATTATGGTGATTGCGTGAAATTTGACCGCGCCGATGATAACCTGCTTGGTCAGTCGGTTATCTACGACAGCAAAACAAAGAAACTGTTTGTGAAGGTCTGCAATGCAAGTTCTTCGGCTGCTCAAGCCAATATCGACCTTAGCCGCTTCAAGGTTAAGCCTAACGCAGTGAAAACAACTCTTTCTGGCAATCCCGACGACGAGAACAACTACGACCGTCAGCCAGTTGTGCCAATGAAGGAAAATGTCAGCATCAAAGGCAAATTTGCAGAGAAAATCTTGCCTTACTCATTCGTAATGTGGACGATACAGTTGTAAGATTTAGTATTAAGAATAAAAAAGGCGGAAAACTTCCGCCTTTTTTTGTGCTTTTTATTGAGTTCAGAATCAAAGTTACTCTTCCGTCCCCACCAGCCACACTTCGAAAATGAGTGTTGCAAATGGCGGAATGGGACCAGCCTGTTGGTCGCCGTAGGCAAGGGGCGACGGGATGATGAGCGTTGCACGGCCGCCACGGCGCATCCGGGCCACACCTTCTTCCAGTCCTTGAATCACATCCCGGGCGCCAAGTTTGAATTTTAACGGTTCGCGCCGGCCATACGATGAGTCGAACGTTTGGCCGTTCAGGAAATAACCTTCGTAGTGGATGGCAACCATCTTGCCGGGAATCGGCGCAGGACCTGTACCTTTCTCGGTTTCAATATAATAAAGGCCGCTCATTGTTGGTTCAATGTCGATATTGTTTTTCTGAAGATACTCGCTGAGCAACTGGTCTTCTTCTCGTTCGCCGGCAATGCGTGCGGCTTCACGGTCGCGCTCAAACTCTTCGCGGCTAATCACGTCAACCATCTTCACCGAAACCGTCAGCAGACTGTCGTTGGTCAGTGTCTGGTTGTTGCCGTAGAACCGCGCTTGCAGGCGGAAGTCGGCGCTGTCGCCCCTGTGCATCATCAGCAGGCCTTCTTCAACCGATGGTTGCCCGGCAGGTGTCGCCTTCAGTTGCATCTTGAAAAGCGGTGTTTCGTCAACTATTTGCCCTTGCTGATTACGGCACGTCAGGCGGATGGCCACAATATCGCCCACGGCGGGTTGCGGCGCGTCGGTGTTGGCGATGACGATTTTGTACTCAAGTCCCGACGGGGTGGTGTTGAATCCGCTGGTGCAGGCTGCGAAAACTGTTGCTACAAAGGCGGTTACGATTAAAGATGAATGCTTCATTATGTTGATTGTTTGCCCAAAAATAAGCGATTTCGGTCAATTATCGCCATTCTTTATGTGCGGCTGTTGCCGAAAATCGCCATCTTTGAAGTCAAAATTTGCTGAAAAAGATGAAAATAGTTGTTCTCGATGGCTATTGCCTGAACCCTGGCGACCTTGATTGGTCTGGCTTTGAGCCGATTGGTCCGATTACGGTTTACGATCGCACGCCGGCCGCGCTCACTGTTGAACGTTCGAAAGATGCCGACGTGCTGCTCACAAACAAAACGGTTCTGAATGTCGAAAATATGTCGCAAATGCCTAATCTTAAATATGTTGGCGTTTTGGCAACGGGCTACAACGTCGTCGATTTGGAATATGCCGCAAGTCGTGGAATCACGGTGACAAACATTCCGGCCTACAGCACGGCATCGGTGGCGCAAATGGTTTTTGCTCATATACTTAATATCACCAATTCGGTTGAGCATCACTCGCAACTTGTGCGCGACGGTGCGTGGACTCGCAGCATCGATTTCTGCTTTTGGAACCGCCCGCAAGTTGAGTTGGCCGGCAAAACCATTGGGCTTGTGGGGCTTGGCAACACAGGAATGGCCACGGCACGCATTGCTCTGGCTTTTGGAATGAAGGTGATTGCCGTAACAACCAAAAAGAACTTGCCCGATGGCATTAAAAGTGTGTCGTACAGCGATTTATGGCAGCAAAGCGACATTGTCAGTTTGCATTGCCCATTGACCGCCGATACGCGTAATTTGGTGAGTGCCAACACAATTGCGCAAATGAAGCCGTCGGCGATACTGATAAATACCGGCCGCGGACCGCTCGTTGATGAGCAGGCGCTTGCCGATGCACTCAACAGCGGACGCATTGCCGCCGCAGCCGTCGATGTGCTCTCAACCGAACCGCCTGCAGCCAACAATCCACTGCTCACGGCCCGCAACTGCTACATCACCCCGCACATTGCGTGGGCCACCCGTGAAGCCCGCCAGCGCCTAATGGATATCGCCGTTGGCAACTTGAAAGCATTTGCTTTTGGGAAGCCAGTGAATGTGGTGAAGGGGTAGATACCAAAAACGCCGCATCTTTACAAGGTGCGGCGTTTGTTTTGTGTATCAGTATATTATGATTTGCGTTTTCGTTGTTTTTCCAAATCTGTTTTCAACCAGACGAGTCGCTTGCTCACGAACTCTTTAATCCACGCCACTTCTTCGCTGTAGGTGCGATGCTTGGGCTGCGTGGTGTTAAAGTTGAAGTTTGCATCAAATCCACCAAACATCGTGGAATCCATTCCAGGCATAGGAAAGGGGAATGCACCAAAGCCACCAGCGGAATCCATACCTGGCATCGGGAATGGAAATCCACCAAAACCACCAGCAGAGTCCATTCCTGGCATTGGAAATGGGAATGCACCGAAACCACCAGCAGAGTCCATTCCGGGCATTGGAAACGGGAATTCACCAAATCCGCCAGCAGAATCCATTCCAGGCATCGGGAAAGGGAATGCACCGAAACCACCGGTCGAATCCATTCCTGGCATTGGGAAGCCAAAGCCCATATCTTCAAAGTCTTCGGGGCTGAAATCCATTGCAGCGGGGTTGTTCATATCGAACCCGGAATCGGTGTAATAGTTCACCGTATCGACCGATGCAGAGAGTGCCAGTTGTGCTGCCATCGAATCGATGTGAGCCATAATGGTGGCTGAATCGGCAAGCATTGCATTCACTTTTTTCAGCAGAAGGCCGGTGAATTCAGGGTCACGCATCATCCGGTCGAACCAGTCGGCTTTGGCAATGTGGTAGCCTTCGGGTTGGTTGTAGAAAGCCATATCGTTCTCGCCGCCGAAGCCCATTGCCAGGCCGCCCAGACCGCCTTCGTTGCCAAACGGATTGCCGCCAAAGGCAAGGTCGAAATCCCAAATCGGGCCCATCCTGATGATGCCGTCCGCCATAATGTGGCAGAAGCAACTTGTGAACATATTGCCGTCGAAATCCTTGCTTAACTCTTTGATTAGCAGCCAATCGACAAAACTTTCAAGGTCGATGAGCGTCTTGTAGCCGGATTCAGGGTCAAGAAAATCGGGGCCGTAGAGCACTGTTTCGAATCGGTCGAGAATGCGCTTGGCTTCGGCCACCACTTCGCGGTCGTTTTTTTTCTTGCCTTTCAGCGATGTATCTTTGACGTTGAAGATGTTGTTGGTTTTTGCGCCGATAATGTCGCCGCGTCCGGCTTTGCGGTCGGCTTCAATCAGATAGTCGCCCGGCACGCGCTCTTTGGTGGTTTTAGCCTGCTCGCAAAGGTAGTAGTTGCCGCAGTGGCGGCCATTAAGTACCAGTTCGACGTGCTGCCCGTGGGGTGTCCAGTCGAGATTAGTATAGTTTTGCCCCAGATAGTTGGCCAACTCGTTGCGCATAAACGACGGGTCATAAAAATTGGCCAGCAGACACCAGCGCTTGCCCTTCGGCATTCCCAAAAGTCCTGCTTTCTTCTTCAGTTTCAGAGCATAGGGCCGTTTTACCTTGACTGACCACGTTGAGTTGCCGCGTCCCCTGATTTGCAGGTCGGGCTCGTTGGTTAGGTAGTCAATTTCACCGCTTGCGCGATAGATGGTCATCATGGTGCTGTCCATCCATTTGTGCTTGCTTGTTATTGGTTTTGAGCCATTGGTGTTGATGTAGATCACCGGAAGGCCGCTGTTGAAAACCATTACAGTGTAGGTGTGCTCATTGCCTTTCGCCACCACTTTATATTGTACTGGCGCACTGAAATCGACAATGCTCTCGCCGCTTGTCTGCTGCGCGTTGCCAACAAAAACTTTCGCTTTTGGACTTGCGCTGAATGCTGGTTTTAGTTTGAAATCTACAAGATACGGAATGAGAATTTTAATGGTGTCGCCCGAAACAGAGGCTGAGTAATCACTGAGTAACTGCCTGTTGTCGGCTTGTAACAGACTGAAAGTCAGTAGTTGGTTATTGGCAGTGTGTTTCTCGGTAGCCGCGGCCGATGTTGGAAGGCAGCGGCTCACAATGAGCACCGCCACAAGCAGTTTTTGCAATGTCCGTTTATTTTGCATAATTAATTGTAAATTTGACAATTATAATCTAAAAATGACACTGCAAATGTCGGATTTTTTGTTTCCAATCAAAATTAAGTTCGATATTCAATTCAACTTTGCCGCCAATTGGTTGTTTTCGGCGGAAAACACGAAAAACAGGCATTTTTTGCTGACTAATTGCTGCTGCTCGAATACCAAACAACGTTTATGTCTTGAAAATGATGCATATACGAGCGTCAGCAAACAAGAAAAAAGCGTCTCCTTTTGAGAGACGCTTTTGTGTCAATGAGGCTTGATTTTTGCATCTCTGCCAATATTTTACATTTTAATTTCAACCATCAGTTACGGTTTATAGACTGGTCGAACCGAACTTCCGCAGCAGCGGTAACTTCCCATCATGCCCACATCGCTGTTGGAGAATGCTATCACCACTGCAGACCTTGTAAAGATGTTATCATGCGATTTGCCCCAATAGAAGCCCGTTCCGCTATCCCAGTGAAGAGCGGGATTGTATTCGCCTGCAGCAGGAAGGAAAATATGGGTGTCGTTCAATGAGTAATTGTTTGATGGAGTCCCCAAAGCATACACTTTTAGTCCTTTATCAGATTGGTCTTTAACTTTATATACAATATAACCACACACATTAGTACCATTATAATCGGTGGTCCAAACCCAATAACACTCATTAATCAACTCCCACATTTGGTCTTCCGTGGGCATTGTCCAATTGCCCCCCCAGTTTGCCTGAGCGGCATCGTCATTCGGCTCAAGCGTTGTTTTGTTGTCGCCAGAATACTCGCTGTTGTACCAGATGCCGAAATAATCATCGGCAACCTGATATTTGTTGATAGCCAATGAGCTCTCATCCTTTTCTGCCATGTGCTTATAATCAAACCAGTAAAAGTCAAAAGCATCTGTTTTTGCAGTGGTCTCGCCCCAGGCAAAAAAGCCGCCACTCTCAGCTGGAGTGTTTGCTCCCACATTGCATGTTGCCCACAATTTGCCCGAAGGCAAGCCAAGGTCAACGGCGTCATGGCCTTGGGTGCTGCCGTTTTTGGGGCATACAGGGCGAATCGTATTACCATCGCAGCGGTCGCAATAATCTATTACTGGGTTGCTATCGAAGAAATAGAGCGTTTGGGCATAGTATGTTGCTTGGCCAAGCGTAGCCGACCAATAGCGTCCCGTGCTGTCGGGGAAGTTTCCACCATTATAGAAACCTGCGGTCGGGAGGAAAATTGAGTTGTCATTGCCGCTAACTACCAGACCAGACTCCCCGGTGTTGTTGTAGTTATCGGTCCAATCGGTTTTGCATTTGCTGAGTAGTTCTTCAAAGTCGGCGATGGTCGGAATAGTCCAGTCGCCACCCCAGTTTGCGGCAGCGGCATCGTCGTCGGCTTCGAGCGTTGTTTTGCCATCGCCAATGAAAGTACCTTTGTTCCAGTCGCTCGTCTCACGGTCATTGTTTTGATACTTGTTGATTGACTGCCAGTCGGTTCCGCCTGGTGCCATGTGGAGATAATTGCTCCAGTCGTAAGTATCTTTCGATTTTGTTTCACCCCATGCGAAGTAGTCGCCGTAGTCCCACGGATTTTTGGCTCCCACATTCATTTTCGCCCATCGGGTTCCGCTTGTGAGCCCTAAATCAACCGAATAGTCGATTGTGTCGAATTTAACTTTGTCATCATCATTGTCGTGACAAGCGACAAATGCCGCTGCAACTGTTGCAGCCAACATTACTTTTGAAAAAAGCTTTTTCATAGTTGTTAGTTTAAGAATGTTGTCCGAATGTAAGAAATATCAGTCTAAACCGCGAATTCCAATCGATTTGGGCAATCTTTTTATGGAAGTTTCCCGTTTTTTCCTCGATTACCGCTTTTTTTTCGTTTTTCCGCCGAAATTTCCCTTTTTCGCATCGAAATTTCCGCCCTTTCGGCCATCGTTCTGCTTGAAATGTCCGTTGCCCGATTTCCCGGTTTTCGGTGTGTAGGCAGGGCCGGAGAGCAGTCCCATCTGCCGCAGTTCGGAGTCAATCTCGCGGCGGAATTCGGGCTTGTACCAGAAGAAAAATTTGCGCTGCTCGAGTTTCTCGTCTTTGGTTTTGGCCGTGTACACGGGCTTCATTGTGTAGGGGTCGATGCCCGAATAGTAGATGGTGGTCGACAGCGTCATTGGTGTGGGCGTAAAGTCCTGAACCTGTTCGAGTTTGAAGTCGAGTTTCTTCGTCTCAAGCATCAGCTGGGCCATATCGCGTTTGGTGCTTGCGGGGTGGCTCGAGATGAAGTATGGGATGAGTTGCTGGCAAAGTCCGGCATCGCTGTTTTCGGCCTCGAAAATGCGGTTGAACTGCTTGAACAGCGCAAACGGCGGCTTCCGCATCATACGCAGAACATCATCGGAAGTGTGCTCCGGCGCCACTTTCAGTCGTCCCGACACGTGGTTTCGGATAACCTGACGGATGTATTCCATTTTGTCGGGCGTGGGTTTGTCGTAGTTGAGCAGCAGGTCGTAGCGGATGCCGCTTCCGATGAAAGCCTTTTTTATGCCGGGCAGACTGCTGATTTTGCGATATAGTTTTGTCAGTGGCTCGTGGTTGGTATTCAGGTTTTTACAGATGTTCGGGAAGATGCACGACGGTCGTTTGCATTTCTCGCAAATGGTCGTGTCTTGCCCATGCAGATTGTACATATTTGCCGACGGGCCGCCAATATCCGACAGATAACCCTTGAAATCAGGCATTTGAATCACCTTCTCAATTTCACGTAGAATCGACTCCTCGGAACGGCTCACCACAAACTTGCCCTGGTGCGCCGATATGGTGCAGAACGAGCAGCCGCCGAAACATCCGCGGTGCAAGTTCACCGAGTGGCGAATCATCTCGTAAGCCGGGATGGGCTTGTCTTTGTAGCGCGGATGCGGCAACCGGGTGTATGGCAGGTCGAACGAGAAATCGACTTCGGCCTGTGTCCACGGCTCGTATTGCGGATTGACAACCAGCAGTTTGTCGCCCATAAGTTGCAGAATGCGTCGAGCGTGCCATTTGTTCGACTCTTCTTCAATTGTCTTGAAATCAACGGCATATGCAACCTTGTCTTTCAGACTTTTTTCGAAGGATGACAGCATAATGTCATCATCGGTCCGGATTTTCGATTCCTCGCTTGCCGGACGCAGATAGCCAATTTGCGGAATGTCAAACATTTGCTCAATGCTGTCGCCGCGCTTGAAACGGGTGGCGAGTTCAATGAGTGTTTTTTCGCCCATTCCGTAACTCAAAATATCGGCTTTTGTATCGACTAAAATACTGGGTTTCAACTCATCGGCCCAATAATCGTAATGCACAAATCGCCGCAGCGACGCCTCAATTCCGCCCAAAACAATTGGCACATCGGGGTAGAGTTCTTTCAGAATATTGCAATATACAACCGATGCATAATCAGGCCGTTGGCCGGCAATTCCACCGGCGGTGTAGGCATCATCGGAACGACGACGTTTGTTGGCGGTGTAGTGGTTCACCATTGAGTCCATCGCGCCAGCCGACACACCGAAAAACATCCGCGGACGTCCGAATTTGCGGAAGTCGCGTAGGTCGTCGCGCCAGTTGGGTTGCGGCACAATGGCCACTTTTAGCCCCTGCGATTCAAGCACGCGCCCAATCACTGCCGCCCCAAACGACGGGTGGTCAACGTAGGCGTCGCCGCTGAACAGAACCACATCGGGCTGGTCCCAGCCGTGCATGGCCATCTCTTTCACCGATGTCGGAAGCCAGTCGGTGGGGCTGTGGTTGGCGTATAGATTTATTGCTTGTTGCATAACTGATTATTGCCCCCGCAAAATACTATAGTTTTTGTTTTTTTTCGATGCGAGTTTTTATGAACGTTGATTTTTAGGTTGATTTTCCAATTCACCAATTCTGTTATCGGCAAGTTTTGCGTTTTTTTTCGCAAAAAAAGGTCTGTTGCCAAATTTTACTATTTTTCCGAACCAAAAACTATACATTATGAAACGCTTAATCGTATCGCTGTTAGGAATTTTTGTCGCATTGACAATTCGCGCCAACGAAGGAATGTGGCTGCCTTTTCTGCTCGAAAACAATATCGGTGAAATGAGCGAGATGGGGCTGCACCTTACGGCTGAAGATATTTACAGCATCAACCAATCGTGCCTGAAAGACGCGGTTGTGGGCTTTGTCGACCTCGACAGGCCATTCCATCATTTCTGCTCTGGTTCAGTCATTTCGGCACAGGGACTCGTCATTACCAACCACCATTGCGGACTCGATGTGGTGCAGCAGCATAGTTCACTTCAAAACGATTATATCACCAACGGATTTTGGGCCATGAATCAGTCAGATGAGCTAGGTGGAAATAAGATTGGAGTCTGCTTTCTGCGACGGATGGAAGATGTGACGGCGCAGGTGCTCGATGGTGTGAACGACACAATGCCAAGTGACAAGCGAAGCATATTGATATCAAATAATATATCGAAAATCGAACAAGCAGCTTCGACCGACTCAACTCTGAAAGCACATGTTGATGCCTTTTATTGCAGCAATGAATATTATCTGTCAGTGTATGAGATATTTGAAGATATCAGATTAGTAGGTGCACCACCTATTTCAATAGGAAAATTCGGCGGCGACACCGACAACTGGGTATGGCCGCGACACACGGGCGATTTCACAATTTTTCGCATCTACGCCGACAGTTTGAATCGTCCGGCACCCTACTCCATCGAAAATGTGCCGTATCGCGCAAGCAACTATCTGAAAATTAACGCAAAAGAGAAGCATGAAAACGATTTTGTGATGCTGATGGGCTATCCGGGAACCACAAATGAGTATCTTCCTTCGTTTGCCGTGGAAGCCACACAAGATGTGTTCGACCCGATTGTTGTGGAAATTCGCGGTAAATCCATTGATATAATAAAGGAACGGATGCGCAACGACCAATCGGTGATGATAAAATACACTAGCAAAGTCGCAAGTTTGGCCAATGCATGGAAGAAACTGCAAGGAGAACGTAACGGTCTGAAAAACAAACATGTGGTTGATCAAAAGCGTGAGCGCGAAAAGCAAATGCTGGCGTGGATTGCCGAATCTGATGAACGGAAGCAATTGTACGACAATCTGTTGGATGATTATGAAGCCGACTATATAGAATATGTAAAACACAACCGAGCATGGCTGCTTATGAGCGAAACAATCTATAAATCGGAAGCTCTCACAGTTTGCCGCAAAATCAAAACACTGATCAACGAAAATATGGAAGACAGCCTGCGCCGCGCTCAAATTCTTGATTATCTGAATGAATTTTATGCCGATTACGATTCGGAAACCGACATATCTGTCACACAGATGTTGATTAACGAATATTTGGCCAACGCCCAACCCGAGCATGTGCCAGCCACACTAAAAAAATGGAACAATACAGCATCTTTTGCGGCAGCCTACCATAAATCGATGTTCACAACACCATCAACAGCCATTTCTTTCTTCGAAAAGCACTCAGTTGTGAACGAAAAAACATTGCTCAAAGACCCGCTTTACAAGCTCGCCAGCGAAACTAACGACATCTACAACACCAAAATCAGCAAGCCGCTTTCTCAGATTCAACGCAAAAACAACCACCACCAGCGGCGATTTATGCAGTTGCAGCGCGAATGCTTTGCCGACAAGCGTTTCTTTCCTGACGCAAACTCAACATTCAGAGTAACATACGGACAGATCCGCGGTTTCCGTCCGTCCGATGCTGTGGTTTACGGTCCGTTCACAACTCTTGGCGGTGTAATGGAGAAATGCGATATGGATATTTACGACTACACCGTTCCCGACCGTCTGAAACAACTATTTGCCGCCAATGATTTCGGCACATACTGTAACGCTGACGGTACAATGCCTGTTGGTTTCATAACAACATGCCACACCACCGGCGGCAACTCCGGCAGTCCGATTTTCGATGCCGACGGCAATCTTATCGGCCTTAATTTCGACCGAGTGTGGGAAGGAACAATGAGCGACCTTCAGTTCGATGCCGACATATGCCGCAATATCGGGCTCGACATCCGCTACGCACTTTTCATCATCGACAAATATGCAGGGGCGCAGCGACTGATTGACGAGATGGAAATAATCGGTAACTAAATATTTATTGGAAAGCAATGTTTTATATCGAATATCAAAAGCGTATTTTTTTTCGCACACCGATGTCAAACGAATAAAACTTTCATTTACTTTGAGCCGTTAATTCTTATTTATTGATGGAATAAATGAACCCTATCTTGAAAAAACTAAGTCTTACCAGCGGTAAGACCGTTTTGATTCTTAATTCCCCCAAAGAATTTCTGCAATTACTTAAAAACGAAGGCATTGATGCACACACAGAAGTGGAAGACTACTATAGTTATGTGCAGATTTTTGCCGAAAATCGTAATGACGCCGAAAATCTGCTTAACGAAGCGATGAATGCAGTTGAAACTGATGGTAAACTTTGGTTTTGTTATCCCAAATCGGGAACTGATTTGAACGAAAAAACCGTGTTTGACCTGCTGAGTGAATACGATTTGTCGGGTGTGGCAAAAGTTCCTCTCAATGAAAAATGGATAGCCATACACATTAGTTATAGCGATGAAGCTGAAGACGATGATTTTGAGCAAGAAAAAGGCGGAAAATTCAGGGGTGGATATGACGAGTAAACTGTCGTTGACAACCACAAAAAAGACCCTACGTAACTGTAAGGTCTTTTTTTTTGCGCATGCCATCAGTCGGAAATTACTTATAGATACGTACACTTCATATGGCCTGATCATAAAAAAAGGAAGAACCGAAGCCCTTCCTTTTAGTCTAATGCGCTGCTTATTAATTATTTGCGCAGCTCTTTAACAATTGTCAACGACTCTTTCACCTTGTTCTCAATGAAGGCCCAGTCGCCTTTTTCAATCACGTCTTTCGGTGTCAATTGTGAGCCAAGCCCGACGCAAGCCACACCAGCCTTGAACCAAGCTTCGAGGCTCTCGCGTTCAGGTGCCACACCACCCGACGGCATAATGTTCGACCACGGGCACGGTGCTTTGATGGCCTTCACAAACGATGGGCCGCCAACTTCCTTGCCAGGGAAAATCTTCACAATCTCGCAGCCCAACTCTTCGGCCAGATTTATTTCCGAGAGTGTGCCGCAGCCAGGCAACCACGCAATCTTGCGGCGGTTGCAGGTCTTTGCCATATCAGGATTGAGCGACGGCGAGACGATGAAGTTAGCACCTAACTGAATGTAAAGCGCAGCCGTTGCGGGGTCTACAACAGAGCCCACACCCATTGCCATTTCGGGGCAAGCCGTGGCGCACCATTTGTTCACTTCAGCAAACACTTCGTGTGCATAATCGCCGCGGTTGGTGAATTCGAACACCCGCGCACCGCCTTTGTAGCAAGCCAGAACCACCTGTTTAACTTTTTCAACGTCAGCATTGTAGTACAATGGCACAATGCCAGTCGAAAGCATTGTGTTTAGAACGTTCATTCTTGAAAATCTCATATGTATTTGTTTTTAGTTAATATTTAATTTTTTTCTTTGAGAGTTAGAGAGTTAGAGAAGTAGAGAGTTAGAAAATAAATGGTTAGTGTGAATGGTTATTTTGAGCGTTTTTAGATTTATTTCTTTCTCTAATGCTTACAATAAAACCGCTTAACATTTTCGATAACTCATCGCATTGTTTTTCAATTGATTCATATTCATCACCAATGTAGTTAAGTCTTTGTGCAATCTCCACTTGTGTTTGTAATTCGCATAGAGACCCTTTTGCTATCTGCAGGAATCTGATAAAATCGCCATCGCTGTGTCGACCAAATCCTTCTGCAATATTTGATGGAATTGAAACCACACTTCGGCGCATTTGTGATGATAATGCAAAATTCTCTTCAGCAGGAAATTTATTCAAGATGGAATAAATACCGATTACCAAATCCATAGATTTTTGCCAAATGCTTAATTCCTTATATGATTTTACATATCCCATTTTAATTCGATTCAAATATTTAAACTCTCTGTCTCTCTGTCTCTCTAACTCTCTAACTCTCTCATCTACTAACTCTTCCGCTCGCGTCGCCCGACATAAGTTTCTCAACTTCCTGAACACTCACGCGGTTGTAATCACCGTAAATTGTGTGCTTCAGGCACGATGCGGCAACGGCGAAGTTCAGCGCCTTTTGGTCGTCGCCAGTGTAGGTTTGCAGGCCGTAGATTAGGCCGCCCATAAACGAGTCGCCGCCACCAACGCGGTCAACAATGTGAGTTATCTGATATTCAGGCGATTTGAACAGCGTTTTGCCGTCGTACAATACGCCCGCCCAGTTGTTGTGGTTGGCATTGATTGAACTGCGAAGCGTGGTGATAACCTTTTTCGCATTCGGGAAGCGTTTCATAATCTGTTGTGATACCGACAGATAGGCTTCTGCAACCACTTTGCCGCCTTCGATGTTCACGCCTTCGGGTTTGATGAGAAGGGCTTTTTCAGCGTCTTCTTCATTTCCTAGAATCACGTCGCAATACTCTACCAACGAGGGCATTACTTCGTCGGCACGCTTGCCGTACTTCCATAGGTTTTTGCGGTAGTTGAGGTCGCACGAGATGGTGATTCCCAACTCTTTAGCCACTTTCAGCGCTTCAAGGCAGACGTCGGCCGCACCCTGCGAAATGGCAGGCGTGATGCCTGTCCAGTGGAACCAGCCAGCGCCTTCGAACACCTTCTTCCAATCGACCATACCAGTTTTGATTTCCGAAACCGACGAGTGCGCGCGGTCGTAAATCACTTTCGATGCACGGCTAACTGCGCCAGTTTCAAGGTAATAGATACCAATGCGGTCGCCGCCGAAAACCACGTCGTTCACGTCGACACCCAGGCCGCGAAGTTCGCGCAGGCAGGCTGTGGCAATGTCGTTTTGTGGCAGACGAGTGACGAAACTTACAGGTATACCGTAGTTTGCAAGCGAAACGGCCACGTTGGCTTCACCGCCGCCGAATGTGGCGTTGAAACTGTTCGATTGCAAAAATCTTTCATAACCAGGGGCGGCGAGCCGTAGCATTATCTCGCCAAATGTTACTGTCTTTTTCATTTTCGATTTTTGATTTAAAGTTGAACACAGATTACACTGATTCAACAGATTATCACAGATTTAATTGATTTATAATCAAATTACAATTTTAGTTTATTTTTTGATAAATGCTGATGCCTAATGGCTTTTGCCTTTCCTAAAATTTAAAGTAGTTTTTCGCATTGCGATAGCAGATGTCGGCCACCATATTTCCCAGTAAATCAATATCGTTTGGCAGTTCGCCGTTTTCGACGTCGGTGCCGATAAGGTTACAGAGAATGCGGCGGAAATAGTCGTGGCGCGGGTACGACAGGAAACTGCGCGAGTCGGTGAGCATACCCACAAATCGGCTCAACAGACCGTGACACGACAAGCAGTTGAGTTGCTTCTCGATGCCGTCTTTTTGGTCGAGGAACCACCACGCCGAGCCCCACTGCATTTTGCCCGCCACGGTGCCGTCCTGAAAGTTGCCAATCATTGTCGCAAACACTTCATTGTCAGCAGGGTTGATGTTGTACAAGATGGTTTTTGCGAGTTGGTTGGTCGAGTCGAGACGGTTGAGGAACTTGCTCATACTCAAGGCTTGCGAGAAGTCGCCGATTGAGTCGAAACCCGTGTCGGGGCCGAGAGTGGTGAGCAACCGCGTGTTGTTGTTGCGGATTGGCCCTGCGTGGAACTGTTGCGCCCAGCCTTTGGCGTGAACTTGCAGCGCAAACCTATAGAGCGCAGCCGAACGGAATTTTAATATCTCGTTGGCGGTCAACTCTTTGCCACTTCTCACTTTCGTGAATATGGCTTCAATTTCAGCGTCGGTGTAATCTTCGGAATAGAGGAAGTCGAGACCGAAATCGGCCAAACGGCAACCAACTGAGTGGAAATAGTCGATGCGGCGGTCGAGCGCGTCAAACAACGCTTTGAAACTGTTTATCTCAATGCCCGACACTTCGGCCAGACGGTCGATGTAGGCGTTCCAGGCAGCGGCGTTGGTCACGTCGGCAGCCTTGTCGGGACGCCAGGTTGGCAGAATCTTCGCGGGGCAGTCCGATGCGGCTATTTGCTTGTGATATTGCAGATTGTCAATCGGGTCGTCGGTGGTGCAAGCCGTCTCAACCTTCATTTTTCGCAACATTCCCCATACGCTGAACTCGTCCGACTTGAGCATTTCCGATGTACGGTTCCAAATCTCGTCGGCCGATTCGGGGTTGAGCAGTGTGTCGATACCGAAGTAGAGTTTCAACTCGAGGTGAGTCCAGTGGTAGAGCGGGTTTCGCAGCGTGTACGGAACCGTCTGCGCCCACGCGTCGAACTTCTCGCGGTCGGTGGCGTTGCCCGTCACAAATCGCTCGTTGATGCCGTTGGCGCGCATTGCCCGCCATTTGTAGTGGTCGCCCGAGAGCCAGATTTGCGCAATGTTGTCGAACTTGCGGTTCTCGGCAATCTGCTGCGGAATCAGGTGCGAGTGGTAATCGATAATCGGCTGATTTTTAGCAAAGTTGTGATAGAGTTCCTGCGCTGTTTTCGCCTTCAGCAAGAAATTATCAGTAATGAAAGTTTTCATATCTCTTTGTTTTTGGTGTTAGGTGTTGGGTGTCAGGTGTTAGGTGTTTCATTTTGGTTCGACTTGTTTTTGGCCGAATCTTTAAGTTTGCTAATCAGATTGTTAAGTTTTCTACCTATAACTTGACACTGTGCGGAAATCGTATTTTTGTCGGTATCCGATATGTATTGAAAGGAAGCGGCAAGTTGAACTTGTGTTTCCAACTCAAAAAGCGAACCGCGTGCTATCTGCAAAAAGTGGCAATAATCGTTCAGACTGTCTCGACCAAAACCTTCAGCAATGTTTGATGGTACTGATATTGCGCTGCGTCGGATTTGTGAGTTGAGCGCATACAATTCTTCTTTTGGAAAATCTTTCAAAAGTATATGAATGACTTTTGCCAAATCCATAGACAAATTCCAAACTTCTAAATCTTTGTAAGAATTTATTTTACCCATAATTTTGAACCTATTTGTCCTTAATCCAACACCCAATACCCAACACCCAATACCATTATTTAACTATCGGTTTATACTGAGGCACAAGCACCTTCATAATTGTCCACGCAAGCAGGTAGGCCACGGCGCAGTAGCAGAACACCATCATATATCCCGCAGGTTTGCCTGTGGTGCCAAAGAAGGTGAAGGCGTCGCCAAGTTCTTCGGCGTGAGTGAACAGCATACCCGAGCCCTTGTTGATGGCGAACGAGCAGAGGCCGCCAAACATTGTGCCGATGCCTGTTATGGTGGCTATGGCCGATTTCGGGAACATATCGCCGATGGTTGAGTAGAGGTTAGCCGACCAAGCCTGATGTCCCGCGCCAGCCAAGCCAATGATGACGCACGGCCACCACGGTGAGATGCCTGCCAGCGGCTGCGCGAACATTGCAAATATCGGCAGAAAGGCGAAAATCAGCATTGCCCGCATACGTCCTGCGTAGGGGTGCATTCCCATTTTTTCGACAAATAGTTTCGGCAGATATCCGCCATAGATAGATACCACAGTTACAATCAGATAGAGCACAAAAATGAGCAGTTGTCCCATTCCCGACGACGATGGATAGCCCAGTTCGGAAAAATAGGCGGGTGCCCAGAAGAGGAAGAACCACCACACACCGTCGGTCATTAGTTTACCAACGATGAACGCCCACGTCTGACGGTATTTGAAGCAGTCGAGAATTGAGAATTTCGGTTCGTCGGCAGTGCTTGTCGATACTGATTTTTCGGCAGTTTCTTCTTTATCCGACTCAATATAAGCAAGTTCCGCTTCGTTTACAAACTTGTTCTGCGCAGGTGCCGAATAGAGGAACAACCACGCGCCAGCCCACACAAAACCGATGGCACCAATCACGATGAACGCCATTTCCCAGCCCATATGTTTTGCCAGAATCGGGATTGTCAGCGGGGCTGCAAGCGCACCCACCGAGGCACCCGCATTGAAGATTGATGTGGCGTAGGCGCGGTCCTTTTTCGGGAAATATTCCGCCGTAACCTTGATTGCTGCGGGGAAGTTGCCCGACTCGCCTGTGGCAAGAATTATGCGGCAGGCAAGGAATAGCCAAACGCTTATGGTTGAGATTGTTAACGCCAATTCAGAACCTTTTGTCACAGCGCGCAGCGCTTCAATGTCGGCAATGCCCGTGAGCCGCATTGTGGCCCAGCCGCAAGCCGCGTGCAGACAGGCGCCAAACGACCAGATGACAATGGCCCAGATGTAGCCTTTTTTGGTGCCCATCCAGTCGATGAATTTGCCAGCAAACAGCGATATGAATGCATAGAAAATTGAGAATGTGGCGGTTATGTTGCCATAATCGTTGTCGTTCCAATGGAAATCGAGTGCGATAAAATCCTTCCACGTGAGTGAAAGTACTTGACGGTCGAGGTAGTTGACCGTGGTTGCCAAAAACAGCAGGCCGCATATCGCCCACCTGAAATTGGTCATTTTCTGATTTGTGGTCATAGTTTAGTGTTTAAAAGTTTAGTGTGAATTATTTTATCGTTGCATTTGCATTCGTGCTCATTTACAAATTGCGAAGGTAAGACAAAATTTGCTTTGTGCAACTTTTTATGCAATCGGTTTCATAAAATGTTTTTGAAACATTTCCAGTCATCTTTCCAGCCATTAACATTATTGCTCAAAGCCCGTAACACGAATTATAAAAAACTTATCTTTGCATCCGCTATGAAATTTATACCAAATAATAATGTGGCTCATCCATACGATTATTGCGGGTTGGTGAATGGTTTTGTTTATGCAGGACTAAATGCTTGTTATACAAATAGAAGAAAACAACAATAACATACAATTTAAAAGTTGCGCACGACACGGATTCAGTGTATCGATTCTATGAAAAAAATATTTTTATCAATGCTGATGAGCCTGAGTGTAGGCTTGTGTGTGGCTCAAAGTGTGCCTTACGAGTACACAATCACTAACAGCCACACAATCAGTCTTCACAGGTACACAGGTACCGAAACATCTATCGTGATTCCGGACAGTATCAACGTCAATGGTACAAAATACCCGGTTATGGCGATTGATACTGCTTACCTGAGTTTCAAACCGTTGATGTCGGTTACCGTGCCAAGTACTATCACCGAGATTGCCTACGATGCTTTCGCAGGTGTGAAAAATGTCATTTACAATGGCACGGCAGAAGGTAGCCCGTGGGGCGCCAATGTGGTGAACGGTGTGGTTGATGGTGATTTTGTATATACAAATACTTATAAGCATTTCCTTGCTGCCTACATCGGCACCGATACCCTTGTTAGAATTCCTGATAATGTGAGTGTTATATGCGAAAAGGCTTTAGCCGACAATCAGAATGTTTCCACGGTGGTAATGACGTCTGTCGACAGCATTGAGAACAACGCGTTTTCAAGTTGCTCGAGCCTTAAATATATAACTATACCAAACTCTGTACGCAAGATTGGTGACTACGCTTTTTATATGTGCAACAGTCTGAAAACTATTAGTGTCCCAAATTCGGTTTTCGTCATTGGCAATAATGCATTTAAAGGTGTAAAGAACGTTGTTTACTCAGGTAGCGTTTCAGGTAGCCCGTGGGGTGCAATGATTGTGAATGGTGTGGTTGACGGTGATTTCGTTTTTTCTGATGCCGAAAAGGAAAATCTTGTTGCCTATGCCGGTAGCAGTGCCAATGTTGAAATTCCTGTAAGCGTCAAAAATATTGGCAAATCGGCTTTCGGAAATAATGAAAACCTTCAGACAGTAACAATGACAGGTCCGGTTGTCAGCATCGGTGAGTCAGCATTCTCTTATAGTAAAAATCTGACATCGATTAACATCCCTAATACAGTCGAAAGTATTGGTTTTGCGGCGTTTTCGGGTTGCAGCAGTCTTGAAACCATCACAATCCCCAATTCGGTTTCATCCATAGACATGTCGGCATTCAACGGTTGCAGCAGTCTGACAATCTATTGCGATTTTGCTTCGAAACCTGACGGGTGGCACGATAATTGGAATCCGTCATGGAATCCGTGCCCGGTTGTGTGGCTCAAGTCGCCGGCAAACTTGTTCGACTGCACAGTCAACGAAAATACCCAAACGGCCGGTATTCGCTATTACAAGGGAAATGAAAAGGACATCGTGATACCGGACACTATTACCATCAATGGTGTTGACTATAGAGTTACATCAATTGACACAACTATTCACTATGATTTGAATTCTGTAACCGTACCAAGATCAGTTACAAGTATTTACCGTGACGCTTTTAGATGCGTGAAAAATGTCATCTATTCGGGCACGGCAACAGGCAGCCCGTGGGGCGCATTGGTTGCCAATGGCGTGGTTGACGGCGATTTCATCTATTACGATAATTGGAAAGATTATGTTTGCGGCTTCATCGGTACCGATACCCTAGCAAGAATTCCTGACAATGTGCGCATTATCGGCCAAAATGCTTTTGCCGACAATAGGACAGTTTCCACGGTGGTGATGACGTCGGTTGACAGCATTGAGAACAGTGCATTTTCAGGTTGCACGAACCTTAAATATATAACTATCCCCAACTCTGTAGACAAGATTGGCGATTATGCATTCGGATGGTGCAGTAGCCTTAAGAGCATCACCATCCCGACTTCGGTATTTGGTATGGGCAGTTATGTGTTCACTGGCTGCAGCAAACTGACAATTCACTGCGACGCCGCTTCAAAACCTGCAAGTTGGCCGGACAATTGGGTTGCATCGTGGAATCCGTGCACGGTTGTTTGGAACACACCCGCACCGGCAAAATACACACTGACAGTTTTGGCCAACAACGCGGCATTCGGTACGGTTACGGGGTCAGGTACATACAATGTCAATGACAGCATAACAATAACTGCTACGCCTAACGAAGGCTATGAGTTTATCGGTTGGAACGATGGCGACAAACGTGCCGAGCGCATTGTTGGTGTTTGGAAGGATTTGACGTTCACCGCAAACTTCCGTAAGATGTTCAATCCGAACCGCAATGTCGACAATATGAAATATCTCATTACCGATACTCTGACAAAAACAGTTGAACTTCAAGGTTTTGTCATTGATACCATCTATGCGGTTATTCCTGCCAAGATTGTTTCTGAAGGCGTGCAATACACCGTTACGAGCATTGGCAACTCAGCGTTCAACGGTTGCGTGAAACTTGATTCTGTCGGAATCCCGAGTACGGTTACTACAATTGGTGCCAATGCGTTTGCGGGCTGCACCGGCATGGTGTCGCTCTATGTTCCTGACTGTGTGACGACCATCGGCAGCAACGCATTCTTGAAGGTCAAAAATGTGGTTTACCACGGCTCAGCAACAGGCGAGCCTTGGGGTGCACTGACCGTCAACGGAACTTTCGATGGCGATTTCATCTATTCAACTGATAACCTGACAGTTTACACAGGAACCGATTCGGTGGTTGCCATTCCCGATTCAATTTCGAGCATTGGCAACAACGCTTTCGAAGGCTGCACAACAGTTACTGAAGTGATTATTCCAGAAACTGTTACAGAGATCGGCAGCAACGCCTTCTCAGGTTGCGAAAACCTGACTTCGGTCAACATTCCGACATCGGTTACAACCATCAGCGAAGGTGCGTTTGCCAACTGTGCAAGCCTTGATTCGGTTGTTCTGCCTGAAAATCTGACAGAAATCGGCCATGGCGCATTCAACGGCTGCTCAAGCCTGTCGACTATCGACATCCCGGAAACGGTTACAACCATTGGTAACGGTGCCTTTGCCGACTGCTCGAAACTTGATACTGTGGTCATTCCGGAATCGGTGACTGAGTTGGGCAGCAATGCGTTCTCGGGTTGCACCAACCTTACTTCGGTCAACATTCCAAGTTCGATTGAGAGCATCCGCGACAGCGCGTTTGCCAACTGCACAAGCCTTGACGCTGTGGTTCTGCCTGAAAACCTTACGGAAATCGGAAGCGGTGCTTTCACAAGTTGCACAAGCCTGAGTACCATTGAGATACCACAAACGGTAGCGAACATTGGCGCGGCAGCGTTTGCCGGTTGCACCAAACTCGATTCGGTGGCCATTCCGGTATCGGTAACAACCATCGGCGACAGCGCGTTCAGCGGCTGCACAAGCCTTACAAGCATCGGTATCCCGACATCGATAACAACCATTGGCGCAAGCACATTCAGCGGCTGCGTGAGTCTCGATTCAGTGGCCATTCCGGCATCGGTGACCGAGATTGGCAGCAGCGCGTTCAGCGGTTGCGCAAGCCTGTCGACTATCGACATTCCAAGTTCGGTAACTCAGATTGGTGATGGTGCATTTGCCTTCTGCAGCAGCCTTGAGACAGTTCAGATTGGCGAGATAGATAGTGTGGAAAATACTTTGAAATCGAAAACCATTGTGATTATGGCGGGTGAAGACGATGTTGTTGTTGGCGCCCGTGCGTTCTATGGCTGCGAAGGCCTGAAATCGGTGTTCATTCCATCGAACGTGACTGTGATTGGCGATTCGGCCTTTGCCGGATGCAAGAATCTGACCATTTATTGCGAAGCAGCATCGCAGCCTGCCGGATGGGCTGAGAATTGGAATCCTGAAAACTGCAAGGTTGTTTGGGGCTACAAGGCTGCTGTTGATAATGGTGGCGAAGTTACTGCTGTCGCCGAATCGGCCGCCTGCGCAGTCAACATCTACGCTCACCACAATGTTATTGTGGTTGAGAACGCCGATGCCGAGATTCTCATCTACAATGCCATGGGCCGTTTGGTTGTTAGTAGAGACGCGGCGAGCCACGTCTCTACAGAGATTCGCATGAACACCGCGGGTGTTTACATTGTCAAGGTTGGCAATGTGGCGAAACGTGTTATGATTAATGATTGATAAAGAAGATGCGTCGCACACGGCGCGTCCGCACGATTTAAAAGGGTAGGGGCGAAAAGATTTTCGCCCCTACTTTTTTGCTTTCACCACCTGAAACAAGCCGGTTTTTGTCGCGAGAATTTCTGCGCCCCGTGTTTCGAAAACAAAAAATACTATCTTTACAACGCAACTAATATCAAAAAACAATGAGACAAATAGCCTTAATATCGCTCTGCATAGCGCTTTGCAGCAGTTTGTTCGCGCAAGAGCCCATTGTCAAGCAGATGTCGAAAGCCGATTTCCTGACGAAAGTGATGAATTACGAAGAGAACCCGACACAGTGGGTTTATCTCGGCGACAAGCCGTGCATTGTCGATTTCTATGCCGATTGGTGTGGACCTTGCCGCATTGCATCGCCCATTCTTGAAGATTTGGCCAATGAGTACAAAGGCAGGATTGATGTTTATAAGGTGAACACCGATCAAGAACCGGCTCTGTCAGCCGCTTTCGGCATTAAAGGCATTCCTGCGTTTTTGTACTGCCCGCTCAACGGCAAGCCGCAGATGACATCGGGTATTGCTCATTCGACCGATGAGACAAAGGCGTTCTTCAAGCGAATTATCGAAGAGTTTCTGCTGAAAAAATAGTCTATTTCCCGACCATCACCACCCTGCGGCGGGCGTTCCCAATCACAAAACGGGTTCTGATGACTGATGATGCCTGAAAACATCCCAAAGCCGATGGCTGTATGTTCGTTTCAGGATTTGTCAGGGGGGGCTGTATGTTGCTATAGATGGTTGAGAATTGCTTCGATAGCCCCGAAAAATACTCAAACACATTTGGCGACAGCGAATAGACGCCAACCACCACCGAATCGCCAATGAAGAAAGTGTGCGGGATGGTCATTTTGTAGACGTCGGTCAGGTGCGAGTCTTCATAAAGCCAAAGCGAAAGTCCGTCGTTAAGCAAAGTGCCGTTTTTTTCAATTTCAACACGATAGAACTGAGCCGAATCGTTGTTACGCCTTGTGTAAATCGACACGTAGTAGCCGATGGTGTCGAAAATTGTGTAGTTGTCGCGGTACTCAACCACTATTGAGTCGATCAGCACCTGTGGCGGCATTTTGTCGATTGAACTGTAATGGTCGCCATCCACTTCAACTGTAAGCAGATAGCGGTTGCCGATGGCGCCGTCAATTTCGGTGGTCCGATAAACGCCGTTGCCTTCACTCTGAAGTTGCGCGGAATTGCCAAGGTCGTCGCGCAGATAGACGATGGCGTCGTTGACAAATTCGCAATCAGTGTCGCTCAGAGCGTCAACCGTCCGCGTCACAACAACCGTCGAAACCGAATCAGCATTGGTCACGCGCCCTTCGATGACCACCACGCGTTCGCCTTTGCCAAAGGCATTGAAGTCCGAAGGCTCGTAGCAGCCGGTGGCGACAACAATTGCCAAAATGCTCACAGCCAATATCGATATGATTTCGCGAAACTTGCCCATAACTGCTGCAAATATACATTGGTGAATCGGATAATTTGATAATCGGTGAATTGAAAAGTTGAGATGCCACATTAGGAATAGTGCGACTGTTGTCTGTAGTCTGAAGTCCGATGTCAAAATAAATCTGTTCAATCTGCGTCATCCGCGTTCTAATCGGACTATTTTTGCGGAAAATAATCGCTGATGGGAATTGCTTTGCCAAACGATTTTGAAGCGCGGATGCGCGGGCAGATTGGTGCCGATTACGACCGTTTTACGACGGCGCTCGAACAGCCCTTGCCGACAAGCGTTCGTCTCAACCCGCACAAAAACAGTACGTTGGCAGATGCCGAAGATGTTGTTGGGTGGGAACCGCAGGGACGATATCTTGCCGAGCGTCCGGTTTTTACGCTCGATCCGCTGCTGCATGCCGGCGCTTACTACGTGCAGGAAGCAAGTTCGATGTTTGTCGGACATGTGCTGCGGCAAATTGCAGGCAATGAGCCAGATATCCGTATTCTCGACCTTTGCGCCGCGCCCGGTGGCAAAAGCACGCACTACGCGTCGCTCATTGGCAACGGCGGCCTGCTTGTGAGCAACGAAGTGATTTCGAGCCGTGTTCCCGTGTTGGCCGAAAACCTGACCAAGTGGGGCTGCCCCAACGCCATTGTCACCAGCAACGACCCGTCAGATTTCAGCCGCCTGACCGGATTCTTCGACGTTGTGGCCGTTGATGCACCATGCTCGGGCGAAGGAATGTTCCGTCGCGACCAGATTGCCATCAACGAGTGGAACACCGCCAACACCCGCATCTGCGCCCAGCGCCAGCAACGCATTGTGGCCGACGTGTGGGACGCGCTCAAACCCGGCGGCTACCTGATTTACAGCACTTGCACCTTCTGTCCCGACGAAGACGAGAACAATATGGCGTGGATAAAATCGACGTTTGCCGCCGAGCCAGTCGAAATAAGCATTGCACCCGAATGGGGCATCACACCGATTGAGAAAGAAGGCTGCACCGGCTACCGTTTCATCCAGCACCTGACACGCGGCGAAGGCTTTTTCTGCTGCGTCTTCCGCAAAACTGACGGTGATTCAGCATCGTCGAAAAAACTGAAAACCAAACTCACACCCGTTTCCAAAAAGTTGATTCCGCGCCTGAACGAGATGACCGATGGCACCGCATTCGACTATTACCTGAAAAACGACACCGCCATTGCCGTGCCGCAAGCCATTGCCATCGATGTACTGACTGTTGCCGATAACCTGAATGTAAGGAAGTTGGGGATAGCCATGGCTCATATCTTTGGCGACAAGTTAGCACCCGAACACGATTTGGCTCTGTCGTGGGCGCTCAACCGGCAGGCATTCGCCGCAGTGGAACTTTCGCAGCAAGACGCCTTGCGCTATCTGCACCGCGACAATGTCTTTGTCGCCGATGCACCAGTGGGTTTCAACCTTGTAACATTCAGCGGATTACCGCTTGGTTGGATTAAGAATATCGGTAATCGTTGGAACAATCTGTATCCGCAGAATTGGAAAATCAGGATGAATGTGGAATAAAAAAAGCCAGCCCTCATGGGTTGGCTTCTTTCGTTTATGCTGCTAAAACGTTAAGCAATAGCGATTTGGCGCATTGGTTTCGGTTTGGCTTCTTCGCGTTTCGGAATCTCAACGTTCAGGATGCCGTTGTCGTACTTAGCCGAAATCTTGTCGCCATTGGCGGCCTCAGGCAGCGTGAACGAGCGGCTGAACGATTGATAACTATACTCGTGGCGTGTGAAGCGCTCACCTTCTTTGGTCTCATTCTCAACCTTTTTCTCTGACGAGATGGTCAGAACATTGTGGTCGAGAGCAATCTTGAAGTCCTTTTTGTCGAACCCAGGAACGGCCATTTCAACATTGAACGCGTCGGCGTTCTCTTTAATGTTCACTGAAGGCACCGTGGTGTTGGTTTCAGAGTAATTGCGGTTCGACCAGTCAAACAGGTCAGTGTCAAACAGTTGGTCGAACAACGACGGATAATTGTTAAATCTTGCGAGTGTCATAGTTCAAATCCTCCATTTATTTGTTAGACATTAATTTTCAATTTTTTAAGCAATAGCGATTTGGCGCATTGGTTTTGGTTTGGCTTCTTCGCGTTTCGGAATTTCAACGTTCAGGATGCCGTTCTCATATTTTGCCGAAATCTTGTCGCCGTTGGCAGCCTCAGGCAGCGTGAACGAGCGGCTGAACGATTGATAACTGAACTCGCGACGGGTGAAATACTCGCCGTTTTTGTGCTCATTCTCAACTTTTTTCTCTGACGAGATGGTCAGAACATTGTGGTCGAGAGCAATCTTGAAGTCCTTTTTGTCGAACCCAGGAACGGCCATTTCAACGTTGAACGCGTCGGCGTTCTCTTTAATATTCACTGAAGGCACTGTGGTGTTGGTTTCAGAGTAGTTGCGGTTTGCCCAATCAAACAAATCGGTGTCGAAGAATGGGTCGAATACCGACGGTTGGTAATTGTTAAATCTTGCGAGTTTCATGATTAAATCCTCCATATTTTAGTTATACATTGTTTCTAAATCGAAAACGCCCATACATTTTCAATTTTTGTGCCAATGCCCAAATATGGAATTATTGTCCACTTTTTGCAGCATCTTTAATGACAATTTGTCTTATTTGTACTTGGTTTATTTTATAATAGTATTAATCTACAGGATGTTGTGATTGTTTAATCCTATGTCATTTTGTCTGATGCACTATCGCGGCTTTACAGAGATTATTTTTTCTGGTGGCATGTGCTGAACAATAAACCAATCTGGGCTGCGTATATTATTGTGTGCCAAAAATTCCCAACAATGGCGGAAAATTGATGGCGGTTTAATTTATTATTATAGTTTTGCAGCGGCTTTCGGGTAATCCTGCAAGTCATACAAAAAATAAACGGATGAAAAGACTATCATTACTTGTATTGCTATTTGTCACAGCAATTTCGGCTGCAAACGCGCAGACTGAAGAGTACATAACTTTGGGTATCAACGGTGGTGTTTTGCATAACATCAATGGTTATAGGAAGGACACCAATTACTATGGCCACACCTTCAAGAACGGTATCCCGGGCTACAATGTGGCTATCGATCTTGGTATCCGTACATCAGCCAGAACGCGTTTCCGTTTAGAAATTGAGCACGAAGAATTCCACTATAAGGCATTGTGGGACACTGCAAAAATGACCTACAAAATCAAAAGTAAAATCTACGAAACCCGTGCTAAAATATGGAATATGGGTGTCAATTTAAGGTTCGACTATTTGTTGAGCTCAAGCGAAAAATGGAAGATTTTTGTATCGCCAGGTCTGTTGTGGGAATTCAATATTGCCCGTGAATCGAAGAACGTTAAGGTTCCGTACGTGAATCCGCTGGAACACCATATCCGCGAAAAAAGTTATTACAACTATGACGAGATCGCTTACGAAAACCCGAACCACATTTTGGGCGGCAATGTGCAGTTACTTTGCAAATATAAGATTGCCAAACATATAGCCATTACGCTTACGCCGGAATACTACATCTATTTCCGCGGAATTGTCAAAACCAACTACGGGAAGCCTTACCAGCGCCTGACGCTGAATGGCGGTCTCGAGTTCAACTTCTAAGCATTAACGTACACAACATAAATGCCTGTCGGATTTCGATGGGCTTTTTTTATGCCTGCGAACGATGTAGGAATTATGATTGATGTGATATGCGTCTGTTGGATGTCGGCTCCGTAACTTTCTCGACAATTTCGACCTATTCACCGATTCGCAGACTCGGTTTTTCCGCGATTTAATCCTTACTTTTGCGAAAACAACACGAACAATGTCTATGCGGAAATTGATATTGCTGCTGCTATGTATATGCCCGATGCTTCTGTCGGCACAGCGGCGTAGTGCGCGGCGTCCGGTTCGTGAGAGTTGGGATCGTGAGTTGATAAATAACTATTTTCGGCAGAACCGTCCCGCAAATATCATCGACTCTGCGTTTTATGAAGCCTATCGGTACTTGAACTATCAGCTTCCGGTCGATACGGCAAATCTGAATTTTACTGATTTCACGAAGATTGTCGACGATAATCGGCCTGAGATTGAACTAGCCTGGATGCGTGCTTTTTATGACACGGTGCGGGTACGCAACGAGCGATTCGAGCGCGAGATGACCGATAACCGTATGAAATGGCACTTGCGGCGTACGCTGGACACGATGGATGTATCGACTGCCGACTCTGTTTTCAGCGAGATTCTCGACCTTGTGTCGGATAACAGCGTTAATTACGATAGTCTTGTTTCCCTCACCACGCCCTACACCGATACGCTGGTAAAAGCCATCCGTAAGAATCTTTCCGATATCAGAAAAATGCCGGTAATCAGTCAGATACGGCGATTGCGCAACGATACAACAATCTTTTATCTGGTTAATTTGAACGGCGACTCACTGCGGTTCCGCCTTTTCAATGGCAGTCCGCGCGTTATCCGTACAACAATTAAAGACCTTGCCGGGAACGATGAACCGGTGCTTATCCGCGACATCCAGCGCAACTCGTTCCGCATCCTCATCAACGATTCGCCTGAAATTGAGACTGATGATATTGAGAAAACCCGCCAACTGTTGCTCGACATTCTGTCGGAATCGCGAAAACGGCAACTGGTCCGCGTCAAACTGCAGCAGCCTGAAGACCCGAACTACTGGCGGCTAGGCGGAAAAATTGCCATTGATGCTACGCAAATGGCTCTGCACAACTGGGTGAAAGGCGGCGAGAACACCATCACATTGCTTTCAACTCTCGAACTTTACGCCAACTACAAACGTGGCGCGCAATCGTGGGAAAATAAAGGCGTGTTTAAATATGGCGCAATCCGTCAGGGCAAGAAATCGATGCGCACCAACGAAGACAAAATCAACATTACTTCGAACTACGGCTACCGCGCGTTCAAGAAATTCTACTACAGTGCTCAGTTGGAATTCAAGTCACAGTTTGGCACTATCTACGAGTATAATGGCAATGTCAGAACACGGCTCGCTTCGCGGTTTATGGCACCAGCAACGCTTACCATCGGTACCGGTCTCGAGTATAAAGCAAACGAGCACAACAGCATAACGGTATCGCCGCTCACATCGAAAAACACCTTCGTGGTGAGCGATTCTGTGAGTCACTCACGCTACAATGTCGATGATGACCGATATGTGCGCAGCGAGACTGGCTTGTATCTTAAGTGGGTGTATAAGAATAAGTTCTGGAAAAATATCGAAGTGAATTCTGTCGCTGAATTTTTCTCAAACTACTTTCATAAGCCGCAAAATGTCGATGTTGACTGGAACCTTGAAATGATTTTCCCCATCAATTATAATGTGCGTGCCACCATCTCCACCGAAATGATATACGACGATGATCAGGAAATTCCCGTGAAAGATGACGACGGAAAACAGATTGGCACGACCAAAGGCTTGCAGTTCAAAGAGTTGCTCAAGTTGGGTATTATTTTCAGATTCTGATCACTCTTTCCGCTTCCCATAATAGTAACGTCCTTTTCCAACCGACTGCTTGCCGTATTCGATGGCTGTTTGCGGGCAGCGGTGCAGGCAACTCAGGCATTGTGTGCAGTTGTTGGCCCAGACTGGGTGGCCGTTATCGAGCCTGATGTTGTGGGTAGGGCAGTTTTTGACGCAAATGCCGCAGCCAATGCATTTGTCGGTGTAGTAGAACGGCTTGCTGCTCATTTTGAACTTGCAGAAAAGCGGGTATATGATGCGCGATTTCAGAAACTGCTGGCCTTTTTGCAGATAGCAGTCGATGGGCGAGTCCGACTCGATGGCCGCCATAATTTTATCAAGCGTGCCAACGGCTTCGGTCGTTTTTTTCTGCTCAAGTTCGGCGGGGTCGGTGTCGAAGCCAGGGAAAACCACGTAGGTGTTGGGCATTTGCACCGAATAGATGTGGTGGCATTGCCAGCCCTTGCGGCGGAACAGTTTCTGTAGCATCCGGTTTGTCAGGCCGCAGTCATCACCGCATGTCAGAATGCAGTATATCAGGTTGCTGCTGTAGTTTTCTATTTTCATTCGGCTGATGAATTTGCGCACAATCCACGGAATTCCCCAAGAGTGGACGGGAAACACAAATCCCAATCGCTCGCCTTCCGAAAGGCTGAAAGTCAAACTGTTGCCGCTTACCACGGCGTCGGCCATATCGGTCAGGCGGTTGTCGCCAAAGCGTGCCGCCACTGTTTGCGCAACCCACATTGAGTTGCCCGTTCCCGAAAAATAGCAAATCATTCTATGTTGAAAATGAGTGGTTTGCGCGCTTAAATCATATCAATGTTGCGCTCAAGGCAGTTGTCCACAATCTGTTTGTGCAGCACGTTGTAATCGTCGTACGACACGCTCATAATGTCATAAACCTTGGTTTTGCTCGAGTAGTCGGTTGTGATTTTCAGGTGCTCGCGGGTGATTTCGATTTTCTCGATGTCTTCCCAACAGAATTTGTGGCGCGGAATGAACCAGTGGTTTTTGATTTTCACCGAACTTTCTGACAGGCGGATGAATTTCTTTGCGAAATTCGGCATATGCCTGAAAGAGAATATGAAAGCCGTTGCACCAACAAGTGCGTTCACCACGCCGCTAGCCAGCGCCGCATAGTTGCCCGCACTTTGGGTCAGGCACCAGGCGCCCACGCCGCAGATGCTGATTCCCAAACACATTGTCACTACACGTGTTTTCGGCGACAACACGTGATGAATGTAATTCAAGTTTACGTAAAGAAGTTCTTTTGCCATAGTTTTATTGGTTTAAAATTTTTATTTTTCAATTATTTAGTTCTCTAATTTTATCTCTTGTTAGTTTGCCGCTTTCGCGAAGATCGGCGTCGGTCCAGTTGCCAGTGTTGCTTGCCGCTGGTAGCAGCATTGAGCACGTTTCCTCTTTCGACGAAATCGACCACGTTACCCAACTAATCTTATTGGTTTCGCACCAGTTAAGCCAAGTGTTCCACTCGTCAAGGTCGATTACACCGTTGCCGTTGGCCTCGCAGCAGGCCGATTCCGAGACAAATATCGGCAGACCTGCCGTCAGCGCACTGTCGTAGCGGTTTCGCAGGCTATCTTTGTGGGTGGCGGCGTAAAAGTGCATTGTGTACATAATGTTTTCGCGATCGGTAATCGGGTTTTCAGCAACCAGATGGATGTCCTGATCCCAATGCGGACAGCCAACCAGAATCACGTTGGGGTTGTGGACGCGTATGGTGTCGATAATTTGGATCGAATAGTCGCGCACAGCGTCCCACGATTGGAAAACAGGCTCGTTGTAAATCTCCCAAATGATGTTGGGGCAGTCAGCATATTTTTTTGCCATTGTGCCGAAGAATTGTTTTGCTTCAGCGGTATGAATACCATGGCTGTGCCAATCGACAATCACGTATATACCTGATTTTATTGCACCTTCGATAATGGCTTCAACCAATTTCACCGATTCTTCGGTATTGGTCATATAGCCTCCAAATGGCTCAACTCCCATTGCAGCCCGTACCACTGTGCAGTGCCAGTCGCTGCTGAGCCATTGAGCGCTTTCCACGTTGTAGTACTGCGACCACCAGTTCGACCATCCGTAGCTTACGCCGCGTAGTACCACAGTGTCACCATTTGCGTTTGTTAGGAACTTCCCATTTACGGAAAGTGGTTGGCAAACGGGTGTTTGCGGTTGCTTGGCGCAGCCTGCCAACGAAATTGAAAAAGCAATGATTGCCAATATTTTGATTGTCAGTTTCATTTCTTTGCCGATGGATTATTGGTGTCCGAAGCAGGTTTTGTGTCGGCTTTCGGCTTTCTGAAAAAGAACAGCCAAACGCCAAGCGCAATGAACGGCAGACTCAGCAATTGCCCCATGTCGAGCAGCATAGCTTCTTCAAATTCTTCTTGCACTTCTTTGCCAAACTCGATGATGAACCGTGAAGTGAAAACGAGCATCAGGAACAGACCGAAAATCTTGCCGTTAAGCAAGTTGGGGTAATTTTTGTGGTAGTACCACAGCAGCACGCCAAATATTATAAGGTAGCAGATAGCTTCGTAGAGTTGCGACGGATGTCGCGGAAGCATATCAACATGCTCAAACACAATGCCAAAATCGCTTTGAGTTGGGCGTCCGATGATTTCGGAATTCATAAAATTTCCGAACCTGATGAACACGCCAACAAGTGGAACGGGCATAACCAGACGGTCGGCCATCCAAAGGTAATCGACTTTGTAGTGGCGGCAGAACAGGTAGAGCCCAATCAGAATACCGATGGCACCACCGTGGCTGGCAAGTCCTTGGTAGCCTATAAATTTCCAACCATTAGCGGTTTCTTTTATCGGTAGAAGCATTTCAGCAATGTGGTGAATGTAGTAGCCTGGCTCATAAAACAGGCAGTGGCCCACACGTGCGCCAATAATCAGTCCAATGATGATGAACCAAGTGAACTTATCAATGAAATCGCGCGGTTTGCCATCACGCATCACCAGCTTGTTGATTATGAAATAGGCTGCAACCAATCCGGCCACATACAGAATAGAGTAGTAGCGGAAACTGATGCTCCCTATGGTGAACCAAATAGGGTCGGGGTTCCAGATAATTGACAGAAGGCTCATATTAGAGTTTCAGCTTTTTCTTTATGCTTGATGGAACAGCGTTTTTGTGCACAATCACGGACAGCGTTTTGTAGCGGTAGAAATTTTCCGACATATAAATGTAGCCATCGAACGGATTTGTGGTGTCCCACGAGTTTTTCACCTTGAAGTAACGTGCACCGTTTTTGTCTGTCAAATATCCAGTTATGTGCATTCCGTGGTCGTCGGTGGTCTCAAAATTGTCGAAAGCCGCCTGACGCATTTCTGCGGTGATGGCCTTTTCGGGCACCACTTCGTTGAACAGTTTCGATTTTTTCTTCTTGCCGTCCTGATTGAATCTCTTGCGGTCGGTGCCCTGCATATCTTCCTCGCTCAAGTCGGGCACAATGGCGATTCCGTCGTTCCACGAGAATCCTTTTTCCGAAACGTCGCCGCCCCAGAGCACGGTGTAGCCGTTGTCAAGAGCGCTGAACGCGATGTCGGTCAGTTCGTCGAGCGACACGTTGTAAACCTCGCCCAGTTCCCAGTTGTCCTCAACTTCCATTATGAACCGCGAGTAAAGCGGGTGGTGCGTGAGCGATGTAAACTCGATGTAATCTTCCGATTTGATTCCCAACTTGTCGCGGAATTCAATCGGGGTGTATTTTTTGCCCTCATATTCAAACGATTCGGGAATCTCGCCAAGGTAGGCGGTCAGAATGCCGTCGAAGCCTGACAGCCAGGCAGTTGAGAGTTTGCCGTTCGGATTCTCGATGATGGCCTCGATGTAAGCCTTCAGCGCCGCGTCCATTTCGTTGTTCATATGCTTTTCCGACCCGTAGTTCAGCCCGTTGTAGGCCGATTGCGGCATAATTCCGTACTCGCGGATGCGGTTGAAAACGTTGCACCCTTCGGCGCCCGCCCCGAATTTCTTCGAGCCGTTCCAACGCACAAAGTCGATGGCGCGGTTGTGGTAGTCGCGGTTCACAATGAACATTTCGGCCAGGTCGTGCTCGCCTTTGCCCGTCCGTAGCAGTTCCGACTCGATGAATGACAATCCCGAAAACGACCAGCAAGTGCCTGATTTATATTGGTTTTTCACCGATGTTGTCGGCAGGTCAACCTTCAGCTCGAATTGATAAATCGAGTCCATTTTTGCCTTTTCCTGTGCCGATGCCGTTGTGGCCAACATTCCAGCAGCTATTGTCAGAATGGCTGTTGCACAAATTTGTATTGATTTCATTTCGTGATATTTAGTTTAGATTGTTGTGTTGTCAATTTTAAGGTTTGAGAATTTACTGTTCTCTTTTTCCCACGCCTTTTTCTGCTCGAGCGCGTCCATCGCTTTCACGCACATAATGCCGCGTTTTTTCATTTCCTTGTTGTGTCCCACGTGTGTTTCGGGGAATGGTTTCTTTCTGAAAATAAGATTAAAACACAATCCAATCAAGGCAATTCCAACAACGACCGCAGTAAGTGCTAAAGTGGCTAACATCTTTTTTATGCTTTAAAAATGTTGTTTGGTGTAATGAATTCGATAAACCGCTTGATAACCGACGGCTTTTTGTGGCGGCGCGAGTCGGTGTAGTAGCCGTCGCCGTAATAACTGTTACCATAGCCATAACCGTAGCCATAGCCGTACCCGTAACCATAACCGTAGCCATAGCCGTACCCGTAGCGGCGGCCGTATCCGTAACCGCTGTAGCCGTATTTGCCGTTGATTTTGGCATCGTTGAGCAGAATGTTGTAGTCGGGCACGTTCTTGTTTTTGTTCAAGTCGTTCACAATCTCGATTGAATTCAAGAAACTATATCCCTGACGCAGTACGAAAATATTGGTGTCGGCGTATTTAGCCAGCAGCATAGCATCAGCCACAAGCCCGATAGGCGGTGTGTCGATGATAATGTAGTCGAAGCGTTTTTTCGCTTCCTCAAATAAGTGCGCCAAAGCGTCCGACTCAATCAGTTGCGCAGGGTTGGGCGGAACGGGACCTGGAAGGATTATCCACAGGTTGTCGAATCTTGTCTTGATAATTATGTCGTCGATTTTGCTTTTGCCAATCAGGTATGTCGATATACCAACGCTGTTGTCCATCTTGAAAATCTTCTGAATCTGCGGTTTGCGAAGGTCGAGACCCATCAGCAATGTTTTTTTGTTGGTCATTGCCAAAACCGATGCCAAGTTACTTGTACAGAACGATTTACCTTCGCCACTGAATGTCGATGTTACAAGAATTGTTTTCGATTCCTTGTCAGGCACTAAGTATTGCACGTTGGTTTTTATGGTGCGGAACGATTCAGAAATTACCGAACGCGGATTATCGAAAATCACAAGGTCGTTGTCTTCTGTGTTATGTCCAACAATGCCGATAATCGGTGTTTTGGTCCGCTTTTCAATGTCCTCGCGACTTCTGATTCGGTTGTTGAAGAAGTTGACGAGAATGATTATTCCGATAGGAATGGCCAAGCCTAACAGCAAGGCAACCATATAGTTGAAACTTGTTTTAGGTTTTATGCGGGCGGCCATATCGGGGCGTGCGTAGTCGAGCACTTGCGCATCGGCAGTGTTGGCTGCGCGTTTCAGTCCCGCTTCGGCGCGTTTCTCAAGCAAATAGGTGTAAATCTTATCGTTAACATTGAACATACGGTTGATGTTCATCAACTTGCGCTCGTTCGACGGCAGTTTCTCAATCTGCTGGCTGACTTCGGCAATGCGTTCATCGATGTCTTTGATTGCTATATTGTTGGTCTTCGATAAGTTAACCACGTTTTCCGAAATGAGCAGTTTCAAAGCGTCAATCTGCGACTCAATCAAATCGAGTTTCGGGTTCGATTTCACCGATTGCGCTTTCAGTCCCATCTGCTCTTCGTTAAGAGAGTTAAGACGCATAATGAAGTTTATCAGCAGTTGGTCGCGGATGCCAACGGCCGTCGGCACAATCACACTTTGTGTGTTCTGCTTATCTTTAAGATATTCAGTGATATAATCATAATATTTCTGCTCAACAAGAAGTTCCGCCTTTTGAGTGTTCAGGTCTTCGTATTGTTTGTAAAGCAACTGACCCTCTTGCGTGATGTTGATAATCATATTTTTGGTACGGAAATCCTGCAAGTGGCTGCCCGTAACGTCGAGCGAGTCCATCACCGATTCAATCTGCTCATCGATAAATGCGATGGTGTTGGCCACCACATCGTTTTTCTTGTTCAGTCCGTAGCGGATGTACACTTCGGTCAGTTTGTTTAGGTAGTCGCAAACCTCGTCGGGCATAAAGCCTGTTGCAGTCAGAATCAGAATGGTGCTTTTTTGGTCCGACTGCTCAATGGCCACGCCGTTGCGGTATTTGTTAACCAACGCGCTGTGGCTGTTGATGGTGACATCATACTCGCCTGGATTTTCGTCATAGAATCGTTCGGGGTTGCGAATCAGTACTTTAAACTTGAAATTCTCGTTTTCGAATGTGTCACCGAAATTAACCACTGTGTCAATTTCGCGTGGTTCGTAGTTGAAGGTGTACTCACATCTCAAACGATATTTTTGGTCCGATAAAATCTTGATGTTCAGCGGAATATTGTAGCCTTGTGCATGCGATGTGTCGGGAATCAGATTCAGTTGGTCTGGCAGATACCGCTGTATGGTGTGGATGCGTCCGTGACGGTGGTAACTGACACCGAAATCGAGTTCCGAAATCACTTCATCGTTAATCAGATACGACTTTAGGATACCAATCTGGTTTTGGATGTTCACGCCCGTGTTGAGCGTGTTCATTGTCTGGATGATATCTTTTGCATCGACACGATTCGATTTCTTATCCTCTTCGTTTACCAAAATTGTCGAACTAACTCTGTAAACGGGTGTGGTATAACGGTTTACCAAGTATGCGACGCAGATGCTCAAAAAGCACGAAATGACAAACCACTGCCAATTGGCCAAGCCAATCATCAGGTACCGCTTGATGTCGGCACCATTGTCATCTTGCTGATTTATATTATTTTGCTTGTTATCCATAAGCGCTATTTTTTCAGATAACTGATGTACAGAATAAGTGTTGCGGTAACCGACAACGACGACAGAATCACGCTTAACAGCGGTGAGTTGGCTGCAACAGTCTTAGAGCGGGTCGGTTTCACGTAGATTACATCGTTGGGCTTGAGCCAAAAATATGGATTGGCCACAAAGTCGGAATGCAGCAGGTTAAGTGTCTCTGCCTTAGTATTTTCGGCTTCTTTGCGAAGGACTATCACGTGTTGGCGGTCAGCATTCGGGGTGCAGTCGCCTGCCATACCCAAGGCGTCGAAAAGATTCACCTCACGTTGGGTAAACGTGTAGGTTCCTGGCCTTGCCACTTCGCCCAACACTGTGATGTCGTAGTTCAGCAGTCTGACTGCCACTACCACATTCGCAATGTATTCGTCTATCTTGCTTTGAATCAAATCTCTGGCTTCGTTCAGTGTAAGCCCTGCCAATTTCACATCGCCAATCATCGGGAACTTTATGTTTCCTTCGGGGTCAATCATATAGCCCTGCAGCGCAAGAAATTCGCGGGTTGAGCCCATACGGTCGTCGCGATAGTAAATGCCCAAATCGCTGATATTGGCACCTATCAGATTGATATACAGGTTGTCGCCTGTGCGCAGGACAATTTCCTGATTTTTCGATGTCGAAATGGTGTCGGAAGTTTTTTCGTACTTATCCTGAATGTAGACGAGATTTTTGTATTTTACGCAACAACTTGACATAAAGAATGTTGCCGATATGATTGCCGCAAATGATAGTATTCGTCGCACGTCTTTAAATTCTATAGTTAACCTACAAAGATACAATTTCTTTTGTTTGGTAAAGTGCGCGAAGGCGGCTTATTGGCGAGTTTTCAAACTTTTTTGTCGATGAACTGAAAATTGTTGGTGAACAGTATATGGTTTACGGCTTCGTTCAGTGCGCTGGACACTTTGTGGATGTAGCGGTGGTTTCGGTAGGCCGCAACCCATTGCAACCCTTTGGCAGTGCTAAACAGGAAAATCTCATCGGCTTCGTTTATGTCTTCCTGCATTATAAGCGCTTCATCGTCAATATTATATCCCGCTAGTTCGGCAGCGTTGGCAAGCACGTTGCGCATCACGTCAAGGCGTGCGCCAATCTCAAGCGGCGGTGTCAGTATTTTCCCGTTTTGCACGACGGCCACAGCAGTGTCGGTTGCGCTAACAATGAATCCCATATCGGTTAAGAGCAGCATATCGTCGAATTTGCGGCTTGCGGCTGCGGATTTTGCCATACCGTTCACAAGTTGGCAGAACTGGTTGAGTTGGTATGGGCTGTGGACGGTGACGTAGGCTTCGTCGAAAACATCGACAAGCAGACCTTTGCGGTTCAGTTCATACGGTCCTGGTCCGGCCGGTTGGCTAGTGATAATGGTTTCGGTTGCGCCATTTTCGGGGTTGCGCGCAAGAATCAGCCTCACGTTGGCGGCTTGAAACAGTTTGTTGCGAGTCAGCAGGCTGCTGATTTGTGCCATGACAAAACCGACATTCAGATAATCTGGCAGTTTGATTTTCAGCAGATTGGCATTCTGTGTCAAAATCTCAAGGTGTTTGTCAACCAAGACGGGGTTGGCGGCATTTGCACGAATATCCTCACTCAAAGTCCCGCCTTGTGGCGACAACAGCCACGGCATTGAACCGAAATGCACATCTTCTTCTTTGACAAAATTTTGATTGACTGATATATACATTCCCGTTTGGTTTGAGTGTCAAATATCGCCCATTGCCTTCAGACAATTGTCGACGGCGATAAGCAAATTGCTGTTTTTATCCATCTTAAATCCGCGCACGCCGGCGTTTTCTGCGGTGAGCACGTCGTTGTCGCGGTCACCCAACATAAACGATTTTGCAGGATCGATGTCGAACCGTGCCAATGCCTTCTCAATCATCAGCGGTTGTGGCTTGCGGCAAAGGCAATTACCGGCTTCGGGGTGGTGCGGACAGTAATATATCTCACTGATTGGCACACCGTTGGCAGCCATAATATCAGTAAATTTCCGATGAACGGCATCGGTGTCGGCGGTGGTGAACTGCCCGCGGGCAATTCCGCCTTGATTCGATATGATGATTATCAGATAACCGCGTTCGTGAACTTTTTTCAAACCCTCGACAACGCCCGGACAAAGCACAAAATCGTCGGGGCGGAAGACGTAGTAATGACCTGTGTCATCGTTAATTACGCCGTCACGATCAAAAAAAGCCGCTTTGTTTTTCCCTGCCATTACTGAATGATTTTTTCAATGAACCGGCCAATCAAATCAGGCCTGAAAATCAGCGGATAGACGAGTCCGTAAACGGCACCGTAGAAGTGCGCGTCGTGTGCCACGTTGTCCATTCCGCGCTTGCCCATATAGTAAGAGTAGGCAAGGTAGAGTATGCCGAAAAGCACGCCCGGAATGGGTATCACACCGAAAAACAGAATCTTGCCAAGCGGCTCGAACAGTATGCAGGTGAACGTTACGGCTGCCACGCCGCCCGATGCGCCTATCGCGCTATAATTATAGTTATCGCGTTGTTTTACAAGTGAGTACAGGCAAGAAACTATTATTCCGCCGAAATAAAGTCCAAGGAAAAGCAGGATTGCGTTTTGTGCGAAAAGCGCATGAAAATAGAGCATCGCCACATCGGCAAACGAATAGAAAACCAACATGTTGACAATCAGATGCATCCAATCGGCATGCAGAAAGGCATGAGTTACAAGCCTATACCACTGGTTGCGATGGATAATCTGATATGGATTGAAATCGTACTTGAATAGCAGTTCCTGTCTCTGGAATGCCACATACGATACAAGAAAGGTTACTGCAATTATCAGCAGAGTCATTGGTTATCAGCCTTTTGGACAAAACTCAAACGGGATGCTCAAAATGGATGCAAAATCGAGTCCCAACCGCAACATATCTTCGTCGATTTTCTCGTACGACCATTCAACAGACAGGTTGCGCCCCGACTTGTAGAGTTTGTCGAGTTGTGTCATGATCTCGAAAACCAAATGATGCGATGCCGAACTCAAGTACTTGAAGAAGAACTTGCACTGGCAGTTGTTCAACGCGCAATCGGACGCCTTAATCCACTCAATCACAGGCGTGTAGGTGGCTAACGCGTTTTCGGGCGTAGAGTTACCGCTGATGATGAAAATTGACAGATCAGAGTCAATCATCACCTCAGGGGTGTCATCCGTACTATCAAATTTCAAGTAGTTCAAGTGTTCTTATTTTAGTTTCGACAAAATTGATGTGTAAATATCGTAATTTTCTAAACCAAAAAGCACAAATGTTACATTTTTTATTTCAGGCATTCTGTCAAGGCACGTCAACACCTGATTGATAGCAATTTGTGCGGCTTCTTTTTTCGGATATCCGTAAACACCTGTACTGATGGCAGGGAAAGCGATGGTTTGAACACCATTTGCAACTGCCACTTCCATTGATTTTCGGTAACAGCTTGCAAGTTTTTCCGGTTCGCCGTTGTTGCCGCCGCGCCAAATGGGGCCGACGGTGTGAATCACGTGCCGTGCCGGCAGATTGTAGCCGCCGGTAATCTTCGCATCGCCTGTTTCACAGCCATTTAGCGTAATGCATTCGTCGAGCAGTTTCGGTCCGGCAGCACGATGGATTGCCCCGTCAACGCCGCCACCGCCCAAAAGCGAGTTATTGGCCGCGTTCACAATGGCATCGACATCGAGTTTTGTGATGTCACCCTCAATTACGCTAATCCGCTCTTTTGCAGACATTTTCTATCTGATTTTTGCGCCGATTTCAGTGTCGAGCGATTTCATAATCTGTTCCATAATGCGGTCTATCTGCTTGTCGTTGAGAGTTTTCTCTTCGTCTTGCAGAATGATGCTGATTGCGTACGATTTTTTGCCATCGGCAATCTTGTCGCCCTCGTACACATCGAACAGTGAGACGCTCTTGATGAGTCGTTTTTCGGTTTTCACAACCACTTTCTTGATGGCGTCGAACGTTACGCCCTTGTCGATAAGCAGCGACAAGTCGCGGCGAACTTCGGGGTATTTCGAGATGTCGCTGAACGTTACCTTGTGGTTTCTGATGGCTTTCATCAGCACGGTCCACTCAAGTTCGGCGAAGTACACATCTGCCTTGATATCAAACTCTTTTCGGATTTTCTTCGATACGATTCCGATTGTGGCAATTGGCTTGTTTGCGTAGATGAGCCGCAGGCCTTCGCTGTAGATTGAGTTTGAGAATGTTTCCTGGCTCACTTTTGCCAAATCGATGCCCAAACGGCTGATAATCTGTTCGGTTGCGCTCTTAACGCCGTAGAAACTTGCCGGTTTCTGTTTGGCTGTCCACGACTCGCTTGTGGCGA
>JAFYYA010000032.1 GCA_017557785.1 Salinivirgaceae bacterium
AATTTACAATACAAAAATGAGCAACATCGAACTTAGCGAGCAGGAACTGCAACGCCGTCAGAGCCTTACAGAACTTCGCAACTTGGGCATCGACCCTTATCCGGCAGCCGAATATGTGGTTTCGGCATACTCAACCGACATCAAAAATGAATTTTCGGACGACGCCCCGCAACGCGACGTGACCATCGCCGGCCGTATCATGAGCCGCCGCATTATGGGCAAGGCTTCGTTTATCGAACTTCAGGACAGCAAGGGCCGCATTCAGGTTTACATTGCCCGCGACGGCATCTGCCCCGAGGACAACGCTGATATGTACAACGTGGTGTTCAAGAAACTGCTTGATATTGGCGACTTTATCGGAATCAAAGGATATGTTTTCCGCACGCAGATGGGCGAGATTTCGGTTCACGCAAGTGAGCTGACAGTGCTGAGCAAGAGCTTGCGTCCGCTGCCAATCGTTAAATATAAAGATGGTGTGGCTTACGATGCTTTCGAAGACCCCGAGTTGCGTTATCGTCAACGCTATGTGGATTTAGTTGTGAACGAAGGAGTTAAAGATACTTTTCTGAAACGTGCCACCATTATCCGCACCCTGCGTTCGATTCTTGACGAAGCAGGCTACACCGAGGTAGAAACACCTACACTTCAAGCAATTGCAGGCGGTGCATCGGCTCGTCCGTTCATCACGCACTTCAACGCGCTCGACATCGATATGTATATGCGAATTGCCACCGAGTTGTACCTTAAACGCTTGATTGTGGGCGGTTTTGAGGGCGTTTACGAGATTGGCAAGAATTTCCGCAACGAGGGTATGGACCGCAACCACAACCCCGAATTCACTTGTATGGAACTTTACGTTCAGTACAAGGATTACAACTGGATGATGAGTTTCACAGAGCAGATGCTCGAAAAGATATGTATCGCCGTCAACGGCTGCAGCGAGAGCAAAATTGGCGACAACATTGTGTCGTTCAAAGCACCTTACCGCCGTCTGCCGATTCTCGACGCCATTAAGGAGAAAACCGGCTTCGACTGCAACGGCAAGTCGGAGGACGAAATCCGCCAGTTCTGCTTGTCGAAGGGTATGGAAGTTGACGAGACAATGGGCAAGGGCAAACTCATCGACGAGATTTTCGGCGAGTTCTGCGAGGGCACATTCATTCAGCCGACATTCATCACTGACTATCCGGTGGAGATGTCGCCGCTTACCAAAATGCACCGTTCAAAACCCGGCTTGACCGAGCGTTTCGAACTGATGGTCAACGGAAAAGAGTTGGCCAACGCATACTCGGAGTTGAACGACCCGATTGACCAGTACAACCGCTTTGTTGAGCAGATGAAACTTGCCGACAAGGGCGACGACGAGGCAATGATTATCGACTACGACTTTATGCGCGCCCTTGAGTACGGAATGCCGCCAACATCGGGCATCGGCATTGGCATCGACCGCCTTGCAATGTTTATGATTGGCCAACCGACAATTCAAGAGGTGCTGCTCTTCCCGCAGATGAAACCAGAGAAGAAGGCTCAAACCGTCACACCTGACGATTTCGTTGCGATTGGCGTTCCAGCCGAATGGGCTGAGGTCGTGATTAAGGCCGGATTCAACTCGGTTGAGAATCTGCGCAACTGCAAGCCAACACAGGTGCATCAGCAGCTTAACGGCTATCGCAAAAAGAACAAACTCGAGATTCCCGCACTCTCGCTCGAAGATGTGCAGAAATGGTTTTAATATCGATATAAATTGTTTGCTATGAAAACGATAAGAGCTTTTGCAGCGATTGCGGCACTAACCATCGGTTTG
Source organism: Salinivirgaceae bacterium (assembly GCA_017557785.1). Taxonomy (GTDB): domain Bacteria; phylum Bacteroidota; class Bacteroidia; order Bacteroidales; family SZUA-534; genus RUG13583. The sequence goes on from JAFYYA010000032.1 coordinate 1,805, forward strand.
TCGGCTTCGGCACAGACCAACCTGCCTGAATTTACCAAAATAAAGGTCTTCGGCAGAATGGATGTGAGCATCAAATATGGTCAGCCACAGAGTGTTACGGTCAAGGCCGGAAAAACTGATAATGTCACATACAAAGTGGTTGACGGTCAATTGCAAATCAACGGCGAGGCTCTTACACGCCAGAGCAACGTGGTTGTGACTGTCGGTTGCCCGAAATTGGATGCTGTTGAATTGGGCGGCAACGCAAAATGTTTCAACAGCGGTGCCATAACCACCAATATTCTGCATCTTGAGGCAGGTGCCGGCACCGAGCTCGACCTTCTGATTGAGTCTGATTCGGTTGACTTGCTGGTTGCCCGCGGCGGCTTTGCCCGGCTTAACGGGAAAGCGCGCGCCGTGAAACTGAAAACTTCGTCAGGCGGTTCATATGCTGCCGATGAGATGGAAAACAGCGTTTTGTACGCCGAGATGGGTGGCGGCATTGCCCGCACCAAAACAAACGACCGCATAGTAGCTGATCTTGCCGAGAAGGCCACTCTTATCTATACTGGCTCACCGAAAATCGAAACCAAAGAAGGCTCGAAAGGCGAGATAAAACCGGATGAGGAATAGTAAAAGGCAAGTGGTAAGAGGTAAGAGTTTAGTAGGGACGTCATATTATGGCGTCCGCAACGATAAAAACAAATGGAAATAAAGTCAGCCACATTTGTAATGAGCAATACCGACTACCGGAAGTGTCCGGCGCCGGAGATGCCCGAGTACGCCTTCATTGGCCGCTCGAATGTGGGCAAGAGCTCGCTCATCAATATGCTGACCAACAACCAAAAACTTGCCAAAGTGTCGGGGCAGCCGGGCAAGACGCAGACCATCAACCATTTCGTGATAAACAAGAATTGGTATTTGGTTGACCTTCCGGGATACGGCTACGCCAAATCGGCCAGAACAGAACGCCGCACATGGCAGTCGTTCATTGGCGACTATATCCGTAACCGCGAGAATCTCTACTGCCTGTTCATCCTTGTCGACAGCCGCCACAATCCGCTTGCCATCGACATTGATTTCATCCGTTGGGCGGGCACGCAGGGCATTCCCATCGCCATTGTCTTCACCAAAGCCGACAAACTCTCGAAATCGGCACTGAACATAAACACAAACATTTACAAGCAGCGTCTGCTCGAAGATTGGGAAGAGTTGCCGCCGTGCTTCGTCACATCGTCGGAAAAGCGCGAAGGCCGCGACGAGATTCTCGATTTTATTGATGCGGCAAATCAAACAGCGTAGTTGCTCTCTCACTTTCAACCATTTAACCATTTGTTGATATTTTGGGCACAATGTTTCCAAAAAATCACGCGGCGATACAAATTATTTATAATTTTGTTGTCGGTGATTCTAAAAATAAACAATTGAAAATCAATCAACTATGTTGTCTGCGCCAATAAAATTGTTCTCGGGAACCGCAACGCGTTATCTTGCCGAAAAAATTGCCGATAGTTATGGTATAACATTAGGCCGTTCGTTGGTTCAGCACTTTGCCGACGGCGAATTTGCCACATCATACGAAGAAACCGTCCGCGGCTCAAATTTGTTCATCATCCAATCGACATTCCAGCCGAGCGACAATCTGCTAGAGTTGCTGATGATGATTGATGCCGCCAAACGTGCTTCGGCCTACAAGATTATCGCTGTGATGCCTTATTTCGGCTTTGCCCGTCAAGACCGCAAGGACCGTCCGCGCGTGTCAATCGGCGCAAAATTGGTTGCCGACCTGCTCACTGCTGCCGGTGTTTCGCGCGTCATCACAATGGACCTGCACGCCGACCAGATTCAGGGATTCTTCAATCTGCCGGTCGACCACCTGTACGCTTCATCGATTTTTGTACCGTATCTGCGCAGCCAAAACATTAAAGACCTGACAATTGCAGCACCCGATATGGGCGGCTCAAAACGTGCCAACGCCTACGCTCAATACCTGAACGCCCCTATGGCCATCGGTCACAAGCACCGCGCAAAAGCCAACGTGGTTGATGAGTTACGCATTATTGGCGACGTGAAGGACCGCAACGTTGTCATCATCGACGATATGATTGACACCGCCGGCACCATCACCAAAGCCGCGCAAGTGATTATGGACCAGGGCGCAAGCAGCGTCCGCGTGATGGCCACTCACCCAATTCTTTCGGGCCCGGCCTACGAGCGCCTGATGGACTCGCCCATCACCGAAGTCATCACCACCGACACCATTCCTTTGAAGCAGGAATGCGACAAGATAACCGTTCTTTCGGTTGCCGACCTGTTCGCCAACACCATCAAGAGTGTTTATCAGGAACGGTCAATCAGTTCGAACTTCATTTTCTGATAAAAACACAACAAAATATGCAAGCCCTGAATCGAAAACGGTTCAGGGTTTTTGCTTTTTAATTATCTTTTCGGCAAGTTTTTAGAGAGATGGACACTACATATTTCTGTAATCAAAGCATCATTCCGGTACGCACCGAGCCGCGCGAAGGCGCTGAAATGGAAACACAGATTCTGTTTGGCGAGATGTACCGGACAATGGAAACCGAAGGCAATTGGGCACGCATAAAAATCAATTCCGACGGTACGGAAGGATGGATAAACAGCAAACTGATGACACCCGTCGAAGGCGACCAACTGCACCGTTTGTTGGCATCGGAACGCCACATTGCAAGCCGCCCGCTCGATTTTCTGATTGTCGATAACCAATGGCAACTGCCGCTACCGGCCGGTTCGATTCTCTATGGCCGTGGCCCGAGTTTCAATATCGAAGTTGGCGAGCATCTTTTTTCTTACTATTCTGATTCACAGCGATATAGCGACAAACGTAACAATGTGGCGATGCTTGCCGAATCGCTCATCGGGGCACCGTACCTTTGGGGCGGAAAAACAATGTTGGGCATCGACTGCTCAGGGCTCACTCAGGTGCTGTTCAGCACTGTGGGCGTGCAACTGCCGCGTAACGCGTCGCAACAGGCCACAATGGGTATGCCGGTGCCGTTCATCGAGAACTCGCGCCCGTGCGACCTTGCCTTTTTCGATAATGACGAAGGCATCATCACCCACGTTGGCCTGATAATGGGCGACAACCGCATCATCCACGCTTCACGCGGCCGCGTCCGTGCCGACTCAATCGACCATCAGGGCATCTACAACCGCGACATCAACGCATACACTCACAAACTCAGACTGATTAACAGGCTGTTGCCCGATTAGCGATGCATTGGCCCGGCACCATACGACAGTTGGGCAGCGACCTTCTGTCGCTCTTCTCGCCGCCGCAATGCTGCGCCTGCGGAACGGCTTTGGTGCGCGGCGAACAGTTGATGTGCGCCCACTGCCTGATGAAAATGCCGCTGACCAACTTCCACAAGGTGCGCGACAATATGATTGAAAAGAGTTTTTGGGGCCGCATCCACATCGAACGGGCCACATCGTATTTCTTTTTTGTCAAGGGCAGCGATTTCCAGCATCTGCTTCACGCACTGAAATATAATGGCCGGAAAGACATTGGTGTGACGATGGGCCGCCGGTTCGGCAACGAACTTGTCCGTCAGCCCGATTTCAGTCATTTCGACCGCATAATCCCCGTGCCGCTTCATCGCGACAAACTGAAGAAACGCGGCTACAACCAAAGCGAGATGATTGCCCGCGGAATGTCGAAGGCGATGAGCGTACCCATTGATACCAAGACACTTGTGCGGACAACTTTCACCGAAACGCAGACCCGGAAAAGCCGCATCGAGCGTTGGGAAAACGTGAAAAGCGTGTTTGCCGCCAATCCCGCCGTCAATCTCAACGGCCAGCACATTCTGCTTGTCGATGATGTGTTGACCACCGGCGCCACCATCGAAGGCTGCGCGCAGGCCCTGCTAAACAAAAATCCCGACGTGAAAATCAGCGTGGCAACTTTGGCTTATGCGCATACGGTGTAAGTTTGTTGAATCGGCTAATCGGTTAATCGTATAATCGATTGAGTAAGAATCAATTCATCAAATGACTGTTGTCCGCTGTCTGTAGTCTGAAGTCAAAAACTCACTGCCTAGCATAAAGTTTGCCGGGCATTCCGCGGACAACGCCGTTCAGTTCCATTGTGAGCAGCAGCGATGACACTTTGGGCATTGTCATTCCTGTGTTTCGGCTGATGACATCGATAGAGAGTTCGCCGTCCTGCAGGGCGTCGTAGATTTTTTGGCTTTCGGGGTCGAGTTCCACAAAAAGGCTGCGTTGGACGGTTTTCTGCTGACTGTTCCAACCCAGAACATACTCGATATCTTCAATTGATTCAATCAAATGCGCCTGATTGGTCTTGATGAGTTTGTTGCAGCCCGACGAGTATTTGTCGGCCGGACGACCGGGCAAAGCGAACACTTCGCGGTTGTAAGCGTTGGCCAGTTCGGCGGTAATGAGCGAGCCGCCCTTAACATCCGATTCAACAACAATGGTGGCGTCGCACAGGCCGGCAATGATGCGGTTGCGGCGCACAAAATTGGTTTTGTCGGGAACGGTTTTCGGGAAAAATTCAGTCACAAGTCCGCCCGTTTTCACCATTTCGGCGGCAATTTCGCGGTGTGCTGTCGGGTATATGGTGTCGAGACCGTGAGCCAGCACGCCGTAGGTTGGCACGCCAAACTCAACCGAAGCCTTGTGTGCAGCGATGTCGATGCCATAGGCCAGACCGCTAACTATGCAGACGTCAGGATGCGAGCGGCTTACTTGCTCAACCAATTCGCGGCAGAATGATTGTCCGCGCTGCGTGGCGTTGCGTGTGCCGACCATTGCCAGATATTTCTTTTCTGATTCGATGGGCTGACCCTTCACGAAAAGCACTAGCGGACTGTCTTCGCAAACCTTAAGGCGTGCCGGATAATCCTTGTCGAACCAAGTAAGGATGCGGATTCCAAACTTTTCGGCAAACTCAAGCATCTCGTCGGCGTGGTGGTAGTAGTCTTCGCGCTTGATGGCATCGGCAAGAGTCTGCCCGACGCCCGGGATGCGCAGCAAATCGCTGTTTTTCAGCGCAAACATTCCTTTTATCCCGCCCGAATACGAGATAATACGTTTCGACATCATACTGCCGATGCCCGGCACCGCCCAAAGCGCCAGACAGTCACGCAAATCAGGCTTTTCCTGCCCCATCAGTTGCTTTTCTTTTTTATTGTTTCGAGAATGGCGAATGCACGTTTGATTTTCTCAATCTGCTCGCTGTCAAGCAAATTTATACAAACATCCGGATATTTTGCAACGCCGCCGGGGGTATTTTTAAAAACGGAAAGGTAAGTGCGGAAACGCGTCTTTTTTATCTCATAACCAGCAAAATCGTTGGCATCGATTTCGATGGAATTGTTTTCGGTGCGGATAGGCCAAAGCGCCTTGTAGCGGACAATCACCTTGTCGGGACCGACAAAAACTATCACAAAGTTGTTACCAAGCAGCACTGCCACAGCAACATAGATTAGCAAAACGGCGATGCCGCAAAACAGCCAAATCAGGCTTGTACTGAAGTTGCCCCAGTAAATCACCGTCACCGACAGCACAACCAACGCCGGCACAAAAGCGTAGGCCAAGCGCACTTGCGATGCTTTATTTGCGTTGTTGATTTCCATTGTCCGTCGGTATTAGTTTTGCCAATAGCGGCACCGACATAAATACATAAAGCGTACCAAACGGACACGGTTGGTCAATTTAAATTTGATGTTGGTCAAAGGTGTGGAAATCAATATCCGTACCGCTGTGCCCACCAGTTTTTCAAGCGGGTGCGGATGCTCTCTTCCTGCGGGTTCTGCTGCGGATTGTAGAACTTGCGGCCGCGTAGTTCTTTCGGCAGAAAATCCTGGTCGACAAAATTGCCTTCGTAGTCGTGCGCGTACTTGTAGTTGGCGCCGTAGCCCATCTTTTCCATCAGTTTTGTGGGTGCGTTGCGCAGATGCAATGGCACCGGCAGATTGCCCGTCTGCCCGACAGTTGAGAGCGCATCGTTGATGGCCATATAACCCGAATTGCTTTTAGGACTTGATGCAAGATAAATGGCACATTCCGAGAGAATTATGCGCGATTCGGGCATCCCGATTTTGTTCACTGCGTCGAAGCAGGCGTTGGCCAGCAGCAGGGCGTTGGGGTTGGCAAGGCCGATGTCTTCCGAAGCCGAAATGAGCAGCCTGCGGGCGATGAACTTCACGTCTTCGCCACCGTCGAGCATCCGCGCAAGCCAGTAAACGGCGCCGTTGGGGTCACTGCCGCGAATCGACTTGATGAAGGCCGAAATGATGTCGTAGTGCATCTCGCCATTCTTGTCGTACACCGAAAGGTTCTCTTGCAGAATGTCTTCAACAATCTTGTTGTTGATTGTGATTTCCGGTTTGCCCGATTGCGCCCCGACAACAATATCGATGATATTGAGCAATTTGCGCGCATCACCACCCGAATAGCGGAACATTGCTTCCTTTTCTTCGACGTTGATTTTCAGTTGTTTCAGGTCGGAATCGGTTGTGAGAGCGCGGTTTAGCAACTCGTCAAGGTCGGCGGGCTCGAGCGATTTGAGTACGTAAACCTGGCACCGCGAAAGCAGCGGTGAAATGACTTCGAACGAAGGATTTTCGGTTGTCGCGCCAATGAGCGTCACCACGCCTTGCTCGACAGCGCCAAGCAGCGAGTCCTGCTGCGCCTTGCTGAAGCGGTGAATCTCGTCGATGAAGAGAATGGGGTTCGGCTGGTCGAAAAACTGCTGGCGTTTGGCCTGGTCAATGGTGTCGCGGACATCTTTCACACCCGAACTGATGGCGCTCAACGAGAAGAACGCGCGTCCCTGCAAGTGGCTGATAATGTTTGCCAAAGTGGTTTTTCCAACGCCCGGTGGGCCCCACAGAATCATACTCGGGATTCGCCCCGACTCAATCGAACGGCGCAGAATAGCACCTTTCCCGACCAGATGTTTCTGGCCGATGTACTCGTCCAAACTTTTCGGACGCAACCGTTCGGCTAATGGCAAGTTCGGCATCGGTTCCGCTGTTTTTCGATTGGCGAAGATAGGGAAAAAGTGAGTTGTGTGTATAATGCCCAATTTGCTCTTATCTTTGCCCAAAACAAAAAACGATGTTCGGACTTCCAATACACTTGCAACACACTGACGATGCGGAACTTAAGCGGATTTTGCAGCAAACCATAATGCTGCAGAACGGTATGGTGGCGAGTCAGATGGCGCGGTCGGGCGTGCGCGGCCTGATGAACTACGGTGTGGCCCTACCCGACCTGCGGCGCATTGCTGCCGAATGGGGCACCAATCACGAACTTGCCCGCCGGCTCTGCCCGCTCAGCATCCGCGAAGCGCGCATCCTGGCATCGATGCTTTTTGATGCCAACAAACTGACAGACAGCGATTTGGCGCTAATATCGGATTCGATAACCAATCTTGATATGGCCGAAAGTTTTGCGCAGAACATTGTGAGCAAAATTGCCGACTGCAACTTTTTCAGTCAACTTGCCAATGGCGACAAATGGCATCTGCTGACGGCCATCCATGCCGTGGGCTGGGCAGTTGTGCAGCATCGGCAACACTCTGTTATTTTGTCCGATTGGTTTGCTGACAATATCGAATTGATTGTCAATCAAAATATTGCAGAAACTATGCGGCCGATCGTGTCAACTATGACTGCCATTGCTGACATATCAGAAACCAAAGAACTGACAATGGGAAACATTGCACAGAAACTGCAGTCGGCGCCTTCGGATTTTGCACAAAGCATTGGCAATCAATTTATACAACTGCGTCAAAACGATTTTTGAGAGTTGAAAACCTGACACGCACAATGAGACAGCACTGCCGTGCGTTTTTCTGGTACGTTTTTTGTCATAAAAACAATTGCAAAACAGAATTTTAACAATTAAAAACATAACAATATGAATTTCGACAAGACATCGAACCCGACTCTGGGCGAGAAAATCATTAAAGATTACGCATTTGCCGCCACCGATGGCGCAATGACGGTGCAAGGCACGATAAACAAAATTGCTCTGCTGCTGGCACTTGTGATTGCCGGCGCGGTTTTCACGTGGGCAAAAACTATGAGCGGCGTTGAGACAGGCAGCGTTGTTGGTGTTCAGGGCTGGATGATTGGCGGCAGCATTTCGGCATTCATCCTTGCACTCATCATCACGTTCAAAAAGAACCTTGCGCCGATTCTGTCGCCGGTTTACGCCATCTGCGAAGGCCTTTGCCTTGGTGCTCTTTCGGCTTATTTCGAAGTGATGTTTCCCGGTTTGGTAATGCGTGCTGTCCTGCTCACATTCAGCGTACTATTCGGCATGCTCTTCATGTACAAGGTGCAGATTATAAAGGTTACGCAACGCTTCCGCGCGATAGTTCTGGCTGCCACAGTTGGTATTGCATTGGCTTATCTGATTTCGTTCATACTCGGCCTGTTCGGTGTCAATATGGGATTCATGCTGGGTGGTGGTTCGTTTGGACTTATCATCAGCTTGGTGATTGTGGCCGTTGCGGCACTCAATCTGGTTCTCGATTTCGATTTCATCGAGAAAGGCACCGAAGCCGGCCTGCCATCGTTCTTCGAGTGGTACGGCGCTTTCGGTCTGATGGTGACGCTCATCTGGCTCTATATTGAGATTCTGCGCCTGTTGGCAACTATCGCCAGCAATAGAAACTGATTATCACTACTGCCGGCGTCATAAGAATGGATTTATCCTTTCGTCTGACTAACAAATGATTACAACATCAGCATAGGTCGCAAAAAGCGGCCTATTGCTTTTTTATGAGAGTCCGAACATTCGCTCGGCATTGGCGGTTGTCAGTGCGGCCACATCTTCAATGCTAATCTGCTTTATTTCAGCTAATTTCTGCGCCACAAGTGGCAGAAAACTGCTTTCGTTGCGCTGTCCGCGATGTGGCACCGGCGCCAGATAAGGGCAATCGGTTTCTAAAAGAAGATGTTGAATATCAATTTGTTCGACCACGGTTGGCAAATCCGATTTTTTGAACGTCAGCACACCACCAATGCCCAGCATAAATCCCATGCTTATGGCCTGGCTGGCTTGTTCCACAGTGCCTGAAAAGCAATGGAAGACACCGCGCAGACGGTCATCGGCAAGCGGCTCAAGTGCGGCAATAGTCTTTTCGATGGCGTTGCGGATGTGAATAATCACAGGTAGTCCAAGTTCCTTTGCCCATCGCACCTGAACAGCAAAAGCATCGAATTGCTCGCGCTCGAAGGTTTGGTCCCAGTATAAGTCGATGCCTATCTCACCCACAGCGCAAAACCGCCGCCCGCTTGACAGCATTGCTTCAACATCGTTCAGCGCAGCCCGATAGTTACCATCAACCGATGTGGGATGCAGGCCGGCACAAGCAAAAAAACGTTTTGGGTCGGAATCGGCCAGGCTGAGCATTGCCTGCCGCGATGTGGCGTCGATGTCGGGCAGAATCAAACGGTTGACCCCCGCTTCAGAACACCGACTAAGGGCTTCGTCACGGTCAGTGTCGAACTCTTCAGAATAAATATGCGAGTGTGTATCGATGAAATCCATTTCGACTTACCAACACCTAAAAGCAACGTCAGGATTTACAACTTGATAATATTGCTCTTGATGGCGTATTTCACCAAGTCGACGGTGCTTTTCAGGTTGAGTTTCTGCATAATATGGTTCTTGTGCGTCTCAACCGTGCGGACGCTGATAAACAGTTTGTCGGCAATTTCCTGGTTGCTGAAGCCATCACCCCAAAGTTTCAGAATCTCAATCTGACGGGCGCTCAGCGGGTCATCGTCGTCAGCGGTTTGCGCATCGGCTAAATTACTCGAAATGTATCGGTTAAGCAGCAGTTGGGTGATGCTGTCGCTGTAGTAGTCGTGGCCCATACGCAGCGTGTATATGGCTTGCGCAAGTTCACTTCCGCTGGCATCGATAGTGATGTAGCCTTTGGCACCAGCCTTGATTGAGCGCAGAATCACTTCGTCGCGGTTGGCGTTAGAGAGCAGCAGGATTTTCAACTTCGGATATTTCAGCATTAAATCGATGATGAAGTTCTGTTCGGCGGTCGAAAGGTCGAACATATTCACAACCAGAACGTGCACAACGTGTTGCTTCATCTTCTCGAACAGCGTGGCCTTGTCCGATGTCGCGATGACAGTCTTAATGTCAGAATAATTTGACAAATAAGCAGTTACACTATCGAGAATAAGTTTGTGCTGACTGAAGAATCCGACAAAAATCATAAATCCGCGGTTTTAAATTTCCATTTGCGTTACTAATTGTAACACATTGCAATATTAGTTTTTTTCGGTTTTCTGCAAAATCCGTGCAAAACGATTTTTAAATCTGTGCATTCTACTCGAAAAATCTACATTCAACAAATCCCCGCCACCTTCTCTTTTCCATCCATCACAACGGTGACGGGGTGGTTGAAGCGGATATGGCGGAAATGTTTTGTGGCGTGTATTGTTTCTTGATTGTCAAGCACTTCCCAACGGATAAAACTCTTTGCCGAGTGGTTCTGCACGGCAAAATAGCCAATGTTCATCGACGTGACGTTGTGGAAGAAATGCGAGCCGAGCGAGAAGTCGAGCGGATAGTCGTTCAGACCGATTTCCACAATCACACGCGCGTTCGAAATCTGCGACCAATCGACGGGAACGCCCAGAAAACGGTCGCTTGAGCCCCAACGCCCAGGACCAATCAAGATGTACTTGCGGCCTTCTTCAATCATCATTGTGTTCAGGCGATTGATTTCTTCGGCCATTTCAATGGTTTCCAACTTGTTAAACTTCTCGTTGTCGATGTAAATCACGTCTTCGATGTCATTCAGCGTGCCGTTGCCCAGACTCTGCTGCGTGTAGAGCCACAGCCGCTCTTTCTGCTCAAAAATGTTGCAGTCGGTCTCGATGGTGTTTGCGCCCACAAGTGGCTTAATCTGAAGCAGATAGAACGATGGCTTGCCGTCAAGGCCAGGCGTCAGGTTCACGGCGTACTCAATCTCGACAGGCGAGCCAAAAGCGTCGCGGACGGTGGCCAGAATGGTGTCGATGGTTTCGGCCAGCGGGAAGTAGTTATATTGCAGAATATCAGCAAAATTCAGCACTCGCGGCCCGTAGCCGTCGGTTCCAGGCCTAACGGTGTCATTATCAGCATTGTAAACCGATGCCAGATGCTTCAGCGTGCCGTGCCCTTCGGCGTCGTAGATGTCGACCATTTTCACGGCCGCCAACTCGCCGTCGGCCAGAAAATCGGGGTCGGTGTTGGTCAGGTCGAGCGCGTAGAACTGCGTCTGCGTGGTCTGCAGCAGCGATTGCGTGGTGTACATTGACACCTTCGGGTAGCGCGGCGAGAATCGGTAGGCCTTCCACCCGTCGACCACGTAACTGCCTAATCCCATTGCAATTACGGCGTAACCTTCTTCGGGCTTCATATCGGCAATGGGGTAGAAATTGTATGACTGCGCCACGCCGCTGATGTGCGGATAATAGTAGTTACCAAATTGAGTTCCAACAAGTTCCTGAATAATGACGGCCATTTTCTCGCCTTCAATCTTGTGGTTGATGGCGTTGAAATAGCCCCGCGCCTGGTCGGAATAGACTGACGCATACACCAGTTTGATGGCGTCGCAAACCAGTTGGAAGGTCTTTTCCTTGTTCTCGCCGTTGGGCACGATGTAAGTATCAAAAACGCCCGCAAACGGCTGATTGATAGAATCTTCCGATGTACTCGACGAGCGCACCACAAGCGGTTTGTCGATATGGTTCACAAAATCGCGCACGCGCCGCTCAAGTTCAAGGCTCAGATTGCTGTAGTAGAAAATCTCGCGCAGGCGCTGATACGACACTTCGGGGTCGATAACCTTGACATACAGTTTGTTACGTTCCATAAAAGTATCAAACTCGTCGGTGCCTATGATGACCGTTGTAGGCGTGAGCAGGTTGATGCGTTTGGCCAGGTCGCCCAAATCAAGGTTGTAGATGAGCACGTCGATGAAGGCCAGGCCGCGGCCCTTGCCGCCCATTGTGCCGCCCGCAAAGCGCACAATGTTGTGCTCGTCAACGGTCGAAGTCTCGTCGTACGAGAGCACCTTGCCCTTCTTTTTCTGCTCACGGTAGACGCGGATGGCGTTCAGCACGTCCTGCCGCGACTGCTCAATGTCGTTTCGGTCTTCCAGCCGCATAGCGTTGATGGTCCGCGCCAGTTGGATTTCGCCGCGCGCCATAAGCCAGATAGAGTACTGATTCTTAATGGCGTGGCGCACAAACGAGTCCTGCGGCACGTCGTGGATGAGCATTTCAAACTCACGCAGCGAGTGGGCCACCCCAATGTCCTTGCCGTCTTTGGTTCGGAACAGAAAATCGCCGTAGCCCAGATACTTAATCAGGTGGCGGCGCAGGTCGTCGAACAGGGTTGCGCTGTTTTTGTTGATGAAGAAAATCTTGTTGTCAGCCGCGTTTTCAATCTGCACGTCCTCCGACGATTGCAGAATTACCGGCACGCTGAAAACCTGTTCGCGCATATATTTCACAAACTTCAGGCCGGCCTCTTTGTCGGGCTTGCCGCCCCACTCAAACTCAACATCGGAAACCACACAGAGCAGGAAGTCCTTGTATTTGTTGAAGATAGCGATTGCTTCCTCGTAGTTGCGCGCGTGCAGAATCTTCGGTCTCGAGCGGATTTTGGTGATTTTGTTCAGCTCGTTCTTCTCGACTTCGGGCAGCAGTTTCTGCACTTGGTCGAACACAATCGAGTACAGAATCTGCAGATAACGAGAGTAATATGACGGCGAGTCTTCAATTAGCAGAATCACGCGCACCAGGCCCACCTTGGTGTCGTTGGCCACGTTCACGCTGTCTTCTATCGACTTGACAATGGCGAAGATTATCGACGTGTCGCCCGTCCACACAAACATTTTGTCGACCGATGTGATGGTGGGTATCAGATTGTTGAAGTATTTCTCGTCATCCTTCTTATTGATAAGCAGATAGACGGGAATCGAGTCGTTCATTTCCTTTATTTTGGCGCTCAAGGCGATGGGCGACTCGCGGTCGATGCCAACCATTAGAATCACAAGGTCGATGGGCGTGGTTTCGAGAATTTCGAGCGCGTCTTCTTCCGACGAGACGCCCGTGATTCGCGGCAGCGAGAAAAGGCTGTATTGATAGATTTCGCCCATAAACTTCTCGAAAAACGTGTCGTCGTTCTCGAGCAGAAAGGCGTCGTAAAGTGTTGATACAAAGAGTATATGTTTGATTTTGTACTTCATCATATCCAGATAGACGTACTTGTCCATCATTTGTTGGTTGAAGTACTGCTGAAGCGGCTTGTGCTCTTTCGAAAGCGAGCGCCGCAGTTGGTCGGTGCGGTGCTGCTGCACGTCGATGACGGCCTTTTGCAGGATTATCTCACTGCCTTTGAAACTGTTAAGGTAGCCCGTGATGAGCCGCGCAATGTTGGCCAGCAGGTTGCGCTCTTCGGGCAGGAAAACGGGCTCGCCGCTCTGCTCAAAATCGCGCAGATAGTAAATCTCAATGCTCCCTTTTTTGTTGTCGATGGTCGCAAATTGCTCATTCATACCCCATTGCGTAACCATAAAATTCAGGCTCGTGTATTGTTTGTCCTGAAATTTGATGCGCGCCGCAGCCCAATCGTTGTGCAACCACGCGCGGGGCAGCATATTGCAGATGCTCTGCAGCGTCTCGTCGATGGGCAGTCCGTGCTTCACAATCTGCGTGGTGTAGTTGATGGCGTCCAACTCTTTGATTCTCTCGCGGTTCTGCACTTTAATGTCGGCATATTTGAGCCGCATCACCTGTGTGGCGATAATGTCGGCAACGCACTCAATATACTGATTGTCAGCCGCATCGCTCACATTGCGCGCCGTCGGCCACGACACGTTGACAGAGCCCTTCACTTCGCCCACAATCACTATCGGCACCGATATGCGCTCTGCAGCGTCAGCCGCCAGCCCGTTGGTGTAACTGATGCCCTTGTAAACTATCGACACAAAAACACCGTCGGTTGCGTCGAAGCCCGCGGCCACGGTATTGGCCACGTATTGCAGCATCGAGTTGCGGTCGGCAAACTGCGACGCTTCGGCCGTCATCAGTCCGATGTTGGCTAACATTTTGTCAGTCAGAAGGTTTTGCGAGTGTTGTTCCATAGTTTATTGCAGATAAGGGTTGTTGGTGCGTTCAAATCCGATTGACGTCTGCAAGCCGTGGCCAGGCAGCACGGCGGTGTCGTCGGGCAGGGTAAGCAGTTGGTTTTTAATCGATTCGATGAGTTGCTGCTCGTCGCCGCCAGGCAGGTCGGCACGGCCTATGCTGTTGAAGAACAGCGTGTCGCCGCTGAAAAGCAGATTATCGGCCTTGCTGTAGAGCGCCACACCGCCCTGCGAGTGTCCAGGCGTGTGCAGCACTTTCAGTTCCGACTTGCCGAAACCAACAGTGTCGCCATTGCTGTAAAACTTTGTGGGATAGGCCACTGTGCGCTCGCCGAAGCCGTAACTCTCGCAGATGTGGCCGAAATTCTCAATCCACGCCAGGTCGGCTGCGTGGCAGTAGATTTGCGGCTGATACTGCTGCGCCACCCAGTCGAGTCCGAAAATATGGTCCCAGTGGCAGTGTGTGCACAGCACCGCCTTGACAGTCAGTCCTTTGCCGCTGACAAAATCGGCCAGAGCCGCATTCTCGCGCTCGCTGAAATTGCCCGCGTCGATGATGACCGCTTCGCCAGTCTCATCGTAAACAACGTATGTGTTTTCCTGTATCGGATTGAAAACGAATTGTTTGTATTCCATTGCCAGTATCTGTTTTTAAAAAACTGAAGGTAGCAAAATTTCGAGAAATATGATTTCTTTTAGATTGTTTTCCACAATGAATTAATGTTTAATTTTATGGCACAGTATTAAACGTAATAACTTAAACACAATTAAAATGAAACATTTACAAACACTTATGGCGGCAGCATCGCTTATGTTCTGCATAAGCTGCTCGAATGAATGTCAGAAAACAACGCCGCAACAGCCAATACAACCGGGCGAGCAAGCTCCGTTGGCCGATGTCGGGCAGAAAAATTTCGGTGGATTCCAAAATGGAGACACCACGGGCATGGCAGCTCGTCGCAAGGCTATGATGGAAGCCATGAACAAGATTCGCACGCTCTCGTTTGACGAACTTTCAATGAGCGATCCTTTCATCTATCCCGACCCCGAAACCAAAACCTACTATCTGACAAGTTCGGGCGGACGCATGTACAAGAGCAAAGACCTGAAAACATGGGAAGGCCCCTATAACATAATCGACATCAAGGGACTGTGGCTCGAGAAAGCCGGATTTGCCGCCGCTGCCGAGATTCACAAAATTGGCAACTATTACTACTATGCCGGCACCTGGAGCGACCATTCCGACTTGATTCAGCAAATACCCCGCCGATACAATGTGCCACATAATCAGACGTATCTGCTCAGGTCGGAAAATGTAGAAGGCCCCTACACATCGTTCGCCATCACCCCCGGCTACGACTATGAGCCGCGCGAGTGGGACTGCATCGATGGCACTCTCTATCAGGAAAATGGAAAAACGTATATGATTTTTGTTCACGAGTGGACGCAAATCATCGACGGCACAATGGATTACATCGAACTTTCCGACGACCTTACCCATACCGTTTCCGATTGGCCGGTAACCATGTTCCGCGCATCGGAAGCACCTTATTGCGGCGAGATGAACAGTCTTGGCGAAGCAACTTTCGGACTTAAAATGCCCGGTTGGGTAACCGATGGCCCGCAAATGTTCCGCACACAGACAGGCAAACTAGGAATGTTGTGGTCAACTTGGGGCAAAGAGCGTTACCTGCAAGGAATCTGCTATTCTGAGTCGGGCACCATTGCCGGACCGTGGGTGCAAGAGCCGGAGCCGTTCCTGGCTAACAACTCTGGCCACGGCATGCTCTTCCGCACTTTCGAAGGCAAGTTGATTTACATTGTTCACCACGTTGAGAACGACGGCCCGCGCAAACCGCAAATGTGGGAAGTCGACGACAGCGGCGACAAACTTGTTTTGGGAAAACGATATATTTTGGAATAAAGGCTTATTGAAAATATTTCTCTGATAATCAAATAAAAAGCGAGATACAGGTTGCTGCATCCCGCTTTTTTTATGAAAAATGGCTGGTGATTGTTTTCAGCATTGTTTCAGCCAACAAACAACAAAGCCTTGCAAGTTGTTTACCTACAAGGCTTTCCCCGTTTTTTTGGTGGAGAATATCGGAATCGAACCGATGACCTCTTGCATGCCATGCAAGCGCTCTAGCCAGCTGAGCTAATCCCCCAGAGCGGTGCAAAAGTATAAAATCATTCCAAACGTGCAAACTCAAAACCCAAATCGCTGAAATATTGCAGCACGCGCGGCAAGGCGAAATGAAGATTCATGCGGGCCTTCATCGAGTCGTGGAAGGTGATGATTGAGCCGCCGGTGGCGTAGCGCAGCACGCACTCGTAGCACTCGTGCGGCTTCACGCGGTTGTTGTAGTCTTCGGGCATAACATCCCACAGAATCATGCGGTAACCCTGCTGACGCAGCGGCTCAATCTGCTTCTTGGTGAACCGGCCATAAGGCGGGCGCATCAGGTGTGAGTCGACATATTGCGATGCCAGTTCCACATCGTCGATATACTCTTTGGCGCTCACCTTCCAGCCGTTCAGGTGGCTGTAGGTGTGGTTGCCAACAGCGTGGCCTTCGGCAAGAATGCGGTTGTAGATTTCGGGGTAATGGTCAACGTTGCGGCCAAGACAGAAGAACGTGGCTTTGGCGTTGTATTCTGCCAGATTGTCGAGCACCCATTCGGTGATGTCGGGTGTAGGCCCGTCGTCGAACGTCAGATACAGCGTTTTTGGCGCGCCTTCAACCTTCCACTGGAATCGCGGAAAAAAGCGGCGGACAAACTCTGGCGGATGGTTTATTACTCGAATCACGGCTTTGAATTATATGGTTTTGAAGAAACTCACTCTGAAGTCATCTATTGCAAATCGCCAATCTTGCGCAGGAAACTCACAAGTTTCTCGACTGCCAGTCCGCGATGGCTGATTTTGTTTTTCTCTTCCATCGGCATCTCGGCAAAGGTCTGGTTGTAGCCGTCGGGTTTGAAAATCGGATCGTAGCCAAATCCTTCCTTACCCGAGAAACTGCGTGTGATGGTGCCCTTCACCACACCTTCGAAAAGATACTCGCTCTCGCCCATCTTCAGGCAGATGACGGTGCGGAACTGCGCGCGGCGGTTGTCTTCGTTGGCAAGGTCGTCGAGCAGTTTCTGCATGTTTTTCACCGAGTCGCACTCGGGGCCTGCGTAGCGGGCGGTGAACACACCCGGCTGACCGTTGAGTGCTTCAACTTCGAGTCCGGTGTCGTCGGCAAACACGTTCTGCCCGGTGCGGTCGTACACGTAGCGTGCCTTGATGCGCGCGTTGCTCTCGAGCGTGCTGCCCGTCTCGGGAATATCTTCGTCGATACCGGTCTGGCTCAAATCTCTCACATCGAACAGGTCGCCAATCATCCGCGATACTTCGTCGGACTTGTGCTTGTTGTGTGTCGCAAAAATAAGTTTACGCATGGCTTGTGTGTTTATTTGCCTTTTCAGTGCTGGCGCTTTTGGAACATCTGCTTGAACCGCGCTTCGAAATTCTCTGACGGCGACAGGGCCGGCGACATGCACAGAGTGCCGTCGGTGTCAATCAGGAAGTACGACGGATAGACTTTCACCTTGTAGCGGTCGACCACCGATTTGTCGCCCTTCACGTCGAGCAGCGTCCAGTTGTAGCCTTTGCGCTTGAAGAGTTTCTTCACGCTGTCGAAATCTTCGTCAATCGAGATTGACACCACATCCATCACGGCTTTGGTCTTCTCGTTGAGCAGTTTGAGTTGCTCAAGGTCCTGCACGCAGGTGTAGTTGTCAATCGACACAAAATTCAGATAGACGTATTTTCCTTTGTACTCGTCGACGCTGCGGAAGACGCCGGCTGTGTCGGCAAGGCAGAACTCAGGCGCCATCATACCGACGCGCATCTGCTTGTTTTTCTGCTCGATGTTCTGCGCTATCTGCTTGTGCTGCTGGATGTTGGTGGTGGTTTTTATTGAGTCGAGCGCAATGAGCAGGCTGCTTGTGGTGAAGTAGCAGTCGTAGAGCGCGTCGTGGATGCCCTTGAGCAGAACCATCTCTTGCAGAGTGTCGTTGGTTATGGCAAGACTGTTCGACAGTGTCTGCTTGGCCTTCACAGGGCTTTTTGCCAGAGCAATGTCGGAATAGATTCGCTCGCCTTCGCGGGTGTTCATGTAGAATTTCAGGAAGTTGGTGAACATCTGGTTGAACAAATCCATGTAGGCCGGATTGTCGTAGGCCACTTCGTGCCCGTCGAAGTACTCACGCGACATGTAGCGCCAGTCGCGCATGTAACTGACGAATTTCAGCCAGGCATACTTATACTCGCGGTAGGTGCGGAAAAACTCGTTGGGAATGGTGTCGAACGACTGCTCAATCTCGTTGATGATGCTGTCGACGGCTATCTGCACCGGTTTGCCGTAAACTTTCTGGTAGTTGCGTTCCGACGCCAGCATGTAGTAGTTGCGTTCCAGATACTCTTCATAGGTGTAGTCGAACATGTCGATATACATATTGATATTGTATCTGTCAGGGTTCTTGATTCCCACCAGAAACTCTTCGGGTTCGAAATAGGGGTTCAGAATGTCGCCTTTGGTTTTAGGCTGGAAGTCGGGCAGCACAATGTTGTAGGTCATTGCGGTGTCGGCATACATGATTCCGCTCATCCGGCCCAGGTCGAGTGTCAAGCGGCAGGTTGTTTTTATGTCGATATCTATTCGGAAATTGCCAAGGCTGTCAACCACACCGCTGCCCACTTGTTTTTTTGTGCCCGAGATGTAGTCAGAGCACGAGTAGACGTTGATGGTCTGCCCGCGGTAGGTTGGATTGGTTCCGAAAAGAACTGTCTTTTGGGCATCGGCAAAGGCGGGGATGCAGAAAAGAACGATTGCGACAAAAAGTTTAACCCGCATCATTTCTGTTTTTTACGTTTGTCCAACACTGCGGCAATGTTCATCCCCTGTGGCACAAACTGGCTCACATCGCCGCCATAGTTGAGAATGTCGCGCACAATGGTTGAGTTGACCGGCGTGAGTTCGGGTGTGGTGAGCAGGAAGACGGTCTCGACGCCCGGCTGCATCAACTGGTTCATCTGCGAGATGGCGCACTCATACTCAAAGTCGGACACTGTGCGGATTCCGCGCAGCATGAAAGCCGCGCCAATCTTGCGGCAGAAATCGATGGTCAGGCCGTCGTAGGCCGCAACTTCAATTTTCGGTTCATTGCGGTAAACGCTCTCTATCAACTCAATACGCTCATCGATTGTAAAAAAGGCGTTTTTGGTGGTATTCTTGCCAATGGCCACCACCACCTTGTCGAACAGGGGCAGGGCGCGCGTCACCACCGAATGGTGCCCAAGTGTGAAAGGGTCGAACGAGCCCGGAAAAACCGCGATTTTCTCTGCCATAACATTAAGCAATTGCGTTGCAAAAATAGTATTTTGAGTTGCAAGTTGAAAGCAGAAAGTTTGAACGGCTTTCTGTTGAGAAGTCAGTTTTTGTGAAACTGTCTGGCCGAACCACATTTTTACACATCTCTTATGAAATCCGTTGTCTGTTGTCCGTTGTCTGTTGTCCGAAGACTAAAATACGTTGTCCAAAAAAAATTACCTACCAAATCACTTACGAATTAAAATGCGTTTAACTTTGCCCATTATGATTCGATTAGTTGCACTTATAATAGCGATTACGCTGCAGATTGTTGCGGCGGTTCTGGCCATCCGACTAGTGAAAGTGACCAAATATCGCGCATCGTGGATTCTCATCTCGATAGGTTTCATTCTGATGGCCGTCAAGATGATTATCAAACTCATACAGTTTATCAACGACGATTTCTCGTTCTACCTGAAGCCGGCCGACGACTGGCTGGGTGTGATAATATCGTTCATGTTCACAGCCGGTGTGTTCCTGATTGGCGAGATGTTCTACGCCCTGAGCCGCGCCGAACGTGAGCGCAAACGGTCCGACCGCCGCCTGGTTCGCGCCATCATCCAGACCGAAGAGCGTGAGCGCCGCCGCTTCGCCAAAGACCTGCACGATGGCTTGGGCCCGCTGCTCTCGACCGCCCGCATGTCGATGTCGGCACTGCTGCAGCACGAGCGCGACGACCATTCGCGCCAGGTGCTCGAGAACGCCAACAATGTGATTAACGAAGCCGTTGAAAGCATCAAAGAGATTTCGAACAACCTGAGTCCGCACGTGCTTGTCAACTTCGGTCTGGCAAGCGCCATCAAGAACTTTGTGTTCAAAGTGAGCCAGTCGAAATCCATCAGAATCAGTTTCGACACCGTGCTCACCGATACCGACCGTTTCGACTCGAACATTGAAACCGTGATGTACCGCGCCACTTGCGAGTTGATTAACAACACAATAAAGCACGCCAACGCCACCGATGTGACCATCAGTCTCGAGAAAATCCAGCGCACCCTTGTCATCAAATACGACGACAACGGCCGCGGCTTCGACAGCGAAAAGGCTGCAAGCGAGCCGAACAGCGGCATGGGGCTGTCAAATATCGCATCAAGGATGAACTCTATCAACGGTGTGTTTGTCTACAACAGCGCCCCTGGTGACGGATTTCACGCCATAATGAAAGTAAAAATTTGACAATGAACACCATACGTATCGCGCTTGTCGATGACCACTCGCTTTTCCGCAATGGGCTGAAACTTCTGCTCAGCAACTCTGCGCGCTACCATGTGGTGATGGAAGCACCTGACGGCAAGGCGTTTGTCGACCAGCTGACAACAGAAAACGCGCCCGACGTGGTGCTTATGGACATCAGCATGCCTGTGATGAATGGCATTGACGCCGCCCGAGCCGCTATAAGCAAGGTGCCAGAGCTGAAAATCATTGCCCTGTCGATGTTTGGCGAAGAAGATTACTACTACGAGATGATAAACGCCGGGGCAAAAGGCTTCCTACTGAAAAACTCTGGCATTGAAGATGTTACCGAAGCCATTGAGCAGGTTGCAGCCGGCAACAGTTTCTTCTCGCAGGATGTGCTTTACAATGTGATCCGCAAGTTTCAGCCGCGCAAAGAAGACGATGCCACCGACGTCACCTTCTCGAAACGCGAACTGCAGGTGCTTCAAGGCATCTGCAAAGGCTTGTCGAACCAGGAAATTGCCGACACGCTCTTCATCAGCAAGCGAACCGTTGACAAGCACCGCTCGAACCTGCTCGGCAAAACCAACTCGAAAAACACCGCAAACCTTGTGATGTTTGCCATAAAGCACAAACTGATAAGCATTTAAGTCAAGTCTGGCAATTAAACAAATCACTTTTTCGGCACACGATTCACCACCAATTATGATAGATTTCAAAATCGATAAAGTAAGCGAGACACTCTCGACAAACGAGTTGCTGAAAAGCCTTGCCGACCGTGAGCCGCTGCCCGAAGGCTACACCGTGGTGGCTGTGGCGCAGACCGCCGGACGCGGGCAGATTGGTGCATCGTGGGAAAGCCAGCCGGGACAGAACCTTACTTTCAGCGTGCTGCTACGCCCCGATTTTCTTAAAGCCGACCAGATGTTTCTGATTTCGAAGGTGGTGGCGCTGGCTCTGACCGACTATCTGGAATCGACTGGCGGAATCTTCAAAATCAAATGGCCAAACGACATCTATCATTTCGACAGCAAGATATGCGGCACGCTCATCGAGAATCAGTTCATGGGCGACAAAATTGTCTACTCGATAGTAGGCATCGGGCTGAATGTCAATCAGGAAGCATTCATTAGCGATGCGCCAAACCCGGTGTCGATGTTCAACATTTTCGACAAGAAATTCGACCTTACCGCCGAACTGCCGAAACTGCTGCATCAGATTGCCGTTTGGTATCAGATGCTTGCCGACGGCTGGGAAGACAAAATCAACGAGTCGTACTTCAGCCGCCTTTACCGCACCGACAAACCCTACGATTTCATCGCAGTTGAAAGCGGCGAGCGTTTTACAGGGCAGATTGCCTATGTGGAATCGAACGGCCACCTGACAATCACCGACAGCAAAGGCCTGCCGCGACGGTTCTGGTTTAAGGAAGTGGCGTTTGCTGACAGGTTCAATGCCGGTCAGCCTATAAATGAAATTGAAGGGGAATCGTAATTCTCACACTCGACCAATCTCTCTGTCGAGTTCCTCGTAGATTGAGTTTTGACTCATAAATTCAGGCACAATCATCTTCATCTGTCTGACAACCTTCACGTTGTCCTGTTCGGCAATCATCGGCACAAACTCGTCGATTTTGGCGTTGGCCTCATCGTGATTGTACTCGCGCACCTTGGCAACCATGATCTGCGGGTGCGGCGTTGGAATGGTATTCTCTTTATTTGCAAGCAGTTCCTCGTAGAGTTTCTCGCCCGGACGAAGGCCTGTGTAAACAATCTGTATGTCTTTGCCCAATTCGAGCCCCGAGAGTTTTATCATCTTTTTGGCCAAATCGACAATCTTGACCGACTTGCCCATATCGAAAATGAAAATCTCACCGCCCTTGCCCGATGCGCCGGCTTCCAGCACAAGTTGGCAGGCTTCAGGAATGGTCATAAAGTAGCGTGTGATCTGCGGATGGGTGACAGTGATTGGGCCGCCTTCCTCAATCTGCTTCTTGAATCGCGGGATCACCGAGCCGTTTGAGCCCAGCACATTGCCGAATCGGGTTGTGATGAAGCGTGTAGTGGATTTGCCATTGAGCGACTGCGTGTAGATTTCAGCAATACGCTTTGATGCGCCCATCACATTGGTTGGGTTCACAGCCTTGTCGGTCGAGACCATCACAAAGCGGCTGACACCGTATTTGACAGCCATATCGGCAATCAGGCGCGTGCCAAGCACGTTGTTACGGACAGCCTCAACGGGATTGTTTTCCATCATCGGCACGTGCTTGTAAGCCGCCGCGTGATAGACAATCTCGGGCTTGTAGAGTTCAAACACTTCTCTAACGCGCTGCTCGTCGGTTATATCGCCAATCACAATGGTTATGTTGCTTGCCGACTGCGAGTCGCGCAGTTCCATCTCAATGTCGTACATCGGTGTCTCAGCTTGGTCAAAAAGCACAATGTTGTGCGGCTCAAACCTGATGAGTTGCCGCACAATCTCGCTTCCGATTGAACCCGCCGCGCCAGTGACAAGAATGGTCTTGCCCTTCACCTGTTCCTGTATGCGGTTGAAATCGAGTTGGATAGGATTGCGCTCAAGCAAATCCTCAATTTTTATGTTCTTAATCTGTTTTGAGCTCAGCTCGCCGTTAATCCAGCTTTCAACCTTTGGCACGTTGAACATTGTTATGCCGTTGTTCAGGCCCAGCTCAATTATTTCCTGCTTCTTCTCGACCGATTGGAACGGCTTTGCCAAAAGCAGATGGCGGACTTCGAGCTCTGTTGTCAGATTTTGAAGATTGTCAATCGGATAGATGGGCAGGTCGTCGATTTTCTTGCCGGATTTCTTGGCAATGTCATCAACAAATGCCACAACCTTGAAGTTGGCGTCGCGGTCCTCTTCAATGGCGTGCTTGGCGGCTTGCGCATTACGGTCGGTGCCGTACACAATCACGTTTTTCGATTTGGCTGTTGTTCTGAACTCAAAGAACACCGACTTGACCAGAAACCGCAACGATATCATAAAGAAAAGCGTTGTCAGAAACTCAATCGCAACAATCGACATCGGCACAATAAACGCCTGTTTCAGCCCAGAGTAGTAGCTAATCAGGTTAGTCGCCACAATGAAAAGGCTGCCCGATGTGATGGTGATGAAGATGCGTTTGGCATCGCGCAATCCGGTGTAGCGCACAATTCCGGCGTAGGTGCCGGCTATCAGGAAACTGACAAAGCGCACTCCGACAACCAACTCAACAATATGCGTCAGCTCTCCAATATTCTCGTTTTCAGGGATTTCAAAATTGAAACGCAGCAGATAGGCTATGACGATTGACGCTGTGCTGATGAACACATCAATAATAAGCACTATCCAGCGTGGTGTGTATTTTCTACTGAAAATTGACATTGCCAATTGTTTTCAAAACGCCTGCAAATGTATAATATTTTCAGTCAATCGGTAAACATCGGTCTTGTAAACTGACAAGCGGCATCCGGCATCAGAATCCACCTGCACCCAACAAAAAAAGAGCGCCTCTTGCGAAGCGCTCCTCCCCTTACTAACTAATTATGAAAAAATCACGAATTTTTTTTACATCATACCGCCCATACCGCCGCCGGCCATTGGGTTGGCTGCGGGGGTTTCGGTTTTCTCCTCAACAAGCACGCACTCGGTTGTCAGGAACATTCCGGCAATCGACGCAGCGTTCTCCAGAGCAACACGGGCAACCTTTGTCGGGTCGATGACGCCGCCGGCAACCATCTTCTCGTACTTGTCGGTGCGGGCGTTGTAGCCGAAGTCGGCCTTGCCTTCTTTCACCTTGTTCACTACCACCGAGCCTTCGCCGCCTGCGTTCTTCACAATCTGACGCAATGGCTCCTCAATGGCGCGCTTGATAATATTGATACCCAGCGTTTGGTCCTCGTTCTCGCCTTTCAGTTTGTCGAGAGCGGCAATGCTGCGGATATAAGCCACACCGCCACCAGGAACAATACCTTCCTCAACGGCTGCGCGGGTTGCGCTCAAAGCGTCGTCAACGCGGTCTTTCTTCTCTTTCATCTCAACCTCCGAAGCGGCGCCCACGTAGAGAACAGCCACACCGCCTGCCAGTTTGGCCAGACGCTCGTGCAGTTTCTCGCGGTCGTAGTCAGAAGTTGTCTTCTCGATTTGTGCGCGTATTTGGTCAACACGTGCGGCAATCAGCTCTTTCGAGCCCAAGCCGTTCACAATTGTTGTGTTCTCCTTGTTGATAGTGACTTTGTCGCAGCGGCCGAGCATATCCATTGTGGCATCCTCGAGTTTCATGCCCTTTTCTTCCGAGATGACGATACCGCCAGTCAGAGTGGCAATGTCCTCGAGCATCTCCTTGCGGCGGTCGCCGAAGCCCGGTGCCTTTACGGCCGCAATCTTGAGCGATGCGCGCAGGCGGTTCACAATCAACGTTGCCAAAGCCTCGCCGTCAACGTCTTCCGCAATAATCAAAAGCGGACGACCGCTTTGTGCTGCAGGTTCAAGAATCGGCAGAAGTTCCTTCATCGAAGAAATCTTCTTATCGTAAATCAAGATGAACGGACTCTCAAATTCGGCCTCCATCTTGTCAGTATTAGTCACAAAATATGGCGAAATGTAGCCGCGGTCGAACTGCATACCCTCAACCACATCAACGTGAGTTTCAGCGGTTTTCGACTCCTCGACGGTGATAACACCCTCTTTGCCTACTTTCTTCATTGCATCGGCAATCAGCTCACCGATTTCCTTATCGTTGTTGGCCGAAATGGTTGCTACCTGCTCCAGTTTCTCCGACTTAACGTCGATGTCCTGCGACATCTTCTTCAGGTTGTCGACAACAACTGCAACGGCCTTGTCGATACCACGTTTCAAATCCATCGGGTTGGCGCCAGCTGTTACGTTCTTCAGACCGACA
>JAFYYA010000033.1 GCA_017557785.1 Salinivirgaceae bacterium
CGACGGAGCCGCAAAACTTTTCAAGCAAAAAGGTTTGAAAAGTGTAACAATGGACGAGCTGGCTAAGTCTTTAGGCATGTCGAAGCGCACCATCTACGAGAATTTCAAGGATAAGGACGAGCTGATTGAAACCTGCCTGCTTAAATTCTCAACCGACGGTCTGGCCCGACGCAGCAAGATTCTTGACTCTAACAGCAATGTTTACGAAGTAATGTATCAGTTCGCACTTCTACAGCACGACGAAACGAACGGCGTGAGCCCTGTGTTCTTCGACGATTTGCACCACTACTACTCTGCAATGCTGACCGAACTGAAGCACAAAAGCGAGGACATCAGCCTGAAGCTTCTCAAACGGCTGTTCACAACGGGAATTGAAGGACGATACTTCCGCGACGACACCAACATTGAGGTGGCTAGCCTGCTGCTCGACCGGCTCTTTGAGTTTGCGATAAAACTCATCGACGACTATCACATTAAGCCGTGTGAAATGTACCGGTCTGTTTTTCTACCGTTTTTCAGAGGCATCAGCACCGATGATGGCCTACGCGAGCTCGACAAGGTGAACGAGAAAATGTGCGCGCACAAAAAACAATGACAACACTATTAATATTTATAAAACAATGAAACAGAAATTCTTAATCACAACTTTGGCTTCGATGGCGGTGAGCCTTGCCGTGGCGCAGGAACCAGCCGACACCACCGCAGCCAACAGCCCTGTACCATCGGCTGAATCAGTCAAGACCGACACAGCGGGCACAATGAGACTCTCGCTGAAAGATGCTCAGAACTTTGCCATTGAGCACAACTACTCAATGCAAAACGCTTCACTTGACGTGCAAAAGGCAGAAGCAGCCAAATGGCAGTCGCTGTCAACCATGCTGCCGCAAATCTCGGCATCAGTCGACTACACCAACATGCTCGGCTACAAAATGAACTTCCAAGGAATGCAAATCGCAATGAACCCATATGTTACCATGGGCGCACAGGTGGCTGTGGCATTCAGCGGCGCACAAGTCGTCGGGTGGCAGATTAGCAAAATGTCGGTCGAAATGTCGGAAATCAGCAAAAAGAAATCGGAACAGGACATCCGCGACCAAGTAAAGAGCCTATACTACTCGGCTCTGGTTATGGAGGAAACGGTGACCTTGCTTGACAAGAACCTTGAGAATATGAACAAGCTGCTCGAATCGACACAAAATGCTGTGAAAGTGGGCGTTTCGGAACAGATTGACGCTGACAAACTGCAAGTGCAGGTGCTGACAATGCAAACAACCATCAGTTCGACAAAGCGCTCACTTGAAATGATTTACAACGCTATGCGCCTTCAGCTCGGCTCTGACGTGAACACCAAAATCGAATTATCACAGACCATCGACGACCTGCTCAACATTGAAGTAGCAACCAAGCTGCTGACCGAGGATTTTGATATCAATAAAAACTATGATTATCAACTGCTTGAGCAGACAACCGACATCTACAAGAAACAGGTGACGCTGGCAAAATGGAACTTCGCGCCGTCGTTGACAGTGCACTACTCATACACCAAAAAGAAATACATCGGCGACGCAGGCTTCGATATGACGCCACCGAATATGTTCGGCGCAAGTCTGTCGATTCCAATTGCATCGAGCAGCAACCGCTGGTTCAAACATAAAGAAGCAAAAATCAGCCTTTTGGAACAGCAGAACACCGTTGAGAACACAACCAACGCTCTGCTTGTTCAGCACAGTCAGCTGAGATACAACCTGGCTTCGGCTTTCGAGAGCTACGAGGCTCAAAAGCAAAACACCGAGGTTACGCAGCGCGTGTTCGACAAGACAAGCGAGAAATATCAGCAAGGTGTGGCTTCGAGCCTTGACGTGACAAA
>JAFYYA010000034.1 GCA_017557785.1 Salinivirgaceae bacterium
CAAAGCGCCTGTCTGGAAATCGACAAGTCGCTCTGGGTCAAACGATTGGCCGTGATAGCGAATCTCGAAATGCAGATGCGAGCCCGTGCTACGGCCCGTGTTGCCGCCCTTGCCGATAATCTCGCCCGCTTTCACAATCTCTCCCACCTGCACATTCCGTGCCGACAGGTGCGCGTAGTATGTTTCAAGTCCGTTGGCGTGGCGCAGAACAATCAGGTTTCCATATCCGCCCGTGCGTTTCGAGTATTCCGACACACGCACCTTGCCGTCGAAAGCGGCACGCACAGGGTCACCAACCTCAAGTTTGATGTCGGTGCCGTTGTGGTTGCGGCCTTTGCGGAAGCTGTATCGCGATGTGATGCGGCCTGTGATTGGCGCACAGAAAAAATGTGTTGAATCGACAAGCATCAGGTCAATCTCGTCGGGTAACTCACTCAAAGGCACTTCTTTATACGAATGGATATTGTTGTTCCAAAAGAGCGTATCCATATCGTTGTCGTCAATCACGGGACGGCCAATATCGATATAATCCCACGTCTTGTTGTTGTATAGCACAATCTTGACGAACTTGTCGTCGGTGTCAACCGTATCAATGACCTCTGGAAGGAAATCGGGAATGGTCTGCTCGTCAGAGCCGATACCCTGCTCTTCATCAGCCACTTGAGCCTCATCATCGCTCACCTGCGCCATTGCGACAGTCATCGCCGACAGGCAAGCAATTGTAAATAGCAACTTTTTCAAAATCATACCTTTTTTCGATTGCGGCAAATATCCAAAAATGTCGATAGCCGAAAACCGCGACCTGGAAATAGAAATTAACCGGGTTGCTAACAACGAGAGCCTTTCAACTTCTGCGTTTTTGGAATATTTTTGCGGTATGAATAGTTTGGAATCAAAGGTTGTAACCGCCACAAAATGGTCGGCGCTGACAGAAATCGCCTCAAAGCTGATTTCGCCGATAGCGGGAATGATTCTGGCCCGCCTGCTGACACCTGAAGCGTACGGCGCCGTGGCCACCACAACTATCATCATATCGTTTGCGGAAATGCTTACTGATGCAGGATTCCAACGCTATTTGATTCAGCACGATTTTGACAATGACGAAGACAAACACAAATGCGCCGACACTGCCTTCTGGATTAACCTAACATTAAGCATTGTTGCTTGGCTACTGATTGTTCTGTTCAGACACCCATTAGCTCAATTTGTAGGTAGTCCCGAATTAGGCAACGCCATTGCCATTGCTTGCTCAATAATTCCAATTACGGCATTCTCTAGCATTCAAGCTGGTTTTTATAAACGCGACCTCGACTTCAAGCCTCTTTTCAAGGCCCGCATGATAGTAATTGCCATTCCTTTTTGCATTACCATTCCTTTAGCATTGTGGCTACGCAACTATTGGGCTCTTATAGCCGGTTCCATCGCACATAGTATAATCTACGCCATTGCCCTCACAATAAACTCGAAATGGAAGCCTTCGCTACGGTTCAGTTATGACAAGACAAAAGAAATGGCATCATTTTGGGCTTGGACATCTGCAGAAAGAATAATGACCTATATAACAGGGTATATCGATTTGTTCCTTATCAGCAACAAGTTCGACCAACATCTGCTTGGCATATATAGGACTTCATTGCAAACATCAACACACATTGTAGCTTTGATTTCAGCAATTGTCGTTCCTGTCTTACTCCCCACATACTCACAATTTCAAAGCAACTACAAAAAGTTAAAAAGAGCCGTATTAAAAATACAAAAGCATTTAAGTGTTTTTCTTTTACCCATAGGAATAGGTATCTTTTTATATAGCGACTTAATAACTAAAATCTTATTAGGAAGCCAATGGTGTGAAGCCGCACCAATCATTGGTATATGGGGGATGATGCACGCAGTTTCCCTATTATTGAACCGCAGTTACACCAATACGTTTATAGCAATTGGCAAACCCAGAATTCCTGTTTTGATTCAAGCGCTATATGCCTCTGCACTTATTCCTGCCATAATAATATCTGCTAACATTAGTTTTAATGCTGTTTATACGACTCGTACATTCATAAAAATCTGGTTAATTGTTCTCAATTGTTCTTTTATATTTTTCACAATTAAGCTATCGTTTTTCAAAACCATTACACATATTTTACCTGAAATTGCAGGCTGTATTGCATTGATTGTAACTTCGACAATTCTTTCCAAACTTGGTGAATCGTCATTATGGCAAATTATATCAATAATGATATGCGCCATTTCATATCTTTCAATTATCTTTCAATTCAAATCAGAAAAGATAATTTTATATAATTCAATAAGATATCTTAAGAAGAAACTAAAAGCAAAATGAGAATCGCCATACACCACCGACCACACTCTTATAGCGACTTATGGATTGAATACTGCCAACATCACAATATACAATACAAAATAGTTGATGCATATGCCAATGATATTTTAGAACAATTAGCGGATTGTGATGCCTTTATGTGGCATTTCCACCAAGAAGATTATAAATCCATGTTATTCGCCAAACAACTTATCTTTTCATTAAAGCATACCGGCATAGTTGTTTACCCCAACATTGACACTTGTATGTATTTTGATGACAAGTTAGGGCAAAAGTATTTGTTCGAAGCCACAAATATTTCAACTATTCCTACCTACATTTTTTACACCAAACAAGAAGCTCTCAATTGGATAAAAAAGGCAACGTTTCCAAAGGTGTTCAAATTAAGAACAGGTGCTGGCGCCGCAAATGTCAAGATTGTAAACAACAACAGACAAGCCCGACGTTTAGTCAAAAAAGCGTTCCGTTTTGGATTCGAACAATACAACAGAATAAATGGTTTTAAAGACAGGTTAAAAAGATTCAACATCGGGAAAGGCTCATTGGGGTGGTTGTTTAAGGGATTTGTACGAATATTCATTTCAACAGAATTTTCAAGAAAACATCCAAATGAAATGGGATATGTTTACTTCCAAGATTTCATACCCAATAATGGCTTTGACATTCGAGTTCTTGTAATTGGGAATCGAGCTATTGCCAAAAAAAGAATAAACCGCAAAAACGATTTCCGTGCCTCTGGTAGTTTTAACAATATATTTGACGAGAACCAAATTGACATAAAATATATAAAAGCCGCATTTGAAATAAACAAAAAGCTAAAAATGCAAAGTGTTGCTTTTGATTTTCTACTCAACTCTGATTGTAAACCATTACTGACTGAAATAAGCTATTGCAGCGGCATAAAAAACTATAGATTCTACTCTGGCTACTGGACGGAAGACCTACAATGGCATGAATGCAACATTACTGATTTCTGCAACTTTATTATCGAAGATGTGATTTCTTTAGCTGAAAACAAATGAGAATCTTTTTTTTTATCAACCATCTAGCCGATGGTGGTGCTGAACGAGTGGCAGCAACACTACTGAATCATTTGTGTAGAAAACATGAGATTACGGTTGTATTGTTTTGTGACAAAAAAAACTCATTTACCATTGATAAAAAAATCACAACTATAAAGATACTATGCAATAACAACAATAAGATTATAAATGCTTTTAATAAAATCAGGGAAATCAGAAAAACAATAAAACAAAATAGTCCTGACCTATTAATATCATTTCTTACATATACAAATGTTTATGTTTTAGCTGCGAATTCATTAATTCGAAGAAAAATAATTATATCAGAACGGACATCAATTCAAAGACCACAACATTTAGGAATTGTGCTTTTACGTCGTCTGCTATACAGAATGGCAAATATGGTTGTGCTAACTTCGAAAGATGACTATAATCACATCAAATGGTTGAAAAACAAAAAGGTAATTTATAATCCTATCAGTTTTAAATCATCTACAAAACACCAAGACCGCAATAAAACAATTATATCTATTGGCTCCCCAAAGCGATGGTATGTTAAAGGCTTTGATTTGCTGATTCAGGCATGGGCTAAAGTAGCATTATTACACCCCGATTGGAAATTACAATTCTTCGGCGTCACAAACGACGATTACATAAGCAAAATGGTAAAATCTTATGAACTAGAAAACCAAGTTGACTTTTTAGGCTGGTCTGATGAAATAGACAAAATTCTGCAAACCCAAAGCATATATGTTCTGTCATCGCGTAACGAAGGATTTCCAAACAGCCTAATCGAGGCTATGAGCCAAGGATGCGCTTGCGTTGCGTTCGACTGCAAAACCGGCCCCAATGAGATTATCACTGACGGGAAAAGCGGCCTTCTCGCTCGAAACGGCGATGTTGACGACCTTGCCACAAAACTGCAACTGCTTATTGAAGATGCAAATATGCGCCAGCATCTGTCGGTTGGTGCGGTGGATGAAGTAAAACGATTCGATAAAGAATTGATAATGAAGCAATGGGATGAACTTATTCAATTGACAATTGAAAATTGATGACACTCCCCCTCGCTCTCAAAACGATTGTTCATAATCTGCCATTTCGTATTGTCTTCATAAACAAAATATAACATTTTGTCAACAAAAGCACTTTTATATAATAGTATAGTGTAACTTTAACATCGGATAAAAGTATAAATGAGAGTGTTTTAAGACACAAAAGAAAAATGTTTTGAACAGAAACATAACAAAATAGAATTTAATAACCTTTAAATAATTGCACTATGAAACGCAGATTTACTCTTTTAGCAATCGCCTCTTTTATGTCGATGACAGCAATGGCGCAGCCTTCCCAAGTAGATGGTAAATATCAAATTGCTACAAAAGCTGATTTGGAGTGGTTAGCCGAACAAGTTAATAACGGAACGAGTTTCAGTGGACAACAATTTGAGCAAACCGCAGACATTGACCTTGGCGGAATTCAAGACTCTACCGGAATATGGAGTGGTGCACAATGGACACCGATTGGTAACAAGGATAAACAGTTTTCTGGCACATACGATGGAAACGGATTTGTAATTTGCAATCTATATTATAACAATCCTGCAAAGGAGTATGTGGGCTTATTTGGAGGAATAAACAATGCAACTCTTAAAAACATAACATTAGCAAGTGGATTCGTGTACGGATATCAATACGCCGGCGGCATATGTGGTATATCAAAAGGAGAGTCGAAAATTACTTGTTGCGCGAATATTGCCACTGTATATGGAAAAATGGAGCGAATTGGAGGCATTCTTGCTCAAATTGATGGCACGTCAACAGTGAACAATTGTATTAACTATGGTATCATTTCCGCCTTCAATTTCACGGGTGGTGTTATTGGTGGTAGAAACAAAAATAGTGTTCAAACAGTATCTTATTGTATTAATGTTGGACAAGTATTTACCATGCGTTGTTCTGGTAATCTATATGGCCTTAACAACAGCGGAGGTGGCAAAACGGATTCTTGCTATTATGATAACCAAATAAACCCATCAGAAGGATGGACTACTAATTCAAAAGAAATTCAAAAGAATATTGATGTTTTAGGGAAAATGGAAGGCAAACCAACATCTCAAATGATTGGTAATAGTTTGGCATCATTATTAGATAATAATCTATGGGTATTTGAAGACAATATGTATCCACGATTAAAAATCAGTTGCAATAAAGACGCTGTGATTTTGGCTGCCACGCCCGTCCTGTTCAATGGTGGTGATAAGGCAGACAGTGTTGCTAATGATTTTACAGTCTCAACAAATAACAATGTTATGTGGAAAAGCAGCGGTGTTAACGAAACAGACCCTTCAATATCTATCAACGGCAATAAAGCAAAAATTATGAAATCGACTGGCGTCATACTAACTGCACAAATAAACGGTAATAACAACTATATTAAAAGAGTTTATCTGCGAACAGAAAAGAATAATACCACTCCTATGGGAACAATAAATGCCCCTCTGCCGATTGAAAACGAAGCCGATTTGATTGAGTTGCAAAAAGCGATGAAGAACTATGGCACATATAAAGGATGCGCCAACTATGATGGATTTAAAGGTCTCTATTTCGAACAAAAAAATGACATTGTATTAACATCACTTTGGACAGAAGCCATTGGCGTTCACAACTCATTTAAAGGCAATTATAATGGATGCGGCAATAGCATAAAAGATATTAATGTTGACTTAATGGATGATGGCATCGCTATTGTTGGAGGACTGTTCAATTGCGCTTCGTACGGCGAAATAAAGAATGTCTCATTAGTGACTAAAGCAAAAAAAGGAGATGAAGGTGTTATTAGTGGTATTCAATTCGTTGGCGGCATTTGTGGTGCCACATTCTGCGAAAAACTAACAAATTGTATTGCTACTTGCAAAGTAGATATTGGTTCTTCAAACTCCTATGCTGGTGGTATTGTTGGAGTTGACAAAGGGTATTCTATTTTCAGTTATTGCGAAAATAATGGTGATATTTCCGGCAATACTTGCATTGGTGGCATTTTGGGAACGAGCAATATAGAATCAACATTCATTGGTTGCAAAAACTATGGAAATATATCCGGCAAACAAAATATTGCTGGCATTTGCAGTGACGCACGCAAAAACAACAAATTTCAATATTGCGAGAATCATGATACAATTATAGCAACCTCAGCCACATCAAATTGCGGTGGAATTATTGGAACAACCTCTGAAAATGAAATAATCGTTAATGGATGTATTAATACCCAATTAATAAATGGTTCCACAAACAATGGTGGAATCATTGGAAATGTTGGAAATGCAACTGGAATAGCAATAACAAACTGCTTGAATTTTGGAGAAATAAAAGGTTCAACTACAGGTGGAATTGCTGGCAAAACTGCTTCTTCGGTTTCCATTTCCAATTGTTTTAATGCAGGTGTCGCAATAAACGCTATAGCCTCAACCGGAGCGACTATTACCAATTGCATCAACATCGGCGATGTTACTACAAAAGTTCCTGCTGGATGCAATTTCGACAAACAGTTGTATCCCGATATGGAAATAACTGATAATAATGGCAAAAAAACATCCGAAATGACGGGCGATGCCTTAAAAGCGACATTTGGTGAAGATAATTGGATATATAATGAAGGAATGTACCCAATGCCTAAAGGCCTTGAAAATTCCGATTATATGAAATTGGCCGCAACTGCATTGATATTGGATGCTGATGATAACGTGAATGCTGTAACCAAAAATTTCATAGTAGGTACTGCAAACCATGTGGAATGGACTTGTACCGCGCCAGACAAACTATCGTTTGCCAATGGCCATGGTTATGTAACTAATCACGGAGAGCAAGTTGCGGTTGCAACCGTATATGTACATTTAGGTAGTATTCAAAAATCATTCACTCTCACAATCAAGCATAACAACACTCCCGTTCCCTCTATGGCATGGAAGGATGCCGAAGATTTAGAAATTTCCTATGGAGAGGAAATAACCCAAGGAATGCTTGAAGTTACCATCAGTGAGCCGAGTGATGCCATGAGCAAAGGTAGCATTGAATATAGCATAGCTTTTGGCCCGTGCACACTTGATGCCAGCAATGAAGAGCATACAATTACTGCGACTTTTGTCCCGAGTGTAGATGATATAGGAGCAGCCTCTATTTCCAAGAAACTAAAAATAAACAAAGCAACAGCAACATTAGAGTGGACACCAGAAGCCTACACTTATACTTATGGCGTTTCTGATAACAAAAGCAAAATTGAATCGGCTGTAGCAAAAGTTAATGGAGTAGCTGTTGACGGAACATTTAAATATGATATTCCAGCTCTTACTGTTGGCGCCAAAGTTGTTAGTATTACAGAATTCATAAGCACAAACTATAAATTGGCAGACACCATTGTTCTACCAAGTACAAAAACCATTAACATTGACCCGATTGCCGCATCTATTTCATGGGCAACACCTGCAGCTATTTCTTACGGCACGCCTCTTACAAGCCAACAACTTAGCGCATTCTCGCCAATTGAAGGCACTTTAGTTTACAAAATTGGTGATGAAGTGGTTACTGCAACATCTGGTAAAATACTTAATGGTGGCTCGCATACAATAACCGCAACACTGACACCGACATCACCCAATTACGCTCCGGCGACAGCATCTGTTACACTTACTGTTGACCCGATTCTACCGACAATAGTTTGGGAAAACCCAGCTGACATCACATTCGGTACTCTATTGTCAGACAAGCAATTGAACGCTAAGGTTGATGGTGTTTCTGGCGATTTCACTTATACGCCTAACTTTGGAGAATTGCTCAAGGCTGAAAACAACAAAATTCTACGAGTTGACTTCAAACCTAAAGGCACTGATTCCGTCAACTACAAAGCCACTTATAAAGAAGTGAAAATCAATGTCATTAAAGCCGATGCAATTATTGATTGGGAGTATCCGGCAAATATCACCTACGGAACATTGCTGTCGGAGGCTCAACTGAATGCTAATGTTTATGGCGTTACTGGAGAATACACTTACACACCAGCTTTAGGTGCCAAGTTGAATGCCGGTAAGCATGAACTCAAGGTTGACTTCACTCCAACTGGTGATGACATTAACAACTGTAATGCCGCATCAAAGACTGTTATTCTCACTGTCGACAAAGCAACTCCTGAAATTACATGGGACATTGCAGAGACCATCATTGCAGGAACTGCTCTTACTGAAGACGAACATCTGAATGCAACGGCAAATATCGGTGGTTCATTCGTTTACAAAGAAGGTGAAAACATAATCAACGCAGATGATGTACTGTCAGCCGGCAGCCACAAGTTAACAGCGATATTCACACCTGCCGACACTGCCAACTATAAGAGCAAATCAAAGAGTGTAACGGTTAGCGTGGCAGCTAAAACTGAATTAGCAATCACATGGACTGCCCCCACACCAATTGTTTACGGAACGCTTATAGACTCGACAATTCTGAACGCAACAGCTAATATTGACGGCACATTTGCATATTCGGTCAAAGCAGGTGATGCCTTGAATGCAGGCGAGCACACCATTGTTGCTACATTCACTCCGGCTGACAACAGCTATTCTGTAACAACCGACACCGTTTTATTGCAGGTTGCCAAAGCAAATCTGATAGTCTCTGTAGCTGATGTTACTGTTAAACAAGGTGATGCGTTACCGACATTTAACATTACCTACAACGGCTTCAAACTCAATGACAACGAAAGCAGTCTGACTTCACAAGTTGTTGCCACAAGCGCGGCTTCAACCGACAATGCCGGAACATTCGATATTGTACTGTCGGGCGGACAATCAGACAACTACAACTTCGAATATCAGAATGGCAAACTGACCATAACTGAAACTGAAGATACAACAGCTATTGTCGAGACAAAAGTCTCAATCAGTGTTTACCCGAACCCAACAGCCGATGTGTTCTTTGTAGAAACCGACAGCAATGTTGAGAATATCTTCATCTACAATGCACAAGGCGCACTTATTAAAGTTGAACAGAACACAGGCAAAACACGCATAGACATTAGCGATGTTGAAACTGGAACCTACTTTGTAAAAGTTGGTGAGAAGACAATCAAGCTGCTCAAATTCTAACGGCAGATTGATATCTGACAAAACGGCTGGCACTGAGAGTCAGCCGTTTTTGTTTATTGTTTATCAGAATATGCAACAAAAAAGGGAGCCTTCAGACTCCCTTCTTTTCATTATTAAAGAACCACTACCCCTTCACTATCTTGCAAGCCTCATAAATGCCTTCAAACATTGTTTCGACATCCTTTGCCGCAACAGCCGAGAATGCAATTCTTATAAGTCCATTGATGTTAATTGTGCCAATGCTAAACTTTTCAATTAGCAGCAACCTTACCTTTTCCGCATCAATACCTTCGGCTGGTTTTATACACATAAAATAGCCCGAATTATATGGCAATGCCTTAAAATACTCAGCATACTTCGGATTGCTAAGAGTCTTCTTAACCGCATTGTAACGCGTTTGCATTATATCGAATTTGGCTTTTTTCTCAGCTGCGTATGTTGGTGATTCAAATGCTTGAACCAAAAGCGACTGCGACAAGTTGCTGGCATTAGATATATTACCGCGGACAGCACCCGCCGTTTTATTTTCCAACGCCTCGTATAGTTGTGCGTCGCCGCCCTTTACTGCATATGTTATGAAGCCGACACGGAATCCCCAAACATAATCCTCTTTGGTTGGACCGTCAACTTTAATTGCAAGCACATTCTCATGGACATCAGCCAAATATGCAAATGGCGACTGACGGTCAACTCCTTCCTCGTATACAAGACCGAAATAGGCGTCATCGCATATAACTGCTATCTTCTTACCCTTTTCGGCAGCATTTTTAATGGCTGCAACCAAAGCCTGCATCTCACTTACGGTTGGTGAGTAACCTGTCGGGTTGTTCGGAAAATTCAACAGCACCACTTTCTTATCGCCATCAGCCAACAAAGCGGCAGAAAGCGATTCAACATCCATCACATTGTTTTTAAACAAATTATATGTAACAATCTTAGCACCATAAGCATTCGAGAGTGCCAGATTGTAGTTTCCCCAATAAAGATTTGGGACAAGAATCTCCTGTCCTTCGTTCAGAAACATATAACCTGTCATGCTGATGCCATGCGTGAGCGCGCTTGTGGCAATAGGCAGACTTATTGTTTTTCCCTTCAGACGCGGGTTTTTCTCTGCAATCATCTGCTGCCAGCGTTTGCGAATATCCGGACGTCCGAAACTTGGCGCATACAAGAAAGCCTTGTCTGCTGCGATTCCAAGCTTTTCGCTGATACTCTCAAGATGCATCGGGCCGCCATCATCTTCAATGGCCGTACCAATGGTAGCGTTTATGCGAGTTCCCTTAGCCTCGGCGCCCTGTCCGAGAATTCCTTTTTTAGGAAAGAAAATATTCTTGCCACGTTCCGACAAAAGGTCATAAACTACCTGATTCTTAGAGGATATAACCTCATTCAAACTTTGTGCTTGCGGATTCATATTCTTCGTTTTTATCGGATTGCAAAAATAGGTGTTTTTAAGTGTGCAACAATATGAGTTTTACGTACTATGCTGACGCTTTCGTTTGATAACAAAAAATCCCCGCCAACAAATGCCGACGGGGATTTTTTTGTTGAGTAATGTTTAAAGAGTAATGAGTAAAGTGTTTTCGTAATTACTTATACCTTTTTGCTTTACTCTTTACACACTACACTTTACTCTAAATTACGCCTTCTTGATATAGTTGACAACCCACTCACCCACTTCACTTGTGCTGTGAGCGTTGTTCTTGTCGATATCCTCAGTAACATAGTTGGCGTCGAGCGAAGCCTGCACAGCCTTGCGGATGAGCGCGCCCTCCTCCTTCAAATCGAAGGCATACTCGAACATCATTGCGGCCGAAAGAATTGTGGCCAGCGGGTTTGCAATGTTCTTGCCCTTTGCCTGCGGATATGAACCGTGGATTGGCTCGAAAACGCTTGTGTACTCACCAATTGAAGCCGACGGAAGCAATCCCATCGAGCCAGAAATAACCGAAGCCTCGTCGGTCAGAATGTCGCCGAAGGTGTTTTCGGTAACCATCACGTCGAAGAAGCACGGATTCTGAATCATACGCATTGCAGCGTTGTCAACATACATATAATCGGTGGTCACATCGGGATATTGTGGTGCAATTTCTTGTGCCACTTTTCTCCACAAACGACTCGAAGCCAAGACGTTAGCCTTGTCGACAATAGTCACGTGCTTTTTACGCTTGCGGGCATACTCGAAAGCCACTTTCAAGATGCGCTCAATCTCCGGACGGCTGTAATAGTTGGTGTCGTAAGCCTCCTCAAGGCCGTTGGCATTAACTGTCGGCTCAAGTTTCTTGCCGAAATACATACCGCCAGTAAGCTCACGGATGCAGATAAAATCAGCACCTTTCACAAGGTCTTCCTTCAAAGGCGATTTATGAAGCAGGCAGTCGAAAGTCTCAACGGGACGGATGTTTGCAAACAGTCCCAACTTTTTGCGCATAGCCAAAAGGCCTTGCTCCGGACGCACTTTTGCGGTTGGGTCGTTGTCGTACTTCGGGTCACCCACAGCGCCGTAAAGTACTGCATCGCTCTCCATACACAATTGGTGAGTCGATTCCGGATAGGCATCGCCATAAGCGTCGATGGCGCACGCACCAGTCAAAGCCTCTTTATATTCAAGCTTATGACCAAATTTCTCACATACTGCTTTTGTAACGTCCAAGGCCTGTTTCATCACCTCAGGACCGATTCCGTCGCCGGCTAAAACGGCGATTTTCAAATTTTTACCCATCTTATTTTATTAATTGATTTATAGATTTATTGAATTATTGATTTTCGATTTATGATTGTTGATTCTCGCACTGACGACACTGATTACACAGATTACATTTTTAATTGTTCATTGTTAATTGTTAATTTTCAAATGCCCATGCCTTATGCCTTTTCAACTTTCAATTTTCAACTTTCAATTCCTAACTCCTAGTTATCCTTAACGCCCACAAAAGTCGCAAAATTGAAGTGTTTATGCAACACCGATGTTTGCGAGAATCCAACCTCACGCATCAAATCGAGTTGATAATTAAGCGTTTGCGGTGTGTCTTCGGTTTCGTATTTCTTCAAGAAAAAATCCACCTCACCGGGAACATTCTGACGCAGAACGCTTTTCCAGCCTTCGAGCATAAGTGCGTCGATTTCAAGCGTTTCGCCAACCACAATGTCGTTTACAAAGAATAGCCCACCACGTTTTAGCGAATCGTAAACCCGCCCGAACACCGACTCCCACTCCTGCACCGAACGCAGATGGTGAAGCGTGGTTCCGGCAGTTATAACATCGAACTTTTGATATCCGAAATCAATGTTTTTGTAGTCGGCACAAATAGCCTTGACAGCACCTTTTGTTGCTGCCAAAACGCGCCGTTCGGCCTCGCGTATCATATTCTCGCTCAAGTCGATAAGCGTATAATCGGCATTTGGGAAAACCTCGCACATCTTAACGGCATAATTGCCTCCGCCGCATCCCAAATCCATTATCGTTTGTGCCTCAGGACACAAGGCTTTTGCCGTCTGTGCCACAATCTCCATACACAACGGCGAATCAATAGCCGTGGCCTGCCCCGTCTCAATATTCGTGAAACGGTCAACCATCTCATTGAAATTCTGACGGATACTATCGATTGACGACTTTTGCATTAAATTTATGATTTGTACACAATCGCTACAAAGCCCTTACTATATCCAAAAATTCATCAAGCGTCCGCACATCAACCTTCGGAAAATCATAGTGTTTGAGTTCATCGAAATGGTGGTCGTTGCTGACGATATAGGTGGCTCCTGCTGTAATGGCGCAATCGACAAATTTGTTATCGTCGGGGTCGGTGGTAATGAGATTGAACCGATACGCAGGCGTTACCTTTTCTGTGTTCGGCATTGAAAGAATTGTTTCAACCACTTCTTCAGCGAACAATGCGCTACCCGTCCTTCGCTCAATTATCTCGCGGTACTCCATCAAAATCTCGTTGCTGATGCAGATGGTATATTTCTGCGCCACCAACGCACTCCATACATCTTTGTGAAATGCTCGCGGAAAGACTATCTGCAAAATACAATTCGTGTCTAGCACCGCTTTCATTTGTACGGAAGGCGTTCGTGAATGCTGCAAAGGTCGTTGAGTTTCTGCTGATTCAGCCCGAGTTTGTCCCACAATTCATCGGCGTGACGGCTCACTTTTTGGGCGTAGTAGTCGGTCAAAACATTCTGCAAATCTTTCATTCCCTCTTTGGTTTTGATTTGCGAGAACATCTGCAATAACTGCAATTGAACAGGATTTAATACGGTTGCTTCCATAATATTCTGTTTTTCAAATTCAAAGGTAATGTTTTTTTATCAGATTCTTATCTAACAACCATCCGTTTCGCCACCTCACCAACCTTTACAAGATAAACGCCTGTGTTGTTGATATTTACTATAGAAACGAAACGTTTTTCATTATTCATCTAAATCATAATAGATAATTCTAATCTCAATTGTTTTTGCTTGATTAACCACAAAATCAGAAGAACTCCGATAATGAGAAAACCTAAAGATGCCAGCCTTTGGCGTTCCGCTTAACTTATAAAATAACTCCTGAGGAATACCCCAATATTGATGTGGATGTATACGGTCATCTCCAACTGCTATGTATGTTTGTTTTGTCATTTTAGGTGATATTGTTTCTCTTATCATAAAATCGAAATAGTCATACATTTCTCCATCCCTATCATAGAAAACCATTTGTCCAATAATGCCACTAACATTTTGCTCTGTATTATTACGAATAGAAACAAATGCCCTGCAAGGGTCATAATGTGAGACTATTGAAAATTTGGCAATACTAACACCATTGTCGTTATCCGTATATGTGTGTAGTTTTAGTTTGTTTTCTGTCATTACATAGTTCTTGCATTTAGAAATATACTTAACAGGCATAGCAAAATTTAGATTTTGGCTATTTCTAAATGTAAATGTAGCAACACCTATGACTTTCCCGTTTTCATTGAGTACGGGGCCTCCACTATTACCCGGATTGATAGGTGCGGTTATTTGCAAGTACTCAATACCATCATTATCTCTTTTTCCCGATAATATACCATCTGATATAGTACCCTCAAGCCCTCTAGGATTTCCTATAGCATAGATTCTAGAACCCACTTTCTCATTACACATAGAGTCCATTTCCATATAAGAGAAATCTTGTTGAGTTTTGATTATTGCCAAGTCATAGTCTTCTGAAGCTCTTACTACTTTTGCACCTTTATATAACTGCTCATTTTCTGCAATCTTAAACTCTATTCTTTCCGCTCCTGCGATACAATGGAAATTGGTAACCAATGTGTTTTTGTCAATAAAGAAACCCGAGCCTTGAGAGTATGGCACACCATCTTTATAAGATATAATCATAGCGACCTTATTAATAGATTGTCCATATATGTCTTCTGCTGTTAATACTTTAGGCAGCGCCTTTGATATTAACACATTAGACTGTGCCACGCTTTCTTCAACATTAATACTATCTTGTGTTTCATTGATGCCACTTTCGCCATTTCCTTTATTATTGCTACAAGAAAGTAACATTGCACAAATGATTGATAAGACAATAATCTTTTTCATATAACCTCTTGGTGTTTTCTGTATTTAACGTATTATTACTCATAAGTTGAATGAAATATAGTCGCAAGACCAAGTCATACTACTTCACAAAAACAAAATCAACTTCATATATCGTTATTGCTGTTACTTGTAATAATTTGTGTTTTCTATACCAAACATATAAAAGATTATTACAACATACCACTTCTCACCCCTCCATATCCTCAAGAATGTTCAGCATCTTGATAGTGGCTTTGATAGCGGCCATAGTTTGGTCAGGGTCAAGGCCGCGGGTGCGGAACTCCTTGCCCAACTGCCAGGTAATGGTGGTCTGTACCAAAGCGTCGGTGCGGCCGCCGGGCGGAATGGTAACGTTGTAATCGACCAACTTCGGCAGCGGTTTGTTCAAATTGCCGTAAATCTTTTTAATACAGTTCATAAACGCGTC
Organism: Salinivirgaceae bacterium; assembly: GCA_017557785.1. Lineage (GTDB taxonomy): Bacteria > Bacteroidota > Bacteroidia > Bacteroidales > SZUA-534 > RUG13583. The sequence continues at coordinate 15,498 of JAFYYA010000034.1, forward strand.
GTATTGGCCGTCGCCCGAACCTGTTTCCTTGTAGAGTTCGCCGTCAATCTTAACCAGAACCGACACAATCGACTTCAGCCCTTTTGCGGTGCTGAAATTGTAATTCACAACATCAATTTTATCCTTAATACGCTGACTGCGAAGCACATCGCTGATAATGAACGGCAAATCCTCCGGCGTAACGGTCTCCTTCTTGTCGC
>JAFYYA010000035.1 GCA_017557785.1 Salinivirgaceae bacterium
AGCCAGGATCAAACTCTTCATTGTAATTAAAATCTTAAATAAATAATCTGACCCCGTCGTCTCTTGAATTGAATCTAGGTGCTTTCTTTCTTACCTCTCTTTTGTGCTCATAATGTCATAGAACTTCGCTGGTTCTCCAGCTATCGGATTTCCTTCCGGAAACGGACTGCAAATGTAATGCGTTTTCCGTTCCATCCAAGAACTTTTTTCATCTTTTTTCGAACCGGGGACTGTTTGTCATCTCCGCCTGTCTCTCACCTGCTGATTTCCCCCAATTCGTTTTTAGAACCCGCTCTCTCTCGAAAGCGGGTGCAAAAGTAGAGAGTTTTTTGTTCCTGGCAAGCGCTGTAAGCGTTTTTCTTAAAAAATATTTTCGTTCGGTAACACTCTGTCTATCAAATGACATTCCGCATCTTGTGTGCAAAACTGGTCTTCTTTACGTGGCTTTCACGCAGAAAACGGCGCCGGAAAACGCGCGCTTTTGGCAATTTGGTGGTAAAACGCGCCGGGGTTGATTATGGAAATGAAGCGTGGGAATGAAGGACACTTCATAAAAAATGACACCTATATATATAATAGGTATTCACACATTCAGCAACTTCTTCACCTCATCAACCGTAAATCCGCGGCGTTTTGCGTAGTCCCCAATCTGTGCATCGTCAATCTGGCCGACAGAGAAATAGCCAGCCTGTTCGTGCGCTATCAGCATTCCGCAGATGCTTGTTGTAGGCTGAATGGCGAACGATTCGGTGAGAGAGACGCCCAACTTCTCGCGTGCGTTAATCGCATCGAAAACCAATTCTTTGATTGAATGGTCGGGGCAGGTTGGGTAACCGAAGGCAGGGCGAATTATCGGCATTGAGCCTGCAATTTTCTGTTGCATCAGTTCGGCAGCGGCTTCGGCCAGACGGGCGCAGAGCGACTGCCGCAACAGGCACTCGAACGACTTGCAATCAGTACATAACTGTTTGTCGCTCACCTTGATGCAGAACAAACCGATTGGCGTTTGGCGGTCAGCGGTTGAGAAGAAGTCGGCAAGCGACAGGAAGTTGCTGCCAAAATTCTGACTGCGAAGCATCGGCAAGCGCGAGCCGTTGTCCAAAACAATGTCGTTGCCGTCTTTATGAGCGTTGAAAAAGTTCAGAACCATAGACACCTCGATGCTGTGGTCGATGCCGACCGATTTCAAAAGGTTTTGAGCCGATTCAAGTGTGCGGCGGGCTTCGTCGTTTTCGAGCAATTTCTCGAGCGTCGCGCCCTTGAAGCCCCAAAAATAGAGCAAGTGCGGCCAATCGATAAAATCGCGCAACTCGCTCACAGGAATGTTGGTGCGCTCAATATTCTCGGTGTTGCCAAAGCCGTTGACAAACGTCGAAAGCGCAAACTGCGGTGCCTTCTCGTTTGCGGTGGTGTATGGTTCAATGTCGGTTTTGCGCTTGTCGTAACTGTCGCGGACGGCCTGTTGGGCGCGTTTGATTTCGGCAATGGTGGCCTCGCGGTCGCTCAAAAGGCGCTTTGCAAGCACGGTCGAAGCCGACGCGTCGTTGCCGTGAGCCACAAAATAACTGTAGCGTGTGGCCAGTTTCACAGCCGTATGAACGACCGAAGTGGTTGCGCCACCCACCAAAACAGGTATCTTAAGATGCTCTTTTTCAAGCATTTCGCACAATTGTTCCATCTCTTTCAGCGATGGCGTGATGAGTCCGCTCACGGCGATGATGTCGGCCTTTTCGCGCACTGCGGTGTCGATGATGGTGCGATTGTCAACCATCACACCTAAATCGATGACATCGAGATTGTTACAAGCGAAAACGATGCCCACAATATTCTTGCCGATGTCGTGCACATCGCCCTTGACGGTTGCCAGAACTACCTTTGCGCGGCGGCCAGTATCGCCCGAAGCGTTGTTGTGCCGCTCAATTTCGGGCTGAAGAATGGTTACGGCCTGTTTCATCACTTTTGCCGACTTAACCACCTGTGGCAGAAACATTTTGCCCTCGCCAAACAGTTTGCCCACGCGGTCCATTCCGTTCATCAGCGGGCCCTCAATAATATCGACGGGACTGCCGTATTGCTGCATCGCCTCGCCCAAATCGGGCTCAAGAAAATCGGCGTTGCCTTTCACGAGCGCATATGCAAGTCGCTCATCGACAGACTGTTCGCGCCACGCTTCCTGTTTCGCGGCAGTGTGGCTGCCCGCATCGGCCGACTCCTTCATTCGCGACGCAAGGTCGATAAGCGCTTCGGTGGCATCGGCAGAACGGTTCAGAATTACATCCTCGCAGAGTTTCAACAAGTTAGGTTCAATCTCATCGTAAACCTGCAGCATTGCAGGGTTCACAATTCCCATATCGAGCCCGACGGCCGTGCCGTGGTAAAGGAACACCGAATGCATCGCCTCGCGCACGGGATTGTTGCCGCGGAAAGCGAACGAAAGGTTTGATATACCGCCACTTGTGCGTGCGCCAGGCAGGTTTTTCTTCACCCACTCGACAGCGCGGATGAAGTCGATGCCGTAGTTGGCGTGCTCCTCGATTCCCGTGCCGACTGACAGCACGTTCACGTCGAAAATTATCTCGTAAGGCTTGTATCCTGCCTTATCAATCAGTAAGTTATAAGCGCGTTCGCAGATTTCTATCTTGCGCTCGAAAGTTGTGGCCTGACCAACCTCGTCGAAAGCCATCACAATCACAGCCGCCCCTAACTTTCTGATTTCGCGGGCTTTCTGCAAAAATTTCTCTTCGCCTTCCTTCAGGCTTATCGAGTTGACAATGCATCGCCCTTGAGCGTTTTTTAGCCCAGAAAGTATTGAATTCCAATCAGATGAATCGACCATAATGGCTGCCTTCACAATTTCGGGGTCGTTGCTGATGTAGCGGATGAAATTCTGCATTTCGGCGGCGCTGTCGAGCATCGCGTCGTCCATATTTATGTCGATGATGTCGGCGCCGTCTTCAATCTGCTTGCGAGCGATGTTGGCGGCCTCCTCGTAGTTCTTCTCCGAAATGAGCCGCGCAAATTTCCGCGAGCCTGCCACATTGGTGCGTTCGCCCACATTGGTGAAATTGCGTTCGTTTTTATCGACAATCACCACGTCCAAACCGCTGACAATCAATCGTTCATCGACTTTGGCGGGAATGCGTGGCGCGATGCCTTTCAGGGCTTCGGCAATGGCCTTGATGTGCGCAGGCGACGTGCCGCAGCATCCGCCTGCAATGTTTATCAATCCGTCATCGGCCATCTGCTTGATAATGTGTGCAGTAGTTGATGGCAACTCATCGTACTCGCCCATCTCGTTGGGCAGTCCAGCGTTGGGGTAAAGGCTTAAGAAACAGGGCAATTTAGCCGAAAGTTGCTCAACAAATGGCCGCAATTCTGATGCTCCGAACGAACAGTTCAAACCGAACGAGAGCACAGGGTAATGGCTGATGCTGACAAAAAACGCTTCAATCGACTGGCCTGTGAGAGTGCGGCCGCTACGGTCGTTGAGCGTGGCCGAAATCATAACTGGAACGTCGGTGCCGCGGCGCTCCTGCACATTCTGGATGGCATAGAGCGCGGCTTTGGTGTTGAGCGCGTCGAAGCAGGTCTCAATCAACAGCACATCAACACCGCCATCTATCAGTCCTTCAACCTGTTCGGTATAGGCATCGGCCATTGTGTCGAAGTCGGTGGCGCGGTATTCGGGGTGGTTGATGTCGGGCGACAGTGAAAGCGTTTTCGATGTCGGGCCCATACTTCCAGCCACCCAAACCTTACGACTGGTGCAGGCATCGGCCACACGACGGGCATTCTGCGCCGCAGCGGTGTTCATCCGCCGTGCCAAGTGCTCGCACTGATACTCGTGCTGCGATATCTTATTGCTGCTAAACGAGTTAGTTTCAATAATATCGGCTCCAGCATCCACGTACATCTGGTGCACTTCAGCAATCACCTGCGGCGCGGTCAGGTTCAGAATGTCATTGTTACCCTTGAGCATCACTGGGTGGTTTTTGAACTCGTCGCCACGGAAATCGGCTTCAGTCAGGCCGAATTTCTGGATGCAAGTGCCCATTGCGCCGTCCAGAATCAAGATGCGTTGCTTGAGTGCTTCTCTGATGGTCATTATGTCGCTCTCTTCAAAATTCAAATTCAAAATCGCTATAAATCAATCGGTAAAGCCCGTCTGATTTTTGCTGCAAATATACACGGGTGATTTGGTTTTTTATGTGTTTTCAACAAAAAGGTCTTCAATCAAAAAAATAGGGACACGCCACCAACAAAATCCACTTTGCCCGCCAACAATCGCTAATCGAGCCTAAAAAAACGACAAACCGCACGATTGTGCCAATCTGCGGGGCTTTGTTCGCATTTGTATATGCCTATATTTGTGAAGTTTAAACTATACACTATGAAAAGAGAATTGTTTTTCATTGTTGCAGGAGTGGCCGTTCTGTTTCAGTCCTGCTCGCCACGGCAAGAGACTCTCTCGCCCGAAAAACGCGCCGCCGACCTGCTGCCGCAACTCACGCTCGAAGAGAAAGCGTCGCTCGTGCTGAACTCGTCGCCCGCCATTCCGCGGCTTGGTATCAAGTCGTACAACTGGTGGAACGAAGCCTTGCACGGCGTGGCCCGCAACGGCTCTGCCACTGTTTTCCCGCAGCCGATTGGTATGGCTGCTTCGTTCGATACCGAAAAGATTGAGCAAGTGTTCACCGCCGTTTCCGACGAGGCCCGCATTAAATACACCAAAGCCGTTCGCAGCGGAAGGGTAAGGCAATATCAGGGGCTGACGTTCTGGACGCCCAATATCAACATTTTCCGCGACCCGCGATGGGGACGTGGTATGGAAACTTACGGCGAGGACCCGTATCTGACAGGCCAACTGGGTATGGCTGTTGTGCGCGGTCTGCAGGGTGCCCCCGATGCGCCCGTTCTCAAAACTCACGCTTGCGCGAAACACTTTGCCGTGCATTCGGGCCTTGAAAGCAACCGCCACCGTTTCGATGCCGTTGTGTCGGAACGCGACCTGCGCGAGACCTATCTTCCCGCCTTCAAAGATTTGGTGACAAAGGCTGGCGTTAAGGAAGTTATGACGGCCTACAACCGTTTCCGCGGTGTGCCGTGTGCTGCTTCGGAATACCTTGTGAACGATATTCTGCGTGGCGAATGGGGATACAAGGGTATGGTTGTTTCCGACTGCTGGGCCATTCCCGACTTTTTCGATGCCAACCGTCACGGATATGTCGATAATCAGGTGATGGCCGCCGCCGTGGCTGTGAAAAACGGACTCGATGTTGAGTGCGGCTCGTCGTTTGTCAGCATTCCCGAAGCCGTCCGCACAGGCCTTCTCGACGAGAAAGACTTGGACCGCAACCTGCTTCGCGTCCTGACAGAGCGTTATCGTCTGGGCGAGATGGACAGCATAACGCCTTGGGATAATCTCGACACCGCCCTTCTCGAAGGACCCGCGCACCGTGCGCTTTCGCTCGAAATGGCTCACGAGTCGATGGTTCTGCTCAAAAACGACTGCATTCTGCCACTCAAGAGCGGTCAGAAGATTGCGCTTATCGGGCCTAACGCCGACGACACCGAAATGCTCTGGGGCAACTACAACCCCGTTCCGAAACAGACTGTCACTCTGCGCGCGGCAATGCAGAAACGCATTCCCGACCTGACCTATTCGCGCGCCTGCGGCATTATCGATGCTGAATATATGCCCGCACCCGACCCGCGTTTCGCGACAGCGTACATTGATATGACCGACGAGCAACTGCAAGAGGTTGCAAAACAACTGGCCATTGGCGTGGGCGATGTCAAGATGCACCTGCGCCGCCACGAGCAGATGAAGCGCAGTTTCCTGCCCGCATTGAATATGGATTCGGTTATGGATCTTTTGAAAGACGTTGATATTGTGGTGTTTGCAGGTGGGATATCGCCACGTTTGGAAGGCGAGGAAATGCCTGTGCACGTTCCTGGCTTTTCGGGCGGCGACCGCACCGACATTGAACTGCCTGGCGTTCAGCGCCGACTGCTTGCCGCCCTTCGCGATGCTGGCAAGAAGGTGGTGCTGGTCAACTTCTCGGGTTCCGCCATTGGCCTTGAGCCCGAAACCGAAACCTGCAACGCCATTCTGCAGGCCTGGTATCCTGGACAGGATGGTGGCACGGCTGTGGCCGATATTCTTTTTGGCGATGCCGTTCCGTCGGGAAAACTGCCCGTAACATTCTACAAAAATGCCGACCAACTGCCTGAAGTTGAAGATTATAATATGGAAGGACACACCTACCGCTATTTCCGCGACGAGCCGCTGTTTGCTTTCGGTTACGGATTGAGTTACACCACTTTCGTCTACAGTCAACCGACGGTGAAAGGCAAAAAAGTGGTTGTTTCGGTAACCAACACGGGCAAGGTTGACGGCACCGAAGTTGTCCAACTCTACGTCCGCCGCCCCGACGACGCCGCCGGCCCCGTCCTGACCCTTCGCGGATTCCAGCGCGTGGCTGTTCCTGCAGGAAAGACCGTCAAAGTCACCTTCCCGCTCACCGACGATACCTTTGAGTGGTGGGACGAGAGCGCCCAGAATATGGTTCCGCTGCGCGGCCAATACGAATTGCTCGTTGGCGGTTCGTCCGATATGTACGATTTGCAGGCGGTTCCGTACAAGTTCTAGGAAAACAATATAACGGATTGTACAGCAAGCAATTGGCGTTCAAATGCTGATTGCTTGTTTTTTTTTGTGTGTGCCCCCCTAAAGTTCAATAATCTTGTTCGACAGGGCGTAAATGGTGAGTCCCGCAAGGGTTTTGATACCTGTTTTCTGCGTGATGTTTTTGCGGTGGCTGATAACAGTATGAATGCTAATGTTCAGTTTGTCAGCAATTTCCTTATTCAGCAAGCCTTGGACCATAAGCCGCAGAACGTCGAGTTCGCGGTCGGTGAGCGGCTCTGAATGACCTGTGTCGGGCTGGTTCTCTTTGTCGAGTTTTTCGGTTATCGAGCCGATGATTTTTTCGGGCGTGTCGGTGATGTTGATGCGTAAGTCGAACTGTTCCAGCAGGTTATTGTCGAAATATGAATAGACGAGCGCCGCCCACAAAACGCCAGGGTATTTGCGCTTGACGTGCTGGCAATCGCGGTACTGTTGGACAATCAGCATCGGGTTGACAATCAGCAGGTTCAACTTGTAGTCGGCAATATATTCTTCAGCGTCGGCAATATCATCGATGTGGTAAAGGTCGAAGTCGCCCGCCTTGAGCAGCAGAATGCCCAGCCCTTCGTTGACGATGGCCGAAGGCTCAACAATTCCGATTCGGTAAGTGTTTTTTTCGGTGCTCATCGTGCAAGTTTTTTCTCAACATCAATCACCAGCGGCATCAGAATGTGGCTCTCAATGGCCGAATGGGCGTTCAGGTTACTCTCGACATCGTTCAGGGCGGTGAGCAATTTGCGGCGCACTGTGCGGTCGTGGCCGACGGGTATATATCTGATAAGCAGATTTTTAAGTTCGTCGAGTTTGTACTCGATGTCGGTGTGGTGGTCGCGGTACTCGCTGGCCGAGAATTTTGCGATGGTGCCCGCTTCGGCCGCGCCCGTGAACTTGCGGTAGAGCGCTTCAAAATAGGGGAACGCCACGCGGTCTTCGTAGGTCAGGTGCTCATCCACTTCGGCGTAATATTCGGCAAAGAATTTTTCGAGAATCCCGATTTCGGCGGCATTGTTCACCTTTCGCAACTCATCGATAAGCAATTGTATTTCAGGATATTTTTCGTTACGATAGTAGAAATGCGTGTTACGCAGAAACTGAATCACAACTGGTATGCAGGCCGCATCGAGATTGAGTTTCGATTCCGTCGGAAAACCGTTGTAAATATTTGATATCGCAACAAATAGATTTACATCAATTCGGTGCTCGCCGCAGAACTCGCTGACGGTCATTTCGCGAATCATATAGTCGGCCTGAAAATACTCAAGCACGTAGAGCATCGACGGGTTGCTGCGGACAATTTCGGCCAGACGGCTGTCGGGCTTCATATACGGTTTGCGGATATTATACATAACCTTCTGTTTTACTGCCTGTTGGCGTTCGTTTTGATAGTTGTCTTGCAAAAGCATAGCAAAGAAAATGAAAAATTCAATCAATCAGTTATTCATCCCGATAGTTATCAGAACTTCAATCATTCAATCATTCAGTCATTCAGTCATTCAATCATTATCCCATCACCACATCCAAAACCATCATCATTGCAAAACCTATGGCGAAGCCGATGGTGTCAAGGTTTGAGTGCTCGCCTTGCGACGCTTCGGGAATCAACTCTTCCACAACCACATAGAGCATCGCGCCAGCGGCAAACGGCAGCAGATATGGCATTGTGGCCGTGGCCGCCGATGCGAGCAGAAGCACCAGCGCGCCGCCGATTGGCTCGACAATGCCGCTCAAACTGCCCACCACAAAGGCTTTCAGGCGGCTGTTGCCAGCGCTGCGCAGGGGCATCGAGATGATGGCGCCTTCGGGGATGTTCTGAATGGCGATGCCCACGGCCAGGGCAATGGCGCTCGCGGTGCTGAAATCGGACGTCAGGGCACCCGCAATGGCCACGCCAACGGCCATTCCTTCAGGAAAATTGTGGATGGTGACGGCCAGCGCCAGCATTGTGGTGCGCGAAAGTCGGCTCTGCGGCCCTTCGTGTCCGCCTTTGGGGTGGATGTGCGGCGTGACATAGTCGATGAGCAGCAGAAAGGCAAAACCGCCCAGCAGCCCCGTAGCCACAGGCCACACGCTTCCCATTCCGATGGCGGGCATCAGCAGCGACCATACCGCCGCGGCCACCATCACGCCCGAAGCAAAGCCTAGCAACAGTTTTTGAAACAGTTCGGGCATCTCGTGCTTCATAAAAAAGACGAAAGCCGAGCCTAAAACCGTGCCCGCAAGCGGTATCAACAATGCTGTCAGAATTGCGCCCATAATACGCCATTTTACTAATTCCGCGGCAAATGTACGGCGGCGCACTGTGGACGTCAATCCCCATTAGTTGGGATTTGCAGGGGGACTTTTTGGCTATTTGTGGGGGGATTTGCTTCCAAACGGATGGCGAACATTTTGTTTCAAAACTTTTAATACTTTTGTAAAAAATCAAATGGTTATGAGTTACGACGCAATTGTAAATACCATTCCAACAATGACCTACGAAGAGTTGTTGAAACTGAAGTCGGTTCTGTCTGATGCTATCAATGCGCGGATTTCGCGAAAAGCAGCGTCAGCAGCCAAAAAAACTGACTTCACCGACACATATCCGAAAGGCTATTTCGACTTGTTTGGAAGCATTGACGACCCGACATTTGTTGAGCCAGAAGATATTCCTATGGAACTTGACAAAATAGAAGAATTTTGATGTATTATCTTGATACCAACGTAATTATAGACGCATCCGTCTAGAAAACATCTGCGCAAATCAGGGCTCATCTGGTAAAAATGAGTCCCAATGAGATTTGTATTCCTGCCATTGTTGTTGCCGAACTCGAATTTGGTGCAATGCATTCCCGCAACTATAAGGAAAATATGAAAGTTATCACCGAAATCATTGCACCCTACCGCATTATTCCGTTTGCTGAAAATGAAGCAGTTGCGTATGGTAATATACGCGAGCAACTCACTAAAAGCGGCACAGTTATCGGTTCAAACGATTTGCTGATTGCTGCCACCGCACTTGCCAACAACGCCACTCTTGTAACACACAATATCGGCGAGTTTTCAAGGGTGAAAGGCTTGTCGATTGTTGATTGGCGAAGTGAATAATCCGTCATAAAAAATCAAAAAAGCGCCATCAATCACCCCAATTAGGTCATTGACAGCACTTTTTGATATTCCGCCGAAGCGGCTTATTTCTCGTTGCGAAGTTGGCGGGCGGCAGCAATCATATTTGCGATTGAAGCCTTTGTTTCGGTCCAGCCGCGGGTTTTCAGGCCGCAGTCGGGGTTCACCCACAGGCGCTCGGCGGGGATGTTGGTTTGAGCCTTGCGCATCAGCCCCACAATCTCGTCAACCGACGGCACGCGTGCCGAGTGGATGTCGTAAACGCCAGGGCCGATGCCGTTCGGGTAACTGAAACTGCCGAACACGTTGAGCAGTTCCATTTGCGAGCGCGAGCACTCGATGGTAATCACGTCGGCGTCCATTTGCGCAATGTGCTCAATAATGTCGTTGAATTCCGAGTAGCACATATGCGTGTGAATCTGCGTTTCGTCGCTCACGCCGCTCGACGCCAGACGGAACGCTTTCACGGCCCAGTTCAGGTAATCGGCCCAGTCGGCTTTGCGCAGCGGTAGGCCTTCGCGGATGGCGGGCTCGTCAATCTGAATTACCTTGATTCCTGCGCGCTCAAGGTCGGACACTTCGTCGCGGATGGCCAGCGCAATCTGCTTTGTGGTTTCAGAGCGCGGTTGGTCGTTGCGCACAAACGACCACTGCAGAATGGTCACAGGCCCCGTCAGCATTCCCTTCATCGGCTTTTCGGTCAGGCTTTGCGCGAATGTAATCCAGTCGATGGTCATTGGCGTGGGGCGCGAAACGTCGCCGAAAATCACGGGCGGCTTCACGCAGCGCGAGCCGTAACTCTGCACCCAGCCGTTCTGTGTGAACACGAATCCGTCCAACTGCTCGCCGAAATACTCAACCATATCGTTGCGCTCAAACTCGCCGTGAACCAGCACGTCGAGCCCCGCTTCTTCCTGCCAGCGGACCGCGCGGGCCGTCTCGTCCTTCAGCAGTTGGTTGTATTCCTGCGCCGACAGTTCGCCCTTGCGGAAACGGGCACGCCACGAGCGCACTTCGGTGGTCTGCGGGAACGAGCCGATGGTTGTTGTCGGGAACAGCGGCAGGTTGAGCCGCGCCTGTTGTTTTTGGCTGCGGATGGTGTATGCGCTTTCGCGATTATAGTCTGATTCCGAAGTATTTGCAGCACGTTCGGCCACCTTTGCGTTGTGTATCAGTTTCGATGATTTGCGTGCCGCGATGTCGGCTTTGTTCTGCTCATAGGCGGCCTGAAGACAAGTATTGGTGCGGTCGACAGCCAGAACCGACAGCGTTACAAGTTCGTCAACCTTCTGACGCGCGAACGCTAGCCAGCGTTTGATTTCGGCGGGCAGACGCTTCTCATCGCGCTCTAAATCAAGGTCGTAGGGCACGTGCAGGAACGACGACGACGCAGCCACCCACACGTGGTCAGCACCCAATCGGGCCACAGCCGCGTCAATCAGTTTGAGCGATTGCTCGAAATCGTTTTTCCAGATATTGCGGCCGTCGACAACGCCCAGCGACAGGATTTTGCCCGCAGGGAATATGTCCAGAATGCTGATGAAATCTTCAGCGCCACGCACAAAATCAATGTGGATGGCGTCGGTCGGCAGCGAGAGAGCCAGCGCCGCATTGTCGCGTAAAGCGCCAAAATAGGTTGTCAGCACGATTTTCAGGCTCGTCTGCCTGCGCACTTCGGCATAAACCTTCTGATAGAGCGATTTAGCCTTCTCGTCAAGGTCGAGCACAAGGCACGGTTCGTCAATCTGAACCCACTCGGCACCAGCGTTTTCCAGCGATTTCAGTTGCTCGACGAATACGGGCAACAGTCTGTCTATCAAGTCCAAACGCGAGAATCCCGATTCCTTTTCCTTGCCCAGAAGCAGGAACGACACAGGGCCGATTACCACAGGTTTCGTCTCGATTCCAGCCGCTTTTGCTTCGCGATACTCGTCGGCAGCCTTCGTGCTCGACAGTTTAAACGACTGATTCTTAACAAATTCGGGCACAATGTAGTGATAGTTCGTGTCGAGCCATTTGGTCATTTCCATTGCAATAATGTCGTTGCCGCCACGCTGAACGCCGTGAGCCATAGCAAAAAACAACTCTAACTGATTGTCGCGCAGAGCGTTGTAGCGTTCGGGAATGGCGCCTACGGCCACCGTTTGGTCGAGCACTTGGTCGTAAAGCGAGAAGTCGTTCGACGGCACAAGCGAAATGCCAGCGTTTGCCTGTAACTTCCAGTTTTCCAATCTGATACTGCGGGCAACCGACAGCAGTTCGTCGCCCGTGATTTTTCCGTTCCAATAGGCTTCTTCGGCCTTTTTCAGTTCGCGCGCCTTTCCAATCCGCGGAAAGCCGACAACATTTGTCTTTATCGATTTTGTCATTTCAAAAAAGTTTTAGTGTTCGTTTTCGGACGGCAAAGGTGGAATGCGGAATTTTCTCAAGCAAATTGTTTCGGTAAATAAGGAAATTATCCTAAATTTGTCGGCATTATCGGCACAATGCCGAATATTTTCCTTTAAAATAAAAAGATAACCGAATGACAAAATTAGATTCCACCGACATTAGGATTTTGGAAGTCTTGCAAGAGAATTCGCACTTGACTACCAAAGAGTTAGCAGCAAAAGTAAACCTGTCGCCTTCGCCCGCCTTCGAGCGTCAGAAGCGGCTTGAGCGCGACGGCTACATCGACCACTATACGGCTGTGGTTGACCCCGAAAAGGTGGGCAATGGGCTGCTTGTGCTGTGCGGCATAACGCTTCGGCAGCACAGCAAGCGTTTGGGTGCAGAGTTTGTTGAAGCCGTCAACCGCATTCCCGAAATTGTTGAGTGTTGGAACACATCGGGCGACTACGACTTCATTATGAAGATTTACGTGAGCGATATGAAACGCTATCAGGACTTCGTTCTCAACACTTTAGGCGTTGTCGAGAGTATCGGCTCGCTGCATAGTTTCTTTGTGATTGGCACCGTCAAGAACGGCACTGTGCCGATTCCGAAAGCAGAGTAAAGTGAAGGCAAAAAACATTTTCATTTTCCAACCGACTTTTCATACCTTTGTAAATGAACTAAAACGACATAGTTATGACAACACTTGAACTCAAAACTTCCATTGTGGCCGACCTTGACCAGATGAGCGTCGAGATGCTTAAAAGCGTGTCGCACTATGTGAAAAAACTGCGCCAACGCCCACGAAGCGCTAGTGTGAGACCTGATGCCCAAAGCAGACGCGACGCGGCTATGCAGTTTGTGAAAACTCTTTCGGTTCAAGGCGGACAGCCCGTGCCAACCGACGAACGCGGCATTGACGCACTTATCAGCGAGAAATACAATAAGTAATGCGGGAATATATCGACACGAATATTTTGGTCGACCTTGTGCTTTCGCGCGATGAGTTTCTGCCCGAAGCCCAACGTCTGTTTGCTTTAGGATATGCGGGCGATGCGCAGTTGATGGTATCGGCCCTTTCATTTATCAATACTGTTTACATTGGCAAGAAATACAAATTCCCGATTGAAGATGTATTTGCCAAACTTCGTTTAGTGGCTGATTTTGTTGACGTTGTCGATTTGCGTGGACAGAGTGTTGTGGATATGTTCAACAGCAGTTGGAAAGACTATGAAGATGCCACCCAATATCGTTCTGCTGTTGATGAGCAGGCGGACTGCATTGTCACCCGAAACAAAAAAGACTTTAAAGACAGCACGATAGAAGTTCTGACACCCGCTGAATTCTTTGAAAAAATGGATTCAAGGTAATCCTAACAGGAAAAATTCAATATAATCTGATTACATAGCAAAGGCGGCGATTAAACTTCCCGTTTCAAATCAAGAATCCTCTTAGCAACCTCTTCGGGGTGGTCAACCAAAAGTTGGGCGTGATTCATTCCGGGGAAAACCTCAACGTGAGTATCGGGGTGGATTTTGCATAGGTGGGTTGCCTGTGGTTTGGCCACGAATGCCTCTTTGGTACCATACCAGAAATGAATGTCAGCGCCGTGGATTGTCTCCAGTTTATGGGTATAGACATCCTTGTAGCCGTCTCGTACGGATTTTCCCTTCCCATAAGGCCAAACCTTCTTACACTCATCCAGCAGCACATCGAAATAGTGCGAGTGAAACACAAATTTCCAAAAACCGGTCCAGTGGTAGCAGGTCCAAACGTTGAAACTTTGGTAGTAACGCAACGGGTCGACACTCCATTTGGGAAGGGGCAGCAGCGGCGCCGCGTCCATTATGGCGTGGTCAGTCACCACCTCGTTGCGCTCCATAATCCGCGACAGAATCTTTCCGCCCAAAGAAAGGCCGTAAGCAATGTCAAGGTGTCCGTTAAGGTTCTTCTGAACGTACCGAATGGCCTGAACGGCTTGGTCATCGACAGAAGTGTATCTCGACTCCTGTCCGAGCAGAAATCCGTCTATTCCAACCGCTATAATGTGAAAATCGCCTTTCAGCAAATCTATCAGCGGCAGGAAAATCTCATACGACACCCCAAGCCCCGGAATCAGTAGCAGAGTCGGATTCTCCTTATCGCCGTAAGTGTGGAATATCATATTCTTATGAGATTAGACCGATTGCGCAAAACAGAATCGATTCGGATTCCTACTTCCCGCAGAATTCCTGCAACTCTTTTTTGCTTGCAAAGTTGAGCAAACGGCCGCTTTTGATATTGATTCCGGGATAAGCCGCCTGCAAGTCGCTGACAGCCTTGTCAATGGTGCTGCCGCCGCTTGTTGCGAACAGGTAAACGGTTTTGCCCTTGAAGTCGTAACTCTCAAAGAAAGTGTTGACAATAGTGGGCGCGGTGTACCACCAAATCGGGAAACCAACATAAACCATCTGATAGTCAGATATATTGGCGAGTTTGTCGGTAATGGCGGGACGCGAACTTTTGTCGGCCATCTCCACCGACGAGCGCGATTGCTTGTTGTGCCAGTCAAGGTCGGCTTTGGTGTAGGCTTGAGCAGGCTTAATCTCGTGAAGGTCGGCGTTGGCAACCGCAGCCAGTTCGGTGGCCACATTCTTGGTAGTGCCTGTTGCCGAAAAATATGCCACAAGCGTCTTGTTTTGTGCTGATATTGTATTCATAATCAATAAACTAAAGATTGTTAATACTATCTGTTTCATTGTTTTTGTGATTTGATAAAGCAAATATACAACTCTTTCGATTTCTTTTAGTTAGCCAGATTTCGGAAAGTATCTACGCCGCCCTGTATTCTGTTGGTGTCTTGCCTGTTTTGCGTTTGAAGAAGCGGACAAAATGTTGCGGATAGCCGAAGCCCAGACGGTCGGCCACTTGAGCAATGCTTAACGTCTGACTGTTAAGCAGTTCCTTGGCGCGACGGACAATTCGGTCGGCAATGAAATCCTGCGCTGTGCGACCTGTTTCCA
>JAFYYA010000036.1 GCA_017557785.1 Salinivirgaceae bacterium
ATAAGCGTCATCGACGGCAACGGCAAGGAATGGCTTCGCAAGACTGTCGAGAACGATGGCAGCGAGACCGTCAACGTATCGCAGATGCCACAGGGCATGTACATTGTGAAGGTTGGCGACAAAGTGGTATCATTCATTAAATTGTAATTGAGAGAGATGAAAAAGATATTGAAATTTCCGATTATCATGCGCAATGGCGCAGCAATCATAGTGTCAGCCCTGCTTTTGGCAACCACGGTTCCGGCAAAGGCTCAAATGCGATGGTACGTTCCGCGCTACATCACCGGCGATGTGGGCGGCGGCTTGCAGAGCATCCAGTTCAATCCGCGTGACGGCAAGCACAAAGCCGGCGCAGGTTTCCACCTTAACGGAAGCGCAGTGTTCATGTTCGACGCGCACTGGGGCGTGAGCGCCGGTGTCGGTGTGGCTTCGTATGCATCGAAGGCCAAGTTCAACAACATGAAGGAGAGCAGCATCGCCTACGACACCAACCTGAACGCCAGAATCACAGACTCATCGTTAATGATAAGTCCTGACTACATCTTCCACACCGAGTTCAAGAATTTCACCGAGAAGCAGAAACTGCTGCAGATAGAAATTCCTATTCTGGCCTATTACCAGTTCCCCATCAACGGCAAGTTTGATGTTGTGGGCCGTGCCGGATTCAAATTCGGCATACCGGTCAGCAGCAAGTACAAGCTGATGAGCGGAACATACGAGACCAGTGCCGAGTTCACCGACCTTAAAGGCAACAACCTGAATGTCGAGATCAGGAATCTGCCTGCAACCGAGATGAGAAAGTACGGGTTCTCGACTGTGGAAGCCGACAAAGAAAAGGGCAAGTGCAAACTGAATCCGGTCAACTTTTCAATCATGCTCGAGGGCGGCGCAACCTACAAGTTCACCAAATCGCTGCGAGCCTACGCAGGTATCAACTTCAGCTACTGCATGACCAACATTCACAAAGAATCGATCGAGCCGATTCTGACATCGGACCGCAAATACAACGGCACTCTCCACTCGGACCGCGTCGACCGTGCCAGCTTGCTCTCAGTTGGCGCCAGCGCCGGTGTAATCTGGGACTTCTGGCTCGCTCATTACAAGACGAAACCGAAATTCTGATAAAATATCGTAATTTCACACGCCATTAAAAATCAGCAATTTACCCACAATTGCTGATTTTTCTTTTTTGTAGGTACAATAATTATTGGTTACTTTGTGTGTTAAAAAATAAACTACTATGAAGAAATATTTAGCAATGGCTCTTTTAGCCGGCTCACTTAACACTTTCGGACAAGGTGAAATATATCTGAATGAAGGATTCGAACATGACGGTTCAATGCCCGAAGGCTGGTCACAAATATATTTAGGCAACATATACGAAAAACCCGAAGATTTGGCTTGGGAAGCAAGAGAAGGCGGTGGAAAGCCTGCCGGCAGTGAAGTCACCAAACCCGAACATGCACACAGCGGTGAATACAACGCAAGACTTTACTATCTGGCCGTTGAGCACATGCACAGCATGTATCTTGCCAGCCCGGTAATAGATTTCAGTAATGCACACAAGCCGTTGCTGACATTCTGGTACTCACAATATAAAGACCGTGCAAGCGCAACCGACTCATCAGAAATTGACAACTTCGAAATATCGCTCTACTACAGAATTCTGGAATCAGCGGACACCACTTGGCAGAA
Organism: Salinivirgaceae bacterium; assembly: GCA_017557785.1. GTDB lineage: Bacteria > Bacteroidota > Bacteroidia > Bacteroidales > SZUA-534 > RUG13583. The sequence goes on from JAFYYA010000036.1 coordinate 1,696, forward strand.
AATCCGCGACTACCAAAGTCCAACCGATGATGACGAGCCATGGAAATGTGACTCTATATGGTTACCGGAAATAATGACTGGAAAAAAGAAAATACAAATCGCATTTCTCGGCAAAACAAAAACTTTAGGTCACGGCTGCTGCCTTGACGACATCAAAGTTGAAGAGACACAAATCACCAACAAATACGTAGGAAACATAACAGCATCGCACCCAACCACCGACATCATTCCAACTAGTTCGAATGACAACGCCATACTGAAGTTAAGAGTACAAATTCTCGGCAACAGCGGTGTTTTCAACCTGAACACACTTACAGCAACGGTTACCCAACTCAAACTAAAAGGAAATGTTCAGGAACCAGCCAATGCCATAAAAGCAAATGGCATCAAACTGTACTACACAGAAAATGAAATATTTACCACAGACAATCTGTTGGCGACCACTTCTGTTGCCAATGGCAAGGCTACATTCAGCAACATCCATTTCGATATGCCAGCAGGTTACAACTACTTGTGGATTGCCTGCGACATTGACGATGATAATGAGCACCGTTTCCGCAACGTCAAAGTGGATATGCGGATAGAACCGGAATCAATCAATATTGGCGGACTGAAATACCCAGCTTCAGCACTCGACCCTGCTGGCGACCGTACAATTAACGAGTCAATTTTTGTTGACGACTTTGAAAACGCAACCCGCACAAACAACCAATGGCCATTCTGGAAAGGAGAATTTGAACGGGCACAAACGCTCAAAGAAGACAATCCGGCATACGTTGCAGGTAACAGCCACGGTGGCAACGCAAACCCAACCTACCCCCATGGTGGCGGTAACTGGATTATCGGATCCGACATAACCGGCAATGGCGACAACCCTGGCGGCATTGAAACCGGTGTTGGCAGCAAGGATTGCTACGTTGAGACTAAACCTTTCGACTGCTACTACTACAAAGGAATCAGCTTGATATTCTACCGCTGGCTGAACATTTGCGATTTGGATACCGCATACGTAAGCATCAGCACCGATGAAGGTACAACTTGGGAAAATGTATGGACCAGCACATCAACCATCCTCAACAAGAGCTGGACATACCAGAACCTCGACCTTAAAAATGTCGCCGACCGCACCCCGAGCATCAAACTAAGGTTTGCTCTCGGAAGCGCCGACCGCGAGCAGAACATGCTTGCCTATAGCGGCTGGAATATTGACGATGTAGCACTTGTAGGCACATTCGTCTATATGGATGCTGCCGTGACTGACATTGTTTATCCCGTAAGCGACTGCGGGCTTGATATGGTAAAACCAATCATCAAGATTAAAAATGCCGGTTTCAACAAGATTGAGACACCATTCACTGCTGAATATTCAATCGATGGCGGTAACACATGGGTCAGCGAAACCGTAACCGCTCAAATTGAGCGTGAAGACGATATTGAATACGAATTCAACACGGCAGCCAACCTTAGCCAACACGGCTGGTACGACATCCGCGCACGCGTAATACTGGCTGATGATGAAGACAACCGCAACAACAACGCTCAGAAAAAAATCATTTCGCTGCCATCTCTTGATTTGCCATACGCTGAGAACTTCAGCTCATATGGTTATTGGTACAACAACAGCGACAGCTCATGGCAGTACACTAGGCCAGAAGACGAATCGTACTGCTGGACAACACGTCCGGGTAACAGCATTTGCACTCTCGAAAGTCCATGCTTCGACATGAGCAGTGTGCAGAAACCAATCATTGAATTCCGCATGAAAGGCCACTCTAACCCTACCGACGGCCTTGCCCTTTACTACTCAACCGATGCAGCGCACGAGACTTGGAATCTTGTTCCTGCCTACCCGACCGCATACCCCCACGAATGTTGGAAGTGGTATAACGAAAACAATATAGACGCACTCGGCTCTGCCGGTTGGAGCGGCAATATCGACAATTGGACACGTTTCATGCAGCTGTTGCCCGATGGAGTTGGCGGCCAACCGTCTGTAAAACTGAGATTTGTGTTCAAAGCCGAAGACGCTGAAAGCAACTACAACTTTGCCATTGATGACATCCGCATGTATGAATCACCTGTCGATGCCGGCGTTGTGGCAATCAAGCCTGAGAGTGCCTGCCATCTGCTTAAGGAGCAGCCTATTACAGTCACCATCAAGAACTTCGGTAACCGTGCCATCACATCAGCCGATGACCTTACCGCAAGCGTCACCATCAACAACAAAACCACGCTGACTCAGACTTTCCATTTGGGTGAAAATGAAACCATAGCAGTTAACGGTTCTAAGGATTTCACATTCGACGAAACGTATGATATGTGGTACAAAATGTCGTATGTGATGACAGCCACAACAATGATTGAAGGCGACACTCTGTTGTTCAGCAATCCGAGCAACGACGCCATTCCCACACCTGCAACCGCAACCGTTCTAGGAGAACCGCAATACGACCTTGGCGCCGACATTGGAACAATGTCGCCCGAGTCATTTGCCGTTGCTGCCGAAAAAACCAAAAACGGCAAATTCAGCGAATACAAATGGTTCTACGCTGATTCAATTGAAAATGGCAATTTAAAGACTGTTGGCACAAATTGGATTTTACCCGGGCTGAAAGAATTCGAGACAAACGAGAAAGAATACTACTGCTACATCAAAGTTAAAGTCAAAGGACAGGAATGCTACGAAAAAGACTCAGTAAAAGTCATTCACTCGCACTATGATGTAGGTATTGTTGAAGCCTCATCGGTTCTGACGCCAGCCACATTCTGCGGCAACAAGGATTTTGAAAACAAGATTAAAGTTACTGTCAAGAACTATTCTGACCAGTTTATTGTTGAGAAAGACTCTACAATCAAAGTCTGCTACCAGATACAAGATGCCGACGGCAAACTAATGACAGTCGCCGAAGACACCGTACTGAGCGCAAACCTTGCGGCAAACGGCACCTTCGACTACACATTCAAAAACCAACCTAAATTTGAATACTACGGAGACCAACAAATCAGTTATTTCACTCTGATTTATGCCGACTTGCACCATGATAACGACACGGTCACAAAAGACGTCACCGTTTATGCGCCAGCTGTAGCTGATATAATGATGGATGGTGTGGCTTACGACAGTATAACAACTATTTCCGCTCCGAAAGATATAATACTTTCAACAGAAGAGATTGCAAATGCAACTTACACGTGGCAAAACGGTGCCACGGGCAACACTTTCACAATTACTAGCAATCTGACACAAAAGTACTCTGTAACAGTTGAAGACGAGCATCACTGTTTCACTGCAACTGACGAAGTGTTGGTTGCAACCGATAACTGGAAAATTGCAGAATTACTCTCGCCGACTGACAACTGCGATCCTGTAAGCGGAGTTGACATTACCGTTCGCATTGAGAATAACAGCCTCAACACTTATAGCGCCGGATATAAAATTCCTGCAACAATTACTTTCGACAACAGATCCTTCAATGAGATAATCACACTCAACGAAGAGCTTTCCGTTGCTCTTTCCAACAACTCATATTTTGATTACACATTCAGCACAAAAGTTGACATGCAGAAAATAGGCGCATACAATCTTAGTGTGAAAATCAATCCTGAGCACGATATCAACCGCGACGACAACATTCTAAATCGAGAAGTTGACATTTGGGGCACACCGCGGCTCAATATTGGCCCAGACACCATCTTCACCCTGCGCCCCGATACACTCAGGCTGCGCGTCAGTTCAAGCTTCAATGGTTGTGAATGGTTCTATGACGGCAGATATGAAAGCACCCTGTCGAATAGATTTGTTTGCACACCAACAAGCACAGTATGCCATGTGTTCGCCATCAATGAGCATCAATGCTATGCAGACGACCAAAAGACCGACAAGTATGAATTCTACGCAGAGAATTACGGTTATTGCGCATCAGATACCGTTGTCATAATCAAAACAAACATCGATATCGAAAATATTGAATCGCCTATAGCCGCCTGCGACATTGAATCGTTCAACACCGTCAAACTGACACTCAGAAACAGCGGTCTGGACATCATCAAAAACGGCTCGCAATTACCCATAATGGTTAAAATCGGCGACAACGAACCTATTCGGAAGGAATATGTGATTCAAACACCATTCGAACCGTACGATGTTACAGAAACTGACATCACCGCAGTCATTCCGTTCGATTTCAATTTCGATAAGGACGAAACTTACTCTGTAACTGCTTGGCTCGATTGGGATATGGACCGATTCCATAAAAACGACACCATTTCGACCATCGTAAGCCAATACCCCACCCCCGACCCGTTCAGCCTAGGTGATGACATCTACACCACAAACCCGGATACCGTGGTTCTGCATGCACCTGCCAACTATTACAACTACATTTGGACTGGCGGGCAATCAAACACCGACATTCTAGCTGTAAGCTACATTGGCACACGAGTTTACGGTGTAAAAGTCAGCAACCAATACGGCTGTTCATATTCCGACTCGTTGGTTGTCGCACTCACCAATCCTGAAATTGAAATCACAAGTTTGGGATTCAATGAAGACATCTGCGAAGACAAGAACCTGACAAACGTGTCGTTCAACTTGAAAAATATAGGTACAGACATTATTGCCAAAGGAAGCCAGATTGATATTGAGTACAGCATCAACGGCGGCACACCTGTAAACGAGACCTACAAGGTTGGCCGGACACTTAGCAGCGGCGAATCGGTAATGATACCATTCAAGCAGCAGGCCGACTTCCGCACTGCGGCATCATATGCATTAAACATCACTGCCCGCATTGCCGACACTGTGGCTGTGGAATCGAAAGACTACACTGTAACCGTTCACGAAAGCCCCAAAGTATCGTTAGGCAAAGACATTGCGACATTTGAGCAGAGCATAACACTGAATGCAGGCTCTGGTTATAGTTCATACTTGTGGAGCACTGGTGACACAACCGATAAGATTGATGTTGCAACCGATGGTGAATATTGGGTTAAAGCGGCCAACGCCTATGGTTGCCAGAATTCCGACACAGTCAAAGTCCGACTGATTCCGGCAACGGTTACCGTTTACGAGCTGAAGAGCCCCAAATCGGCCTGCAGCCTGAACAAGACGCCAATAACCATCAATCTTGTGAACAACGGCACAGAAAAAATCGAAAAAGGCACATCTTATGAAATTAAGTGCACCATCGACAATGACAGCACAGTCAGCTTTACAGACGAGCTGTCGGTTGACTTCGAGACAAAGAGCCGTTTCGACATCAACATGAACGACCTGCTGACAACCAACCGCGCTGGAATGCATACTCTTGCATTCACCATCAGCATCGAAGGTGCTGTTATCGACCAGTCGGATTTCGAGTTTGAGATTTACGGCACACCTGAGTTTGAATTAAAAGATGATGCAAACATTAGCTTCCCCTACACGCTTGCACCCACAACGTCGCTGGCCGATGCAACTTACAAGTGGAGCACAGGCGCAGAAACTAAAGCTATTGAAGTGACTGCCGACGGTACCTACTCACTCAAAATAACTGACGGCCACGGCTGCTCGGCCGAGAAATCGGTAACAATCAAATCAACAGGCATCAGCAACTCATCAGTTGCCAACATTGCCGTTTACCCGAATCCGGCCAACGACATTGTGAACATCAACTTTGGCGGACAAATGACCAATGGCTGCCAGATTCTGATTGCGAATGCATCGGGACGGATAATATTCGCTTCGAAACAGACTTCTGACATTATGCCAATAGCCGTTGACGACTGGGCTCAAGGCATCTATTTCATAAAGATTACAAGCAACAGCGACAACCGCATAATCAAGTTTGTTAAAGAATAATATAGCAGAATCGCATAATTGGTGAACTGGTTAACCGAATTAGCCAGTTCACCTTTTTATAGGAACACCAATTCAACATTAACAGTGCGATACTTTCTAATTCTAGACTACAACGGCACCAATTTCTGCGGATGGCAGCGCCAACCGAATGCCGACACCATACAGGAACGCATTGAGAAAGCCTTGTCGGCACTGCTGAAAACCGACATCGAGATTACCGGTGCCGGACGCACCGACACGGGTGTTCACGCCCGCAACTACGTGGCGCACTTTGACTCGGATGTTGAGAATCTTCACACAGATACCGACTTCTTGTATCGGCTGAACTGCATTCTGCCATTCGACATCAATGTTCAGCGCATTGCAAAGGTGCCCCCCGAAGCGCATGCCCGTTTTGATGCCACTCGCCGCACCTACCGCTACTACACAACCACACGGAAAGATGTCTTTGGCTACCAGTTTGCCGAAAAAGTCCGAAACTTGGATGTTGACGCAATGAATGCCGCGGCAGCCAAATTGCAGGAATACACCGATTTCACAAGTTTCAGCAAACTCAACACCGACACCAAAACCAACGACTGCACCATCTACGATGCCCATTGGGAAACAACCGATTGCGAAATAGTGTTCACCATCACCGCCAACCGCTTTTTGCGCAATATGGTGCGGGCCATTGTAGGCACACTCTTCGAAGTTGGCTACGGGAAACTGACCATCGCCGATTTCTGTCGCATTATTGAATCCAAAGACCGCGGCCAAGCCGGGACATCAGCACCCGCAAAGGCACTGTTTCTTGAAAAAATCGAGTATCCGTACGAATTTTAGAAAATAAAAATCCCCAATTAGCATGTGCCATTTGGGGATTTATAGTTTTAGCAAACTAAGTGTTTTCTATAATGCATCAGCCAGTTCCTTCAGCGCTGCACGGCTGTCATCGGTAAGCGATGTTTTGATTGTAACAACCTTATCCAAAATGGTTATCTCTTTCATTCCTTCAAGCATCGTGCGCATTGTGCGAGCTGCTGATGGTGCCCACGTGCCGTTCTCAATCAAAACCACAGTACGTTTCTGATAAGTTTTGTCGGACAGATGGCACAGAAAATCGCGCATTAGCGGCATCACACCGCCATCGTACGACGAAGCACAAAGCACCATACGGTCGTAGCGGAAAGCATCCTCAACGCACTCGGCAATATCGGCATGCGAAAGGTCAGAAATTGCGACCTTCTCTCCTTTCGCTTCAAGCATTGTGGCAAGTTCCTCAGCAGCTTTTGCAGTATTTCCGTGCAACGATGCGTATGCAATGAAAACGCCTTTGGTTTCAGGCTGATAAGCGCTCCAAGTCTGATATAAATGGATGTAATATCCAAGATTCTCCTTCAAAACCGGGCCATGCAGCGGGCAGATGGTCTGAATATCGAGTGCGGCAGTTTTCTTCAGCAACGTCTGAACCGGACCACCGTATTTGCCAACAATATTGAAATAGTAGCGGCGAGCCTCGCAAGCCCAGTCATCAGTCTCGTTGCAGAGCGCACCGAATTTGCCAAAAGCATCAGCAGCAAAAAGCACCTTTTCCGACGATTCGTACGACACCATCACCTCAGGCCAGTGAACCATCGGTGCCATAATAAATTGCAGAGTATGAGCGCCAAGCGACAGAGTGTCGCCTTCTTTCACAGTAATGACGCGACCTGCGAAATCAGTCCCGAAGAACTGCGGCAGAAAAGCAGCCGCCTTAGCCGAACAAACAATCTTGCAACCGGCAAACGTATCCATCACCCAACCGATATTGGCAGAATGATCGGGCTCAAGATGGTGAACCACAAGGTAATCGGGCTGGCGGCCGTTGAGTGCCGCATTCAAGTTTGCCTGCCACTCGTCGCTCTTGCGAGCATCAACCGTATCGGTAATAGCTATCTTCTCATCTTCAATTAAATATGAATTATATGCCATGCCTTCAGGCACAATGTATTGGTTTTCAAACAAATCCAAATCGGTGTCGTCGCAACCTATGTAATGGATTGACGAATTGTTTGTAATTTTCATAATATCAAATATTTAAACGATTAGAAATCAAAATTTTTCGGAACTAAAGATACTATTTGCAACCGAATGAAAGCATGGTTTAAGTTTTTTTTCAAGTTCTGATATAAAATAAACTATATTTACGCAAAGGGCGCGACTATTGGCATTTGGTTCGCACATTGTCGCAAGCCGCTGATAATCAATTTTATCAAACATTAAAAATTATTGGGTTATGATAGTAAAACAACTTTCGGTTTTTCTTGAGAACAAGGCCAACAGCCTTTCCACCATGCTAGAAGTGCTATCGGCACACGGCATCAATATGTCGGCATTCTGCGTTGCCGATGCATCGGACTACGGCATTGTACGGTTCATTGTCGGCCGCCCGGAACTGGCCTATAACATATTGAAAGAGAACAACTACACTGTAACTTTGACCGATGTGGTATGCATGGTTGTGCCCCACGAGTCGGGTGGTTTGCACAAGGCGCTGAAAATCATCTCGTCGAACGGAATCAACATTGACTATATGTATGCCTTTGCCGATGGTGGCAGCGCTAAAGTGGTTATCCGCAGCGACTCGAACGAACGACTGATTGACATTCTTCAGGCCAACAAGATGCAGCTTGTAGCATCCAGCCAAGTTTATAACGTTGATTAGAAGCATCATATGAACGATTTGCTCAAAATCAGCCGGAAGGTCTTCAGTACCGACCGTTTTGTGGAAATGTGTGGTGTTCAGATTGTTGAATGCCGCGAAGGTTATGCCCGATGCGAAGTTGAGATTAGCGACAAACTGCTGAATGGTGTGAATGCCGTACAAGGCGGTCTGCTTTTTACAATTGCCGATTTTTCAGCAGCCGTGGCAGCTTTCTCGTTGGGACGCCTGGCTCTATCGATAAACGCCGACATATCGTTTTTCAGAAACTGCAACAGCGGAACCATAACAGCCGAAGCAACAGTCATTTCGGCCACCAACAATCTCTGCACCTGTTCTGTTGACGTTGTGTGCAACGGCACAAAACTCGCCAACGTGAAAGTGGGACTATTCCGTACAAAACAGGAAATTCCAACAGAATAGCGTTGAGCCACAGTCGCAGGACTGATTAAAATTCCGACATTTTGCCAACAACAAGAAAGGCTGCCCAATGGGCAGCCTTTCTTGTTCATATCAATCAGTATAATCAATATACCATAACACGTTTTGCCGTACCATTGGCCTTGTTGCGAAGGATGTAAATTCCCTTTTCGAACCGACCATTCAGCACTGATGTGTCATTATTGATGATCTCGACAGTGCCACGGAACACACCAGTAACACTGTAAACATCGAACACGCCACTATCGGCTTCATCATCGCCTACAGATGTGTCAATGGCAATAATCAAACCACCTTGATCAACAAGTGGCTCATTGCTAAATACCACTTTATCGAGATTGCAGTAAGAACCGTCAATAACCAATTTAAGGGTATGAGTGCCTTCTGGCAACTCGATATTAGTTTCTCCCTTTATCACTTTATATGTGTCCCAACTACCGGTACTCGGCACACTGATTTTGCCAGTAATATCTTTATCATCAAGATACAAATGGAAAGCAGAGCCGCTATTACCTGATGACACTACTGCGGTCCAGTAGTATTTTTGTGTTTTTTCGATATTGACTGTGTATATCAGCCATTCGTTTTGAATAGTCATACCTAAAACTTTTCCGCCGTTACCTTTATAAATGTCGACGCCATCGCTTGTACGGAATTTGGCATCACCTTCATTGTTAGAATCATTGTCGCTGTAAGTCTGAGCCACACAATTCTTCTTCACCTTATCATACTCTTCAAATTCGATTGTACCAGGAATTACGGCAGGTGTGCCGTTATACGGCTCGGTAAAGACTTCATCGCCTGCTGCGGTTTCAAACACAACATAATCGATGTTGCACGATGAACCTTCAATCTTAATACAAATCGGGTAAGTACCAGCTGGCATTGCAACTTTGGTGCGGCCTTTCAGCTCAGTGTATTTGCCCCAATCGTTGTTGGCCGTCTGCGGAACATTGATACGGCCTGTTAAATCGGTTTCGCCCATAGATATGCTGAACGCAGACCCGTTGGTTCCTGAAGATACTCTTGCAGTGAAAAGCATATATTGCTCTTCTTCAACTTTAACGGTGTACTGCATCCATTCGCCAGCGTTTGTCCAACCCACAACCCATCCGTCACCATCGTTCTTATCAACATCAACACCTACCGTATCCCGATAAATTACATTATGCTCAGAATATCCGTTATTAATTACATCGTTGTCGCTGTAAGCAATGGTATTCTCACCTTCGTCGTAGTCTTCAGCTTCAAGTTTGCCCGGTAGTGCAATTGGCGTTCCTTTGAACGGTTTTGCTGGCTCACAAGCCTTGATGGTGCAACTGCGCTCGAAGAGTGTGCTGCTCACGCTGCTAAGCACCTGCATTTTGAATGTGAAGTCGCCGGCTTCAATTGGGCTCCACTCAAATTCAAAGGCTGAAGTGTCGTATTTTGCATAAAGAGCGGTATCACCATTGAACCCTTTGTACAAGCGAATCTCGGCAATACCGTCAGCTGATGACGCCTTGCCTTTAACGGTTGTTTTATCGCCAATCAAAATAACATTCGCCATAGGTGATACAAATGCGTAATCGCTGGCCACATTGATAAGCGGGCTCTTTGCATTGAGTGCTGCATCAGACAGCATATACTCTTTTAGCCACTTATAAGCAGGACGCTCAACTCCGTTCTTAATTATGCCAGAATTATCCACCCAAGTTGCACCATGAATGTACCCCCAAATTGTTACACCAGCCACATAGTCAGCTTCCCACATTATCGGGAACTGTTCTTTGTAGCGTGTTAGTTGGTCTTGGTCATTCGCCTTATCAATATCATATTCTGATATGAAAATTGGCAAATTAACGCCGTCGTGAATTTTTTTCAGAGCCTTTGCAAATTTCTCTCCTGTCATATCGTTAAGGTCATGCGATTGGCATCCGGCAGCATCAATAGGGCCGCCTGCTTCCTTGATACCGTTGATAAGTTCGATATACGCATCGTCTTGGCCTTCATATGCAAAAGTATTGTAGTCGTTATAGATAAGCACTGCGTTCGGCCAACGCTCACGAGCCATGATAAAAGCTTTTGCAAGCCAGTCGTAACCTGTTTTTCCACCTCCACCCAAGGCTTGTTTTATACGTGTTGCTCCGTAATTTGAGTGGTTTCCTACGGCTTCATTGGCTACATCGATATACTCCAAATCGGGCATTTCCTTAGCTACGGCGTCAAACCAGCGGGTGATGGCCACAAGCGTTTGCTCCGCATCCAAATTGTTCAGATAGCTCGGATATTGCGATCCCCAAAGCAAAGCATGAAATTTGAACTTGAAGCCGTGCTCCTTGCAAAATTGGAATTCTTTTTTTGCTGTAGTGAAATCGAATACACCTTCAGAGCGTTCAATTGACTCCCATTTAGTTTCGTTCTCCGGAGTAAGCTGATCCCACATTTCTTCATATTTATAACTGCCAACATTAGGCTGTATCTGCCCCCTTGTTGTAATGTTGCCCAAAAACTTGTTCGGGTTTTTGTTCAATTGCGCCTGGCTGCTCATTGCACTGGCAACACACAGCAACAATAAAGTAGTTTTGATTCTCATAAACATTTGTGTTTTATTACGTTATAGTTAATTTTCAAAATTAGCCATACGGATTTAGCGATTAGTCCGAAATGGTGTGTTTTTTCAACGGATTGGCTGTCAGATCCTTGTACTGCTCGCGATTGGCAAGCACATCGCAAGCCAGATATATGGCTTTCTGGAATGCGGTTGGTTCGGCCTTGTCAAGCCCGGCATCGTCGTAACCGAGAGTCTGGAACGGTGCGACACACAATTGTGACATTCCAAGCACATAACTAACGCCATCGTCATACGACAAAGCCCGGAACGGAACCAAACCCTGCTCATAATAGATTGCCAGCACCGCATCGAACTGGCGGAACAAATCGGTGCCAAAAACCACATCAGCGCTATAGGGCCCCATGGCAAGCACATTCTCTTCGTTGGCTTTGGCAATGGCCGGCACAATGATGTCGCTTTCTTCGCGCTCGAGCGAATCAGAGTCCATGCAGCCGGGGTTGAAGCCGAGCACTGCGATTTTAGGTTTGTCGATAGCGAAATCGGTTTTCAGCGCATCGGACAGAATATGCAGTTTCGACACAATATTATCAATAGTGATGTGCTTTGATATGTCACGCATTGGTGACTTGTCAGACAGCAAAGCCACTCGAAGAGTGTCGTTGACTAACAATGTCATCACCGAGCCCGGATTCAGACTCTGTTTGACAAAATCGAACTGGTTGGCAACGCCGAGTTCGGCTGTTATGCGGGTGTTTATCGGGTTCAGGACCAAGGCTGATGTTTTTCCGACCGAGAAATCGGCAACTGCAGCCTTGAGTGATGCCACTGCCGCTTCGCCCGACATGGTTGTACCATGTCCAAGTTCAACTTTTGCACTGTCGTCGAGCACGTTGACCAAGTTTGTCCTACGGTCTTGCGCATCGTCAGCGCTTGCCACCTGATTGAAATTAAAATTATTGATATTCAAAGCTTTGCGATAGTATCCAGCAATTTTGGGTGAGCCATAAACTATCGGCGTGCATATTTCATTAAAACGCTGTTCCTGAAAGGTTTTGAGCATAATCTCATAACTGGTGCCATTGATGTCGCCATGAGTTATGCCGATTTTTATCTTATGTTCCATCGCGATTCGTATTAGATGCGCAAATTTATAGTATCATTGGAAAAAATCCACTTTTTGGCATATTTTTTCACCAACAGCAATCGACATCGGACTGTCATCAAAGAATGACGCGCGTCAGTCACCGAATCACGCACTTCCGCCCCACTCTTTCCGAGTTTTTTTCATTTGACGGATCCGCTATCATAAATTTGTGTATCTTGCCCTGCTGTTTTGGGGGAAACAGCTTTTTTGATTACAACAGACTATTTTGAAAAAGATCATACGAATAATAACAGTATTAGCCACGTATATGGCTGTTATGCAACCATTTGCCTTCGCAGCTCAATCTGATGCCGGCACACAGAATGCAAATGACGCCATATTCGAACAAGCTGATTTTTGGGCTCGCAGCAGCCAATACGACGAAGCCCAAGACGCCTATATTGATATACTGAACTCAACAGCCGACGAGACTATAAAAATAAAGGCATGTATCAAGTTGTCAGACATCTACTTTATGACTGGCAACGCCGACAAGGCCATGCATTACATAAAATACGCATATCAAATTCCTGCCATCAACGAAAGCAGCAACATCGACCTTCTTTTTAGAGTGAGCAACGTTGAAGCGTCGCTATACCTGTCACGCAACCAACTGGCGAAATGCGACTCGATAATAAATATCACAGCGACAAAAATCCCCGAAATAACAGACCGTGAAGCATTGGCAAAATTCTTCTATGTGGCTGGCAAATACGCATTTGCGTCGAACGACTACAAAACCGGCATCGATGTGCTTCAACGGGCATCAATGCAGTACAGCGATGAGATTATCACCCCCGAATATGGGCGTGTGCTGCTGCTCATTGCCCAAATGTTCCAGGTGAAAAACGATTTCAATCTGGCCGAAAAAAACGCATCGGAAGCCTTGATGATTTTTGAGCGCAAGAATTTCGGCGTCAGCCGCATCGATGCATTCTGCCTGCTCGGCAGCCTGTATCTGCAAAAAAATGAAACAGATAAAGCATTCGAATACTTTTCGCTAGCGAAAAACATTGGCGACACGCTGCACACCCGACGCGGCAACGAAACCGCCAATCTAAGCCTGGCCATCTGGTATCTAAAACAGAACGACATTGAGTCGGCGCAGCAATTTGACAACGCTTTGGACAACATCGACCCCAACAGCACCAACCCCGACATCGCCTTCAATGCCGCCATTCAGTTTGGCGAATACTATGTAGCCAACGGTGATCCCGACAAGGCAATGCTATACGCTGACAAAGCCAAAGAAATTTGCGCAAACTCACTTGCCTGGCAGAAACACATTGACCTGAACCGGCTCTACGGAAAAATCTACCAGAAAAAAGGCAACTTCCGCAAGGCAGCCGACAAACTGATGAAAGCGCAACTCTATGCCGACAGCCTGGCCGTTAATCTGCGGCAAATCGACATCGACTCGCTCGGAATGCAACAAGAACTGCGCCGCCAAAGCGACTTCATCCTCTTGCTGACAAACGAGAACAGCGCGAAAGAAATCGCCATCGAAGACAACACAACACTGATCAACAGGCAGAAATCATCAATATTCTCTCTGATTGGAATATTCATGATTGGCTGCATTCTGACATTTATGCTGGCATGGTCGTTCCTGCAAAAGACCAAAGACAACAAGGCGCTTGAGCAGACCAACAAGAAAATCGCCCAGCAAAAAGAAGAGATTGAATCGCAACGCGAAAACCTGCTCAACTACACCAAAGAACTTGAGCGAATGTCGCTGATTGCGCGCGAGACCGACAACGCCATCCGCGTGTTCGATGAAGAAGGCAACACCATATGGGTAAACCCTGGATACACAAGACTTTACGGCTATACTCTAGAAGAGTTGCAAAGCGATAATTCGCTCGGATTCAGCACGAAAAACCCCATCGACATAAAGAAAATCATCCGCACGTGGGATTACGAGAAACAATCGATAAGCCTTGAAACGGAAATCCGCAACAAGTGGAAAATAAAGTTGTGGGTGCAAACCACACTGTCGCCTATTTACGACAGCAGCAATATGGATATCAAGCAGATAGTTGCCATCGACACCAACATCACAACGCAAAAGAAGGCGCAGCAGGACATTATTAAGATGAACGAAGAGATTACCGGCAGTATCACATATGCAAAACACATCCAGGATGCCATGCTGCCACCTGTTTCTGTGCTCACCAGCCACTACCCCGACAGTTTCTGCTACTACAAGCCGCGGGCCATCGTGAGTGGCGATTTCTACTGGATGACCGAAGAGAGCAGCCGTCTGATTGTGGCTTGCGCCGACTCGACCGGCCACGGCGTTCCGGGCGCGTTCCTGAGTCTGATTGGCATTTCGTTTCTTAACAAGATTGTAAACGAGCGCGGGGTTGTGCAACCGGCTATCATACTCAACCGTTTGAGAACCAACGTTATAAGCCACCTACATCAGTCACAGTCGGAACTGCTGGCGGGCGATGGAATGGACATGTCGATAATCTCTATCGACAAGCGCAACAGTTTGATGGAATTTGCCGGCGCAATGAACCCGATGTACATCATCCGCGATGGCAGGATCATCGAACTCAAACCCGACCGCATGCCCGTGGGCTACTATGACAACGAAGACCGCTCATTCTCATCGTCGAAGGTGGCCATCAAGAACGGCGACCAGATTTATATGTTCTCTGACGGCTACTACGACCAGTTTGGCGGCACCGAAGGGCTGAAAATGAAAACACAGAAGTTCAAAGAGATCCTGCTCGACTGCTGCCACAAAAGCAACGAAGAGCAAATTGCCATTCTCGACCGCGAATTCGACAACTGGAAAGGCAAGCACGAACAAGTTGACGATATTTTAATTATTGGTATCCAGATTTAAGAGAAGACAGGAACAACTGGAAAAAAGCAACGCCAGTCGCACCGCATATCCAACTAAAAATCAAAGACTAATGAGAAATCTACTACTTCCGGCCTTTTGCGCATTGGCTTTTGCAGCCTGCACAGGCAATCAGAAACCAAACGGCAAAACATCGGAAATTGCTGGCAATGAAACCGTTGTAACCATTGATGCAGCATTGGCCGAAAACTCGGAAACCAGCATGCAAAGCACTGAGCGACAAGGTGTTCAGCCAGTTTTTCTGCTAGGCAACCACGACGGCTCAAAATTTTTGCTCAACGCAGATGCAAAAACATCGTCCGACAATGTGCCCGACTCATTGAAAAACTACAAGTACATACTCTACGAAGGCAAGTATTATGCTGTTGATTTTAAAGGATTTCAACAAAAAAACGAGTCGGAAGACAATGGTCGCGACACACCATTAAACTTCGACAACCTGCCAGGCTGGATTTTTGCGCTACAAAGCGGACAACTGCTGACCGACACCGACGAATATGCAATGTTCTGGGGCAAGCCGCTTCTTGTTGACGAGTGCTTTAAAAGCAAAACCAAACTTGTAAAAGTTGTAAGAGCGAATGAGTCAGCGACAAACAAATTCGACAAACTGCAGGCCGAATTTGAGAAACGCTACAATCGGAAAATCACAAAATTCAAGGTTGACTCATACGTAGGCGACTACACCTACCTGATTATGCAATTCGAAACCATTGACAGCAAAGCACTTGGCGTTGTCGCTTTGGTAAAACCCGATGGCGGAACCATTGTCAGGGAATTTCCCGCAGAATGGAACGAAATATCAGTCTGGCGCGAAGCCGATGAAGGCGAATTCTTTGGTTTGGATGTTGATTTTGCCACCATTGAGCACGGCGCGCTGAATCTCTACACCATCAGCAATGGTGAAGAAGGAACCGGATATCAAAACTATGTGGTACAAGGCGATTCGCTCGTCAAAGGCTCGATTTCAAACTACTTTTACCACGCGCAGGATTAAACAGGTGCAGCACAAATAAAAAACGAACCTAGTCACTCATAACGCTCTTAAAATCAAAATTATGGACAGAAGAGATTTCTTAAAAAAATCAGCATTGATGGTGGCCGGCGCAGCCATTGCAACACCTGTGGCAACTATGCTGACAAAAGCAGAGACAATAAACGAGAATTCTGACTCACAACAAGATACAAAACCAAACAAGAAAATGAAAGTATTATTGATTAACGGCAGTCCGCGGCACAACGGCAACACATTTTGCGCTTTGCAAGAAATTGAAAACCAACTAAAAAGCAACGGCATTGAAACAGAAATTTTCCAAATTGGCGCAATGCCGGTCCGCTCGTGCCTTAACTGTGGCGGATGCCGCAAACC
Source organism: Salinivirgaceae bacterium (assembly GCA_017557785.1). Classification (GTDB taxonomy): domain Bacteria; phylum Bacteroidota; class Bacteroidia; order Bacteroidales; family SZUA-534; genus RUG13583. The sequence continues at coordinate 18,598 of JAFYYA010000036.1, forward strand.
CGACCAAAACGGATGCGTTTTCGATGACGACATCTGCAACACCGTCGCACAAAAACTGTCGGAATCCGATGCTCTGATTGTCGGCTCACCAGTGTATTACGGACAGCCCAACGGCGGTGTCTTATCACTGATGCAGCGAGTATTTTTCTCTGCAGGCCAATACGCACAAAACAAGCCGGCAGCTGCAGTGGCGGTTTGCCGCCGCGGCGGTGCGACAGCCACATTCCAAAGCATGAATATGATGTTTCAGATGATGAACATGCCTGTTGTGACATCGCAATACTGGAACATTGTTTATGGACGCGAAAAAGGCGAAGCCAAACTTGACGCTGAAGGAATGCAGACCATGCGCACACTGGCCAACAACATGGCATTTCTGCTGAAAAAAATCCATGCCGATGGTCAACCGCAATACCCCGCACGCGAAGGCTGGCAAATGATGAATTTCATAAGATAGAATCGAACTTGAAAGGTGTGAAAATCGCACATTTTAGGTTTCCCGATGGCGCCAACATTGCAATGATAAATCCGCAAAAAAGCAACAACCTGTTTCTTGACAAGCGCTTTTCTGGCATATATTTTTGCATCGTCAAACAATAAAAAACGATGATAATATGGAAGTTAAAGACATTTTAAGAAATCTGCGCGAGCGTAACAATCTGACGCAGGAACAGATGGCGGAACGCGTGAATGTTACCCGTCAAGCCGTGAGCCGCTGGGAGACTGGCGAGACGCAGCCCAACCCCGAAATGCTGAAAGTGCTGTCGCGGAAGTTCGATGTGTCGATAAACACGCTGCTTGGCTCGCCACGCACGCTCGTGTGCCAATGCTGCGGAATGCCGCTCACTGAGGACTCGATGATTAGCCGCGACACCGACGGCAACTTCGACGAGGAGTACTGCAAATGGTGCTACGCTGACGGCAAATTCACCTACACGAGCAAAGATACGCTGCTCGACTTTCTGATTAAGACTATGCCGAACCCTGAAAATCAGCCCGATGGCGAGCGCCGCAAGACCTATGACGGCTACCTGTCGCAGCTGAAACATTGGAAATAAAAAGGACCGACTATGCCCATCATTAACAAAGAATTCGACAACGGAAATCCTTTTGATTTCGGGCGGACATCGGCTGACTATGCGAAGTACAGAGACGTCTATCCGCCAGAATTTTACAACCGACTTGCCGAACTGAAAATCGGTGTCGGCGGGCAGAAAATTCTGGATTTAGGCACAGGAACGGGCGTTCTGCCGCGGAATATGTATCGGTTTGGCGGCCAGTGGATTGGCACCGATATATCTGAAAATCAGATACAATATGCAAAAGAACTGTCGCAAAAGGCGGAAATGAAAATCGAGTATCAGGTTTCGGCTTCCGAGGCGCTTGATTTTCCCGCCGAATCGTTCGACGTGGTAACAGCCTGCCAATGCTTCATGTATTTCGACAAGAAAATCATCGTCCCTAAAATCCATAAATGGCTGAAAACGAATGGTCATCTGGCAGTTTTGTTTATGGCATGGCTGCCCGACGAGAGCGAGATTGCGGCTCGGAGCGAGGAACTTGTGCTAAAATATAATCCCGACTGGAACGGCGCACACTGGAAGCGCAATGCTGTGATTGAACCCGACTGGGCAAAAGGATATTTCAGTTTGGCAAATGCCGTGGCGTTCGACGTACCTGTCAGATTTACAAGAGAATCGTGGCACGGACGCATAAAGGCTTGCCGTGGAATTGGCGCATCATCGCTTTCAGCAACAACAATTGCAGATTGGGAAAAAGAACATCTGGAATATTTGCAAACCGTACCGCAACAATTTGATATTCTACATTATGTAACGATTCTGGATTTACAGAAGAAGGAATAACACTTATGGATGTTAATATTTCAACTTGCAATCCCGAGATATTGCTGAAAAATCTCAACCAAATCCACACCACCCCGATGGGTGTTGACAGAATCAAGAGAAATCTGAAACTTGTTGATACTGACGCGGTTGAGTTTTGCAAAAGCAAAATCGCCGCCCCGAACTGCAACATCTACCGGCAAGGCAAAAACTGGTACTGCGAGATTGACGGCTCTATAATCACCGTTAACGCAAAGAGTTACACCATTATAACAGCACATCAGAAATAACAGAAATCTTTGTTGAAAGATGTTGCATAATATTCAAAAAGAAGTAATTTCGCAGCCGATTTACGATAATCTCTTTCAGTGACATAGGGGCCTGATACATTACGTAGACAATTTATTGAATTTTAATATTTTACTACAATGGATTTAATGAAATTAGTCGAGAAGGAAATTACTGCAGAAACATCCTTCCCTGAGTTCAAAGCCGGTGACACCATCACCGTAAACTACAAAATCAAAGAAGGCAACAAGGAGCGTATCCAGCAGTTCCGCGGCGTTGTTATTCAGCGCAGAGGCAAAGGCGTAACTGCCACATTCACTGTTCGCAAAATGTCGGGCAACATTGGTGTTGAGCGTATCTTCCCAATCAACTCGCCGTTCATCGACAGCATCGAGGTGAACAAAGTTGGTTCAGTTCGTCGCGCACGCATCTTCTACTTCCGCAACCTTACTGGTAAGAAGGCAAAAATCAAAGAGAAGAAGAACGTTACCGCAGCAAAAGAGGATTAATAAACTTCTTAGAAATATGCAAATCCCGGAATCTCAATGGTTTCGGGATTTTTTTTGCGCTAAACGGAACGCATCAAAAAATTGGAATCAAAGGCTAACAAATTGTTCATTATTCAATTCCTATAATTGATGATAAATGATACATTTGCGGTGAAAATGTGAAATATATTTTAAAAACGTAACATAATGAAAAAGAGTCCATTACAGATTGCAAGGGCCGCCTATCAGCCAAAATTGCCGGCTGCCCTTAAAGGTAATGTCGTGCTGAACGAAGGTGCTGCAACTCAATCGGTTGCCGACCAAGCCGACATCAAAAAACTTTTC
>JAFYYA010000037.1 GCA_017557785.1 Salinivirgaceae bacterium
ATAATCCTCGAAGATGGCCGGAAGCGCGTCGTAGTAAGGGTTGCACGCCTCACGAACCTGGAAGAACACGTCGGGGTTCTGCACCGTTCCGCGCATAAGCGGATGCTCCGGATTGAGCGCGTGGGCGCGGAAAGCCTGCAGTGCGTTGCGGTCGAGCAGTGCGGCAAGTTTCTCCGTGTCGATGGCTTCAACGGTATTAATCTCGTGCGATGTGCGGAAACCGTCGAAGAAGTGCATTACCGGTGTCTGACCTTTGACGGCGGCCAAGTGAGCCACGCCGGCCAAATCCATAACATCCTGAACGCTGCCCGTGCAGAGCATTGCAAAACCAGTGTTACGGCAGCCCATTACGTCGGAATGGTCGCCGAAGATGCTCATTGCGTGGGTGCCCACGGTGCGTGCGGCAACGTGCAGAACCACTGGCAGACGCTCGCCCGCAATACGGTGAAGCACCGGAATCATAAGCATAAGACCCTGGCTCGAAGTGAAACTTGTGGCAAGCGAGCCTGTCTGCGCCGCTCCGTGAACGGCACCAATTGCGCCGGCCTCCGACTGCATTTCAATCAGCGTAACCTGCTGACCGAAAATGTTCTTGCGTCCTTTTGCCGACCAGGCGTCGGTGAGCTCCGCCATAGGTGACGACGGTGTGATGGGGTAGATTGCGGCAATCTCCGTAAACTCATACGCAACGTGCGATGCAGCCTCGTTGCCGTCAATTGTTACAAAATTCTTCGACATAATCTTTTTGTTTAACTGGTGAATCGGATAACCGGTGAATTGAATGGTAGTGTTAAGATTTATCCCGATAACTATCGGGGGCTTCGTTGTAAAAAAGTTGAACAGGTTTAAACGCCTCGCTGTTTAACGGGTTTAAAGCTTTATCTCAATCGCAACGTTTTGAATCACTGTTCATTAACTATCTCAAATTCAATTCTCTGATTATCAAAAATCCCCTTATTTAAATTTGCCGCAAAAATATAAATTCATTTGAACGCAGATGTTGCGGAACTAACTGATTTTTGCTGATTTTTCTATGCTGCACTAATGCCTGCCGCCCCTCGCCGCCTGTAGAGACGTGGCGCGCCGCGTCTCTACGTTAAGGGTGCAGATTTATGCGGAAACACGAATGGTGCCACCGAATTACAACAATTGCTCAACTATAAAATTCATCAGATTCCCACCGCAGCACATTGGTCTCGATGTATTCGGCAACGCGGTTCATCTCATCGGTTTGGCGGATGATATGGTCGTGGAAACGCGGCTGCCAACCGAACATGATGTGGTTTTGGTTGGCGAAACAGGTGACAGCACGTTTAAAACACCCGATGGCGGTTGATAACAATCCTCGATGGTGCGAAATGGATTGCATCCGTTCATTTACACAATCATTTTTCCATCGCCTTTGTAGAGACGATGTATACATCGTCTCCGTTTGTTTTTTGTCTATTATTTGAGACGATGTGTACATCGTCTCTACGGTGGAAACATCCAATTTATTTGCACCATGATTTTCGGATGGAATATTATCGCCATCAATCGAAACAATTAAATGAATGTGGTTGGGCATTATAACGTACAATGGAACATTGGCATACGGATTATGTTGTGGTATATTTTTGATGCATTCGTTGGTATAACGCCCAATATCCGACAAATGCATTTCTCCGTTTGTTATTTCGCCGAAATAATGCCCGCGACCTGCGGTGCAGATGGTCACGAAATAGATTCCGCCACTGTAATTGTGCCACGCGGCGCGTGCCGATGGTATCAGAAAACGGTTTTGAAACAAATCGCGCGACATTGTTCATTGCGTTGATTATCAAACCCAAATATAACAATTACCCCAACAATTCTCAAACAACCACCGCCGCCGCTTGTAGAGACGATGTACACATCGTCTCCTTCGCATCCATACGCATTGTTTTGTGATTTTGAGACGATGTATACATCGTTTCTACGGTATCATGCACCCAACAAAACCCCGCAAGGCCACCATTTCTGGCAGCCCTGCGGTATTTTTTTCGTTGCGTTTTTGTGGTGCGACAATCTATTTCAGCAATTCTCTTGTTTCGGCATTCTCCAAAATCCGCATTTGCTGAATGGCTATTTTGTTCAGTTCAGTCAGTCTTTCCTGCTGACTCATTCCTTTGTTGATGAACACTGCGTTCAGGTTTTCCATATTGGCAAGGCAAATCAGTTGGTTTATTGTTGCGTAATCGCGGATGTTGCCTTTTTGGTCGGGATAGGTGTCACGCCACTCTTTGGCAGTCATACCGAAAAGGGCGACATTGAGCATATCGGCCTCATCGGCATAGACATACGATTTCTGCTGCGGGGTGAGTTCCTGCGGTATCAGATTCTGTTTGATGGCATCGGTGTGGATGTGGTAGTTGATTTTGGCGAGTTCGCGTTTGGCAGTCCACCCGAGCACTTTTTGCTCTTCGGCCTTAAGACGTTGAAATTCTTTGATGAGATAAAGTTCGAACTCGACCGACACCCAACTTGCAAATTTAAAGGCTATGTCTTTCTGAGCATACGTTCCGCCGTTGGCTCCATTTTTTAGTATTAATCCTATTGCTCCGGTTGTCTCAATCCACCGTGACGGACTCATTGTAAATGCATGACTGCCTGCATCTCTCAAAAGGGGGTCGAATTCGACCCCTTTAAAATCCGGATTATTCAGTTTTTCCCAAAGTCCAAGATACTCAATGGTGTTTTTTGAACGAAGCCAATTTTTCACAACATCTTTTGGCTCTATAGGATTTTTCTGTCGCGCAATATCTGTAATGCAGATATAGTCGGTTCCATTAGATTGAAGTGTTCTGATTGTTGTGTCTTGCACTGTGATTTTTGCCATAGTAGGTTGCGTATCAAATAATTCGACAGATTTTTTTCGCCACTTATCTAATTGTACCGAATTCGGTACAATTGATTTTCACCATCCTTTATTCCGTTTACGCAAATATACCTTTTTGCCCGCAAATAACAACTCTTTCGCACAGACAACACTGTCCCGATAACTATCGGGAACACAGTTTCTTACCACGGAACACGCGGAATCCCGATTGTTATCGGGGACGGAATTAGCAACCTGACGGTTGCTCTTTTTTCGAACGCCGATGACGCTATTTTTTATGCTCTAACCGATTCGGGCAGATTTTAATCCGAATAATATCCAATAACCTCATCTGCCGCGATATTTACCGCGCCTAAAGCGCAAAACAACATAGCCCAAGGCAAGCGAAGCGGCGCCTTGGGTACGTTACCACGTAACGTTGGCGCCCTACAGGGGCAATTCATAAAAACGGCTCTATGGGTTGCGCCTTCAGCGCGCTATAATGTTGGGGGCGGCATTATACCCAACGTGACGTTCGCTGCGCTCTCTCTGCGTTGGGCTATATAGTGAATTGCGCTTTCAGCGCGTTTTCTTTCGAATATGCATGGCTGCCTGCATCTCACCACCAACGCCATCTGTATAGACATGGCGCCGCGTCTCTACGTTACGCCACGTTCTGTAATGCTACAAGCGGCGCAAAGGTTGCTCGCTTTTTGCATGGTTTGGCATTTTGTTTCTTTAACGGACGGATTTTATGGGTTATTCAATCCTATTAAATCATGAACATCATTTTTGCATTGAATGGTGTAGCAAAATTCAGTTTCTCTTTCAATGACTTTATTAACAAACACAATATCCACTTTACCTGTTTCTTCATCATGCTTTGTAGATAAGTGCTGATAGCCATAACTATTGCAAAAAAAATCCTTTGAAAATAAGGTGTCTTGATAAAGTTTTCGTTTGCTTAAAAGATTCATAAACATTTATTCTTCATAGATTATTTCTATTGTAAAAAAATGCTTCTCCTTGATTAAACGAATTACCATCTTATTACATGTTCTAATTCTTCTTGTATCATATAAGTTTCCTTTGTTATTTCTTCAAACTGTTTTTCTAAATCAGAATTATTAAAACGCTCAATGCCTCTAACAATCGCTGTAAATCCATAATATATGATTTTCAATTGTTTGTTAGCAGGCTTCTTTTTATATGCCACCATAGCATTTTTCATACACGATATACAACTTAATCCGTATTCTACCCCAGCGCCAGTACATGAAACATCTTGATGGTTTGAATTATAAATCAACCCACTAAAGAAGTTTTCTAATTCCAACACCTTTTGCTCTATTTTCATAATGTCTACCATGTTGTTTTTTCTGTTTTAACATTAATACCAAAATTTATGTCTTGCTTTTCTATATGCCCAATAAACAATTGTTCATCTCCTCCTGGCAAATAATAATTACTCGGAAGTGGTGTTCCGTCTGAATTGTAAGAAACAGGTTGACTTGAAGTTCTACCTTTCCAGCACTTAATGGTAACACCATCAGGGATAATATATTCATGAATATACTCAAAATTGTTCCATTCTGGTAATACAGCTGTACCTCCTATAACATCATCTAATTGTTGTGGTTTTGTCCTAGTCCAATATACACCGTTCACACCATCCTTATTGCTAACACGATATATTCTATCCCCTTTTTTTAGTTCTAATGGCTCAATTGTGCCTGTAAAGTTTTCAATATGGCTCTCTGGTAAATCAAATTCGCTAGACCAATTTTTTGGTAGTGCTATTTTGTCTATTAATTTAGAACCATTGGGTTTATATCTGCCTTTGACAACACCTGGGATATTGTCGTAATCCTTTATCAATATTTGTGCATGAACTTTACTTTTGGCTAATCCTAAATCTTCAATTAATTTTTGTTTGTTTTTTGATTTTGCTATAGCATCAGTAATCTTTTGTTTATCAAAATCTTCTTTTAACCATTTACCTATATTTTCAAGATTAGAAATGTTTTTTCTTAATGTTGGATTATTTTCAATAACTTCCCATGCATCCACCAACTCAGGCTTCTCATTAAATTTGCGAAGCAAATCTTCGTCCTTTAAGTCTGATATTATTTTCTTGAATTTAGCAGGGTCGAAATCATCAAGTTTATTTTTTAAAGCATCTGGCATTTTCTTGAGTACATCGGCTATTTCCTTGCCAAATTTCTCACCAACTTCTTCTGCTACTTCTTTACCTTTACTCAAGCCGCCAAAACCAAGCATCATGCTTGCAATTTGCACGGCATCCCTGCCCCCTTCGTGTTTTGCAATGGCACCTCCACGCTGATAAACGGCAATTTTATCTTTTGCCATTTTCACTGGAAAGTTTTTCACATCTTCCCACGAAATGGATTTAATGGAATTCCAAAGGCTGGCTCTTATGTCTTTGTCAAAAGCAACGTCTAAGGCAAGGGTTATTAATTCAGGTATGCTTTTTAATTCTTCAAATGTTCCATCTCCAACTCCCGAAAGAATAGGTTCAACGTGCACAGGACTTCTGTCATAAGCGTCCTTGTTGTCCATGTCGTTCCATACCGCTTGTGGAACTTCCATTTTTTCACAAATGGTTTTCGTCCATGTTTTGGCCGCAACAATACATTTAACAGCAGAGTTGAACAACGTTTGCTTTTTCTCTCCGCTCGATGTTGCATTATTAAGAGCCTTCTCTGCATATGTCTTGCTTAAACCTAGGATTTCATCGACTGTGGTTCCCTGTACAGGTTCATTCAAAGCGGTAACCGTTGGTATCGCAATTGCTCCGATTTTGTAATTGTGGCAGATTGTTATTTTCTTATCATTTTCGTCAAAATGTACAGCAATGTTTATATCGGCATTAGAGTTTTCTGGCTGGTTGAGTGAAATTGTTGGTATTTCCTTGTTATTTACAGCCGGATAACCTGTATAACTGTAATCTATGGTTAAATCATTATCCCCCGCAAATGCCGACACCCATTCTTTAACATCATTCGGGTTTATTTCTAATGCGGAACTGATACCAAGTTCTGCGTAAGTCAAATCCAAACAATCACTTCTATCTAATAGTGGATTACTAAGCAATATTGGTATTAAATCGTCTATAAATGATTCTACCTGTGCTTCATTCGTTTGTCCAATGATTTCCCATTCTTTATATGCTGCCGTACTTTCTTGGTTCTTAAAAGATTCTGCGCGTATAAGCAAATCGGGCGTCTCTTGTAAAGGAAGATTGTTTGCATTAACGAGTTTGTAACCAATCGCCACAATAACAACAATATTATCATTGGTTTCTCTTAACGCCTGGACTTGTTTGTCTACATCAATTTTAACTTGGTCAACATCTTTTGTTTCAGTGCAAGTAAACAAATCTGTTATTACATAAACTTGTTGCCCATTGTCATTTACCGATTTAAGTTTGCTGTTTATTTTTTGTACCAAAGCATTTGAAAACAAATTGATTGTTCCGTTATTATCAACAACAAAATAATCATTCGTCATTTGGGCCTTAGCAAGTTGTTCTGTTACGTTGTAAGTAAATTTATATCTATCAATAATTATCTCACTTTCTTCCTCATCCGCCAAGAACCCAAACAACCCGCTGCCATGCTTCTCATGCATCCAACTCCATTGCTTATAGTTAAGGGTTGCGCCTTCGGCGTAATCCATAAGGTTGTTGGTGGTGCCTTCGTTGGCATGGAAACTCTCGCTGTTTTCCGAGAAGGTGTGATGCAGGGCAAAGGCGCCGTGCGATAACTCGTGGGCGTAGGTTCGCACAACATTAAACTGCTCAAAAATGAAGCCGTGCTGGTAGCCTACTGGCATGTAGCCTGAAACCACGGTGTTATTGCCGTCGGCATCGAGTTTGGTAACGTTTTTTACTAAAAACAGGTAATAGGTGTCGTCGTCGGTGCCGGTCAGGGCGTTAATGGCGGCTTTCTCATCGTCGCTGTAAACGGTGAGCGGGCCGCTGCCGCCGTGCACAAAGCCGCTGCCGTTGGCGTAGTCAATGGTTATGCCGCTGTGGGTGCTATCTGTCCGCAAAGTTGTCATAGGCCAAAGTTAAGAAAACTTTTTGCACTATTATGCAGACGCTGCGGAAGTTGAAATGGTTGCGCGAGTAGTGTGGCGGATTACTCCACCGCCCGGCATCACTTCAGCAGTTTAAGAATCTGTTTTTCCGTTGCTTCGGGCAGTATGCTGTGGAAGTGTGCCGTGAGTCGGTCGAGCGATTCTTGGGGCGTGCGGTTGCATTGGCAGGCGGTGCGGCCCAGCTGCCGCTCGGGTGTGGTGAGCAGCGCCCAGCCGAAGCCGTACTCGCGTCCGTGCTTGTCGGTGGGATAGACAAAATCTTCGGTAACAATGTAGCAGGCCATTTGCAGGCGGGTGACAAAGGCGTCGAACTTGCTGCGCATTTTCGGTCCGGTGAACCCGCAGGCCGCTCTGAGCTCGCGTGTTATCATGCTGCCGTTCATCTGCAGGGTGGCCACAATGGCTTCCTCAATGCCGCCTTCTTCCAAAACGGGCGTCTGGCTGCGCCGCCAGTTGTAGAAGTCGGGCCACCAGTCAAGACTGATAAACCCAGCCTTTCCAGCGAAAAACTTGCCATAAACGCAGCCGCCGTTCTTTATCACCGAGCTTTTCCATGTCCAGAGCGGCCACTCCCAGCTGCCGTCGTCGAACTGCACAAAACGGCACTCCTCGGCCATCAGCCCCTCGGCGCAGAAACCGCTGATGCCGCTGTCGAGCAACGGCAGAAACCCCAGCTGGCCGACACGCTCAATGAGCTCGGGGCACGAGTGGATTTCCATTCTGCTGAAACGGCTTGCCCCGCTGCTGTGCTGGTTTTCAAAATAATCGGTCATATCACACAATTTTAAAACGGCACTTCCATCCGCACCATCTCAAAATCGAGTTGCTTTTTCTCCATGTTGGCGGCCACAACGCGCACTGATACCTTGTCGCCCATAGTGTAGCGGCGTTTGGTGCGGTGGCCGATGACGGCAAATTCGGCTTCGTCGTACTCGTAGAAATCGTCGGTCAGCGAGCGCACCGAGACCATGCCCTCGCACTTGCTGTCGTTCAGTTCCACGTAGATGCCCCACTGCGTAACGCCCGAAATCACGCCGTCGAAAATCTTGCCCACGTTGTCTTTCATGAACTCAACCTGCTTGTATTTTATCGACGCGCGCTCGGCGCTTGTGGCCAGTTGCTCCATCTCCGACGAGTGCTTGCACATCTGCTCGTAGGTTTCGGCGGGCACGCTCTTGCCGTTCTCCAGATAGTGCGCCAGCAGGCGGTGTACCATCATGTCGGGGTAGCGGCGGATGGGCGATGTGAAATGCGTGTAGTAGTCGAACGCCAGGCCGTAGTGCCCGATGTTCTTGGTGGAATATTCGGCACGCGCCATTGTGCGGATGGCCAGCGTCTCAACCACCGTCTGCTCGGTTTTGCCGTTGACGTCGGACAGCAGTGCGTTCATCGAACTTGCAATCTTCTTTTTCGATTTTGTCTGAATCTGATAGCCGAACCGCTTGATAAACTGCGCGAAAGCAGTAAGTTTTTCGCTGTTGGGTTCGCCGTGGATACGATAGACGAACGTGCGTTTGCCCTTGCCATCGGCGGGTTTGCCCACAAACTCGGCCACCTTGCGGTTTGCCAGCAGCATGAATTCCTCAATAAGCTGGTTAGCCTCTTTCTGCTCCTTCAGATAGACACCGATTGGGCGGGCCTCCTCGTCGAGCTTGAATTTCACCTCACTGCGCTCGAACGATATGGCTCCGGCGGCAAAACGCTTTTCACGAAGTTTTTGCGCCAAGTCGTTGAGTGTCAGCAATTCTTCGGCAAGCGGACCTTCTTTGGTTTCAATTACCTGCTGTGCGTCTTCATACGCAAAGCGATGGTCGGAATTGATGACCGTGCGGCCGAACCACTGACTCAAAACGTTGGCTTCGGCATCGAGTTCAAAAACGGCCGAGAAGCAGAGTTTCTCCTCGTTCGGACGGAGCGAGCAGACCTTGTTCGACAGTTTCTCGGGCAGCATTGGCACCGTGCGGTCAACCAGATAGACCGATGTGGCACGCTGATAAGCCTCTTTCTCGAGAGCCGTGTTGGGGCGCACGTAGAAAGTCACGTCGGCAATATGCACGCCCACCTCAAAGCGGTCGCCATCAAGGCGGCGGAACGATATGGCGTCGTCGAAATCCTTGGCGTCGGCTGGGTCGATGGTGAAGGTTGTCTCCTGACGGAAATCGCGGCGGCGGGCAATCTCTTCTTCCGAAATCCGCTCATCCACTTCGGCGGCAGCGTCTTCAACGCGTTTCGGGAAGCGGTATGGCAGCCCGTATTCGGCCAGAATGGCGTGCATCTCGGTGTTGTTCTCGCCCGGATTGCCCAGAACTTCAACAATCTCGCCAATCGGATTTTTCTGTTTCTCAGTCCATTCCACAATGCGTGCAGTGGCTTTCTGTCCGCGTTGCGCGCCCTTCATCTTGTCCAAAGGAATGAAGATGTCGAACGGCATCTGCGTGCGGTCGGGCACCAGGAACGCAAAGTGTTTCGATGTCTCGACAACGCCCACAAAAAGTTCGCGCTTGCGCTTGATAATCTCAATCACTTCGCCTTCAACGTGCTTGCGGCTGCGGTCGGCATAGATGAAAACCTTCACCGTGTCGCCGTTCAGGGCGTGGTGCAGGTTGCTTGCCGAAATGTAGATGTCGCCTTCAAACTCATCGGAAACCACAAACGCCGCGCCGCTCGATGTCAGGTCAACGGTGCCGGTCACGTAGGCCGATTTCTGCGTCATGCGGAATTTCCCGCGCGACGGCTCGTCAAGGTCGCCATCGGCCGCCAGTTCGTTCAGGCAGGTGTTGAGCAGTTTGCGCGTCTCGTCGTCGGCAATGCCCATCAACTTCGACAACTGCTTGTAGTTCAGCAGTCTGCCGTCGTTCTGATTGAAAGTTGAGAGAATGCGGTTTTTGAGCGATTTCTTGTTGTCGCCAGCCGGTTTCTTCGCCTTTGCCTTTTTGGCCGGTTGTGATTTTTTTACCATAATGAACTGATTAAAAATGTAATCCGAAGACAGGGATAATTACAAAAGCAATCCAGATGAAGGCAAAGCCAATAGCATATCCTGCATAAACCTGCCACGGTTTGTGCTCATCGAGATAGATGCGTGCCGTTCCGGCCAGACCGGCCAGCAGCACAACGACGGCCAGCAGCGGCGAAATCCACGGATGCGAGAACGTCAGGAACGACACCAGAGCCGTCAGGCCGCCCCATCCAATGGCATGCAGGCTGATGCGCGTGAAAAAAGCCAGCAGGGCGGCAATAACCAGCGTTACGGACACACCCATCACAAATGTCTGCATCACCGTCGGTGCATGCCAACTGCTCAGCAACCGGCAGAAGGCAATAATGCTGATGGCGTTCACAACCAGCGCAAAGACACGCGAGCGCTTGCTTCGCATACGCAGGTCGTCGACGTAGCCCAGAATGCGCGCAAACCCGATGAAAGCCAGCGGCATCAGAATGGAATAGCCGGCGCAGAAGGCCAGAAGTATCCATTGGCTAGACAAAGAGCCCGGCAGCAGCACACTGATGATGATAATCATGCCCAGGGTGAGTGTGAACACCGGATGCAGAATGATTGATATGCAGTTGAAAATCCTGTTTGCCATAGCGTTTTTACAACGTAGTAAAAGTAAGGTAACTTCTGAAATTATGGCCGCCTTGCGAAAAATTTTGAAAGCATTTATTATACCAATATATCAATCAGCCAATTCTTCCGAATCAATTAAACTAATTCTTTAATGAGTGAATAAACACCATCATTTTTAGTTTATCCAGATTAAGCGCTAAAAGCGTCCGTGGTCAGAAGTCTGTTGTCCGTAGTCTTCAACCATATTCAGTCAATCAGTCAATCAATAAATAAAAAACGCCCCAGCGGCATCCGCCAGAGCGTTTTTAGATTATTCAGATTGGCCACAGAAAGCGTTCTGTAGTCTGAAGTCTGTTGTCTTTAGTCTTTAAAACAGCGTAAACGCAGCCGTCAGGCCAGCCATCACGATTGAAACCATACTCATCAGTTTGATAAGAATGTTGAGCGACGGACCCGAAGTGTCTTTGAACGGGTCGCCAACGGTGTCGCCAACCACGGTGGCCTTGTGGCAGTCAGAGCCCTTGCCGCCGAAGTTGCCTTCTTCAACATACTTCTTGGCGTTGTCCCAGGCACCGCCTGCGTTGGCCATAAACACGGCCAGAACAAATCCGCAGCCCAGTCCGCCAATGAGCAGGCCAAGCACGCCGCCCACGCCAAGAACCACGCCAACCAGAATGGGGACAATGATTGCCAGCAGCGACGGGAACAGCATCTCGTGCTGTGCGCCTTTGGTCGAAATCTCAACGCAGCGTGCGTAGTCGGGGTCGGCCTTGCCTTCCAGAATGCCTTTAATGGTGCTGAACTGACGGCGAACTTCTTCAACCATCTTCTGTGCGGCGCGTCCCACGGCGTTCATTGTCAGGCCGCAGAACAGGAACGCCATCATTGCGCCAATGAAAACGCCCACCAGCACAATCGGGTTCATCAGGTTCACGTTGTAGGCTTCCATAAAATCGACCAGCGTGGCCTTTGCGGCTTCAACACCGTTCGGCAGTGCTTCGCCCATACGGATAAGCGCCATCTTAATCTCTTCGACATACGAAGCCAGCAGAGCCAGAGCCGTGAGTGCGGCCGAGCCAATGGCGAATCCCTTGCCCGTGGCGGCGGTGGTGTTGCCCAGAGCGTCGAGAGCGTCGGTGCGCTTGCGGACTTCAGGTTCCAGACCGCTCATTTCGGCGTTGCCGCCAGCGTTGTCGGCAATCGGGCCATAAGCGTCGGTGGCCAAGGTAATGCCAAGCGTCGAGAGCATTCCCACAGCCGCAATGCCGATTCCGTAAAGGCCCATCGACAGGTTGGCGGCCGTGAACTCAACGTGGAAACCGTTGGCGCACAAGTAAGAGAGCACGATAGCCGCGCCCACCGTCACAACAGGAATGGCGGTTGAAATCATACCCAGACCAAGGCCCGAAATGATAACCGTTGCGGGACCCGTTTGCGAACTTTCGGCCACCTTCTGCGTCGGCTTATAGGTTTGCGAAGTATAGTATTCGGTTGATTTACCGATAATTACGCCAGCCAGCAGGCCCACAACCACCGAGAACGAAATGCCAAGCCAGTTCTCGATTCCAAGAGCCCAGAGAATGACGAATGTTGCTATGGCGATAAGCACTGCGGCGGTGTTTGTTCCGCGGCTCAAGGCCGAAAGCAGTTGCTTCATTCCTGCGCCTTCCTTCGTCTTGACAAGGAAAATGCCCAGAATCGACAGAGCCACGCCCACAGCCGCAATCATCGACGGTGCCAGCACGGCCTTCAGTTGCAAGTCGGCAGCCGAAGCGGCAAATGCCGAAGCGCCCAGCGCCATTGTGGCCAGAATCGAGCCTGCGTACGACTCGTACAGGTCGGCGCCCATACCAGCCACGTCGCCCACATTGTCGCCCACATTGTCGGCAATGGTGGCAGGGTTGCGCGGGTCGTCTTCAGGAATGTTGTATTCGGTTTTCCCGACAAGGTCAGCACCCACATCGGCAGCCTTTGTGTAGATACCGCCGCCCACACGAGCGAACAGCGCCTGCGTTGAAGCACCCATACCAAAGGTCAGCATTGTTGTGGTGATTATAATCAGGTGATTTTCAGCAGGAATGAAGTGGTCGAGAACCAGGAACCACACCGAGACATCGAGCAGTGCCAGACCAACAACCGTCAGGCCCATAACGGCGCCCGAGCGGAACGCAACCTGCAGGCCGCTGTTCAGCGTCTGCCGAGCCGCATTGGCCGTGCGCGCCGAAGCGTAGGTGGCCGTCTTCATTCCGAAGAAACCCGCCAGGCCCGAGAAGAAGCCGCCCGTCAGGAACGCAAACGGAACCCAACTGTTCTGCAATCCGAAGAAGGCCATCACGGTGAAAATGGCGGCCAGCACCACAAAGACGATAATCACCACCTTGTACTGCTGTTTCAGATAGGCCATCGCGCCCTTGCGCACGTGAGCCGCAATCTGTTTCATCAGGTCGGTGCCTTCACTTTCCTTCATCATCTGACGGAAGAACAGGTAGGCGAAACTCAACGCCACCACCGAAGCCGCCAGAACAATGTAAATCAATTTTTCCATAATTCTGATAATTAAGAATTTATAAAACAATGTAAAAACCGCGGCCATTGCCCAAACAAGGCCGACAAACTTTTGTTTAAAGGTATGGATTTAATATTAAGATTGTTGCATAGGGAAGGGGAAATTTTTTTAGGATGTGGTAAAATTGCGGCAGTTGTTTTTTTTCGGACAATTGAGCACGTCTTCCTTATTAAAAAAGTGTTTTATATTTGTATAATGGCTAAAAATGTTTAAAGCGCAGAGAAACAACGCGTATGAATCAAAATCCCGAGCAGATAGCGCGTGATAAGATTGACGCCTTGCTTGAACAGGCAGGGTGGAAAATCCAGTCGAAAAACAAGATAGATTTTTCGGCGGGGATAGGCGTTGCCGTGCGTGAGTATCAGACTGATGTGGGGCCTGCCGACTATGTTTTGTTTGTCAATCGGAAGCCAGTGGGCATAATTGAGGCGAAGCGTGAGGAGGAAGGCGTGAACCTGACCGTTGTTGCAGAGCAGTCGGTGCGCTATGCCAACGCCAAACTGAAATATCTGAACAACGAGCCGTTGAATTACATTTATGAAACAACGGGAACCCTGACTCATTTCACTGACTATAGCGACCCCAAACCGCGTAGCCGCGCTGTCTTTGCGTTCCATAAACCCGAAACAATTGCCGAATGGATTCGCAACGGGCGGAGTTTGAGAAACCGCTTGCAGGATTTTCCCGAGTTGGACACCACGGGTTTGCGTCCAGCGCAGATAAAGGCTGTTGTGAATCTTGAGGAATCTTTCAAAAACAACCGTCCGCGCGCGCTGATTCAGATGGCTACAGGCGCAGGCAAAACCTTCACCGCCATTACATTCATTTACCGTCTGTTGAAATTCGCGAAAGCGAAACGCATTCTGTTCCTTGTCGATACCCGCAATTTGGGCGAGCAGGCGGAACAGGAGTTTATGAATTTCCGCCCGAACGACGACAACCGCAAATTCACCGAACTGTACAATGTGCAACGGCTCTCGTCGAGTTATATTGCCAACGACAGCCAGGTGTGCATATCGACCATACAGCGGTTGTATTCAATACTGAAAGGCGAGGAACTTGACGAGAACGCCGAGAACGACAACCCGAACGAATCGACGTGGTTGCAGCAAAAAACCAAAGAACAGCAGGCAGTTCCAGTGGAATATACAGAGAAAGTGCCTATCGAGCAGTTTGATTTTGTGGTGATTGACGAATGTCACCGCAGCATTTACAATCTTTGGAAACAGGTGCTCGACTATTTCGACGCGTTCCTTATCGGCTTGACCGCTACGCCCGATAAGCGTACCTTTGGTTTCTTCAACGAGAATGTGGTGAGCGAATACACTTACGAGCAGTCGGTGGTTGACGGCGTGAACGTGCCGTACGATGTCTATTCCATTGAAACGGAAATATCGAAAAACGGCGGACTCATAAAGGCGGGTTGGCATATCGACTATCGCGACAAAGCCACACGCAAAACCCGTTGGCAGCAGGTTGACGAGGACATTGAATATAAGAAGAACGATTTGGACAAGTCGGTGGTGAATCCGAGCCAGATACGCACCGTCATTCGCCAGTTCCGCAAGGCTCTGATGGAAGAGATTTTCCCGAACCGATACGATGAAAACGGACAGTACGAGGTGCCTAAAACGCTCATTTTTGCCAAGACCGACAGCCACGCCGACGACATTATAAAGATTGTCCGCGAGGAGTTTGACGAGGGCAACGACTTCTGCAAAAAGGTGACCTACAAAATCGACGAGGACCCGAAATCGGTGCTGAACCGTTTCCGAAACCAATACTACCCGCGTATTGCCGTAACCGTTGATATGATTGCCACGGGTACCGATGTGAAGCCGCTCGAGGTGCTTCTGTTTATGCGCGATGTGCGCAGCGCCAACTACTTTGAGCAGATGAAGGGGCGCGGAACCCGCACCATAAGCGGCGATTCGCTGCAGTTGGTGAGCCGCACGGCGCAGTCGAAGACTCACTTTGTGATTGTTGACGCAGTGGGCGTTACCCAAACGCAGAAAACCGACAGCCGTCCGCTTGAGCGCAAGCCGACAGTGCCTTTGAAAGACCTGTTGGGCGCTGTTACAATGGGCGTTGCCGAAGAAGATTTGTTCACTTCGCTTGCCAACCGCCTGATTCGACTTAACAAGGAAGTTACCGAAAAGGAGAAGGAACGGATAGAATTCCTGTCGAAAGGCAAGACATTGGGGCAGATGAGCGCTGAACTGTTGGCGGCCTTCGACCCCGACAAAATCGACGATGAGGCGCAAAAGGAGTTGGGCAAAATTCCGCCAACCGAAATCACACCAGCCATTGAGGAGAAAATACGCCAGGCCGCGCGAAGCCGTTTGGCCGAGATTGCCAGCAGCACCTTCAATGGCGAACTGAACGAGTATATTGTCACCGTCCGCAATCTGCACGACCAGAAGATTGACACCGTGAATATGGATTCGGTGGTGGCGAGCGGTTTCAACAGTTTCACCAAAGAGAAAGCGCGCGAAACGGTCAAATCGTTTGCCGAATATCTTGAGCAGCACAAAGACGAGATTATGGCGTTGAGCATATTCTACAACCAGCCGTACAACCGCCGCAACCTGACGCTGAAAATGGCGCAGGAACTTCTCGAGAAACTGAAACAGGACAAACCCCTGTTGGCGCCCGCCTACGTATGGGACGCCTATTGCGCCATTGAGAATGTTAAGGCGGCGCAGCCCAAGACCGAACTCACGGCTCTTGTATCGCTTGTGCGCCACGCCTGCGGAATCGATAAGAATTTGGCGGCCTTCGACAGCGTTATCAACGCCAATTTCCAGCGGTGGATTCTGCGGCAGAACGCGGGAAACCACACACGCTTCACACCCGAGCAGATGAATTGGCTGCGAATGATAAAAGACCACATTGTAAGCAGTTATCACCTTGATGTTGACGATTTGGACTACACGCCATTCGATGCCCAAGGCGGCCGCGGCAAGATGTACCAGTTGTTCGGCGAGGAAATGATGACGATTATTGATGAGTTGAATGAAGTATTAGTAGCGTAGAAGGAAGCATTATGGAAAACAATCAACATAGCATAGTCCTTTATCAGACCGACAGCACAAATGTGTGCGTAAGTGTGTGTTATGCCAATGAAACATTTTGGCTGACGCAGAAAGCAATGGCGGAATTATTCGGTGTGCAAAAAGCTGCCATCTCAAAGCATTTGAAAAACATATTCGAAGACGGAGAACTCGAAGAAAATTCAGTTGTTTCCAAAATGGAAACAACTGCCACAGACGGGAAAAAATACAATACGAGTTTTTATAATCTCGACGCAATCATAGCCGTTGGGTATCGTGTGAACTCAAGGCAGGCAACGGCGTTTCGCATTTGGGCGACAAAAACATTGAAAGAGTATATCACCAAAGGTTTTGTGCTCAACGATGATATGCTGAAAAACGGCAAGCCTTTTGGCAAGGATTATTTTGACGAGTTACTTGAGCGGATACGCGAGATTCGCGCCAGTGAGCGACGCGCCTACCAAAAAATAGCCGATGTGTTTGAACAATGCAGTTATGATTATGATAAAAACAGCGAGACAACAAAAGCATTCTATGCATACGTGCAAAATAAGTTACATTTTGCTGTAACAGGAAAAACGGCTGCTGAACTGATTTACGAACGAGCTGATTCTACGCAACCCACTATGGGACTGACTACGTGGAGCGCAGCCCCCGATGGAAAAATACTGAAACGTGATGTGACGGTGGCCAAGAACTATCTGAACGAAAAAGAGTTATCGCGACTGAACCGTCTTGTAACTATGTTTATCGACTATGCCGAGCTGATGGCCGAAGATGAGGTGCTGATGAGTATGAAGGATTGGCTTGCCCAAACCAATGTATTCCTGACCAACAACCGCCGAAACGTTCTTGAAGGAAAGGGAACCGTATCGCACGAGCAAGCCTTGGACAAAGCAACCAAGGAATATGAGGTTTTCCGCATCCGCCAAGACAAAGAGTACATTTCCGAGTTCGACAAGGAAATGGAAAAGTATTTGAAAGGGGATTAATGGAATCGATAATTGAAGAATTGAATGAGGTGTTGGTGGCGTAACTGATACGGTGGCTTCGACAGGCTCAGCCACCGAGGAGAGCGGGCTGCCACCAGTGAGGTCGTTGAGCGTGTCGAAACGACCGATGCAAATCCAGCCACCGAGTAGCGATGCCTGAGCTTGTCGAAGGCAGAGTGGAGAAACGTGGCTTCGGCAAGCTCAGCCACCCATAGATGCAAATCCAGCCACCGAGTAGCGATGTCTGAGCTAGTCGAAGGCAGAGCGTTAAAAAGAATGATTATGAAAGGTTATATGTACATATTGCTCTGCAACGATGACAGTTATTACACAGGAAGCACCAACGATTTGGAGCGCCGTATGGCCGAGCATTTTTCAGGGCAAGGAGCCAACCACACAAAGAAACACCCGCCCATTAAATTATTGTATTACGAAGAGTTCCAAAGAATTGATGAGGCTTTTTATAGAGAAAAGCAAGTACAAGGATGGAGCCGCAAAAAGAAAGAAGCATTGATAAACGGACAATACGAGAAATTGCCAGAATTATCGAAATGCTACTCGCAGAAGGAAGCGGATGCGGGGGCTTCTGCAGGCTCAGTAACGGTGGCTTCGACAGGCTCAGCCACCGAGGAAACAGGCTCAGCCACCGAGGAAACAGGCTCAGCCACCGAGGAAACAGGCTCAGCCACCGAGGAAACAGGCTCAGCCACCGAGGAAACAGGCTCAGCCACCGAGGAAACGGCCACGACCACCACGACAGCGATGCCTGAACGAAACGAAGCGATGCCTGAACGAAACGAAGCGATGCCTGAGCTTGTCGAAGGCAGAGCGGAAAGTGGTCATTTCGACAAGCTCAATGACCATAGACTAAAGGCAGAACGCAAAAGCCAAAAGAAATAATGTAATTTTGCATAATAAGACAATTGAATATAAGAGGGTTTTATGATATGGGACTTTACGAGGGTATAAAAGATGTTGCAAAAATCGTTCAGCAGGCCGATAATGTAGATTTATATCGTAAACTGATAGATTTAAGTGCGCAAGCGTTAGAAATGCAAAACACAATAAACAATTTAACACAAGAAAATCTACAATTAAAGCAAGTTAAATCTCTTGAAGAGGATATAGAGAGAAGCGATAAATTATTTGTTACACGAAAAAGTGATACAAACCCTGACAAACTTATGTATTGCTCAAAATGTTGGGATGTGGAAAGGAAACTCGTGCAAATGAGAAAAAATAATGGGGAGATTCATTGCCCTAATTGTAATGCGTATGATATATATGATGAATCGAAACATAAAACATACGGTATCTCAATAAGATAAACATTGAATGACAAATTTTAATGAGTAATTACCCAACATACAAATTAGGCCAAATCTGTGAAACCACCAGTGGAGGAACGCCTAACCGAAAGAATGACGCATACTATGGCGGTTATATTCCGTGGGTTAAATCAGGCGAATTGGGCAAGGGAACTATTTATGACACCGAAGAAAAAATCACAGAAGAAGCCGTAAAAGAATCCAGCGCCAAAATATTCCCTAAAGGTACGCTTTTGATAGCCTTATATGGCGCAACTATTGGAAAATTAGGTTTTTTGGGCGTTCCTGCCGCAACCAATCAAGCCGTATGTGGCATTTTTGAGAACGAAAAGATTGATTTGCAGTTTTTGAGTTATTATTTGTTTCATAAAAGAAACGATTTGATAGCCCAAGGAACAGGCGGAGCGCAGCCAAATATTAGTCAAACAATACTTAAGAACCTTTCCATTCCCCTTCCCCCCCTTGCCACCCAGCACCAAATAGTTTCCCGCATAGAAACCCTTTTTGCCGAACTCGACAAGGCCGAGGAGCGCCTGCGCACCGCACAACAGCAACTCAAAACATACAAGCAGGCCGTGCTCAACCATTGGCTGAATAATGACGAGGGGAAGTGGGAAACGGTGAAATTGGGAGAGGTTTTGCAGAAAATCGAAGCAGGAAAGAGTTTTAGATGCAATGAAAAAGTTCCCGCATTACACGAAAAAGGAATTGTAAAGATTAGTGCCGTTACGTGGGGTGAATTTATGGAAGACGAATGTAAAACCATAATAAATGAGGAATTATACAATCCCAAATACAGAATCCATAAGGGAGATTTATTGATGAGTAGAGCAAATACGATTCAATTGGTAGGAAATTGTGTACTTGTCAAAGAAGAACCTAGAAGAGACATTTTATTGAGTGATAAAGTTTTGAGATTGGTACTTTGCGATGAAATTGATTCTAACTATATTCTATATAGTCTCAAAACGTCAAATTGTAGAAATCAAATACAAATTATGTCTACAGGTAATCAAGACTCTATGAGGAATATAGGTCAAGACAGAATAAAAAAAATTGAAATACCCCTTCCCCCGCTTTCCGAGCAGCAGCGCATAGTTGAGGAGATAGAATCGCGCCTGTCGCAGGCTTCGAAAAGTTCTGCCTGCATTGAGGAAGCCCTGCAACAAACCGAGGCACTGCGGCAAAGCATACTCAAAAAGGCGTTTAGTGGGGAGTTGGTCGTTTCGACAAGCTCAACGACCACCAAAGGTGGCTGAGCACGTCGAAGCCACCACTGTCGTTTCGACAAGCTCAGCCACCAATGACGCAAGCCCTACCACTAACGAAGCGGTGCCTGAGCCTGTCGAAGGCACCGCGTCAGAGTTTGTCGAAGGCACCGCGTCAGAGTTTGTCGAAGGCACCGCGACAAAGCCTGTCAAAGCCCCCGATGCTATAATGACGAAATTTATCGGTTTTTTAAAGTTTCGTCATTATCGTAAAAAGAAGCGTACCTTTAATTAAGGAAATCCATATTTAACTGTCGGACCGATAAACTTAAATATGGATAGTTATATTTAACTTTGCACTACCTAAAGTTAAATATGGCATTCAAATATGAGTATGGCTTTATTTGACCGCAAAGAATATTTACTAATGTAAAACAATATAACATTCTGAAAAACAGCAATATTTTTATTTGACGGTTATTTGACTGAAAGAAATTTTCGTAAGATAAAAGTTTATGTAATGGTTATGTAACTGAGAGATTTGGGAATTATTATAAATAATTGAAAATCAAATGCGTTTTATATAGCGTTTATGTAATTGAGAGTTTATGACAGAATCAGCAATCATTTCGAAAATATGGAATATGGCCAACGTCCTTCGCGACGATGGCGTTAGTTACGGCGATTATCTTGAGCAAATCACCTATTTGCTTTTCCTTAAGATGGCCGACGAGATGAACCGCCCGCCATACAACAAGGGGCTGAAGTTTCCGCATTTGAAAGATGCCGAGGGCAGGGAAATCCCCGACGGCGAAATGTGCGATTGGGAGACGCTCACAAGCAAGCGCGGTGCCGAGTTGGAGGCCTACTATGTGCAGATGCTTCGCAGCCTTGCCACCGAGAAGGGAATGTTGGGACAAATCTACACCAAAAGCCAGAACAAGATTCAAGACCCAGCCAAGTTGCTTCGCGTAATCGATATGATTAACCGCGAGAATTGGTCGCTGATGGGTTCCGATGTCAAGGGCAAGATTTACGAGGGATTGCTCGAGAAGAATGCCGAAGACACCAAAAGCGGCGCGGGCCAGTATTTTACGCCACGTGCGCTGATTCGTGCAATGGTTGAGTGCGTGCGTCCGAAACCCGAGAAAACCATAATCGACCCAGCCTGTGGAACGGGCGGTTTCTTCCTTGCTTCATACGACCATATTGCCGCCCAGCCTTTGAACAAAGACCAGAAACTGTTCCTAAAGAAAAAGACCTTCTTCGGCAACGAGATTGTGGCCAACACCCGCCGTCTGTGCCTGATGAACCTTTATCTGCACAACATTGGCGAACTCGACAGCGAGGACTTCATTTCGCCCAACGATGCCCTTGTGTCCGACACAGGCAACCGCTACGACTATGTGCTCACCAATCCGCCTTTCGGCAAAAAGAGCAGCATTACCATAACCAACGAGGACGGCGAGGTTGAGAAAGAGGATTTGAGTTACAACCGTCAGGATTTTTGGGAGACCACTTCCAACAAACAGTTGAATTTCCTTCAGCATATCAAGACCTTGCTGAAAGTCACAGGTCAGGCGGCTGTCGTTCTGCCCGACAATGTTCTTTTCGAAGGTGGTGCGGGCGAGGAAATCCGCAAGCAGTTGATGAAAACCACCGAACTGCACACCATTCTTCGCCTGCCGACAGGTATTTTCTACGCCAACGGCGTGAAGGCCAACGTGCTGTTCTTCGACAACCGTCCTGCGAGCAAGGATGTGCAGACCCGCGACATTTGGTTCTACGACTACCGCACCAACATTCACCACACGCTCAAGAAGTCGCCGCTCACATTTGAGGATTTGGCCGATTTTATCAAGTGCTACAATCCAGAGAATCGCAATCTGCGCACCGAAACGTGGAGCGAGGCGAATCCCGAAGGCCGTTGGCGCAAGTTCACCTACGACGAGATTATCGCCCGCGACAAAACCAATCTCGACATTTTTTGGATAAAGGACAAGAGCCTTACCGACCTTGACAATCTTCCCGAACCCGATGAGATTGCCGCCGAGATAATCGAGAATTTGGAGGAGGGAATTGCTTGTTTTAAGAAGGTGTTGGCAAATGCATAGTTTGAAACGTTATGTTCAAAACGCAGTGTATCAACCGTATATGCAAATACTTTTTGCTATTAAAAATCTAATAATATGGAATGCCGCCCAGGATGTGCAGCGTGCTGCATTGTGATTTCGATAAGTTCGCCCATTCCAGGAATGCCCAACGGCAAGCCTGCGGGCGTGCGCTGCGTGAACCTGACTGATGATTTGCGCTGCAGTATTTTCGGGCAGCCCGAGCGCCCGCGCATTTGCGGTGCCTTCCAGCCCGACCCGCTCATCTGCGGCCAGTCGCGTGCCGAGGCCATCAAGATTATGTCGGAGTTGGAGGATATTGAGTACAACGATTGAAGGCGGCACTAAAATAAATCTTTAGCGGCGACGATAATTCTGTATATCTTTGCGGGATTTTTAAAAACAACGCAATGCCGGACGCAGGTAACTATCTTTCGAAAATCAATTCGCCTGACGACCTTAAGAAATTCAAGGCCGAGGAGTTGCCTGCCATTTGCGCCGAACTGCGGCAGTACATCATCGATGTTGTGAGCAAGCACCCAGGCCATTTTGGTTCAAGTTTAGGTGTAGTTGAACTCACGGTTGCCCTTCATTATGTGTATAATACGCCTTACGACCAGATTGTGTGGGACGTTGGGCACCAGGCTTACGGACACAAGATTCTCACCGGTCGCCGCGACCAGTTCCCGTCGAACCGGCTGCTGCACGGCATATCAGGTTTCCCCAAGCGCAGCGAGAGCGAGTACGACTCGTTTGGTGCCGGGCATGCATCAACTTCAATATCAGCCGCTTTAGGGTTGGCCATGGGCGCAAAACTCAAAGGCGAGACCGACCGCAACGTGGTGGCCGTCATCGGCGACGGCTCGATGACCGGCGGATTGGCTTTCGAAGGACTCAACAACGCAGGCGTGCAAAAGACCAATTTGCTTGTGGTTCTGAACGATAACAATATGGCCATCGACCCGAGCGTGGGCGCTTTCAAAGACTATCTGGTTGATGTGTCGACATCGCAGCGCTACAACAAACTGAAGGAAGATGTTTGGAACGTGTTAGGAAAACTGAACCGCTTCGGGCCTAACACTCAATCGCTTATACAGAAAATCGACCATGGCGTGAAGGCCATCCTTATGAAGCAGGGCAATCTGTTCGAGGCCTTGAACTTCCGCTATTTCGGCCCCATCGACGGCCACGATGTCATCTACATGGCACGCGTACTCGAAGACCTGAAACGCATTCCGGGTCCGAAACTGCTGCACATCAAGACCGTTAAGGGCAAGGGCTTTCCGCAGGCCGAGCAAGACCAGACCACATGGCACGCACCGGGCTTGTTCGACAAAAAGACGGGCGAAATCATCAAAGGCAAGACCGACAACCGTCCGCGTTATCAGGATGTGTTCGGACACACGCTGCTCGAACTTGCCGAGCGCAACCCGAAGATTGTGGGCATCACGCCCGCCATGCCAACGGGATGCAGCATGAACATCATGATGGAGAAACTGCCCGAACGCACGTTCGATGTGGGCATTGCCGAGGAGCACGCCGTGACCTTTGCCGCAGGACTTGCTGCGCAGGGCATGGTGCCGTTCTGCAACATCTACTCAACATTCATGCAGCGCGCCTACGATCAGATTATTCACGATGTGGCGCTGCAAAACCTGAATGTGGTCTTCTGTTTGGACCGCGCCGGAATTGTTGGTGCCGACGGCCCCACACACCACGGTGCCTTCGATATAGCCTTCATGCGCAGCATCCCCAACATGACCATTGCCGCCCCGATGGACGAGCACGAGTTGCGCAACATGATGTACACCGCACAGCACAAGCCCACAGGGCCGTTCTCAATCCGCTATCCGCGCGGAAAAACGCCAGGCGACAATTGGCACGGCCCATTTGAGCTGATACCGATAGGCAAGGCCCGCACTATCCGCGAAGGCACCGATGTAGCCATTCTCACCATTGGCAACACCGGCAACTTTGTAAAAGAAGTGGCCGATAAGATTTTAGAGCACGGCATCGATTACGCTCACTACGATATGCGGTTCGTCAAGCCGATGGATACCGAATTGTTACTCAGTGTTTTTAAACGGTTCAATAAAATCGTTACTATAGAAGACGGCGTGCTGGCAGGCGGCTTCGGCAGTGCCGTTCTCGAGTTCATGACCGATCATGGTTTCACAGCCAGCGTGGTGCGTCTGGGCATCCCCGACAAGTTTGTGGAGCACGGCGCATCGCACGAACTTTATGAGATTTGCGGCTACTCGCCCGACAACATTTACGAGGCCGTTGTGAAACTAATGCAGCCCACCCCCGACCTTCACGTCGGCCACCGCATCAAACTTTTCAACGCGTTTCACTTCCTGAAACAGTAGTGGGCGAACAGGTGTAATCGAAAAAATCGTATTATTGCACCTATTAAAAATAAACATTATGAAGAAACATTTGCTTTTATTCGGTCTGATGGCCGTTTTGTTCGCATCATGTGAGAAAAAGGAAGAAAGTTACGACTGCAAGGCGGTCAACACGTGCGTTTATGAGATAATGGACACATATTATCTGTGGAACAGAGAGATGCCGCAGCAGAGAAAGTTGAATTTCGATGATGAGCCCGATGTTTTCTTCGACAAGCTGCTCTACTCAGCTGACCATTGGTCGTTCATTGATGATGACAGCGAATCCACCAATGCCCAGCTTGAAGGTTCTCCTTATTCTATGGGTTACTCGCCGCAGTTTCATTTGTATGATGGGGGCGAACACGTGCTGATTCTGGTAGAGTTTGTTTATCCGGGCTCGCCGGCCGATTTGGCAGGGTTGAAACGTGGCGACATCATTCTCGACATCAATGGAACGCCGCTGACCCCCAAGAACTATTATGACCTTTATCAAGAAAAAAAGGCAACATATACATGTGCCACTTATGATGCATCAACCAACACGCTCAACGAAACAGGAAAACTCACCATGGAGGCCACAGTTGTTAAAGCCGATCCGTCGATTTACGATACCATTTTTTATGTTGGCAACAAACCTGTGGGTTATTATGTGTTCACGGCTTTTGCTTCTGACAAATCGTATTTAGCCACAATGGACAATGTGTTTGACAAGTTTAAAGATGCAGGAGTAAAAGACCTTATTCTTGATTTGCGCTACAACGGTGGCGGAGACATTGGTGTTGCTTCGCATCTGGCTTCAGCCATTGCTCCGGCAAATGTCGTGAAAAACCATAATGTGCTTGTTACTTATGTGTACAACGATTTGTTGACAAGCTATTTTGAAGAAGATGAAGACGAAATACTCGTTCGTTTCCCTGATAACGACTATAATGCCGACATCGAGAATTTATATGTGCTCTGTACTGAAGGAACGGCTTCGGCCAGTGAGTTGGTGGCTATCGGACTAGAACCGTATATGAACGTAAAACTCATTGGAACAAACACATACGGCAAATACACAGGAATGTTCATTTTTGACAAAGATGTTCGTGGGTGCAAAGATCTTGAAAACTGGATTCTTCTGCCCGTTTGTATGAAATACGCTAATTCTGAAGGATTTAGTGATTTTGTTGATGGTTTGGAGCCTGATTATAAGGTTGAGGACGATTTGCTGAGCGGCTATCAGTTTGGCGATGCCAACGATCCGATGCTTGCTACGGCACTCGATGTTATTGGCGGACTGCCACTTACTGCCAAGGCTGCAAGAGTCAAACCGTTCGAATCATTGGGCCGCGACCGATCGATTGTGGGCAACAACTTGATTATCAGACCATCAAGTTTGAGATAATAAGCGGAAAGATGATTGTAAAGCAGGCTTAAAACTGTTCGTTAAGTAAAGCCTATAAAATTTTTGAACCACTGTTTGTTATCACTATGCTCAAATACCTAAAAGCAATAGCCGAAGCGCTCGGCATCAAACTCGAACAGGTCGAGGCTGTTACCGGCCTGCTTGACGACGGAGCCACAGTGCCGTTCATCAGCCGCTACCGCAAAGAGGCAACCGGCGGGCTCGACGAAGTGGCTGTCTTCAACATCGAGAGCCAATACCACAAATTTGTCGAGCTTGACAAACGCAAGCAAACCATCGTTGAGACCATTGCCGAGCAAGGCAAGCTCACTGATGAGCTGCGCCGCAAGATTGACGACACGCTCGACAGCACCACGCTCGAGGACATCTATCTGCCCTACAAGCCCAAAAAACGCACTCGCGCAACAGTGGCCAAAGAGCAAGGCTTGGAACCGCTTGCCGGTTGGCTTATGAAACAGCTGCCAGGCAGCGCCGAGCAGATAGCCGAACGCTTTATCAAGGGTGATATCGATTCAACGGAGAAAGCTCTTGCCGGTGCACGCGACATCATCGCTGAATGGGTAAGTGAGAACGCTGTTGCCCGTCAACGGGTGCGTAACTGCTTTAGCCACAATGCGGTTGTGATTTCGAAAGTTGTTAAAGGCAAGGAGTCGGACGCCATCAAATACGGCGACTACTACGACTTTTCGGAACCGCTGCGCCGCTGCCCGTCGCACAGGATGCTGGCCATGCGCCGCGGTGAGAACGAAGGATTCCTGCGCATCAGCATCGAGCCGCAGGGATCTGACGTGACCGACCTGCTGCACCGTCAGTTTCTGAAGGCCGACAACGAAGCCGCCCGTCAGGTTGAGATGGCCATCGACGACAGTTACAAGCGGCTCATCCAACCATCTATCGAAAACGAATTCAAAAAGATAGCCAAAGACAAGGCCGACAAGGAAGCCATCAGCGTTTTCTCGACCAATCTGCGGCAACTGCTTCTGGCGGCGCCGCTCGGCCGCAAGAGCATTCTGGCTCTCGACCCCGGATTCCGCACGGGCTGCAAGGTGGTCTGCCTTGACGAGACGGGCAACCTGCTGCACCATCAGGCCATCTTCCCGCATCCGCCGCAGAACGAGTGGCGCGAGTCGCAGGAAACCATTGCCGCGCTGGTGAAAAAATACGGCTGCAAGGCCATCGCCATTGGCAACGGCACGGCGAGCCGCGAGACGGAAGCGTTTGTGAAATCGATAAAATTCGACACCGATGTGCAGATATTCGTTGTGAGCGAGAACGGCGCGTCGGTTTACAGCGCGTCGCAGGTGGCACGCGACGAGTTCCCCGACCAAGATGTGACGGTGCGCGGTGCGGTGTCGATTGGCCGCCGACTGATGGACCCGCTGGCCGAACTGGTTAAAATCGACCCGAAATCGATAGGCGTGGGACAGTATCAGCACGATGTTGACCAAACGGCGCTCAAAGAGAGCCTTGATTTTGTGGTTGAGAGTTGCGTGAACTCGGTGGGCGTGAACCTGAATACGGCAAGCATGCATCTGCTTGGCTATGTGAGTGGTCTGGGGCCGAAACTGGCGCAGAGCATTGTCGATTACCGCACAGAGAACGGTGCCTTCACATCGCGGCAGCAACTGAAAAAAGTGCCGCGCCTTGGCGACAAGGCTTTTGAGCAGTGCGCCGCCTTCCTGCGGATACCCGAATCGCGTAACCCGCTCGACAACAGCGCCGTACACCCCGAGAGTTACCATATTGTGGACCAAATGGCAGGCGACCTTGGCTGCACCGTGTCGGACCTGATTACCGACAGCAAGTTGCGCTCACGCATCGACCTGAAACGCTATGTGACGCCGACCGTGGGACTGCCTACTTTGCAGGACATCAAGGCTGAACTGGAAAAGCCTGGCCGCGACCCGCGCTCTGAAATTCAGGAATTTGCGTTTGCCGAAGGCGTGAACACCATCGACGACCTGCAAGAAGGAATGGTTCTGCCCGGCATTGTGACCAACATCACCAACTTCGGTGCGTTTGTCGACATTGGCGTGCATCAGGACGGACTGGTGCACATCTCGCAGTTGGCCAACAAGTATGTGAGCAACCCCAACGATGTTGTCACGCTGCATCAGCACGTGATGGTGAAGGTTGAGAGCGTGGACAACCGCCGCAACCGCATCAGCCTGACAATGAAAGGGGTGAAGCAGAATTAGAAAATCCATACAATCAAAAACCTAAACAGTATGACAAAACAGGAAGCGATAGACAAGGCACTGGCCTATTTCAAGGAAGGCTATGCGTGCTCGCAGTCGGTGGCAATGACGTTTGCGCCCGAGTTCGGGACCGATGTTGACACGGTGAAAATGATTTCGGCACCGTTTGGTGGCGGCATGGGACGCTTGCGCGGAAAATGCGGTGCCGTGACGGGTGCGTTCATGGTGCTTGGAATGGCCACTGGCAAGTACGGCCCGAAAGATATGGACACAAAACTGGCACAGTACAAAAAGGTTCAGGACCTGAATGCGGCCATTGTCGGAATCTATGGAACAGCCGAGTGCGGCGAGTTGCTGAAGAAGAAGGTGAACAAAGAGCAGGTCGAAGCCCGCGACCATCATCAGATTGTCTGCACAGGCATTATTGCCGATGCTGTGGCGGTTCTCTACGACATTCTCTATCCCGAAAAATAGGCTCGGGTGCAATAATCGGGCTGACATATAGAGAGAAAACGAAAAAAATATACTTTTGCCCCACACTAAAAATGTATCACCGTGGACAACTTAAAGGATTTTGAATCGACATCGGGCGGCAGCAACAAGAAGTTGGTCGCCATAATCATTGTGGAATCGGTATTGCTTGCCGTAATGTGCTTTTTGTACTTCACAAAGACCTACACAAGCCACATTCAGACCATAACCATCAATCAGGTTTCGGAAGAGAAAGACTCGCTGACAGTGCAGTATCACCTGCTGCTGGCCGATTACGAGAACATCGAGACCAATAACGACAGCATATCGGCACAACTCGAAAAAGAGAAAGCCCATATCAAGGAACTTATGACAGAGTTGAAGGCCACCAAGTCGGAAAACAAGGCTCAAATCAACAAACTCAAGAAGGAACTGAAAACCCTGCGCGACGTGATGAAGAGTTTTGTTCACACGATTGACTCGCTCAACACTCTGAACATCCAACTCACCGAAGAGAACACCAAGGTGAAGAAGCAGATAACCGAAGCCAAGAAAGAGAACAAGCAACTCACGCAGAAATACGAAGAAGCCGCAACCAAAGTGGCAAAGGCGTCGGTAATCAAGGCCATCAACACATCGATGGATAGTTACTCGTCGAAAGGAAAACCTGCTAACAAAGCCAAGAAGGTTAAACGTCTGGCCGTGAAGTTCACGCTCGACGAGAACCCGATAGCACCGCAGGGCAACAAAAAGGTTTACATCCGAATCATCACGCCCGACGGCTTGATGCTGGTGAACAAAGAGCAAGACACATTCAAGTTCGAAGACGATAAAATCACCTTCTCAGCCTTGCGCGAAGTTGATTACAAAGGCGAACGCGTTGATATGGTCATCTACTACGAGTGCGACGAAGGCGAATTGGCATCGGGCACTTACAAGACCGAAATCTTCTGCGACGGCAGCTTGATTGGCTCAACCGACATTGCCTTGAAGTAACACCAAAAAACTTAGGAAACAGTAATTTATGGAAACAGTCGTAAGCGGAATCCGGCCAACCGGAAATCTTCACTTAGGAAACTACTATGGCGCAGTAACGAGTTTTGTGAAAATGCAGGAACAGTATAACTGTCTGTATTTCATTGCCGATTGGCACTCGCTCACTACGCACCCCACACCCGAAAACATTCAGAACAGCGCACGCACCATTCTGGCTGAGTATCTAGCCTGCGGAATCGACCCCGACAAGGCAACAATCTACATTCAGAGCGACGTGCCCGAGACCATCGAACTCTATCTCTACCTGAATATGAACACCTACATTGGCGAGTTGGGACGCGTGACAACCTTCAAAGAGAAGGCCCGCAAGCAGCCCGACAATGTGAACGCAGGACTCTTCACCTATCCAACGCTGATGGCTGCCGACATTCTGCAGCACCGTGCTGCGAAGGTACCTGTGGGCAAAGACCAAGAGCAGAATATGGAAATGGCCCGCAAGTGCGCACGCCGTTTCAATAATATCTATAAGGTTGAGTTCTTCCCCGAGCCGCAGAATTTCCACTTCAGCGACAAGGCCATAAAGATTCCGGGACTCGACGGCAGCGGCAAGATGGGCAAGAGCGAAGGCAACTGTATCTATCTGTTCGAAGACGCCAAAACCATCACCAAGAAGGTTATGCGCGCCGTAACCGATGCCGGTCCGCAGACACCCAACAGCCCAAAACCCGAAGTGATTCAGAATCTGTTCACGCTGATGGAAATCGCTAGCACGCCCGACACTTACAAATACTTCGACGAGAAATGGAACGACTGCACACTGCGCTACGGTGATATGAAAAAGCAGTTGGCCGAAGACATTGTCAAGACTCTGGCGCCAATCCGCGAGCGCATTCTCGAGTATTCGGGCAACACCGACCTGCTCGATAAAATCGCCCGTCAGGGTGCCGAGAAAGCACGTGAGAGCGCAGCAAAAACGCTTAAAGAAGTGCGTAAGATAATCGGTTTCAAAGTTTACTAAATCATACGATTATGAGCAGCAATCAACTAATTGCCGATGCATTTGCCCGCTGCAGCCAATTCAACATTCTGGTTGTGGGTGATGTGATGATTGATGCTTATATGTGGGGCAAGGTGGAACGTATCTCGCCCGAAGCACCGGTGCCAATCATATCAATCAAAAGCCACGAAGAGCGCCTGGGCGGTGCCGCCAATGTGGGACTGAACGTGAAGGCGATGGGCGCCAACCCGGTGATGTGCGCCGTCATTGGCAGCGACGAGAAGGGCGACCAACTCTGTCGCCTGCTCGAGCAGAATGGAATGACAGCCGACGGTATCATCCGTTCCGACAAGCGCAAGACAACCGTCAAAACGCGCGTCATCAGCAGCAATCAGCACCTTCTGCGCATCGACGACGAGCAGACCGCACCGCTGACCGAGAACATTGAAAAACAATTCATAAGCCATATCGACAGCCTGTTTGGCAAATACAAGTTCGATGCGGTGATTTTTGAAGACTACGACAAGGGCAACATCACCCCTGCGGTGATAGAGCACGTTGTGGATCAGGCAAAAAAGCACAACATCCCGACACTTGTCGACCCAAAGAAGCGCAACTTTACAAACTACAAAGGCGTCACGCTTTTCAAACCCAACTTCAAAGAGATTTGCGAAGGTCTGAAAATCAGTCTTGCCAAAGGCGATTTCGACGCTCTCAATGCCGCCGCACAGCAACTTAAAACAATGCTCGGCGCAGGCTATGTGATGGTTACGCTGTCAGAGTTGGGTGTTTTCATCACCGATGGCGACAGTTACTCGCGCACACCTGCCGAAGTGCGTGACATTGCCGATGTGTCGGGTGCGGGCGACACTGTTATCAGTGTGGCAGCATGCTGCATGGCAGCCGGTCTGCCGCCGGTGCTCACCGCACAGATTGCCAACATTGCCGGTGGTCTGGTCTGCGAAAAGGTAGGTGTTGTGCCTATCGACAAGGAAGCATTGCTTGCCGATGTGGTGGAAAAACTGGCCTGAAGCGCAAAATCATTCAATCAATTTCCCCGTCAAAATCCGGTTCAATCAACGGCTTGCTGGCCGGAAGTCTGAATTTCAGGTAGTGGATGGTGTTTCCATCGTCGATGTGCAGTTGCTCGTAGTAGGTCTTGATGCCAAGCACGTCATCAATCCACGGTTCGCTGTAAAGGTCGGCCGACTGGCGGACAATCTCAAGTCCGTTCTGCGCCGCAACTTCACATGAATATTTATAAAGGAAACGGCTGTCGGTTTTCAGGTTGACAAAACCATTGTCGGTCAGCAACTGCTGGTACATTGTCAGGAAAAGGCTCGATGTCAGGCGTTTTTTGGCGCGCCGTTTCTTCATCTGCGGGTCGGGGAAGGTTATCCATATTTCGCTCACTTCGCCTGGCGCAAAGAATGCTCTTATTATCTCGATGCGAGTCCGCAAAAAGGCCACATTGCTCATCTGCTCAAGGTTCGACGCCTTTGCGCCGGTCCATATGCGGGCACCTTTGATGTCAACACCGATGAAATTCTTGTCGGGAAACATACGTGCCATGCCGACGGTGTATTCGCCCTTGCCGCAGCCTAGTTCAAGCACAATCGGGTTGTTGTTTTTGAACACATTGCTGTGCCACGTGCCCTTGAGTTCGTGTGTGAAATTGGTGAAGTCGGAAACTTCGGGCTGAAAAACATTTGCGAAAGTTTCGTTTTCTCTGAATTTGGCTAATTTCCCCTTGCCCACAGTTTGCTGATATTAAATTATTTGGCTTTCTCGATTTTAAGTCCTGCATCGAGCACATGCTCAAGATTCTCAATGCGCATGGCCTGCTCAATGTAGAAGGTATAGGTGCCGCTTTGCGGGAAAACAATGTTCCGTTTGTAGACGATGCTGTTTGACCATACATTGCCAAATCCCTTGCCGAGCCATTTTCCGCGCTTGTCGGCTAGCATGCATTCGAGTGTGTCGGTCTGGTGCGAGCGGTCGGGCGCCGTGATGGTTATGAAAAGGAACATGTTGCTGTAAGGATATTGGCCTGTTATCCGGTTGCAGAACAGGATGTTATAAGGCGTTGTGGTGTCCGTTACCGGCACTTCGAAAATCAGCACGCTGTCGCGGTTCCACTGTTCGCCACGCATATCAACGTTGTTCTCATACAAAGTCGATTGATTTGAGCACGATAAAACACTTGCCGTCAATGCAATAACGGCTAATATCTTAAGCATTTGTTTCATTGTTGCCTGCGTTATTGCCACCACGGTTGGAATCCTGCTGATTGTTGCCGCGGTTTTGTCTGTTGCGATGTTTTTTCTTCTTGCGGCGCGACGAGTCGAATCGTGTAAGGCTGTCTTGACCAACCACCTGTGTGAAATCAATTTCTTCAGGTGCGTTGCTGTTGTCAGAATCTGTTTGTGCTTCAAGTTCAACCTTTATTCCGCGTTTGTTCATTTCAAGGTATTCCTTCACTTTCTCAACCGAAACGGGAATCATGTCAAGGCTGTTGGCGTCGCCCACAGAGTACCACATCAGACGGCGGAACACATCGGTTTTTTGGTGGTATGCTTTGCCGTTGGTGGTCATTATGGCTTCCGATGGCGGGAAGTCCTTCCGCTCGTCGATGTAAGAGTCGACTTCGTAATTCAGGCAGCACTTCAGTTTGCAGCACTGTCCGGCCAGCTTTTGCGGGTTGGGCGACAGTTCCTGATAGCGGGCGGCTGTTGTAGTTACCGACACAAAATTGCTCATCCAGGTTGCGCAGCACAGCTCGCGGCCGCACGACCCGATACCGCCAATGCGCCCTGCTTCCTGGCGGGCACCAATCTGGCGCATCTCAACGCGGATGTGGAACCGGTCGGCCAGCACTTTGATAAGCTGCCGGAAATCGACACGGTCATCGGCAATATAATAGAAGATGGCTTTGGTCTTGTCGCCCTGATACTCAACATCACCGATTTTCATATTCAGTTTCAGGTCGACAGCAATCTTGCGTGACTCAATCATGGTGTCGGTCTCGAGAGCGATGGCTTCTTTCCATTTCTCAATGTCGACCGGTTTCACCTTGCGATAGATGGTTTTGAACTCGCTCTGCGGATTAATGTTGTGCTTGCGCAACTGGCAGAGCACCAGTGGCCCTTTCAGCGACACAATGCCTATGTCGTGTCCTGGCGACGCTTCAACAGCCACAATGTCGCCCGGAACCAGACGCAGTTTGTTCGAATTGTAGTAGAAACCCTTGCGCGTGTTCTTGAACCGCACTTCGTAAATTTCGTTCTTGTCGATTCCTTCCGGAATGTCGCTCAGCCAATCGAAAACATTGAGTTTGCCCGAGTAGGACATCTTGCAGCACGTTGTTTCCGAATCAATATTTTCAATGGGGAATCCCCGTGTTATATCGTTATTCATAATAAATCAAAAAATCGGGTAAATATAGACAATAGTTGGTATTTGAAAATTATTAAAGCAAAGAATGTTGGACAAACTGCGGCAAAAGCGGTTTTTTACGGGCCTTTTTGGCAAAAAAACCATCCTTTGCACAAAACGTAATCGGCTGATTAGCAATTCGTAACGAAAAAACATCAAAAAAAACTCATTCATATGTTGCACGAAACGTATTTTGCCATACATTTGCAACCGCAAACGCGAGAATAGCTCAGTTGGTAGAGCACGACCTTGCCAAGGTCGGGGTCGCGGGTTCGAGTCCCGTTTCTCGCTCTTTTTTTTTGTTCTATTTCAAGGTTGCCCTGATGGCGGAATTGGTAGACGCGCCGGACTTAAAATCCTGTGTCCAGTAATGGACGTGCCGGTTCGATCCCGGCTCCGGGTACAAGATCTAAACTCTTTGTGAACGATGGTTTGCAAAGAGTTTTTTTGTTTTTATACGGTTGATTGTATAAATCAATAAAAAACGACGTCTGTCACATGTTTTGTAAGATGGCATTTTTATCTTTGTGGCTTAAATAAAATTTTTGCAATGGCAATATCTATCTCGAAACGGCTGCAATGGAAGATAATCATTTGGTCGTTAGTGGTTTTCCCGGTCGTGCTTACGGTAGTGATGTTCTATAACATCTGGAATGGGAATCTTGGCTTTATGCCGTCGTTTGAAGAACTAGAGAATCCGAAGAGCAATCTGGCTTCAGAAGTTTATTCTGAAGATGGCGTTCTTCTGGGCACATATTTCAAAGAAAACCGTTCAACAGGCACATACAATGAATTGTCGCCATATTTGGTCGATGCCTTGGTTTCCACTGAAGACCAGCGCTATTACAAGCATTCGGGTGTCGATTTTCCAGGACTGGTGCGTGTATTTTTCAAGACCATTGTTTCGGGCAACAAGAACTCTGGCGGCGGCAGTACCATATCGCAGCAGTTGGCCAAGATGCTTTTCCCGCGCGAGAATTTCACCAACTCACTTCAGATGGTGAACCGTAAGTTCCGCGAGTGGGTTATTGCCATCAAACTCGAGCGCAGTTATACTAAAGAAGAGGTTATAGCAATGTACCTTAACCAGTTCGATTTTCTGAATCTGGCTGTGGGTGTAAAATCGGCAGCAAAAATATACTTCAACACCACACCGCAGGATTTGCGCGTTGAGCAAGCGGCCATGCTCGTGGGAATGGCAAAGAACCCGGCGCTCTACAACCCAATCCGCCGGCCAGAACAAACTCTGCAGCGCCGCAATGTCGTGCTTTTTCAAATGCTGAATAACGACAAACTGACTCGCGCCGAATATGACTCGCTCAAGCAACTGCCCTTGGGTCTCGACTTCCACAAGGTTGACCACAAACTGGGCTCGGCAACCTATTTCCGCGAGTTCCTGCGCATAGAAATGAACGCAAAAAAACCAGAACGCAAAAACTATCAGGATAAGGCAAAATACATTGAGGATTCAGTGGAGTGGTTCACCAATCCGCTGCGTGGCTGGTGTAACCGCAACCTGAAACCCGATGGCACGCCGTACGACATCTACAAAGATGGTTTGAAAATCTACACCACTGTCAACTCGAAGATGCAGGACTACGCCGAGGCAGCCGTCAGCGACCATCTGAAAAAAACTCTTCAGAAACAGTTTGACCTTATAGAAAAGGACAAGGAGAACGCACCTTTCTCAAGCGAACTTACGCCAGAGCAGGTGAACACCATTATGACTAATTCGATGAAGTGGAGCGAGCGCTACCGTGTGCTCTACAAGGTGAAGAAGATGCCATACGACGATGTTGTGAAAAACTTTAACACCCCAACCGAGATGACAGTATTCAGCTGGCACGGCGATGTGGACACCGTAATGACGCCAATGGACTCGATGCGCTACTATAAGCACTTCCTGCAGTCGGGATTTATGGCTATGGACCCGCACTCAGGCTACGTGAAGGCATATGTGGGCGGCATCGACTACCGTCATTTCCAATACGACCACGTTACAAAAGCCAAACGGCAAGTGGGATCAACCTTCAAACCATTCCTATACACGCTGGCTATGATGGACGGATTCACCCCCTGCGACCGCGTGCTTAACGTGCCTATCACCATCACCGACCCCGAGACTGGCGTTGTTTGGGCTCCTAAATCGGGCAGCAGCTCGTTCCTTGATGGCCGCGAACTCTCGTTGCAATACGGCTTGGCGCAGTCACTCAACAACATTTCTGCCTGGCTGATGAACCGTTTCAAACCGAAAGCCGTAATACAACTGGCCCATAACATGGGTATTAAAAGCGATATTCCACGAGTGCCGGCAATTTGTCTGGGTGTGGCCGACCTTAATCTCTGCGAGATGGTGAGCGCCTATTGCTGCTTTGCAAACAAAGGTGTTTACACTCAGCCTATTTTTGTTACTCGCATCGAGGACAAGAACGGTAACGTGCTGGCCAACTTCCAGCCGGTGAAACACGAGGCAATCAGCGAACGCACCGCCTATCTGATGCTCACAATGCTGCAAGGTGTTGTTCGAAAGGGAACAGGCGTACGTCTTTGGAGCGACAAATATCCGTGGCAGTTTAAAGCACAGATTGCAGCCAAAACCGGAACCACCAACGAGCAATCCGATGGCTGGTTTATGGGCGTGACCCCGAACCTGGTTGGCGGTGTGTGGACTGGAGCCGAAGACCGCAGCGTGCATTTCGAGTCAATCACATATGGCCAAGGCGCGAATATGGCGCTTCCTATTTGGGCCAACTTTATGCGCAAGGTTTACGACGATCCGGCTTTGCCTTACAGCGAGTCAGATGTGTTTGAGAAGCCTGCCGATTGGAATGAGACTTTCGACTGCCCCGATTACGATGAGAAGCAAAGCGGCAGCAGCCAGAGCGACGACATTGAAGACGAATTCTATTTTTAGACTAACAAAAGTCTGCTGACAGACTAAAAACTGATAGAATGAAAAAAGGAATATTCATAGCGGCGGTGGTGGTTGTGGTTGCAGCAATGGCAACATCGTACTTCTACTTCAAGAAGCAGCAGAACGGTGCTGTGTCGGCCATCGATGCAGTGCCGGTCAATT
This sequence comes from Salinivirgaceae bacterium, assembly GCA_017557785.1. GTDB lineage: Bacteria > Bacteroidota > Bacteroidia > Bacteroidales > SZUA-534 > RUG13583. The sequence goes on from JAFYYA010000037.1 coordinate 36,756, forward strand.
CGGCGGCCATCATCGAGATACGTGATATTCCGGGGCTGCTCAAGAAAACACAGGCAAGCAAGGTGATGGACGACATCAGCCAGATTGGTGAAGGCAGGCAGTTCGCGCAGAACTTGCTGGCGCTCGACTCTCTGCTGAAAAGCGATGCCGAATTTGCCGATATGTTCAAAGGATTGCCGCTTGTGGTGTCGTTTCACAACACAACAATGTCGAACTACGAGCCGCTGGCTGTGATGGCCTTCAGTTCGAATATGCACGGAAAACGTGCTGTTGATGTGATTACGCGCAGGCTCGAGCCAAACGGGAAAATCAGTTACACGAAATACGACCAGGCCAAAATCAACAAGTTTGAGCACAGCAACGGCAAAACAGCAGTTTACATGACGTTCCATCAGGGCTATCTGATTGCATCGACAAACGAGATGCTGATTCAAGATGCTGTGCGCCAGACCGAGAGCGGCTACGGAATGAGCCAAAATCCAGCGTTTGTGAAGGTGAAGCAGTGGTCGGGAAAGAACGTTGACGCAAACGTCTATTTGCAGTTCAAATTTCTTAACCCGTTCATTCAGAAACAGTTTGTCAACAATCTGTTTAGTGATATGGCCATCCAGACCTTCTCTGACTGGGGCGGGTTCGATGTCAGCATAAAAGGCGACAACTGGCTTGTCAACGGATTTACGCTGCAGAGTGCGGTTCGGAACCAATGGTCGCAGTTGTTCGAAGGGCAGGAAGCCGTGCCCTGCGAACTTACCAAGAAGATACCGATGGGCATCAATGGCTTTACGTGGTTGGGAATCAGTAACTTCCAAAAATACCAACGTTCGCTCGAATCGTATATGGAAAATGTGGGGCAACTTGCGCGCCATCAGACAAACATCAACTCGGTAAAAGAGACGTTTGGCAAGCAGATTGTTAGCCAGATGGCCGACAATTTCGGCCGCGGCGTGATGCAGATATCAATGCCCGACGGCTCGTCAATCTGCGTGATTGAAGCCAAAAGCGGTTACGAAGCACGGCAGTTGCTCGAGAATCTGATAAGCGGCAAGACGCCAAGTCCGTCGAAGCAGGAATTCAAAATCGACAGCGACACCAAATATTTCATCTATGAGATGCCGCTGCAGCAGGTGCCGGCACGGCTTTTCGGTCCGTGGATGGGACAGTGCAAGGCACAGTTTGTTTGCGCCATCGACAATATGGTGGTTTTTGGCGACACCTACTCAGTTGTTTCGCGCTTTGTGTACGACAACGTGCTGCACAAAAGACTTCACTATGACCCCGATTACGACCAGTTCAGCAATTACATCACCAACCGCTCGAACTTCTTTGCCTACGTGTCGCTGGCAGGTTCCGAAGGGTTGCTGAACCGAATTCTCTCGAGTGCCAATATCACCAGTTTCCACAACAATCAGGCAGCCTACAGCAATTTCTACGGCTTGGCCTGGCAGTTCTCGTCGGAAGATGGATTCTTGTATCACAACGCCTTTTTGCGCCATCAGCCGGCGCGCTCAAACGCGGCTTCTACTCTGTGGGAAACGCACCTTGACACTTTGGCGGCCTTCAAGCCGGTGCTGGTTGAGAACCACAATACCGGCGAGCGCGAAATCTTCATTCAGGACCTGCGCAACAACATCTACCTGATAAACGCCGCAGGCCGCATAATGTGGAAGAAGCACATCGACGAACCCATAATTGGCAGTGTTCAGCAAATTGATTATTACCGGAATGGCAAACTTCAAATATTCTTCAACACTGCCACCAAAATGTATTTGTTCGACCGCAACGGCAACCATGTTGAGCGTTACCCGATAACGCTGCCAAGCCCGACAAGCCTGCCTGTTTCGGTGTTCGATTATGCCAAAAACCGCAATTACCGCCTGTTTGTTGAGTGCGATAATGCTGATGTGCACATCTACTCAATCGACGGCAAGACGCTGCCCGACTTCTCGCTGCAGCGCGCCAACATGGTGCCCATTGAGCCGGCCCAGCATTTTCTCGACAATGGAAAAGACTACATCTCGATAACCGATACTTCGCGAGTATATCTGATTGATCGTCGGGGAAATATGCGTGTTGACTTCAAGGAAAGAATTCACCCGTCGGTGAACAACAGCGTTTCTTATCTGAAGCCCATGGGCGGAACAGAAGCAATGCTGGTACGCACATCGACTGACGGCACGCTTTGCTTCCTGCACTTCGACGGCACTGTCACCAAGCGCAAGGTTGCCGATTTCTCGCCGAACCATTTCTTCGACATCGAAGACATCTGCGGCGATGCTCGCCCCGAACTCATCTATGTTGACAGCAATATTCTCTCGGTATTCACATTCGACGGCAAGAAGATTTTCGACCGTAAGTTTGCCGAACCGATAACTCAGCGTCCGGCGTTCTACCGGCTCTCGAGCGGCAATGTGGCTATCGGAATCACCGAAACCGAATCGGCTAATATCTATTTGATTGATTCAAAAGGACAGGCCTTGTCGGGATTCCCATTGCGTGGCAAGACGCGTTTCAGCATTGGTGTGATGCAGGCCGGACAATCGTACTACAACCTGATTGTGGGCGGCAACGACCAGTATCTGTTCAATTACAAGATTAACAAATAGTTATGTTCGACGGACTGTTTATTTTGTTTGTTGTGGCAACCGGACTCGATGTGGTGGCTCTTGGCCTTACTGCCGCCTTTCTCGATAGCCGCTGGTCGATAAAGAACCAGCTGCTCAGGTTTGCTGTCACGGTGGTGGTTGTGGTTGCGCTCTCGGCCGGTGGTCTGGCTTTGGGGCACATGGGCACGGCATACGTCGATGGCCAGATAGCCACGTGGTTTGCTGCCAGCCTTATGTTCCTGCTCACTGTGAAGTTGGTTTACGACGGGCTCAAGACGGCCAAAATCCGCCGTTCAATCAATCCCACCGTTATGAGCGGACTGCTCACGCTCTCGTGCCTGACTGGCATTAACACCTTCATCTATTCAATAGGTTTCGGCTTGCTTGGAACAAGCTGCTCGCAAGTTGTGTGGTATGCACCAGTGTTTTTGGCGGCACTGCTGCTGACAAGCATTTTCGGTGCCAGGCAGCAACGGCTTCATCACGTCTACAACGGCTGGATTCAAGCCGCTGTGGCGCTATTCAGTTCAATACTAATCATCTATAACAATCAGATATGATAATTACCGGATTGATATTCTTTTTTGCACTAATATATGTTTTAGTGTTTTTTGGCATTGCCATTTTTAAATTCAAGGTGCGTCGAATGCAACGCCGCGCTCAGGAACAGGCCGACGAAGGCCGCACAGAGTATGCCGACGGGCATATTATCTACTCGAAAACCGACAACGCCAAAAAACACTTCCGCGAAACCGACGGTGAATACGTTGATTATGAAGAAGTAAAGTAAGACAAAAAAAGTTTGTCGAGTTTTTGAATTTATCTATATTTGCACGCTCAAATGAGGCCCGGATGGCGGAATCGGTAGACGCGCTGGTCTCAAACACCAGTAGGTTCACCCCTGTGCCGGTTCGACCCCGGCTCCGGGTACAACGGAAACCCTTCTAACAAGCAGTTGGAAGGGTTTTTGTTTTTAATTAATGGCTTGAATTAGAATACTATTCGTTAAAATAATATATGGACAAAGGTTCGCCTTTCGTTGTGTTTTCGAAAACAACCATTTTTCTAAAAAATGACCGTTTCAGACAATCATCTTTTTTGTACCTTTGCGATCGGAAAAAACCAGAATAATGAGCGGAATCTGTAAATCAACGATTACAAAATTGTGTGCGACAGCGTGTTTGTGTATTGCTATGTGCGTTTGCGCAAAATCATCGTCGGCACAGTGCGGTATAGCTCTGAAAGATGAAGTAGTTAAAGAGATAGGCAAATCGACCTATCTGAAGGATTTCCGCGTAAGACTGGAACCTGTAACAACATCGAAAAAGCAGAAAGAAGAATTTTCAATTCTGCTCAACAAGGGCACGCAGTACCGCTTCACCGTCAAGGCCGATTCCGCCTGCACCGACCAAGTGGTGCTCAAGCTCTACGATTTCACAAAATTCTACGGCAGCAACTACGATGAGTCGGATGGAATGTCATACACCAGTTTCGACTTCTTCTGCGCCAAAACGCAGGTTTATTACATCTCGCTGTCGTTTGCGGGCGGAAAAGAAGGCTGTGCCGCCGCTGTGGTTTCCTACGTGAAAAACTATTAATCGGCATCAGCCGCAAATCATTTTGCTTTGCTTAAAACAAAAAAGCCAATCGCGTTGCGACTGGCTCGAATCGTTTTGTCCGATTGTCGGAATCAGAAATATTTCACCGTTTGAACCTTGCCCGACTCAATGCTAACGATGTCTGACAGAATGTTGTTGGCCATACGGCTTGCGCCCAGACGGAACATACGGTTGTTGAGCCAATCGTTACCCAGAGTAGCCTCAACAATAGCCATATAGAGCAGTGCATCCTCCGAGACGGTCATTCCGCCGGCAGGTTTGATACCCACCTTGCGGCCAGTCTTTGCGGCATAGGCCTTGATAGCCTCGCACATCACGCTGATGGCCTCAGGTGTGGCGGCAGGCTCCAGTTTGCCTGTCGATGTCTTGATGAAATCGGCACCGGCTTCCATTGCCACAATGCTTGCGTTCCAGATGTCCTCAACCGAACGCAGAACGCCTGTTTCGAGAATCACTTTCAGGTGAGCCTTGCCCACAGCCTTGCGGATGGCTTTTATCTCGTCGAAAACAGTCTGCACATCTCCAGCGAGCCAAGCGCCTTGCGAGATGACAATATCAATGTCAGTTGCACCAGCCTCAACGGCCATACGGCACTCCAGTTCCTTCACCTCGATGAACGACTGCGATGCCGGGAAGCACGCCGCAACCGAAGCCACGCCCACACCCTCGCATTTGAGCGTGGTGGCCACAGTCTTCACCAGCGACGGATAGACGCAGATGGCAGCCACATTGGGCAGGTCGGGGAAGTTGCTCTTAAAGTTGTTCACGTTTTCGGCAAACTTTGCGCCTTTGGCCTGCGTGTCAACCGAGTTGAGCGTTGTCAGGTCGATAAGGCTGAGAGCCAGTTTCAGGTGCTCAACATCGAACAGTTGGCGGGCACGTGTTTTGGCATCGAACACTTTTTGCTCAATGTCGGCCGCAGTGAATGGCATTGGGATGGATATCATAGTTGTAAGTTTTAAGTTTTCGAAGTTATAAGTTTTTAAGGTGTTTTTGTTGAATCGGTGAATTGTATAATCGTCTAATCGATTGAACCAAAAATCAATTCACCGATTGACCGATTCACCAGTTCACCAAACGTCTGTTGTCGTAGTCCGTTGTCTAAAGTCTTATTAGTTCGTTTCCAAAATTCTGAAAATCTCGTCGAGTTTCGGTGTCAGGATGATTTCGGTACGGCGGTTTTTAGCGCGGGCCTCGGCGGTTTTGGCCGGGTCAATTGGCGCGTACTGCGAACGACCGGCAGCCGATACGCGTTTCGGGTTGATTTTGCCGTCGGCGATGAGCAGCTTCACAATGGCTGTGGCGCGTTTGGCACTCAAATCCCAGTTGTCCTGAATGTCGCCGGTTCCTTTCATCGGCACGTCGTCGGTGTGGCCTTCAATCAGGATGTTCACATCGGTGTTGTTGGCCAGAACGCCTGCAATCTGCTTGATGGCTGACTGTCCTTTGGGGTCGACATCCCACTTGCCCGATTTGAAGAGCAGTTTCTCGTCCATTGTGACGTAAACCTTGCCGTTGCGCTGCTCCACTGTCAGGCCCTTGTCCTCGAAACCGAGCAGAGCCTGGCTGATTTTCTGCTTCAGCGCACGCACCGATGAGTCTTTCTGATTCAGAATATTCTCCAACTCCTGCACGCGGCGGTTCTTCTCGGCCAGTTCGCGGCGTTGGACGTTAAGGTTCGAGTCGAGAGCCACCAGAATGGCATCGCGCTCCTCGAGTTCCTGCTGCTTGGCTTTCAGGTCGCGCTCCTTCTCAAGCAAATCCTGCTTCGACACCTGAAGGTCGGCCATCAGCTGGCGAAGTTCGGCTTCGTTGCTTGTGGTCTGCTTGTCGGTCTCGTCGCTCAAGTCGTCGTACATTGTTTTGAACACTTTGTACTGCTTCTTGTAGAACTGTGCCGAGTCGCGGATAGTTGTTTTCGTGTTTGCTTCCTTCTCAAGTTTCTTGTTGAGTTCCTCAACCTTTGCCTCAAGTTCGGTTGTCTGCACGGTAAGGTCCTCGTTCAGGCTTTTGATTGAGTCGCGTTCGTTGCAGATGGCCACGTTCTTCTCCTTCAACTCCTGAAACTGTTTCGACGGCACGCACGCTGTGAGTCCTGCAAGTGCTGTAGCCATCACTATTTTGCTAAATTTCGACATAGATATGTTTGATAGTTAAACGGTTCGGCCAAGCGGTCGAATCCAACCATAAAAATAAAGCGGCGGAAAAGCACTTTTCTTTCCCGCCGCAGAATTTATCAACCGATGGTTGTTTAAGAGATTTTCTTGGTCTAATTCGCAAACTTCATCTCACCAATCAGGTTCTGCGCATCGAAATACTTGTCGAGAATGAGCAGCACGTAGCGGATGTCGACAACAATACACTTCTGAAGTTCGGGCTCGAAGGTGATGTCACCGCTCATCGACTCCCAGTTGCCGTCGAAGGCCAGACCGATGAGTTCGCCTTTAGCGTTCATGACAGGGCTGCCCGAGTTGCCGCCAGTGATGTCGTTGTTGGTTGTGAAGCAGACATTCATTGTGCCATCAGGATTGCCGTAGCGGCCGTAATCCTTCTTCTGCCAAATCTCTTTGAGTTTGGCCGGAACGTTGAACTCGCGCTCTGCCGGGTTTTCTTTTTCCATCACGCCGTCGAGTGTGGTCTTATAATCGTAGGTGACAGCATCGGCAGGATGGTAACCGCCTATGGTGCCGTAGGTCAGGCGCATGGTGCTGTTGGCGTCGGGGCTGAAGAGTTTGTCGGGCTGCATTTCCATCAGTCCGGCCACAAACAGGCGCATTCCTTCTTGACGTTTGTCTTCGCCATTATAGCACAACCCGTTCAGGAACACATATTTATCATAGTTGTCGTTGCCGGCAATAGCAAGCGGGTCGTTGAGCAGCACTTTGCTGGTCGGATTTTTGGCAAAGGCTTCGAATTTTGCCTTGTCGCAGAACACCGATTTTGCATAGGCATCATCCACGAATTTGTCAACATTTCCTTTGTATTTGCCTAACACTGTTTTGGTTATGTATTCCGGATAGAATTCCGACGGCACATTTTTCATAAACAGCCTGATCATCTCTTTTGCTGTCTGGCGGTCGACTTCGTGGTTGTAATCCTTGAAAAATTCGGCAGCCTTTTCATCAACTTGCTGACGGATGGTTTCCACATATTCGGGGTCGGCGCCTTTTTGTGTCAGATTTTGCAGATAGCGCGAAAGTTTAAGTGCAAAATAGGCCGACTCAAAGCCATAAAATTGTGTTTCAACAAAATAGGTAATGGCTTCGTTGTAGGCAAGATTCTGCATCACGCCGTCTTCAATCTTGTCGAGAGCGTTGCCGTATTTTGCCTTGCGGGCTTCGTCGGCATTCATCCATTTTGTGAATTCCGCTTCAAGTTCACGCTTCTTGTCGACAACGTGCAGGCGTTTCAGGCTGCGGTTCTGGCCAATTGAGTATTTCCAGTAGTTCGACGACCGTGCGAATTTCGATGCGTACTGAATACGGATCTTCTCGTCACCGTCCATGAATTTCTCCCAGATGTCCTGCTTTGCGCCACGCACCATTGCGCGCACGTCGTTCACAGCCTTCATCTCGGCTTCGGTTTCCCACGACGAGAAGTAGCGGTCAGTTGAGCCCGGATAGCCCATTACAAAAGCAAAATCGTTCTCTTTGTATCCGCCAAGCGATATGGGCAGGAAATGTTTCGGATGGTAGGGCACGTTCTCTTCGGCATATTCGGCAGGCGTGCTGTCTGGTGCGCAATAGACGCGGAACATCGAGAAATCGCCCGTATGGCGCGGCCACATCCAGTTGTCGGTGTCAGCACCGAATTTGCCAACCGACTCGGGCGGCGCGGCTACCAATCTGACATCGTTGAAAATCTCATAAATAAACAGATAGTAGTAGTTTCCGAAGAACATTGCTTCAATTTCGGCCGAGTAGTGTGTGCTGTCGGTGGCGTGGCTGATGATGGTGTCGCACAGGGGTCCGATAATCGAGTCACGCACAGCTTCAGTTGAGCCTTCGGGAATCTGGCTCAAAATCTGGTCTGTAATATCTTCAGCACGGACCAGCAGCCATGCCGACTTGCCGGGATTTGGCAACTCTTCGGCCTTGCTACGCGCCACAAATCCGTTGGTGAGCAGGTCGTTCTCGACGGTGCTGTGGCTCTGAATCTCGCTGTAGCCGCAGTGGTGGTTGGTCATGAGTAGGCCGTCGGCCGACACAAACGACGCAGTGCAACTGCCGCCATCCAATGCCACAATGGCGTCTTTCACACAGGCCTGATTAATGTTGTAGATGTCGTTGGCCGTGAGTTGGAAGCCCAGCTCGGTCATTGTGGCCATGTTTTTCTCGAGAAGAATAGGCAGCCACATTCCTTCGTCGGCACGCGACATGAAGGGGCTTGCCATCAGTGCTGAAATCAGCAGTAAAGTTGTTTTTCGCATAATCGGTAACAAAGTTGTGTTTAAAATTTTGCCAAAAGTAGCAAACGTTTGCAATCGGCGGGCGTTTTGGTCAGTTTTTCGCTGCCGATTATGGCCGTTTTAGCAAAAAAAACCGATAATTGTTTGAAATACCGCTATGATTCAATAGATTTGTGATTGCGGAAGCCGAAAAGCACACAGAGTAGGCATATTTAAAACTATTTTTTATGAAGAAATTAGGATTAGCACTTATGGGATTGTTGATGATTTCATCGACAGGTGCGTTTGCTCAAATGTCGTTTGGCGTTAAAGCCGGACTTAACTTTTCAAAGATGACATTGAAAGCTGGTGGCGAAAAAGTTGACGACATCAAATTCAAACCAGGTCTTGCTGTTGGCGCTTTCGCCGATTTCGAGTTGAGCGATTTGCTCGCTGTTGAGGCTGGACTTAACGTTGAGACAAAGGGCTTATTGATGAAAGACAGTGAAGAATTTATGGGTAAAAAGATGAAATCTAAAGCCACAACAAATTTGGTTTATGTTACCGTTCCTGTTGATGTAAAACTCACTTTCGGAAGTTTTTATGTTTTGGCTGGTCCATACGTCGGTGTGGCTGCAACGGGAAAAGCTAAGTCAAAGATGGAATATGATGGTGAAACCGAGAAGCATGACGAAAGCTTGGATTTAGGCGGTGATGACGATGATGATTTGAAACGCTTGGATTTGGGCTTGGGCATTGGTGCCGGCTATGAAATCAACGATAATTTAGGTGTTCGCGCAGGTTATGACCTTGGTTTGGCAAATCTGAATCCTGGTGGTGATAGCAAGAACAGCGCAAAGAACGGTTCTATCAATCTTTCGGTAACTTACAAGTTCTAAACAGAAACCTTGCAATAACACAAAAAGCCTTGCCTTGCGGCAGGGCTTTTTTGTTGCCTTACTTGCTCAAATGATACCCTGCTGCAACCATCAGCAGCCCAAGCGCAACACTGCCGACCACATAGAGCGCAAACCAAAACCAGTTGCCGGCTTGCAGCATTGCAAAATTCTCTTTCGAGAAGGTGGAAAAAGTGGTGAATCCGCCGCAGATGCCAACAGTTAGAAAAAGATTGACATACTGCGAGTTGCTGTATCGCGAAAGCGCACCCCACAGCAACCCGATGGCAAGGCAACCAGCAATGTTCACCGTGAATGTGGCCCACGGAAAGCCCTTGTCTGCTGTGCGCATTGCCACCGCAACGGCATAGCGCAGTGCCCCACCAATGAAACTTCCCGCACCCACACACAATATCTCTTTAAGCATAATTGTTCGTGTTTTTTGTTTGCGTTTGTGTTCTTAAGCGAAAATCAGTATCAGCGTCTGCGCCAGCACAATACGCAGAAACATTGCCAGCGGATAGACCGTCGAATATGCCACCGACGGGCGGTCGTTTTCGGCAATCATATTCGAGTAGTAGAGCGCGGGCGGATTGGTGTTGGTGCCCGAAATCATTCCCACAATGGTGAAATAGTTCAGTTTGAAGCACTTGCGAGCAATACACGATATGATGAGCATCGGAATCATTGTTATGAGAAGGCCGTAGCCAACCCAGAGCAAGCCGTCGCCGTTGATGAGCGTATCGAAGAACTTTTCGCCTGCTTCCAAGCCCACGCAGGCAAGGAACAGCGAGATGCCTATTTCGCGAATCATTAGGTTGGCGCTCTGCGTGGTGTAGCACGACAGGCCGATTTTATGTCCGAAGGCACCCATCAGCAACGAGACAATGAGCGGACCGCCAGCAAGACCGAGTTTGGCAGGCTGCGGCATTCCAGGGAAGGCTATTGGAATATAGCCCACAATGATGCCCAGGAAGATGCCGAGGAAAAGTGGCGAAAGATGTGGCTCGTTGAGGTGCTTGACCGAGTTGCCAAGGAATTTTTCGACAATTCCGAGGCTCTCGTCGCCGCCCACAACTTTCACTTTGTCGCCCATGTGCAGCACAAGGTCGGGGGTGACCGAAAGTTCAACGCCCGAACGGAAAACGCGCGTCACGCTCACGTTGAACGCCTTGCGCAGTTGCAGGTTCTGAAGGCTCTTGCCGTCGAGGCGCTTGTTGGTTACCAATATTTTACGCGACTTCAACTCGCCTGTCTGCTCGTTTAACTCTTCGGTGGTCAACTTTTCGCCGAACATTTTGTCGAGTTCGGCTTCACGCTGCTTTGGTGCGATGATTCGCACAAGGTCGCCCTGGCCGAGCACGGTGTCGCCATTGGGCACAGACACTCGCCCGTTTTGACTGATACGTGCAAAGACAACTTCTTTGTCGAACTGCCTTGAAATCTCTTTTATCTGCTTGCCAATCACCGAGCTGCTTGTTATGCGATAACTGCAGCGTGCAGGCTCTTCGGTGTTGCCGCCAGTGGCTACGGTGCGTTCTTTTTCATAATCGATTCGGAAGATGCGTTTCACAATCACCATTCCAAGAATGATGCCCACTACGCCCATTGGATATGCTACTGCATAACCAAGTGATATTGAAGGTGTTGACGCACCTGATATAGACAATTGGTTTAAGGCTTGCTGCGCTGCGCCAAGACCAGGCGTGTTGGTCACGGCACCCTGCATAACGCCTATGAGCATTGGAAAGTCGATGCCGCCTAACAAATAGAAAATCAGCAGTGTTACCGCGATATTGAGAGCCACGCTGCCTGCCGCCAGCCCGTTGAGCATCAGCCCCGACTGCTTGAACGACGAGAAGAAGTTCGGGCCAACCTGCAAACCAATGCTGAATACAAAGAGTATCAAGCCGAAATCCTTCATAAAATGCAGAATCGACGGCGTGACCGTGAAGCCGAAATGCGACACCAGAATGCCCACGAAAAGCACAAACGTTGAGCCGAGCGAGATGCCTTTCAACTTGAGTTTGCCCAGCATCGAGCCAATGGCAATCACAAACGCAAAAATCATCACCGTGCGCCCAACCGACTCGTTAAACAGCAGCGAAGTAAACCAATTCATCTTTTTCCGAATTTTAACCTATTGATAATCAGACAAAATATTCTTTCTCGTTTTCGACCGCAAAATTACCGCTTACTTTTTATTTTCATACATTTGTAAAAATGATTTATTCGATTGAAACAATAGTTAAAACCGATTGATTTATGGAACTGCGACAACTCAAGTATTTCATTAAAACCGCTGAGACTCTGAATTTTACCGAGGCAGCACGGCAACTGTTCATTACGCAGAGCACGCTGTCGCAGCAGATTCGCCAACTCGAGACCGAACTGCAGGTGCAACTTTTCGACCGCATCGGCAAACGCACCTATCTGACCGAGGCGGGCACCGAGTTTCTGCCTTACGCCAAGCAGACCGTGGCCGACAGCGAAGGCGGCGTGCAGCGCCTACGCGACCTGCAGAACATCCAGACGGGTGAGTTACGCATAGGCGTGGTATTCACCTTGAGCGACCTGCTTACCAGTACAATCATCTCATTCTCAAAGCAATATCCCAATATCAAACTTGTGGTTATAAGCCGCCCGGTGAACGAGTTGCTCGACCTGCTCAAAGAGCGCAAATTAGACCTTATCCTGTCATACCGTCCCGATGAGGACGACAGCCAGATTGAGTTCTTTCCGTTGTTCGACTCAAATCTTTCTGTTATAGTCAATTACAATCATCCACTTGTAGCACAACGTGAAGTGTCGCTCGAGTTGCTGAAGCAGTATCCGCTGGTGCTGCCGTCGGTGGGCTCACAGGCACGCTCAATGATTGACAAACTGCTCGACAGCCGCCACGTCAGGCTTGCACCGCAGATTGAGATTACAAGTATGACCATCATGATGAACCTTGTTGAAACCGGCCACTGGATTGCCGTAATGTCGGAAATGCTCATCCGCGGCCACGAGAAACTACGAGCCATCCCCATCGCCGGCCGCAAGACGCAGATGCACCCGTCGGTGATTGTGCTGAAAGACATCTACCAAAAACTGTCGGCCAAAGAGTTTATGCGGATTTTGCTTGAAGTTGAGCAATAGGGTTGAATCAAACTTTGTCCGACAGCACCATATTTTTGACAAATGTCGATTGATGGTTGTGTATACTCTTTGTAAATTAGCGGCTTGAAATAAACTGAACAGCAATGAAAAAGATTTTAGGAATGGGCAATGCCCTTGTCGATATTATGACCACCCTGCCCGATGACAATGTACTATCGGAATTCAACTTGCCTAAAGGCAGTATGCAGTTGGTTGACAGTGGTTTATGTGACAGAATCAACAAACGCATTGAGTGCTACAACCCGAAAATCTCGGCGGGCGGCTCGGCGGCCAACACCATCAAGGCTTTGGCGCACCTTGGCGCACCGTGCGGGTTCATTGGAAAAACCAGCCGCGACAAACTGGGAACTCTTTTCCGCCAGGACCTTGCCAATGCGGGCGTTGCACTGCACGTTCTCGATAGCCAGTCGGCCACAGGGCACGCCATTGCACTTGTGTCGCCTGACTCAGAACGCACGTTTGCAACCCATCTGGGCGCGGCTGTCGAACTGTCGGCAGGCGAAATCGATCCGGCGGTTTTTGCCAAATACGATTATTTCTATATCGAAGGCTATCTGGTTCAGAACCACGAACTTATTGAGAATGCCGTGAAAACCGCACGCTCGCTGAATATGAAGGTTGCCATTGATCTTGCAAGTTACAATGTGGTGGCCGAAAACCTTGATTTTCTGCACCGTATATCGAAAGAATATGTCGACATTATTTTCGCCAACGAGGAAGAGGCCAAAGCCTTTACAGGCAAAGATGCTGAAGCTGCCGTCGATGATATTGCCGCTTTGTGCGACATTGCAGTGGTGAAAGTCGGCAAGCGCGGTTCCATTATCCGTCAGGGCGGCAAAGAGTTCCGCACAGGAATCATCGATGCCAACTGCATAGACACCACCGGCGCAGGCGACTTCTACGCCGCCGGATTCATGTTCGGTCTGGCATCGGGCTATAGCCTTGACCGCTGCGGACGGCTTGGTGCGCTGCTTTCGGGTAAGGTGATTGAAAGTCTTGGCGCACAAATATCGGCGGAAGGATGGAATTTCGTTGACAAGGAATTGAAAAATATATAATCTGCAATTATACCGGATTAATTTTTAACTGATAAAATGCGATTATCTAAATAAAAATGTGAAGTGACGGGTTTAAAAAAAATAGCGTTTACCATTGTTTTTGCACTGACACTGCTCGGTGGCAAAGCGTATGCGCAGCCAGATGAATATCAATTCACATTTGAGGTGGACAGTCGTGCCCTGCTCGATAGTTTGTCACAAATCATCTCAATTGACCGTGTGGATGGCAAGCGCGTGTGGGCCTACGCCAATGTTGATGAGATGGAACAATTTGTGCAAACCGGCATCAGTTTCGAGTTCTGCACAAACAAGAGTGCCGCAAAAGCAATTCCAATGGCAAAGACCGTCAGCCAAATGCAGAATATCGACCGCTACCCGACCTACGAGGTTTACGACACGCTGATGCGGAACTTCGAGCGCGATTATCCGCAACTGTGCCAGCTCGAGGTTGTTACTACGCTGCCTTCGGGGCGACAGATTCTGGCCGTGAAAATTTCGAATGATGTGGCGCTCAATAACACCACCAAACCTGAAGTTCTCTGCACTTCGACCATGCACGGCGACGAGGGCATCTGCGCCACAACCGCACTCAGTTTCTGCAAATACCTTCTGACCAGTTACGGCACCGACAGCCGCGTCAACCGTCTGCTGGATAGTGTTGAGTTTTGGATAATTCCGATTATGAATCCCGACGGAATGTATAAAGGCGGCAACAGCTCGATTAGCGGCTCGACTCGCTCGAATGGTAATTCGAAAGATTTGAACCGTAATTATCCGACTGTCAACGGCGGCAGTGGCACAAACCAGCCTGAAATTGTGGGCATGAAGGAATTCTTTGGAAAACATCATTTTACACTTTCAACAAATCTGCACGCAGGCAACGAGTGCTTCAACTATCCGTGGGACACATGGAGTGACCGCGTAACTGCTGACGATGATTGGTGGCAGTTTGTGGGTGCCGCTTATCGCGATACAGCGCAGCATTATGGTTCAAACGGTTACTTCGACGATGGATGCGGTCACTCGGCCAACGGACTTACTATTGGTTATGCTTGGTATACAATTTCGGGCGGACAGCAGGACTGGGCCAACTATTTTATGCACTGCCGTGAGGTTACCATTGAGGTGTGTGGGACAAAAGAACCGACATCTACAACAACCATTGCCAACATCTGGCAGTACAACAAAAACTCAATGCTGAACTTCTACGCTGAGAGTTTGAACGGCGTGCGCGGAATAGTGACGAATGCTGCTGGATCACCACTTGCAGCACGCATCACCATCGCAGGGCACGATATTGACAATTCGTGGATTGAGACAGATTCCCGCGTAGGCGATTATCACCGATTGCTAAAGGCTGGCACTTACAACCTGACATTCGAAGCCGACGGCTATCTGTCGCAAACCATAGCCGTGACTGTGGTTGACGGCAAACCGACTTGGCGCGATGTGATTCTTTATAAAGATGTGGCAAGTACAGTACAAACAAACATTACCAACATTAGTGTTACACTTCCGCATAGGTCGCAAACCACGCGGCAGATAACCGTTTCTAACCTTGGATCAAATGCAACCGAATATGCCATTAATAATCTAACCGCTGATTGGCTCTCGATTGATTATATGGGTGGACTGCTCGGTAGTGGAGTAACCGATACACTCACAGCAATCATCAGCAGTGGCCAACTCAGCGATGGAACTTACACTTCCGTGATGATGTTGGAATCGGTTAGCAAAACCATCACCGTGAATTTCCGTCTTGAAGTCAGGGAAACGCCCGATGAGGTAGGCATAGCCGATTTGCCGCAGAAAACGGTTTATTCGGTTGGCGATACACTCGATGTAACAGGCGGTCGGGTCTTTCTGCGCTATTGCAACGACTCAGTAGCCTATCGCCCAATCACGCGCCAGATGGTGAGCGGATTCAACAGTGCAACACCAGGTGTCAAGAAACTTGAAGTGGCCGTTGACACCCTGACATTGACTTTTAGCGTGATTGTCCGCGACAACATTTCAATAATTCCCGAACCGATTGTAGTTAAGAGTGTTTCCGTTCATAAACTGCCAAGCAAACTCACCTATAAGATGGGCGATACGCTTGATGTGACTGGCGGCGTGCTTGTGGCGACTTACAGCGACGGCAAAATCGACACTGTTGCCATGCAGAGCACCATGATTGGCGGATTCAGCAGCAAGCAGGCAGGTACCATATTGCTGACCGTGAAATACGACATGTTTACCAATGCGTTCAGTGTAAAAGTGATAGATCCAAGCAAGCCGATCGAACAGCCAACCGTTGTCTCGGTTGAGTTGACGTCACTTCCTTTGAAGTTAGAGTACAAAATAGGGCAGGTGATTGACGTGGGCGGCGGCATTCTGACCGTAACCTACAGCAACGACTCAATATCCGAAATTGCCTTGCAAGGCAACATGATTCGTGATTTCGACAGCAGCAAGGCGGGAATGCAGTGGGTGACCATAGAATTTGCCGGAACGTTCAGCATGTTCACTGTCAATATAATCGGTGGCGATGACACCGGCGTCGACCTTAACACCGTCGCAGAACCGATTGTTTATGCTGTAAATGGTGATATTGTGATTGAGAACGCAGATGCGCCCATAATGGTTTACGACCTTGCAGGCCGTTGTGTGGCTGTCAGAAACAATGCCGAGTCTGTGGTTAGAATCGCCATAGGCAAAAGCGGAATCTATATTGTTCGTATTGGTGCTGCAGCAAAGAAAGTTAGCGTGAGCCAGTAACCCCGACAGTTTCCGAAACCATATGGTCAAAAAAAACAGGCGGAAGAAAACCAACCGCCTGTATCCAAATCAGTTAAGCAACTATTAGAAGCCGCCACCGCCCCAGTTACGACGCATCTCTTGCTGGTGCTCATCCCATTTTTTGTATTGCTCAGGGGTGAGGATTTCCTGCAGTTTCTTGTTCTGCTCTTCCTGCATTTTGCCGAACTCGCTCATGTCGGGTTGGCCACCGCCTTGGAACATCTTCTGCATTTTCTCGCCTTGCTCTTTGTAAACAACAAGCACTTTGTTGTACTGGTCGTCAGTCAGGTTAACAGTCTGTTTCATCTGGTCAGCCTGCATTTTTGCCATTTCGTCTGGTGAAGGCATTTGACCCATTTGCGCATTGGCAATGTTCACACCCAATACGAGCGCCAAGCTCATGATTGCGGTTCTAAAAAAATTCTTTTTCATAAAAAATAAAATTTAGAGTTATTAAATAGTATCGGCAAAACGCCGGTATTTTCAAAACACTGATGTAAAAGTATAGAATGTTGAAAAACAAGGCAAGCAACTCTCGACTAAAAAATGATTTTTGCCGATACATATCCCCAAACGGCTTACGAGCCGACAAAATGAGCCATTTTTGGTCTAAATGGCTAAAAAATGCCGATAAAACGGGATGTATAAGTGCGAAAAAGACAATAGGAGTTGTTGTGTAATTATTTGATTACCAATAGAGTCGTAATAACAAGGTTTGACACTCTAAGTGATGACGAAACCGACAAAAAAGCAGATTATGGATGAAAAGATTTTCACACAAAAAAGGTCGGTTTTCATCGGCTTCGTTTTTGCTCCCCTTGTCCCGATAGTTATCGAGGTTCTCCTATATAGAAATTTTCGATGGAGGGCTGTATATCACAATATTAAAAATCATAAAAACAAAAAAGGTCGATTCATCATCGACCTTCTTGCTCCCCTTCTTGGACTTGAACCAAGGACCCCCTGATTAACAGTCAGGTGCTCTAACCAACTGAGCTAAAGAGGAATTTTCCAACAATCTCGGATAACCCCTTAATTGCGGGTGCAAAAATAGACGCGCGTTTTTAATTTGCAAAACTTTTTTCAAAAAAAACTGATGGCGTCTTAAAACATTTTGATGATTCGAATTTCGGTTGTTTCTTTGTTCGTATGAGATTTGCAGATATTATAGGGCAAGACGACATCAAGCGGCACTTGATTGGCACGGTTAAAGAGAACCGCATCAGCCATGCGCAGATGTTTTTGGGGCGCGAAGGTTTCGGCTCGCTTCCGCTGGCCATCGCCTATGCGCAATACATCAACTGCCAGCACCGGACCGACAGCGATTCGTGCGGCGAGTGTCCAAGTTGCCGGCAGATTTCACAACTGGCCTTCCCCGACCTGCATTTTGTGTTCCCTGTCCCGACAGCAGGGTCTGAAGATAAGAGCGTGAGCGATAACTTCTTCGACAAATGGTCGGAATTCATAAAGCAGAAACCGTACGGTAATTATCAGCAGTGGCTCGATTTTGTTGGGGCCGGCAACTCGCAAGGACTCATCCGCGTTAAAGAGAGCAACGAGATTATCCGCAAACTCTCGATGAAGACCTTCAATGCCGAGTATAAGATAATGATTATCTGGATGCCAGAGAAGATGCACCCCGATGCCGCCAACAAACTGCTTAAACTCATTGAAGAGCCTTATCCGAAAACATTGTTTCTGCTTGTGGCCGAAAGTGCCGAGTTCATCTTGCCAACCATAATCTCGCGCACACAACTTGTGAGAGTTTCACGCATTGCCGACAGCGACATCAAAGCCGGTCTTCAGCAACGTGCTGGTATTAGTGAGAATGCTGCCGAGAAAATCGCCAGCATCAGCGAAGGCAATTTTGGAAAGGCTCTGGAATACTGCGATCATACGGCTGATCTGGCTCAGAATCTCGAATTCTTTATGAAACTGATGCGCACCAGTTACTCGTTCAAGGCACCTGATATGATAGCCCTTGCCGAAGAACTCGGCGCACTGGGGCGCGAGAAGCAGAAAGCCTTCCTGACATATTGTGAGCGGATGGTGCGCGAGAATCTGATTATGAACCGCCATCTTGAAAAAATGACGCATCTGACAGACGATGAAGGAAATTTTGCACAAAAATTCTCGCGGTTCATTCATCCGCAAAATTCCATGCTCATTGCTGAAGCGCTCGACAAGGCCATCTACCACATTTCGCGCAATGCAAGTACAAAAATAGTATTCATGGACACCATCATCACGCTGGCGCGATGCCTGCGTATGCCTGCCGAATAAAATCTGCTGCAATGGATAACAGAGTTGTTAAATCGATTACAGGCGTGCTGGTGATTCCGGCCGCTCATTTTTTGGCTGCGGTGCTTTGGCCGTCGTTTGTAAAGATTCAGATACCGCACCTGCTGCTCATTTACGGTATTCTGGGCGCACTCACCGTGCTGCATCTGTTTGTGGTGCGGATTGTGGCGCAACGCCACCGCCAGCAGGCAGCAATGATTGTGATGGCGCTGAACATGCTTAAAATGCTGCTGAGTGTCATTCTGCTGTTTGTGGTAGTTGTCCCCTTCACGGGAAAAAGCGGCGCCGTGGGCGTCAACTTTGCCGTAGCCTACGTTTTCTATCTTGTTTTCGATTCACAGATTGTGATACTGTTGCTGAACGGCCGGGATTGAGCGTCTATCCCCGCTGACGTACGACTTCGTACAGCAGGACCGCAGCGGCGGCTGAAACATTGAGCGATTCAATTTCGCCAAGAATCGGAATCTTAACCAATGGTTCGCAAAGACGCATCACTTCGTCGCTCAGACCAGTGTCTTCAGCGCCCATTACTAGACAAACCGGTCCCGTAAGGTCTTGATTATAATAGAAATTGTCGGTTTTTTCGGTTGCACCGCACACTTTCAATCCCGAATCCATCAGCGTTTGTAATGTCTTTTTCATCGACGATGTGCGGCAGATGGGAACCTTATGCAGAGCACCGGCCGAAGTCTTAACGGCATCGGGACCAATGCGTGACGCGCCTTTCTCCGGAACCACAATGGCGTCCACTCCGGCGCATTCCGCCGAACGGACAATGGCACCGAAATTACGAACATCGGTAACACCGTCGAGAGCAACAATAAACGGCATTTTCCCGTTTTCGAACGCTTGAGCCACAACATCCTCAACCTTGCAAAAAGCTATCGGCGACATAAGAGCTATAACTCCCTGATGGTTTTTGCGGGTTATGCGGTCGAGACGCTCAACAGGCACACGCTGAACGGGAATATTGTTCTGGCGGATTAGCTCCGTGAGTTCCTGCGTCAGATCGTTGTTCTGGCCGATTTTCATCAAAATTTTATCGACCTGCTTGCCAAACCTGATAGCTTCAATTATGGCGCGAATACCGAAGATATAATCATCGGTGTGGCGGTTTTGATTCTGTTGCTCCATACAGCGGCCTATACTAAGTTATTCTAAACCTTCTCAACCGTAACAAACAGATTCACATCGTCTTCGATGTCAATAGTGATAGCATTGTCAGCATTCAAATCTTTTACAACCTCGATTTTGTTGGCGAGCGTCTGACTTGCAATGTATTGCCCAAAGGCCTCGATGGCGCCGTTTGAGTAGGCGTTGTCCGAGATGCGGATGTTGATTTTGTCCGTTACCTCGAAGCCGCTGTCCTTGCGGATATTCTGAATGCGGTTTACAAGTTCGCGGGCCACACCCTCGTTCTTCAGTTCGTCGGTCAGAGTGATGTCGAGAGCCACGGTGAGCGTGCCCTCGTTGGTCACAAGCCAGCCAGGAATGTCTTCCGACACAATCTCAACGTCGGTGCGGACAAGCGTGATGGTCTCGCCCTCAACCTTAATGTCGAACTTCTCGTCGGCCTCAAGTTGGGCGATATCCTCTTGCGACATTTGGGCGATGGCGGCCGAAATCTGTTTCATAATCTTGCCGTACTTCGGTCCCAGAACCTTGAAATCGGGTTTGATGCGCTTAACCAGAATGCCCGTTGTATTTTCCAGAAGTTCAATCTCTTTCACATTCACTTCGGTCATAATTATCGGCTTGACCGCCTCAAGCTGACGGCGCATTGTCTCGTTGTGGATGGGCACCATAATCTTGCTCAATGGCTGACGAACCTTCAGGCTCACTTTTCGGCGAAGACCGAGAACCATTGATGATATGCGCTGTGCCAGTGCCATACGCTCCTCAAGGTCGGTGTCGATGGCCGACGCGTCGGCTTTGGGGAACTGCGCAAGGTGAACCGATGTGGCGGCGCGGCCAGTGGCCGATGTCAGGTCGCGGAAAAGACGGTCCATATAGAACGGCGCGATTGGACTGCCCAGAACGGCCACCGTCTCAAGGCAGGTGTAGAGTGTCTGATAGGCGGCAATCTTGTCGTTGTCGTACTGTCCGCCCCAGAAGCGTTTGCGGTTCAGACGCACATACCAGTTGCTCAAGTTGTCGATGACGAAATCCTGAATGGCGCGGCCCGCGCGGGTTGGCTCGTAGTTGTCGAGAGCGTCCTGAACCTCGTTAATCAGCGAGTTCAAGAGCGACAGAATCCAACGGTCAATCTCGGGGCGCTCGGCCAGCGGAATGTCCTTCTCACGGTAAGTGAAACCGTCGACATTCGCGTAAAGCGCAAAGAAACTGTATGTGTTATAGAGAGTTCCGAAGAACTTGCGTTTAACCTCGTCAACGCCTTCAATATCGAATTTCAGGTTGTCCCACGGCTGCGCGTTGGTAATCATATACCAGCGAAGCGGGTCGGAACCGTATTTCTCGATTGTCGAGAACGGGTCGACGGCGTTGCCCAGACGTTTCGACATTTTGCTGCCGTTCTTGTCGAGCACAAGGCCGTTCGAGATGATGTTCTTGAAGGCCACCTTGCCGTTAATCATTGTGCTGATGGCGTGCAGAGTGTAGAACCAGCCGCGTGTTTGGTCGACACCTTCGGCAATGAAGTCGGCGGGATAGAGCGAGTTGAAATCGTCTTTGTGCTCAAACGGCCAGTGGCGCTGTGCGAACGGCATTGCGCCCGAATCGAACCAGACGTCAATCAGGTCTTTCTCGCGGTACATTGGTTTTCCGCTTGGCGCGACAAGCACCACAGCGTCGATGTACGGGCGGTGCAGGTCGATTTTATCGTAGTTCTCCTGCGAGTAGTCGCCAACCTTGAAGCCCTTGGCCGTGTACGGATTCTCTTTCATAACGCCTGCGGCCACAGCCTTGTCGATTTCGTTGCAGAGTTCCTCAACAGAGCCGATGCAGAGTTGCTCGGCGCCGTCGTCGGTGCGCCAGATTGGCAGCGGCGTGCCCCAATAGCGCGAGCGGCTCAAGTTCCAGTCGTTGATGTTCTCGAGCCATTTGCC
>JAFYYA010000038.1 GCA_017557785.1 Salinivirgaceae bacterium
ATTGCAACTCGAACTGACGGGAACGCCCAAAATTCTCGATTTGTTTGTCCGTTACCGCCCGATTGATGAGTTCGGTTTGAGGCTTGGTCAGTACAAGTCGCCGCTCTCAATCGAGAATTCGGAATACAACCCCGCAAAACTTGAGTTTGTTGAGTATTCGCTTGTGGTTAAGCGACTTGCAAGGATGAGCAATTCCGATTTGTCGGGTTACAACCAAAACGGCCGCGACCTTGGTCTTGAGTTTCTCGGCAGCGCGTTCAAGAAGGACGGCTACTCGCTCTTGAACTACGAGTTGGCAATCTTCAACGGTCACACTCTCAACGCCAACGACAACAACGAAAGCAAGGATGTTGTTGGCCGACTGATAGTTAACCTGACAAAAGAGTTGTCGGTTGCGGGTTACTACCAATGGGGCGAGGGCACCTATCCGCTGTATGTTGATTCGACTCACACTTTCGTGAAAACCAACGACTTATATGACCCGCTGCAACGCTACGGCGGCGGTATCGCCTACAAGGCACAAAAGGCTTTTGCGCGCGCCGAATATATTGCTGGTGAGACAAACGGCACAAAATCAGGCGGTTTCTATGTTGCGGGCGGCTACGAGGTTGTGAAAAATCTGGCGCTTGTGGCTCGCTACGACTACTTCTGCGATAACAACGACGACAAGGATTACAACACAGAGCAGGATATTACTGTCGGTTTAAACTATACGCCCGTCAAACCTATCAATCTGAAATTGAATTATATACGTCAGTCTTACACCAAAGAAGGCAAGGACGATGTGAACGGACTCTACTTTATGGTGACGGTGAAGTATTAATTCGGAATTCAGAAGGTAGAATTTAGAATGCGGAATAAAGAGAATTAGAGAGTTAGAGAGTTAGAGAGTTAGAGAATTGGAAGATGAAGAGTTAATCTTCGAAAACTTATTACTCAAAACTTCGAGAACTCAAAACTTCGAGAACTTAAAACTTCGAAAACTTTAAACTTAAAATTTTGAATATGAAAAGGATTTTAAATTACGTGGTGATTGCGGCCGTGGCGGCGGTGTCACTCAATTCGTGCGGCGGAAGTTCGTCGGGCAACAAGGTTACAAAAGACGGCAAACTCAAGGGCGAGTTGTCGCTGTCGGGTGCGTTCGCGCTTTATCCGCTGGCGGTGGTCTGGGCCGATGAGTTTCAGCAACTTAACCCTGGTGTGAAGGTCGATGTGTCGGCTGGTGGCGCAGGCAAAGGAATGACCGACGTTCTGGCAGGTGTGGTCGATTTCGGTATGGTTTCGCGCGAGGTTTATCCGCAGGAACAGGAACGCGGCGCCGTTGGTTTCGCTTCGGCGAAAGACGCTGTGGTGCCGACTGTGAACGCCAACAACCCTGTAATCGGCAAGATGCTTGAGCACGGAATCACCAAAGAAATTGCCCGCCGCATTTGGATTGACGGCGATGTGAAGACTTGGGGCGATGTGCTTGGCACCGACGACCAAACACCGATTCATATCTACACACGCTCTGACGCCTGCGGTGCGGCAGAGACTTTCGCCAACTGGTTCGGCGCAAAGCAAGAGGATTTGGGCGGAACGTCCGTCTTTGGCGACCCTGGACTGGCAGCCGCCATTCAGAAGGATATCTACGGTATCGGCTTCAACAATATCGGCTATGCCTACGACAACGACACGCACAAGTTGAACGAAGGCCTTCAGATTTTCCCTGTCGATACCGATGAAAACGGCTCAATATCAGAGGATGAGCAGTTTTACGACCTGAAGGACAACGTGACGAAAGCCATTGCCGAAGGCCGCTATCCGTCGCCGCCTGCGCGCGACTTGTATCTGGTGACCAAAGGTGTCCCGACCGACCCCGTGGTGGTTGCCTTCCTTAAATATGTCCTGACCGACGGACAGAAGAAAAACGAGCCTGTTGGCTACATTGAAATTGCACCTGAAAAGATAGATAAATCGCTGACAACGTTAGGTTTGAAGAAGTAAAGTCGGAAGTTGTAAGTTTTAAATGGTTACGTAAATCGGGCAAGGGGGATTTTCCCCCTTGCTTTATTATATTCGCGGCCGAAATTTTTATATCGATATCACTATAAATCAACATAAAATGAACGAATTCAGCAGAATAAGAAAAATCGACGCCCACACTCACATTGGTGAGTTCGGCAGTCCGTTCAATATCAATTTTGATGCGGAAAGACTAGTTGAGCAGATGCATACCTACAATATCGAGAAGACGGTGCTTTGCGCGTCGAGCGCCTACTCGAACGAGGACACGGTGGCGGCCTACCGTCAGCACCCCGACAAGATTGTGCCGCTGATGTGGGTGAACTGCGCGCAGGGGCAGCCTGCCTACGATTTGCTCGAG
>JAFYYA010000039.1 GCA_017557785.1 Salinivirgaceae bacterium
CCCGACGGATAGGGGAACATATCGAGTGCGTAGAATTTAGGTTTCGATTTGTCTAAAACGGTCTTAAAGGTTTTGTTCTTTTCCCAATAAGCCTGCCATTTCTGTTCGATTTCGGTGAAGTTATATTCCATAAACCATTGAATTTATGAGACGTGCAACCGCCCCGTGATTTGTTTTAATTTGTGGCAAAACTAAAAAAAAAGATATATGACGATGACTATTAACAATAACTATCGCGGTAAACGCAAAATGTTCTTAATCTACGGCCTGAAAAAAGCATCGCCTTACGCATTTTCCCGATAATGAGCCAAAAGCGTTTATTGCATAAAAATTTAGAATAAATTCGCGGCCGAAAAATTGAAAACGAAAAAAGACAAAATACTATGCAGAAAAGGACAAAAATTGTTGACGTCCTGAAATCGGGAAAGGTTGACACTGAAGTGGTTGTGATGGGTTGGGTGCGCACAAAGCGCGACAGCAAAACCGTGGTTTTCATCGCCCTGAACGATGGCTCGACCATCAACAACGTGCAGATTGTTGCCGATGTGGTGAACTTCGACGAGGAACTTTTGAAACAGATAACCACCGGCGCCTGCCTGAGCGTTACCGGAAAACTTGTTCAGAGCGTTGGTGCAGGACAAAGTGTTGAGATTCAAGCAAAAGAGATAAAACTCTTTGGCGCCTGCCCGCAGGATTACCCGATGCAGAAAAAGGGCCAGACAATGGAATATATGCGCCAGTACGCCCACTTGCGTCTGCGCACAAACACCTTCGGCGCCGTGTTCCGCATCCGTCACAATATGGCCATCGCCATTCATAAGTTCTTCCACGACAAGGGTTTCGTCTATTTCCACTCGCCGCTCATCACCGCCAGCGACTGCGAAGGTGCCGGCCAGATGTTCCAGGTAACAACCAAAAACCTTTATGACCTGCAGAAAGACGAAAACGGCAAGATAATCTACACCGACGATTTCTTTGGCAAGCAGACCAGCCTGACCGTTTCAGGCCAACTCGAGGGCGAACTTGCAGCCACCGCGCTTGGAGCCATCTACACCTTCGGCCCGACATTCCGCGCCGAAAACTCGAACACCCCGCGCCACTTGGCCGAATTTTGGATGATTGAGCCTGAAATGGCCTTCTACGACATCGATGACCTGATGGCTCTTGAGGAGGAATTCATTAAATACTGCGTGAAATGGGCGCTCGACAACTGCCAGGACGACCTTGCCTTCCTTAACAAGATGATCGACAAGAGCCTGCTCGAGCGACTCAACTCTGTAATCAACACCGAATTCATCCATCTGCCTTATACCGAAGGCATTAAGATTCTTGAAGACGCCATTGCCAAAGGCCATAAATTCGAGTTCCCTGTATTCTGGGGCTGCGACCTTGCCAGTGAGCACGAGCGCTTCTTGGTTGAGGAGCACTTCAAAAAGCCGGTCATTATGATTGACTATCCGAAAGAGATTAAATCGTTCTATATGAAGCAGAACGAGGACGGAAAAACCGTTCAGGGCACCGACGTTCTGTTCCCGCAGATTGGCGAAATCATCGGCGGCAGCGTGCGTGAGGAAGACTACGGCAAATTGCTGGCCCGTATGAACGAGCTCAATATGAAAACCGATGGCTACGAG
>JAFYYA010000040.1 GCA_017557785.1 Salinivirgaceae bacterium
GAAAGTTGACCTGCACGCTGTGCGCGATTATCTGCAAACGCTGGTTTCCGGCACTGCCGAACATCCTGTTGAACAGCCGGTCAGCAACACCGAATACACCGCCCCCGTTGAGTCGGACGACTCGCTCATCATCGACCGCGACCTCGTGAACATCGATTACAAGCTGGCGCAATGCTGCCACCCCATTCAGGGCGACAAGATTTTCGGCTTTGTGACTGTGGACCGCGGCATTCAGATTCACCGAATGGGCTGCCCCAACGCCAAAGACCTGCTCACCCGCTACCCGTACCGCATTGTCAAGGCGCGCTGGAACGACAACGAGCGGCAATCGGTCTTCAACGCCGACATCATTATCACCGGCATCGACAAACTGGGCGTTGTGAACCACATCACCGAAGTGATTGCCAAAAGCGAGACATCGAGCCTGCGCTCGCTCAAAGTGAACTCGAAAGACGGCATCTTCAAGGCCTACATATCGGTGTTTGTCGGCAGCACCGAACAACTCGACGCACTGCTACTGAGCATCGGTAAAATCAAAGATGTGGTAAGGGCGGAAAGAATTGAGAGATAAGTTTTGGAGTGTTGAGGGAAATCAAGAATTAACTATTTGTAATTCTAAATTATTCAACCGCGTATCCGTCGCTACCGGCACTACGGATTGGAATGGCGAACATTATTGAATATGTGAAGCCGCCAGTGAACTGATAATACCCTTTGCCGAAGCCCGGCACAATGTACGGAGTCATATTATCATAGCTCGTGTGGGCAAACATAGCCTTGGCACGGGCGGCCACTCCAAGATACAGATTTTTAAATATTTCGGCTTTTGCGCCAACCACAAGTTCGCCCCAAGTGGCCGACAGCTTTCGCGACTCTATACAATCCTCCACATCGCCTATCGTGCCGCTGTGCATTACCACACGCGGCAGTTCGTGGCTGAAAGTGCAGTGAGCCATACGCACACCAAGGTAGAATATGTCGCGGTCAAGCCGGTGCTGGTATTTAAGCACATTGTAATCGAAACCTATACGGCCGTAAACGCCGTCCATTTTATAGTTCAGACTGTCGGTATTGTGTTTTATCCACTGCGAGCCAACCTCAACCACCGGAAACCAGTTGTAATGCAACTCGCCGTCGAGGGAAAACTCCATACCGTGCGAGCCAACATCACCCACCAACGGCAAGGCAAACCGCGACAAATCGCAGCCTGCGCGCACGAACATCTGACGGCGAGGCATATCGTCGGCTTCCGATTCCTGCGCATTGGCGGCAAGACCTGCACACACCAGTATTATGTTAAAAAAATATTTTAGCGTGCACTTCATATTCCTCATCAACCTCTGTGGTGTAATAATGCAGCGAATCGACAGACATTTGATAGTCAACGGCTTCCACGCCAATCTTCCGCCAAACGGTATCGACAACAGTTATCATTTCGTCAATCAGTGTGCTGTCAACCGCCAGTCCGAGCGAGTCGTAGGTGTATTTGTAATAGGTTTTATTGGTCTCGAAAGTGTCGAGAATAATCTCATAAACAGGCTCCACTCCCGACATTGAGAAAAGCGTGTAACCAAGGTTTCGAAAACAGTAGAACGGACCACACTCCAAATTAGTAATGGTCAACTCAGGCTCCGATGTTATGCCTAGCACGCTGTTTTCCTTTTCAATAGCTGTTGTTGTAATGCCGATAAGAGTGAACTGTACAAATGTGGTGTCAGTTTCGATGTTGAGCGGAATTTTAACTGTTGCGGGCAACCCTGCACCCATATACAGCACACTGTCGATGTCGGGCAGATAGATGATTGTGGAATCGATTTTCTTGCCTGACAAATGCGATAACTGGCAGTGCAACGGCGGAAATTGCTCCGTGGCGCACTCGGGCGGTTCGTTGTTGCAGGCGCCCATAAGCGCAAGCACCAAAGCCGCTGTCATTATCCTGTTAATCGTTTTCCTCATACGGGCAAAAGTAATAATCAATCGCTCTGTCTGACAATAATCGGAATATAAGTTTTGCTTGGAATGGTAAGCGGTATCGACTCGGTTGAGACATTACCCGCATCGAGACCCCACGCCGACACATCGGTCAGGCCCAAGCGCTTGATTGGGTAATAAAGCATAAGCACAAACCTCTCAATGAAAGCCAAATCGGCCTGTTTGGGCACGCGCCGCTCAATATGTATTATGCGGAAATCGGCCGGAACGCTGTGCTTGCGCAACGACGGGTAGCTACTCCGCAAATCAAGCCCCTCTTCGCCCAAATGGTAAACCACTTGCTTGAAATAGTCGTAGATACGAGGCTGAATCTTGAATCCAAGGAAGAAATCGACTCGGATAATCTTGTTTGGCACAAGATGTTCAACCTTATACTCTAGCGTGTACGGCGTGTCCAGAATATCGACGTGCAGAAGCCAATAAACATCAGCACGCTTGGGTTCGCGGTGTATTATACTGTCGATGACTTTCGCCTCAATATCGGTGCGGAAATTGGCGTGCGTGGTGTAAACCAAATTGGTGGCATACTTTGGAATGCTGTCATCTTCGCTAATATCTTTTATAACAGGCAGATAGTCGGCAATTTTAGAGAATGTGATGAACCGGTTACGGATGCGGCGGCCTGTAAACAGAATAATCATTATGAAAGCCAGGAATGCGGCTATGAGCGCTGTAAACCAAGCACCACGGCTGAATTTGTGGACATTGGCTATGAAGAACGAACCTTCGACAACCAGATAGCTGACCGCAAAAAGCGCTATCGCCCAATTTGGCGTGTGTTTCTGATGTAAATAGAAGACTACCAGTGTTGAGGTCATCAGCATAGTAATGGTTACGGTGAAACCATAAACATTCTGCAAAGCCGCCGAATTGCGGAAGTAAAATACTGAGAACAAGCAACAAGCATAAACCGCCCAGTTTATTGTCGGCACATACATCTGCCCTATGACCTGCGACGGATATTTGATTCGGATTTTAGGCCAGAAATTAAGCGAAATGGCCTCGCTGATAAGCGTGTAAGAGCTTGTTATTGAGGCTTGACACGCCACAATGGCCGCCATAGTAGCCAGCACAATGCCAATAGGCAGGAACCACTCGGGCATTATGGCATAAAACGGATTGACACCCGCCTGTAAGCTTCCGGCATTGCAGATAATCCACGCTCCCTGTCCCATATAATTGAGAATGAGCATTGTCTTGACAAACGCCCAACTGCCCTGTATGTTTTTCAATCCGCAGTGCCCCAAATCGGTATAGAGCGATTCGGCTCCTGTGGTACAAAGGAAAATAGCTCCAAGCAACAGAATTCCAGCTGGATGCGCCATAAGCAACTTTATTCCGTAATACGGATTGAAGGCTTTAAGGACTATCGGCGCATCAATCAAATTTATAAGTCCAAGAACACCTAAAGTACTGAACCACAGAAGCATTATCGGGCCGAATGAACGACCTACCGCATTGGTTCCGAATTGCTGTATGAAAAATAAAAACGTGATGATGACAATACTGATTGCAAGCACCGGCAGATGCGGATTCAGCATTGATAGTCCCTCAACCGCCGACAGCACTGTGATTGACGGCGCTATCACTCCGTCGGCAAGTAGCGAGCTGCCGCCTATTATGGCTATCAGAAACAGTTTGCGGTGGTGCTTGCGCAGTAATGCGAAAAGCGAGAAAATGCCACCCTCACCGCGGTTGTCGGCACGCAAAGTGATGAACACATATTTTACTGTCGTCTGTAATGTCAGCGTCCAGACTATGCACGATAAAACACCGATTATGGTGTCGGCATCAACGGTGCCAATAGCTGACAAAACCGCCCTGAACACATACAAAGGCGATGTGCCTATGTCACCGAAAATGATACCCAAAGCGACAATAGCGCCCGCAAAAGTGAAATTGTTTATTTTAGTTGTACCCCCATTCATATCGGCTGCAAATATAGTTATAAGTTGAGATGTTGAGACGGACAGATAGATTAAGGTTTAATAGTTTAACAAATCATTGCGTCCTGCATAGCGCGCTCTTTTCAAACGTTAACAAAACGTTAAACCCCCGTTAATTTTTGTTAATAGGTGTCAGCCCTATCAAATGTTTTATCAAATTTGCGCCGTTGACTTGAAAAACAAACATATTTATTTATACAACTATGAGCGAAATTGTTGATATCAAAGAGCTTAACGACCGCATACAGCGCGAGAGCTCGTTTGTCGACCTTATCACACTTGAGATGAACAAGGTGATTGTTGGTCAGAAGCATCTGACTGAATGTCTGCTTATTGGCTTGCTTTCAGACGGACACATTCTTCTCGAAGGTCTTCCGGGATTGGCCAAAACATTGGCAATTAACACATTGGCGCAGACCATCAACGCAGGGTTCAGCCGTATTCAGTTCACCCCCGACTTGCTGCCTGCCGATGTTATCGGTACAATGATTTACAGCCCCAAAACCGAGGAGTTCAGCGTTAAGAAAGGCCCGATTTTCACCAACTTTGTTTTGGCCGATGAGATTAACCGTGCCCCGGCAAAGGTGCAGAGCGCGCTGCTCGAGGCGATGCAGGAGAAACAAGTCACCATTGGCGACACCACTTTCCAACTCGAAAAACCGTTCCTGGTTATGGCCACACAAAACCCGATTGAGCAAGAGGGAACCTATCCGCTGCCCGAGGCGCAGATGGACCGTTTTATGCTCAAGGTGATTATCGGCTACCCGAAGAAAGACGAAGAGCAACTCATTGTACGTCAGAACATTCAGCGCACTTTCCCGAAAGCCAATAAGATTCTCTCGACCGACGAGATTGTCAAGGCTCGCGAGGTTGTGAAAGACGTCTATATGGATGAGAAGATTGAGCGTTATATTGTTGATATTGTGTTTGCTACCCGTTACCCCGAAGAGTACGGACTCGACAACCTGAAAGAGATGATTAGTTTCGGTGGTTCGCCACGTGCAAGTATCAGCCTGTCGAAGGCCGCAAAAGCCTACGCTTTCATTAAGCGCCGCGGCTATGTAGTGCCCGAGGATGTGCGTGCCGTCTGCCACGATGTGCTGCGCCACCGTATCGGACTCACCTATCAGGCTGAAGCCGAAAATCTGACTACCGAAGACATTATCAACGAGATACTTAACAAGGTGGAGGTGCCTTAATTAAGGCATTAGGCAATAGGTGTTAGGCATTAGACATAAATGATTAAAAATCTGTGTCATCTGTGTCATCTGTGCGAGAAACACCAAACCTTCAATTAATCAATCAGTCAGTCTTTGATTATGGAGACTTCGGAATTACTAAAGAAAGTACGGCATATTGAGATAAAGACCCGCGGCTTGTCGAACCAAATCTTCGCCGGCGAATACCACAGCGCGTTCAAAGGTAAAGGTATGACATTCAGCGAGGTGCGCGAGTACAACTACGGCGATGCCATCCGCGACATCGACTGGAATGTTACGGCGCGGCTCAACCACCCGTTTGTCAAGGTTTTTGAGGAGGAGCGCGAACTGACGGTGATGCTGCTGATTGACGTCAGCGGCTCGAAAAACTTCGGTACGCAAAGTCAGTACAAACTCGACATTATGACCGAGATTGCAGCCGTGCTCTCGTTTTCGGCCATCAAAAACAACGATAAGATTGGCGTTATAATGTTCAGCGACAAGGTTGAGAAGTTCATTCCGCCGCAGAAGGGCCGCAAGCACATTCTGCGCATCATTCAGGAGTTGCTCAACTTTGAGCCGCAAAGCCGTCAGACCAATGTGGCAGCGGCTTTGGAGTACCTGACAAGCGCCATCAAGAAACGCTGCATCGCATTTGTCATTTCCGACTTCATCGACAAAGGTTTCAGCGACGCGCTCACCATTGCCAACCGCAAGCACGACCTTGTGGCGCTGCGCATCTACGACCAACGCGAAACTGAAATGCCGTCGATTGGTTTGGTGCAGATGACCGATGCCGAAACGGGTGCCACGCAGTGGGTGGACACGTCGAGTAGCACTGTCCGCGAGGCCTACAGCCAATGGTGGAGCACGCTGACCGACAGACTCGAATCGGATTTCAAGCGCAGCGGTGTCGATTTTGCAACCATTGCCACTGGCGACGACTATGTGAAACCGCTAATCGGGCTGTTTAAACACCGAAGCGTGTGATTATTAAAGAATTACGAATTATGAATTACGAATTACAACCACGTAAATTGTTAACTGAACAGCAATTTCGGAATTAGGCATTCGTAATTCGGAATTAAAATAGAAAGATGTATAAATATCTGACAATATTGGCAATAGCACTTACGCTGACAACGGTTGAGGCTGGTGCGCAAGTGAGCGTCAGAGCGTCAATGGACACTTCGATGATGCTCATTGGCGACCAAACCAATTTCCGCGTAGAGGCTTCGTTTCCTGACGGTTACAAGGTGATGTTGCCCGTTATGGCCGACACCGTGTCGCGTGGGCTCGAGATTGTTGAGGCCGGCGCCATTGATTCGGCTATTGCCGACGGCTTTGTCCGCATCAGCCAAAAGTACGTGGTTACCAACTTCGACAGCGGCTGGTACGCAGTGCGCCAACTGCCGTTCGCTATTCTCGACAAGGACGGCAATCCCGACACAATCTATTCAGAACAAGTCTATTACGGCGTTATGACAATGCCGCTCGACACCGCCAACCCCAACGCCATTTGTCCGCCAAAACCTATGGCCGAGGCGCCTTTCATCTTCAAGGAACTAACGCACTACCTGAAGTGGGGCTTGCTCATTCTGCTGGCGGCTTTTGCTGTGGTGTTCGCCGTCTATGCGCTCATCAAGCGCAAGCGCAACGAACCGATTTTTGTCAAGCCGAAACCGCAGGAACCCGCTCACGTAGTGGCTTTGCGCCAACTCGACCAACTCAAGGAACAGAAACTCTGGCAGCGCGGACTGGTGAAGGAATACTACAGTTCGCTCACAGACATTGCGCGCGGCTATCTGAATGGTCGTTTTGGCTTGCAGGCTATGGAGAGCACCACGTCGGAGATTATGCAGATGACGAAAGACGTGCCCGAAATCGACAAAGACCTGCGCAAGAATCTGCAAGACCTGCTCGAGAGGGCCGATTTTGTGAAATTCGCGAAAGCGCAGACCGTGGCCAACGAGAACGAGGCAAGTTTCGACTTTGTTGAGCATTTTGTGCTGACAACAAAACCGGTTGAGCAACTTCGCGACGAAGACGGCACCGATGCCGAACCCAACGAAAAACAAGATTAACAATGGAAAACATAACATTCAATAATCCGAATCTGCTCTATCTGCTGCTTCTGCTGCCGCCGATGATTGGCTGGTATGTTTGGAAGCACCGCGATATGGACACATCGTTGCGTCTGTCGACACTCGCAGGCTTTGCCCGTGCGCCGCGCACCTATAAATGGTATCTGCGCCACGTGCCTTTCAGCCTTCGAATGCTGGCAATGGCGCTGATGATTGTGGCTCTGGCGCGTCCGCAGTCGACCGACCGCTGGAGTAACACAACAACTGAAGGTATCGACATTGTGGTGGCGCTCGACATTTCTGGCAGTATGCTTGCTGAAGATTTCAAGCCCAACCGACTGGAGGCCGCCAAAAGCGATGCTATCAAGTTCATCTCTGGTCGCCCTAACGACCGCATCGGCCTTGTAGTATTTGCCGGCGAGAGTTTCACGCAGTGCCCGTTGACCACTGACCACGCCGTGCTCATCAATCTGATTAACGATGTGAAAAGCGGTATGATTGAGGACGGAACGGCTTTGGGCGTGGGCCTTGCCAATGCGGTGAGCCGACTCAAGGAGTCGAACGCCAAAAGCAAGGTTGTGATTCTGATGACCGACGGTGTGAACAACCGCGGCGAGATTCCGCCACTCACCGCCGCTGACATTGCGCAGGCAATGGGCGTGCGCGTCTATACGGTGGGCATCGGCACGCAGGGACAGGCGCCGTATCCGTTCACCGACGCCTTCGGCAACAAGCATTATCAGAATGTCGATGTTGAGATTGACGAGGCTGTGCTTTCGCAGATAGCGACCCAAACCGACGGCCGCTACTTCCGCGCCACAAGCAACCGCCGTCTTCAAGAGGTTTACGAACAGATTGACCAACTCGAGAAATCGAAAATCGAGACCAAAGAGTACAGCAAGAAAAACGAGGAGTATCTGCTTCTGCTGCTTGCCGGACTCTCATTATTGGCCGTCGAACTGCTTATGCGGAACACGATTTTGCGAGGATTGAGTTGATGAACGATAACGTAAATATTAAATTGATAAATAATAAGTTAAATGCATTATGACACAAAGAATCAAACAATGGTTTCAACTTATGCCTTGTGCCTAATGCCTAATGCCTAATGCCTAAAAAATATGTTCCAATTTGCTAATCCACAATATCTTTTATTTCTGCTGCTGGTGCCGGCCCTGCTGCTGATTTTCATTGCGGGGCGGATGATGCGCCGGCGCGCTTTGCAAGCCTTTGGTGATTCCGACCTTGTGAAAGGGCTGATGCCTGACACGTCGGCTTCGAGGCCGTGGGTGAAGACGGTGATTGAACTTCTGGCACTCGCGCTGCTGGTGATTGCCGCCGCCGGACCGCAGTTCGGTACAAAGTTGCGAGAGGTGAAACGCACTGGCATTGAGCTGGTTGTGGCTCTCGACGTGTCGAACAGTATGCTTGCCGAAGACATCACGCCAAACCGATTGGAGAATGCCAAACGCGCCATATCTAAAATGATTGACGGTCTGAAAGACGATAAACTCGCGCTGATAGTTTTTGCCGGCGACGCTTTTGTGCAATTGCCAATGACAAGCGACTACACTGCAGCCAAAATGTTCCTTTCGTCAATCAACCCATCGCTGGTGACCAATCAGGGAACGGCGCTTGAGAAGGCTATTAATTTGGGTGTCAAATCGTTCACACCGGGCGATGACAAAAATAAAGCCATTGTCATCATCACCGACGGCGAGGACCACGACGGCGACCCGATTGCCGCTGCCACCAAAGCCAACGAAGCCGGAGTAACCATTCATATGGTGGGTATGGGTTTGCCGCAGGGTGCACCAATCCCGACAGTCAACCGCAACGGACAGCGCGACTATCGCACTGACGCTCAAGGCAATGTGGTGATTTCAAAACTTGAGGAGACAACGCTGAAACAGGTTGCCGCAGCCGGTGGCGGAAAATACATCCGCGCTAACAACACCAAAAGCGGCTTGAGTGCGCTCTTCAGCGAACTTAACAATATGGAGAAGGTTGAAATGGATGCGAAAATCTACTCGGAATACGAGGAGCAATATCAATATTTTCTAGGCTTCGGGCTGTTGCTGCTGCTCATTGATGTGTTTGTGCTCAATCGCCGCAACCGCCGTCTGAACGCTATCAATCTTTTCAAAAACTCAAAACTGACTTTAAGGTGAGTCCAAAAAATTCACCGTTTAAAAACAAAACAATGGGTATTACAAATAACTTTTCGGAGATTTTTGATTTTTATCGGCATCTTGCCAACTTTCACTCAGTTACGATGCCCGCATCGCGCCTTCGCGAAAGCCGTCAATCTGCTCAACACAAATCTAAAAATCTCTCGAAATCAATTTTTTGGACCCACCTAAATGCTAAAGATATGAAAATCAAAGGTTTGTTTGTTGCAATACTGATGCTGGCAATCGCGCTTCCGCAGATAGCCGGCGCACAAGTCGAGCGGCGATACATCCGTCAGGGCAACCGTCAGTTTAACAAGGCTTTCGCCGATACGGCACGCGTCGATTCGGTGCTGCTGCGTGATGCCGAAGCAAGTTACCGCAAGGCACTTGAGGAGGACCCGAACAACTGGGACGCTTCGTTCAATCTGGCCAACACAATGTTGAGTCAGGGCCGTATGGAAGAGGCCGCGCGGCAATATCAGGCTCTCGGCTCGAAAACCGATGTCGAAAAAGAGAAACGAGCCGCCGCTTACCACAATCTGGGCAACTGCCTTCTGCAATCGGAGAATCTGCAAGGCGCAATTGAGGCATACAAAAACGCTCTACGCAACAATCCTAACGATTTGGAAACCAAATACAATCTGGCTTGGGCGCAGGACAAGATGAAGCAACAGCAGAACGAGAATCAGCAGAATCAAAACCAGAACAAGCAAGACCAGGACCAGCAGCAGGACCAAAAACAAAATCAGGACCAGCAGCAAGACCAACAGCAGAATCAGGACCAACAACAGAAAGACAAACAAGACCAGCAGAGTCAGGATAATCAGCAACAGCAGCCGCA
>JAFYYA010000041.1 GCA_017557785.1 Salinivirgaceae bacterium
CGACGGAGCCGCAAAACTTTTCAAGCAAAAAGGTTTGAAAAGTGTAACAATGGACGAGCTGGCTAAGTCTTTAGGCATGTCGAAGCGCACCATCTACGAGAATTTCAAGGATAAGGACGAGCTGATTGAAACCTGCCTGCTCAAATTCTCGACCGACGGTCTGGCCCGACGCAGCAAGATTCTTGACTCTAACAGCAATGTTTACGAAGTAATGTATCAGTTCGCACTTCTGCAGCACGACGAAACGAACGGTGTGAGCCCCGTGTTCTTCGACGATTTGCACCGCTACTACTCTGCCATGCTGACCGAACTGAAACACAAAAGCGAGGACATCAGCCTGAAGCTTCTCAAACGGCTGTTCACAACGGGAATCGAAGGACGATACTTCCGCGACGACACCAACATTGAAGTGGCTAGCCTGCTGCTCGACCGGCTCTTTGAGTTTGCGATAAAGCTCATCGACGACTACCACATTAAGCCATGCGAAATGTACCGGTCAGTCTTCCTGCCGTTTTTCAGAGGAATCAGCACCGACGAGGGCCTACGCGAACTCGACAAGGTAAACGAGAAAATGTGCACGCACAAAAAACAATGACAACACTATTAAACTTTTATAAAACAATGAAACAGAAATTTTTAATCACAACTTTGGCTTCGATGGCGGTGAGCCTTGCCGTAGCGCAGGAACCTGCCGAAACCACCGCAGCCAACAGCCCTGTCCCAACGGCTGAATCAGTCAAGACCGACACAGCGGGCACAATGAAGCTCTCGCTGAAAGACGCGCAGAACTACGCCATTGAGCACAATTACACAATGCAGAACGCTTCACTTGACGTTCAGAAAGCCGAAGCCGCCAAATGGCAGTCGCTGTCAACTATGCTGCCGCAAATCTCGGCATCGGTTGACTACACCAATATGCTCGGCTACAAAATGAACTTTCAAGGAATGCAAATCGCAATGAACCCATACTTGACATTGGGTGCGCAGGTGGCTGTAGCATTCAGCGGCGCACAGGTCATCGGATGGCAGATTAGCAAAATGTCGGTCGAAATGTCGGAAATCAGCAAAAAGAAATCGGAACAGGACATTCGCGACCAAGTGAAGAGCCTTTACTACTCGGCTTTGGTTATGGAGGAAACGGTGGCCTTGCTCGACAAGAACCTTGAGAATATGAACAAGCTGCTCGAATCGACACAAAACGCTGTGAAAGTGGGCGTTTCGGAACAGATTGACGCCGACAAGCTGCAAGTGCAGGTGCTGACAATGCAAACAACCATCAGTTCGACAAAGCGCTCACTTGAAATGATTTACAACGCTATGCGCCTTCAACTCGGCTCTGACGTAAACACCAAAATTGAATTGTCGCAGACCATCGACGACCTGCTCAATATTGAAGTGGCAACCAAGCTGCTGACAGAGGATTTCGATATCAATAAAAACTACGATTATCAACTGCTTGAGCAGACAACCGACATCTACAAGAAACAGGTGACGCTGGCAAAATGGAACTTCGCGCCGTCGTTGACAGTGCACTACTCATACACCAAAAAGAAATACATCGGCGACGCA
>JAFYYA010000042.1 GCA_017557785.1 Salinivirgaceae bacterium
CATCCAATATCTTGCCAAAAACAACGAGGTGAAGGTGATTGAGTGCAACCTGCGCGCATCGCGTTCGTTCC
The DNA here is from genome assembly GCA_017557785.1 of Salinivirgaceae bacterium. Lineage (GTDB taxonomy): Bacteria > Bacteroidota > Bacteroidia > Bacteroidales > SZUA-534 > RUG13583. The sequence continues at coordinate 72 of JAFYYA010000042.1, forward strand.
CGTTTGTGTCGAAGGTTGTGAAACGCAACTTCATCGAGACCGCCACAAAGATTATGCTCGGCGAGCAAGTTCAAAGAGCCGATTCGTCGGATTTCGATATCGACCACATCGGCGTGAAGGCATCGCAGTTCTCGTTTGCCCGTCTGCACCGCGCCGACCCGATTTTGAGTGTCGATATGTCGTCGACTGGTGAGGTTGGTTGCCTTGGCACCGACTTCAACGACGCTCTGCTGGCCGCTCTCTACTCGGTAGGCTTCCACAAGCCTGAGAAGGGCGTTCTGGTTTCGTCGGGCGACGTTCGCGGCAAGGTCGATTTGCTCGACTCTTGCAAAATGCTTCAGGAGAAGGGCTTGAAGATTTACGCCACCAACGGCACGCAGAAGTTCCTGGCCGACAATGGTGTTACCGCTGAGCGCGTTAGCTGGCCCGACGAGCACACCAACGACGCCAACATCACGGAGCTTATGCAAGACCACAAGATTGATTTGGTCATCAACATCCCGAAAAACCACACGCACCGCGAGCTGACCAACGGCTACAAAATCCGCCGTTCGGCCATCGACCATAACATTCCGTTGCTCACCAACGCCCGCCTTGCAAGCGCGTTCATCCACGCAAGCTGCGTCCGCGAAATGGACGACATTCAGATTAAGAGCTGGCAGGAGTATTGATTCAGGTAGGAGTCAGAAGTTAGGAGTTAGATATTTATCCCGATAGTTTTCGGGATTTGAATAAAAAGGGGCGGAGATTTGGTTTCCGCCCTTTTTGTTTATCCAATTCAGCAATTAGAGAAATGTTATAGTTTAAATAAATAACTAAAATAATAAGACAAATCACCAATCCTGTCACACATTAGCAAATTCGGGTCATCACTTAAAACTCTCTGAATAGATATATAATCTTCTTGTTTCCCTATTAAAGGTTCTTTTCCTATAGCAATATCAAAGATTCTTTTCAAATACTGCAAAATTGTATTTTCAGCTCCTTCAAGTCCATTTTCCTTTTCTTTTGATTCTAGAGCTTCAATTACACAGGATAATTCATTTAGGAATGAATTATCATCCATTATTCTTGTGACATTTTCCTTCATTTATACATTGATTTCTATTTCCATTTCGAAAACTACCTTTCCCCAAAGTTAAAAACAAAACCAATTGCAAGACGCTGTTTGTGAGAGATTGGTTGCTTGATATAAAAGAGAAAGGGGCGGGAATTTGTTTTCCGCCCCTTTGCTTTTAGTTCAAATTCCTAAATCTACTCAAATTCCGACGTGAAATAGAATTCCAATCCTTTGAATTTCTCTTGCGACATCTGCAGTTCGTAAGCTGATTCGGCAAGATAGACGTCGCGGCCCCACTTGTCTTTAGCCATCGCCTTGAATTTGCGGCGTTTGAAGTCTTCCCACTCAACCATATCCTTCGGTTTCACCCAACAAGCTTTGTACATACTGATGTTCTCGTAGCGGCATTTGGCGTTGTACTCGTGCAGCAATCGATATTCAATCACTTCAAACTGGAGCGCGCCAACGGTTCCAATCACCTTGCGGCCGTTCAATGTCATTGTAAACAGCTGTGCCACACCTTCATCCATCAACTGGTCGATACCTTTGGCAAGCTGTTTGGCCTTCATCGGGTCATCGTTTTCTATGTATCGGAACAATTCGGGTGAGAAGCTCGGAAGTCCTTTGAAATGAATCTTTTCGCCTTCGGTCAGGGTGTCGCCGATTTTAAAGTTGCCCGTATCGTGCAAACCGATGATGTCGCCGGGGTAGGCTTCTTCAACAACCGATGTTTTTTGCGCCATAAACGCCGTTGGGCTGGCAAATTTCAGCTGGCGGTCGAGTTGGACGTGGTAGTAGTTGGTGTTGCGTTGGAACTTGCCCGAGCAAATCTTGACAAACGCAATGCGGTCGCGGTGGTTCGGGTCCATATTCGCGTGGATTTTGAACACAAAACCGGTGAACTTATCTTCTTCGGGTTTCACTTCACGCTCAATGGTTTGCGACGGCTGCGGCGATGGCGCAATTCGTATGAACGATTCCAAAAGTTCTTGAACACCAAAGTTATAGAGTGCGCTTCCGAAAAACACAGGAGCAATTTTCGCTTCGCGGTAAAGATTTTGGTCGAAATCGGGATAAACGCCTTCAATCAGTTCGAGGTTGTCGCGCAGAATCTGTGCGTTCTTGCCCATTTTGCGCTCGAATTCAGGGTCGTTCAGGTCTTTGAATTCCTGCGGTTCTTCGGCTTTGGTTTTGTCGTTGCCCGAGAAATAGTACATCTTATGGTCGAAGATGTTATAAACGCCCTGCAGCCTTTGGCCCATACCCACAGGCCAACTCAACGGGTGAACGTGGATTTGCAGCTGATTCTCAATCTCATCGAGCAGGTCAAACGGGTCCTTGCCTTCGCGGTCGATCTTGTTGATGAACACAATCACCGGCGTATTGCGCATACGGCACACTTTCATCAGTTTTTCCGTCTGTGCCTCAACGCCTTTCGCGGCATCAATCACCACAATAACGCTGTCGACAGCTGTCAGGGTGCGGAAGGTGTCTTCGGCAAAATCCTGGTGGCCTGGAGTGTCGAGAATATTGACCTTCACACCGTTATATTCAAAACCCATTACCGATGTGGCAACCGAAATACCACGCTGCCGCTCAATTTCCATAAAGTCGGAAGTGGCGGTTTTCTTAATCTTGTTCGATTTCACGGCACCCGCCACGTGGATAGCGCCGCCAAACAGCAGCAACTTCTCGGTCAAAGTGGTTTTTCCGGCGTCAGGGTGGCTTATGATAGCAAACGTACGGCGGCGTTTAATCTCTTCGTTAAAATCCATATCTTTCTGATTTATAATACTTGCAACTTGTTACTCTTCTTCTTCGTCATCGCCGAGGCTGTCTTCGCAGTCGAGCTCATCGTCAATAAAATACTCGGCTTCGGCAATTAGC
>JAFYYA010000005.1 GCA_017557785.1 Salinivirgaceae bacterium
GTAGGTCTTGTGGTTAACACCATAAACGAACATCGGGGTAGCATCTTTCGAAGGAGCCGACATGATGACTTTCTTTGCGCCAGCTTGGATGTGCTTGCGAGCGGTCTCGTCAGTCAAGAAGAAACCAGTTGACTCAACAACTACGTCAGCGCCAACCTCGTTCCATTTCAGGTTAGCAGGATCCATTTCTGCAGTCAGACGGATCTTGTTGCCGTTAACGATCATGTAGTTACCGTCAACTTTAACGTCACCGTTGAAATGACCGTGAACTGAGTCATACTTCAACATGTAAGCAAGATAATCAGCGTCCAGAAGGTCGTTGATTCCTACAATTTGAATGTCTTTGCTGAAGTTCTCAACAGCAGCGCGGAACACCATGCGGCCGATACGACCGAAACCATTGATACCAACTTTAATCATAGTTTTTGTGTTTTAAAGTATTAAAAATTAGAAACTTAAATCTCTTTATCGTTCCTTTTCAAAAATCGCTCAAAAGTATAAAATAGGGTTGTAAAAACAAATATGATTTTTGCTATTTTTTTCTTTTTACGAAAAGCACTGAATTTGGAATGTGAATCGGTAAAATTGGTCCGACCGAGAATATGTTGATCGGGTGGGATTTTTATGTGTTGGAATGTCTGTTAGCTGGATTTTTATTCAATAAAAAAAGCGATCCCCCAAAAGGAATCGCTTGTAAATCATTGCTGTTGCCGGCATCAGATGCGCACGCCCATCAGCACCACATCGTCGGTCTGATGGTCGGCAGGACCTCGCCAGTCTTCGTAAATCTTGTTCAAAATCTCTTTCTGTTCGGACATCGGTTTCTGGTGGATTTCGAGCAGAACTTCGCGCAGGTGCTTGCTCATGAACTTCTTGCCGCTTTCGAATCCGAATTGATCTTGGAAACCGTCGGAGAAGGTATAGAGACAGTCGCCCTTCTTCAGTTCCATGTCAACGCGCTCGAACGGGTCGAGTTTGGCATAGATACCTACAGGCATCTTGCTGGCTTTCACCACTTCAACTTCACCGTCGCGGATGAGCACGAGCGGGTTGTTGGCACCGGCAAACGACAGTGTCATTTCTTTCTCGTTTATCACGTACATTGCCACGTCCATACCATCCTGGCTGCGGTCTTTCTTTTCGGTTGCTGCAGCAAAGGCGGCTCGGCGGTCGGCCTTTTCGTCACCTGTTGGCTGGATTGAATCGTCTTTCTGTCGCAGACTGGTTATGATGGCATTACGCAGCTTGTTCAGAATCTCGTCGGGGCGAAGTTCCTGGCCCACAATGTAGTTCAGGTTTGTCATACCGAGCATGCTCATGAAACCGCCCGGAACGCCGTGGCCTGTGCAGTCGGCCACAATGCTCACTTTGTAGTCGCCGAACTGGCCGAACCAGTAGTAGTCGCCACTCACCACGTTACGCGGTTTGTAGAGTAGGAAGTGGTCGGGGAAAATCTTGTCGATGACTTCGTCGGGGGTGAGCAGGGCACGCTGGATTCGGCGTGCGTAGTTGATACTCGACTGAATCTCGTCTTTCTGTTTCTCAATCTCGTCTTTCTGTTGCTCGAGTTGGACGTTCTGTCCGCGAATCTCTTCGGTGGCTTCGGCAATCTTCTGTTCCAGTTTTTTCTTCTCTTCGATGAGTCGGTGGGTGTTCCACTTCACAATTCCGTAAACCATAACCACCAGCAGAACCACGTAAAGCAGATATGCCACAATGGTGCGGTAGAATGGTGGTTTGATGGTGAAAGCAATGGATGCTACCGGGCTTTCAACACCATAGATATTACGAGCTTTAACTTTGAAGATGTAGTTGCCCTCGCTAAGGTGCATACGGCTGTATTCGGTGCTCTTTTTCCATTTCGACCAGTCTTTGTCATCGCCTTCAATCATTGTGGAGAATTCCGTGTCTTCTTCCGAATCGTAGAATGTAGCGCTGTATCGGAATGTTAGAGAGTTTCTTTCGTATGGAATTTCAATAATGTAGTTTTTGGGTTGTTCCATTACAATGGCGCCGTTTTCGGACTTGAATGTGCCGCTAAACAATACCGTATCGTTGGCCACAATTTGTCTGACGTGAGCATTGAAGGGCTCCTTGTAGTAGGCATAATCTATCATGTCAGGTCTGTAGCAGTAGAGGTCGACGTCGACGCTGATCCACAGGTTGTCGTTGTTGTCAACATAAATGTATAGGAGGTTGACATCTTTTGGTAACTTTTCAAATCCGGCATTTTCAAGGTAGAATTCCCCTTGTTCGTTTTTCTTCGCGTAGTCGATCCAGTATGTTTGGTCGTAGGGGTTGTAACGCGATATTATATATCCGTCTTTGTATTTGCAGACATCCCATGTTCCTGTGGTTGTGTCGGCGCTAATATCGCCTATAAACCTGCTGGGTTCGAATATCGATTCGGTGCTGTCGAATTCGTAAATGCCGGCCACTGTGAAAAACAGGATTTTACCATCAATGATTTTCATATTGGCCATGTCAATGGATGGCAGACCATTTTCCTCGTCAAACATCACGAATGTTTTTCCGTCTTCTGAAATTCTGAAAATACCGCGGTCGGTGGTGCACCAAATAAATCCATCATTGTCTTCAACAATTGATGTCACATCAGTGTAGTCGAGCGCACTGTAAACACGTTTCCAATGCGAACTGCGGTTTTGGAATTTGTAGCAAGACAAGCCTTTCTCTTTTGAACCGATATATAAAAGTTCGGGGTGTTTTTTTGATTGCAACAAGCACATTCCGTCGGTTTTGATGTTGTCGTCGAGTTTCTGCTTGTTTTCAAACATGTTGGTGTTGACGGATGCGCCTGAAATCAGGATTTTCCTTTTGCTGCCGGGTACTGAGAAAATTGTAAATGCCTGACCGGCGTAGCCATCAATTTGTTTGAATTGTGGCAGTCTGTCTTTGTCGAATTCGCAACGGTAGACACCCTTGTTGTTTCCAACGTACATGGCACCTTCAAACTCCGTGATGCAATTGATTGGGCTATCGAGTCCTGATTCGGAACTGAATCGATGGATGGCGTTCCCAGCTTCAATTTTCGCAATACGGTTGTCCAATCCACTCCATATATTGTTTCCTATATGCACACTACAGAAAACATTGTTTGAGCCTAATCCGTTTTGTGTATTCATGACGTACATAGGCTGCAAGTCGTCATTGAAGACAATCACATTATATTTATCGCCAAACACAGTTGACATTATTAAATTGTCGCCATATTTTGAAAGGTGGTATGGCATGTGTTTGGTATAAATCTCGTCTATAAAACTATTTGTCTCCCTGATAGCTTTCAAAGGAGTATTGGCGTCAGCCTGCCACTCCCAAAGTTGGCTGCCCGACGCCAAAAGATAAGAGCCGTGCTTGTAGGGTGCGATGCCGTACAATCCCTTTGGGGCCAACCCGGTATAATGAAGGCTGTTGTCGTAATACAAGGACATTTCGTTGTCAGTATTACTTACAACCAGTGTGTCGCCCTTTATGAAAGTCAAGAAACTTTTTTCGGGGAGTTCGATGATTCCCAGAATGCTGTCTTTTTCCGCAATAAAGATTTTGCTCATCGAGCAATAATATGTTGTCTTGCCTTTGCTGTAGGTTTTGTGGATGTTCTCATTCCTGACAGAATCGGGCAATTTGGAAGTCAGTGATACAAATTCGAGCTCGCCTATTTCATTTGGATACAGGTAACCAAAATCGCCTTCTGCGCCCACGTGTACAATGTTGTCTTCGTCGACTGACAATGATTTTGCCCAGTGCATGTTTATTTTGCTCCATCTGGCACCGTCGTATTCAATAATACCTTCGTCGTTGGCAAAAAACATTATGCCGCGCTGGTCCTGAACAATGTCGAGAGTTTGCGCAGTGTTAGGTTTGTAGTTGGTTATGAATGGTACGCCATACTTGTTGATTTGCTGTGCGTTACAGATCAGACAAGAAATGGCGGCAGCCAATAGCAGTGTAATTCTCCTCATATTATCTTTTTATTCATCCAAATTGCAAAGATAAAATAATCGTTCAATTGGTGCACTTAAAATGATGTTAATATCTTTGGATTTATTAACAAAATTACGCTGGCATACAGTTTTTTTTAAGCCGCTGGCTGATTGTTGTCATGAAACTTTATGTCTAATAAGAGCAGAAGTTGTGTTTATGAATCGATGTTTTTCCGAACACACGTTATATTTGTGCGATTTTTCAAAATTCAATGGCAAAGACAATATACACGGGTTATCCTAAAATTCATGTGGCAGTCGACTGCGTGGTTTTCACTTACGACAACGGCCAACTGAAGGTGCTGCTCTATCCGCGCAACCTTGAACCGTACAAAGGCGACTGGTCGCTTATGGGTGGTTTTGTGGCCAACCAGGAGTCGCTTGAGGATGCAGCACGGCGCGTGTTGCTGCAAACTGTTGGGCTTCACGACATTTTCCTTGAGCAGGTGGCGGCATTCTCACAACCTGACCGCGAGCCTACCGAACGAGTGATAAGCATGGCCTTCTACGCCCTAATCTGCAACGACAGCCATAACAGCGAGCTGGTTGAGGCCCACAAAGGCGAATGGTTCCCAATTACCGATCTCCCGCCGCTGGTCTTCGATCATAAAAACATGATTGATATCGCCTTGCAACGCCTTCAATACAAGGCGTCGCACGAACTACTTGGACGCGAGTTGCTCCCGAGCAAGTTCACGCTCACACAGCTCAACAACTTGTATAACGCAATTTTCCAGCACACTTTTGACCCGGGCAACTTCCGTAAGAAGGTGGCTTCGCTCAACGTGCTGCTGCAAACAGCCGACAAGGATACCGCTTCGTCGAAAAAAGGTGCTTACTTTTATGTTTTCCCGCACAACTACGAGCCGAAGGATTATTGCCAAATTGTAAAGTTTTGACATGCAAAAAGAGTGACGAAAAAATCGGTTTAACCAAACTTAAAATTACATTTGCCCGATATCAAAATCGCACACAATGGATGTAAAGAATTCTGAATTTACTGACGAGGAAAAACAACTCATACAAGACCATTTCCAGGATCTGCTTCAATCGGCGCGTATGTCGCAGAGCGAAGAGGACAAGGCTTTGATTACCAAAGCGTTCAATCTGGCCAACGGTGCGCACGCCAATATGCGCCGCAAATCGGGCGAGCCGTACATCCTGCACCCGATTGCCGTGGCAAAAATCGCCACAACAGAGATTGGATTGGGCACTAAATCAATTGTTTCGGCGCTGCTGCATGATGTGGTCGAGGATACCGATTTCACGGTCGAGGACATCCGCTTGCAGTTTGGCGACAAGATTGCCAACATTGTTGACGGCTTGACCAAAATTGCGGGCGTCTTCGACGGACAGACCGACCTTCAAGCAGAGAATTTCAAGAAGATTATTATGACGATGGCCGACGATTTGCGGGTGATTTTCATTAAGTTAGCCGATCGTCTGCACAATATGCGCACGCTCGACAGTATGCCGCCCAACAAGCAGTTGAAAATTGCCAGCGAGACGCTGTTTATCTATGCGCCATTAGCTCACCGCTTGGGTTTGTACTCAATCAAGACAGAACTTGAAGATTTGTGTTTGAAATACCATCATCCATTTGAATATCAACGTATTGCAAGTTTTATTAAGGCGAGCGAGCAGAAGCGGTTCACCTACATCAATCGTTTTTCGCTGCCCATCACCGCAAGGTTGAACGCCGAAAAATACACCTACGAGATTACAGGCCGCCCGAAATCGATTTACTCAATCTGGCACAAGATGGAAACCAAAAAGGTGCCGCTCGAGGAAATTTACGACCTGTTTGCCATCCGTATCATCTTCGACCCCGACCCGAACATCCCTGAAAAGGCGCAATGCTGGGCCATCTACTCAATCATCACCGACCTTTACACGCCGCGTCCCGACCGCATCCGCGACTGGATTAGCCAGCCGAAATCGAATGGCTACGAGGCTCTGCACACCACGGTGATGGGCCCTGGCGGACAATGGGTCGAGGTGCAGATTCGCTCGCGAAGGATGAACGACATTGCCGAACACGGATATGCCGCGCACTGGAAATACAAAGAGAATACAACCACTGAAAATGAACTCGATAAGTGGATTTTTGAGATTCGCAAGATGCTTGAGGATCCCAAAAACGACGCTTTCGATTTTCTCGATGAGTTCAAACTGAATCTTTTTGCATCGGAAATCACCGTGTTCACGCCTAAAGGTGAGTCAGTTACGCTGCCCGCCAAATCAACTGTGCTCGATTTCGCATTCGAAATCCACTCGCAGGTGGGCTATCACGCTTACGGCGCAAAGGTGAACCATAAACTGGTGTCGCTCAATCAGGAACTGAATGCGGGCGACCAGATTGAAATTCTGACATCGGAAAAGCAACAGCCTGAGCCTGAATGGATTGACTATGTGACAACGGCAAAGGCGCGCAACACTATCAAGAGTTTCTTCAAAGACCAGCGCCGCAACGTCTCGACCGAAGGAAAACTACATCTTGAATGGCTGCTCGAGCAGACTAAGATGCAAATCAACTCGAACATTTTCAGAAAATTATACAACTACTTCCAGACGCGCAACAAAGACGAACTTTACTTCAAACTCGGCACAAAGAAAATCACCGTCGACGAGTTCAAGAACATTATGGAAAAGCGCTCGCTCAGCAAGTGGATGAAATTCTGGGGGATATCACGGTCGAGTTCGAAGATTGACGCCACGCTGAAGTTCGACAAGTCGAAGCCGCTGGTGGTTGACGATAACACACAAGGCTACCAGATTGCATCGTGCTGCAACCCGATTCCAGGCGACGACGTGATTGGCTACCGCATTGCCGACGACGAACTGATAATACACAGCACATCGTGCCCCTACGCCATCAAACTCAGTTCGAGCGACAGTTCGAACGTGGTGAAGGTTGAGTGGACGTCGCACAAGATGATGGCCTACCTGGGACGCATCAAAATCAAGGGCGTTTACAATTCCGACGCCATCAACAAGGTGACAAAAACCATCACCAATCAGTTGGATGTCAACTTGAGGGCGATAAACATCGACTGCCACGATGGAATTTTTGAGGGCACCATCGATGTGTATGTGCATAATAATGAATTTCTTACGCAGATAATCAAGGATTTGCAGAAGATTAAGGGAATGTCGCACGTGACGCGCGATATGCTCGATGACAAAATTGAACCGCGACTTGAAAAATAATTCTGCAACCACGGAAAACACTGAAAACACGGACAGAAGAAAGTTTCAAAAAACACGAACGGCGCAAGCGCCGAACCTGAAAGCACAAGAATAATGGGAAAGAAAATTTATATAGAAACCTACGGCTGCCAAATGAATGTTGCTGATAGCGAGGTTGTTGCGGCCATTATGCAGGCCGAAGGCTACGACTACACACGCGAACGCGACGAGGCCGACATCATCCTACTCAACACCTGCTCAATCCGCGACAACGCCGAGCAGCGCATCTGGGCAAAACTCGATGGTCTTCAGCAGCTTAAACGTCAGAAGCCCGCGTTGCTGGTTGGTGTTATCGGCTGTATGGCCGAACGCATCGGACAGGAACTGATTGAGAAAAAATCGGTTGATATTGTGGCAGGTCCTGACTCGTACATCCATCTGCCGCTGCTTGTGGCAAAGGCTCTCGGCGGCCATCCTGCCATCGACACAGAACTCTCGACCACTGAAACATACGCAGGAATCTGCCCCACACGCATCGAGACCAACGGCGTGTCGGCGTTTGTGAGCATTATGCGCGGCTGCAACAATTTCTGCTCTTACTGCATCGTGCCCTACACCCGCGGACGTGAGCGCAGCCGCGACATTGCCGACATTCTGGCCGAAGTGGCCGACCTTGACAGCAAGGGCTACAAAGAGGTTACGCTGCTTGGGCAGAACGTGAATTCGTACCGCTTTGTGAGCAGCGACGGTGAAATCCGTTTCCCGCAACTGCTTGAGACTGTGGCAGAACGATTCCCCACAACGCGCATCCGATTCTCGACAAGCCACCCGAAGGATATGGCCGACGAAACGCTGCAAGTGATTGCCGCTCACCCGAATATCTGCCGCCACATTCATCTGCCTGTGCAGAGCGGCAGCAACAAGATTCTCGAGGCGATGAACCGCAAATATACCCGCGAATGGTATATGGGCCGCATCGAGGCCATCCGCAAGTATATTCCCGAGTGCGCCATCAGCACCGATGTTTTCTGCGGATTCCATTCTGAAACCGATGAGGACCAACAACTTACGCTCGACTTGATGCGGTGGGCAAAGTTCGATTCGGCGTTTATGTTCAAATACTCGGAACGCCCTGGCACGAAAGCCGCCCGCACAATGCCCGACAATGTGCCCGAAGATGTGAAAGTGGCTCGCCTTCAGCAGATTATCGATTTGCAGAACACGCTTTCAGCCGAATCGAACCAACGCGACATTGGCAAGACATTTGAAGTACTTGTCGAAGGGCCGAGCAAGCGTTCGGACGCCGAATGGTGCGGCCGCAGTTCGCAAAACAAGATGATTGTTTTCCCGCATCAGGGGCAGAAACCTGGCGATTATGTGAACGTGAAGGTTGAAAGCAGCACGTCGGCGACGCTGATTGGGAAGATTGTCGGGTAAGTTGGTGCTTTCGGCGGAATTCTTTGTGAAATGGTCGTGATTAAAGGTTTAAAAAGCAATCAGCAGATATTTTTTCGCCAAAAAAAACGTTATTTGCATTGTCAAACAATAATTATGCGGTTGCGGTCAATTGCCAAGCACGGCGGTTTGCCGATAATCGGGAATAACTAACTTAACACAAACGAAATGAAGAAGTTAATCGTTATGTTGGCGGTAATATGCGGTGCGGCGGGAATGGCCGTTGCGCAGGAACAGCCGACGCAGAAAATCAACAAGAAAAACCTTGTGATCAAAGAGTGGAACACCGATGTGAAGACCAACGCGCAGATTCTGGACCACACAACCACCTACAACTCTGAAGGCAGAAAGATTGAAGAAATTGAGTACAGCCCGTCGGGGGTGAAATGGCGCAAACGCTTCGAGTACAACGCCGCAGGAAAGGTTACAAAGGAACTTGTTTATGACAACCACAACCGCTTGCAGACATATAAAACATTCGAATACAACGAGTTCGGACGCAAAAAAACGCAATGCACCTACGACGCCAAAGGCAAGCTGCTGGTGACAAAAATCTTTGAATACATCGCCGAAGATGCCAATTAATCAACATATTGACTTGGAATCGACCGACGAAGTGCGCGCCATCGAGCCCATCACTCTGCCTGAGATGGACTCGATTAAGCTGATGAACCGCATCGACTCGAAATATCTGACCAACGAAGATGTGTTGCTGGCCATTCTGCGCGACGCACACGCCGAAGGCTACCGCGCGCTTGTGGTTGAAGGCAAGAAGGTAAGTCCTTATAACAGTATGTATTACGACACGCCTGAGCTGCGAATGTTTCTCGACCACCACAACCGCCGGATGGTGCGGCAGAAGGTGCGTACGCGAGTGTATGTGGCTTCAGGTCAGACGTTTCTGGAAATCAAGCACAAAAACAACAAGAAGCGCACCAAGAAGAAACGCACCGAAATCGACAACAGTCTGTTCTTCGATTTCCGCAGCGATGCTGCTGCAGCCGATTTCCTAGCGAACAATTCGGCCTTCACCGTCAACGACATTGTGCCGCAGATGGAAACCATCTTCAACCGCATCACGCTGGTGAACGCCGCCAAAACCGAGCGCCTGACCATCGACACCAATCTGCGGTTTGTGAACCACACCACGGGGCTGAAGTCGTCGCTGAAGAATGCCGTCATCATTGAGCTGAAACAGGACGGCCGAGCCGATTCGCAGATGAAGCGCATCTTACTGAACCACAGAGTGAAACCAACGCGCATGAGCAAATACTGCATCGGCACAACCATTACCAACCCGAATGTTAAATCGAACCGTTTCAAAAAGAAAATACGA
>JAFYYA010000043.1 GCA_017557785.1 Salinivirgaceae bacterium
CGACGCCAACGGCGAACTCAAGCATTACAAAATCAAGGACCCGTCGTTCCACAACTGGCTGGGCCTTGCGCTTGCCGTCCGCAACAACGAGATTTCCGATTTCCCAATCTGCAACAAGAGTTTCGACCTTTCGTACAGCGGCCACGACCTATAACAAGGATTGATTAGTAGAATAACTGATTGATTGAACGGAAATTACGAGTTATGAATTACGAATTACGAGCATATAAAATACTAACACCCAATACCTAACACCTAACACCCAAAAACAATGTTTATCAACAATTTAAAGATATTATTCCATCAGGGAAAACAGTTCATTCCCGATGTTACAACAACCGATGTTCCTGGAGTGTTCCGTGGTCGGCCTGTGATTACCGATGCAGCTTGCAACGAACAGCAACTCATCGATTTATGCCCAACGGGAGCCATAAGCGGCAATCCTTTGAGCATCGATTTGGGACGCTGCACCTTCTGCGGCGAGTGCGCCTTTGCCTGCCCCGAAAAAATCCGATTCACAAAAGATTACAAGTTGTCGAGCAATATTCGCGAGCGTCTGGTTGTCAGTGGTGACCAACCCATTGAAGTGGACGCCGACAAGGTTCGCGCCGAAATCCACAAGTTATTCGGCCGTTCGCTCAAACTGCGCGAAGTGTCTGCCGCAGGCGACAACAGTTGCGAGTGGGAGTTGAACGCCACAAGCAATGTCAACTTCGATATGGGCCGTTTCGGAATCGATTTTGTGGCATCGCCGCGTCACGCCGACGGCATTGTGGTTACAGGCCCAATCTCTGAAAATATGGCCGAAGCGCTCGAAATCTGCTATCAGGCAACCCCCGACCCGAAAATCCTGATTCTGGCTGGCACCGACGCCATTAGCGGCGGAATCTTTGCCGATAGTCCCGCACTTAACCGTTCATTCTTAGATAAATACAAAGTCGATTTGTACGTTCCTGGCAATCCTGTTCACCCGCTGGCATTTGTCAATGGCGTGTTGAGTTTGGTAAAGGGGAAGAGGTAAATAGTAAGAGGAAAAGGTTAATTCTTTATTGCAATATTATTTAGTGAGGTATGCTAATTATGTTAAATTGAGGCTCGGCAAGAGTATTGCCGTTTGTATCAACTATTCCCCATTTTTGGTTTTGTTTCACCACTATTATGTCCATAAAAAACTCAACGAAATCATATTGAGGTTCAATAACAAAATTGCCATTTTGGTCGATAACGCCATCTTTCCCATTTAAGGATGCTATGGCTAAACCGTTTTCTTCGAAAGGATGAGCATAACCAAATTGTGGTTTTATAACCCAATCACCATTTTTATCGATATAGCCATAACTACCATAACCGTTTTGTTTCGCAACCGCCCAACCATTTTTTGCAAAATCATAAACATCTTCAAATTGCGGTTTGATAACATAATTGCCAGTTTTGTCGATACAACCAAATTTGCCGTTAAATCTTACAACTGCCAAACCATTCTCGGCAAAATCTCTAGCATAGTCAAATTGCGGTTTAATAGCCATCTTGCCAGTTTTGTCAATATAGCCACACTTGCCGTTTAATTCGACAAGAGCCAATCCGTTTTCGGCAAAAGTCCAAGCATAGTCAAATTGCGGTTTTATAACCAAGTTGCCAGTTTTGTCAACATAACCCCATTTGTTATTTAATTTAACTGGAGTTAATTCGCTTTTTTCGATAAATGCTTTGACTTCGTCAAATTGTGGCTTTACAACAACACCGTTTTTATCGACAAATCCATATTTACCGTTTTGTTCTATACGGGCAAAACCATTTTCTTCGAAACCGAAGGCATCGTTAAATGGTCCAATAACAAATTTGCCGGTTTGGTCGATATAGCCACGGCCCCAACCGCCTATTCTTGCAAGAGCCAAACCGTTTTTTGCAAAAGCATAGGCATCGTAAAATTGCGGTTCGATAACAAATTCTCCTATCTTATTGATATAGCCAGTTCTATGATTTGTTGTGGCAGGTGCCAAACCGTTATTCGAAAAATAACTGGCCCAATCAAATTGTGGTTTTATAGCCCAATTGCCAGCTTTGTCAATAAAACCCCATTTGCCAAAACGCTCATAAGCAACTGGCGCCAACCCGTTATCACAAAAATAATTTACTATTTCAAATTGAGGTTCAATAACCCAATTGCCATTTAGGTCGATATACCCACCTTTACAACCTTTGCCGGCTACGAGAAGAATTCTATCGTCTGGTTGGGTTGTCTTAAACCATTCCATACTTCGTCGGTTTTAAACGTGAAAACAAAATAAATGTCACTCAAATATAACATTTCTAATCACATCCTTATTCTTAGGAAAAAGATTACAAATAACTATATTTGCCGAAAATAGATACATATGTATAAAAAGCCACTATACATTGCATTGGCGCTGTGTTTTGCAGCCTGCAATTCAGAGAAAAAAGAAGCAGAATACCCATTATCGGTGTCAGGAACAATTGATGGTGCCGCTGGCAAATACCTGAAAATTATCGATATGACTAAGCCGGGATTCCTTCCCGATTCAATAGTCATTGGCGATTCCGGTCGTTTTGCTTTCAATCAGAAAAGCTCTGAACCCAAAGATTTTGTGCTATACATCGAGCCTGAAAACAACATCAGGGTTCTGCCTTGTCCAAACGAAAATGTGATTGTAACCGCAACTTATCCTAATGTGGCGGAAACATTTTCTGTTGCCGGTTCGCCTGAATCTGAACGTTTGGCTGGGCTTCTGCGCAAGCATCATCAGTCAAACTTTGTGCTCGGCACTCTGAATCAATATTATATGGCTCATCAGCTCGACCGTAACATTGCGCAGATTGTTGCCGATGTCAGGGCCAAATCCGATTCGGTTTACCGTGCCGACCGTCAGTTGCACGAGCAGTTCATCAAAGAGCAGCCCGGTTCATTGGCAAGCTACGTGGCACTGTCGTCGAAATTGGGGTTGCGCGCCAATTTGTTCAACATTGCCGACGATTTTAAATATTTTGAGATGGTTGATACTGCGCTGATGAACCGCTACGACACCATCGCCATCACAATGATGCTCAATCGCTATGTTGCGCAGACGCGGGCCGCAATTGAGCTGCGTCCAAAGAAAGACGCACAGATTGCCGTTGGCGACACAATGCCCGACATTGCCCTGTCGAACCCTTACGGCGACACGATTCGAGTGTCAAATCTGAAAGCAAAATATCTGTTAGTCAGTTTTTGGGGCAGTTGGTGCCGTCCGTGCCGCGAAGCCCATCCCGAACTGCGCAAGGTGTTCCGCACCTATCGCTACCGCGGATTCGACATCTACTCGGTGGCTCTTGAGCGCAACATTGACGATTGGAAAAACACCATCCGCGAAGACCGCCTGATTTGGGTGAACCACGTGAGCGAACTCAACTATATGGACAGCAAGGTGGCTCGCCAACTCGGCATCGATGCCGTGCCGTTCAACCTGCTCATTGACGCCGACCGCGTGGTGCTGGCCAAAAACCTGACACCGGCGCAACTCGACGCCAAATTGGCCGAATTGTTAAAATAAGCGCAAGTGGGCAAGGTTTATTTCGCATCGGATATGCACCTGGGTTACCCCGATTTAAAGCAGGGTGAATGGCGTGAGCGGTTGTTTGTCAAATGGTTGGATACCATCAGTGCCGATGCCAATGAACTATATCTGGTTGGCGATGTGTTCGATTTCTGGTTCGAATACCGCAATGTTGTTCCAAAAGGATTTGTGCGCACGCTGGGCAAGTTGGCGCAGATGGTTGAGAGCGGCATCAAGGTGCATTTTTTCGCTGGCAACCACGACACTTGGACGTTCGGCTACCTGCGCGATGAAATTGGAATGATTGTTCACGACGACGCGCTTGAGACCGAGATTATGGGCAAGAGTTTCTACATCTCGCACGGCGATGGTGTTGGTCCTGGCGACTGGTCGTACAAGTTTATCAAATGGCTGTTTCATAACAGGATAGTGCGGTTCATGTTCACCAATCTGCTGCATCCCGATTGGGGAGTTTGGTTTGGGCACAAATGGTCGAACTCGAGCCGTGCGAGTCGCGAATTGGCTCATTATTTAGGCGATGAAAAAGAGACTATCTGCATTCATTCGAAAGAACTGCTCAAGCATCAGCATTACGACTATATGGTTTACGGCCACCGGCATCTGGTGACTCAACGCGAAATTGGCCCCGGCACGCAGATGGTGATTTTGGGCGACTGGCTGCATAATTTTTCATATGGCGTTTTCGACGGACACGAATTCAGAATGATTACAGGTGCAGATAAAAACCTATAATTTTGAATTGCGTAAACTGATTTTAGTAAATTTGCAGATAAGGTTCTTTAACGAAACTGAAGTAAAATAGAAAAATGATATTTTAACTATTTAATTATCAATGATATGAAAATAAGATTTATGACATTGGCAGCAGCCATGGTGGCAGTAGGCATTATGGCAGCATCGTGCTCGAGCGACGGCAAAAAAAGCCAACCAAAGAAAAGTATCGAAGAATTGAGCGTTGAAGATGTGATTTTCGATGATGAGTCGCTGACCATCAACTATAAAATTCCTTCGCCACTCGAGATGTTCATCCGCATGAAGAACCGCGAAGTGCCATTTAATTCAGAATTGCCGAACAAACCATCGAATGGTATACGCTATGTTACTCAATATCAGCAAGCCGTCAATATGGGTGTTTATGCTTCGGATATGGCTTACTGCTGCATTTTGGGCAATTCGCAGAACACTCTCGAATATTTCAATCTGGTAAAAAACCTTTCGATTGAAATCGGTCTTTATGAAGGTATCGACAAGGATTTGGCCGACCGCGTGCTAAACAACCTTTCAGAAACCGACACACTGCTGAGCGTCACATCTGATTCATATCACGATGTTGTGAACTACATCGAAGAGCAGGGCTTGGTTGATATTCAGTGCCTGGTTGTTGCCGGTGCATGGATTGAGAGCCTTTATCTCTGCCTTGAGCCGATGAAACATCAGGAACTCAACGACGAAACCTATGAACTCATCCGCGACCATCAGGTTCTGCTTGAGAATTTGATTGAACTGCTCGACCAGAACAAGCAGTCAGGAAATGTTGCGAAACTTCTCGACGAGTTGAAACTCATTCAGGCTGCTTACGATGCAACATACCAGAACAAAAACGAAAAAGTAACCAAAAAACAGTTTGTGAATATTGTCAACACAGTGGCTGACGTTCGCGCAAGACTGATACAGTAAAAATTACCATTATGAAGAAAATGCTATATGCATCGTTGTTTGTCGTAGCGGCTATGCTTCTCTCAGGTGCTTCGGCTATGGGACAGAACTGCTCGAAAAAAAAATTGGCAAGCAACGAGATGAAAGGAAAATACGATTACCGTGGTCAATCGATGTTTAAAGAGATTGCCAGCGGCGATTCGGCTACACTGAACGTGGTGCTCTACTCGAAACAAAACTACCGCCTTTTTGTGGCCAGTGAGCAGAAATTGGGAACAGTAAACTATCAAATTTACGTTCCGCGCAAGAAATTTACCCGCGTTGTCAAAGGCGTTAAGCAGAAAACCGTGCAGGTTTACAAAAAGGACCCGATGGGCTTCTATCTGTACGACAGCAATGGTGAGAAAATACCTGACGGACACGAAATTGTGCAGGATACCATCTGGACACGCGAAACCACATCAATCAACGATTTGGTGTTCGACAGCCGGACTTCTGACCAACCTTATTGGGAAGCCACCCCTGGGAAAACACAGAACATAACCATTCGTGTGCATGCCGAAAAAACACCAAAAAAGGTTGACGGTTGCATCGGCGTTTATGTTGGTTGCGAATATTCGAACTCATCGCAGTTCATCCGTTAAACCATTTAACGACAAATTATGATGTGCCAAATCGTGCTTTATTGACCGGTTTGGCACTCTTTTTATAACAACTTAAATCCTTAAAAATGAAAGATTTCTTTAAAAGTGTATTGGCGAGTTTGGTTGCGCTGATTCTCTATTCGTTTGTTTTCTTTATCCTTTTTGCAGGTATTGCCGGTATAGTTGCCGCTTTCGGTGACAAATCTGCGCCTGTAAAGCCCAATTCGGTGCTGCATCTTAATTTCAAGTCCGCAATCACCGACCGCGCCAATGGCAACATCAGTATGACATCGCTGATGTCGGGCAATTTGCAGCAGGGTGTCGGCCTGAACGACATTTTGGAATGCATCAGCCGCGCCAAAACTGACGACAACATCAAGTGCATCTTCATCGATAACAGCGACATAAACGCCAATCTGGCCACCATTGCTGAAATCCGCAGTGCCGTAGCCGATTTCAAGCAGAGCGGCAAACCCGTTTACGCTTACGCCGATAATCTGTCGCAGGGCATCTACTATTTGGCCAGCGTGGCCGACAAAATTGAGTTGAACCCCACTGGCGAGATGCTGCTGAAGGGCTTGCAGGCACAGGTGATGTTCTACAAAGGCGCGCTCGACAAGTTGGGCGTTGAAGTGCAGGTTTTCCGTCACGGAAAGTTCAAAAGTGCGGTCGAGCCGTACATTTTGAGCGGGATGAGCGCCGAGAACCGTCTGCAATATCAGGCAATGCTCGATGCTATGTGGCAAGTCTATCTGCAGAACATTGCCGAATCGCGCAGCATCGACATTGCACAACTCAACAATATTGCCGATAATGGTCTGTCGCACGACCCGCAGGTAGCCAAGCAGTTAGGACTGATTGATGAAGTTGCTTACCGCGACGATGTGCTGAACGAACTGGTACAACTGACTGGCGTCGAAAATATTGATAAACTGAATTTTGTATCGGTTGGTAAATACGCCAAAGCAAAACCGTTTGCAATGCCGTCCGACAACAAGATTGCCGTGGTTTACGCTTCGGGCGAAATCAACCAGCAGTCGAGCGGTTACAGCGAGCAGGAAATTACCGAGAAGGTCTATGTTGAAGCGTTGCGCGATGTGCGTGCCGACTCGTCGATTAAGGCAGTTGTGCTGCGTGTGAACTCGCCAGGCGGCTCTGCCCAAGTGAGCGACAACATCTGGCACGAAGTGGAACTCACAAAGCAGGTTAAGCCAGTTGTGGTTTCAATGGGCGATTATGCCGCATCGGGCGGTTATTATATCTCGTGCCCGGCAAGTTACATTGTGGCCAATGAGTACACTCTAACTGGCTCGATTGGTGTTTTCGGTCTGGCGCTCAACATCCAAAAATTGATGAGCAACAAGTTGGGAATCAATACTGAAGTGGTGAAAACAAATAAAATGTCCGATTTCGGAAACGCTTACCGCTCTTTTACGCCTGCCGAGCGTGAGATTATGCAAAGCAGCGTCGAGAAAATCTACTCAACCTTCGTGAGCCGCGTCAGCAATGGCCGCAACCTGCTGCCCGAAAGCGTTGACAGCATTGGGCAGGGCCGTGTTTGGTGCGGTGTCGATGCGTTGCGCCTGCACCTGATTGATGCTTACGGCGGCTTGACCGATGCCATTTCAATAGCAGCCGAGATGTCGGGAACCGAGAAATATTCGCTCGTCGATTATCCGAAGCAGGAAGAAGGCTTTGAAGCGATGATGAAAATGCTGACCGAAGAAATGGCTACCCGCAAGATTTCCAAAGAGTTGGGTGAGTTTGCCGAATCGGCCAAATACATTAAAAACCTGATTGGCTCGCAAGGCGTTCAGGCACGAATGGAAAACACCATCGAGATATATTAGGATGAAATATCTACTGCTGCCTTTTGCGCTCATTTACAGATGCATAGCCGTCGTTCGTAACTGGCTTTTCGATTTGGGTGTGCTCAAATCGAAGGCCTACGACGTGCCTGTCATCGTAGTGGGCAACATCACGGTTGGCGGCACTGGCAAGACACCGCACGTCGAGTATCTTGTCAAGATGCTTTGCGCGAAGCGGCGGGTGGCGGTTGTGAGTCGCGGCTATGGGCGTTCGACAAGCGGATTTGTTGAAGTGCGCCCCGAGTCGGATGCCAGAAGCGTTGGCGATGAGCCATTGCAGATAAAACGCAAGTTTTCAGACGTTTTGGTGGCTGTCGATGAAGTGCGAACCCACGCCATCGACCACCTTTTGGCCGAAAATGCCGCCGACACATTCATTCTCGACGATGCCTTTCAGCACCGCCACGTCCGTGCAGGGCTGAACATTGTTCTGGTGGATTATAACCGACCGATTTTCAACGATTTGATGCTGCCCGCTGGACGTTTGCGCGAACCGCGTAGTGGCATCGGCCGTGCCAACATTGTATTGGTGACCAAATGCCCCGAAACACTGTCTGACGCAGAAAGACAGGAATTTAGCCGCAAGTTGAAGTTGAAATCCGAAGTACCTGTCTTTTTCACAACATTCGGCTATGGTCAACTTGTGCCGATAGGCAATTCGCCTGTGTGCACCAAACTCAATGGTGTCACGGTGATTGTGGCGACTGGAATCGCCCGTCCCGAGCGGCTTTACGATCATTTGACCAGCGCGGGCGCAAAGGTTATCGGCCTGAAATTCCCCGACCATCATTTCTTCACGCCCGATGATATGGATAAGATTGCAAACGCTTATCAAGCAGTCGAATCGCAATTGAAAATTGTGATTGTGACCGAAAAAGACGCAATGCGCCTGACGCCCGAACTGACAGCCAGGCTCAATGGTGTGCCAGTCTATTATCTGCCAATCCAGGTGGAATTTCTTGCCGAGCAGACAAAATTCGACGCTCTTGTGTCGCAGTTTTGCGGAATTGGCGGTTGATATCAGCGATAAAAATTGCCATGCGGTTGCCAATCTTTGGTGCTTTGTATAAAAAACAGCGTTCTTATTTCAAAATAGACTATATTCGGAACATAAAATTTTATTGAATATGAAAAAGATAGTTATTCTGATGGCTGTGTTGCTGAATGCGGCATTCGCCAATTCGCAGGAAAATACACAGGCCATTTACGGCAAGGCCGTGACAATGGGCGATATGCCAGTGCGCGGTCTGACAGTTTCGTCTAAAGTGTTGGGCAGCAAGACAAAAACCGATACAACTGGCTGCTACACACTTGTTTGCGCTGAGAAGGACGTGATAATTTTTGAGGGCGAACTGTTTAAAACCGTTAAGAAAAAGGTAAAACCTAACACTTGCGACAGCGTTAATGCCGAAATGACTTTCCCAATGAGCGAAGCCAACATCGATGTGGCTATCGGCTATGGCTATATTGCTGAAAAAGATCGTACTACAGCGGTTTCTCGTCTGCCAAAAGGCAAAGATTACTGCCGCTACACCAATATGATGGATTTGTTGAGCGAGAATTTTACAAGTCTCTCTGTCAGTGGCGGTTGCGTGACTATCCGCGGCAACGAAACCTTCAACGGTCCGCAATGCGCTCTCTTGATTGTCGACGGCCAGGAAGTGCAGTCTCTTGATTTTGTAACGCCGTGCGATGTGAAAGATGTTTCAGTGATAAAAGACGGTGGCGCAGCCATTTACGGTAGCCGCGGTGGCAATGGCGCGGTGATTATTACACTGAAAAAGGCTGGTGAATAAGCATAATAGGAATCATAAAAATGGCGCACTCGAAACCGAGTGCGCCATTTTTTTATCTATAAACACCTGCGGTATTTTACTCAATTGAAACAGTTAATTCTCTGTCGGTTAGGCTGTTTTTCATGGGAAGCAGCCGTTTGTAGGTTCCCGATTTCACTTCGTAACGGCCTTTGGTGTGCACAATTAATGCGCATTGTTCGGCCTGTTCGGGGGTGTGGTGGCACACATCTATCAGACTTTCAATCACATGTTCAAAAGTGTTGAAGTCGTCGTTGTAAAGGACAAGGTGAAGACGGTCTTGCTTCTCGGTAAGTTCGTCGGTTTGTCCGTCAAATTGTTCGCGATTCATTGTTTTTGCGTTAAATCACGTAAATATATCGGAAATTATTGAAGGTCAACACTGTTTGTGAATAAAAAATGCAGACAACAATAATTGCCCACGGAATAAATCCGCTTTTTTTGAAAGAGATGATGCTTTGCAGGCTTCGGTCAGGAATTATTTTCCAGCAGTTTTTCGCTTGGTAATCAAACCGCTACTTGTGAAATTGCGTTGCCAGATGTTGGCTTCACCCATATAATATAGGTTGCTGCTGCCTGATATTGTAACGCCAAGTTTCTTTTTGGCATTGATTGATATTTCAGCGTAGCCCGATCCTATAACAGTGCAATAGTCTGATTGTAAGTCGAATGCGTTTACTTCGGTCTCGTCGCTGGCTTCAACGGTCAGATATTCTGTATAGCCGCGAAGCGATGCGTTTCCGTTGTCGAGAACTTTCAGTGTGCATTTTCTGGCTTTGAACTCAAAATTCAGTTTCGATGCATCGCCGCAAATAAACTCGATGTTGTCGAAATTGGCCACTTTTTCCGAATTCAGTGTAACTTCATTGAGCAGCACAACCTGCTTCAAATCTTTGAAAGCCACTGTGACGTTGAGTCTTAAGGTTTTTTTAATGGTGGGCACAAACACGTATAGTGTGCTGTCGCTTACTGATGTTTTGAAATACGAAATCAGGTTTTCTTCCGATTCGATCTTCACATTTTCTGTTGTTTCTTGCGACAGGAACAACTCAACCTGACCTTGGACAACCACGCGGTTGAATCCGCTGACTTGTCTTACGTCGGTTTTTATTTTGCCGTTTCCTTTGATGTTTTGGGCGTTTGTGGCGATTGGTGCGAATGCGATTGTCAGCGCAATAATGGCGAATAGCCTGAATATGTTGTGTTTTGACATGATCTTTAACATTTAGCGGGCAAATGTCAGTATTTTTCAATTAATTGACAAACGTATAACTCGTAAAAATGCAACTTGTTGCATAATCTTTCACGATTTTTGGCAAAAAATTCGTAATCAAATGTCTGAACTTGATGATTTTATCTGCCAAAAAAGCAGAGTGGGGCAGATGCTAATTCTTGCGCTGAATGTTCGACGCCATTTCTTCAAGGAACTGGTTTCGTTTGCGGCGCGACAGAATGGCAACCGAACCGCCTTCCATTATCACATCGCCGTCGAATCGCGACACTTTTTGCACATAATTCAAGTTCACCAGATGCGACTGGTGTGTGCGGAAGAACGGGAAATCTTCAAGCATATTTTCAAATTCACCCAAGTTCTTCGATACCAGCAAATCGTTGCGCCCTTTGATGTGCAGCGTGCTGTAGTTGCCGTCTGATTGAATGTGTATAATATCCTTAACATTCACAAACTCAATTGATTCGGCTGTGGCCAAAACAATTTTTTCGGGTTTGTCCAGTTTCGAGTTTTGCAGTAGGGCGTTGAATTGTTCTTCGTGCTTGCTGTTGGTGCCGCGACTGATGATTTTCTTGATGGCGGCATCCATATCGTTGTAGTCGAACGGCTTTAGCAGATAGTCTATTGCGCTGTATTTGAACGCCTTAATGGCATATTGGTTGAATGCCGTGACAAAAATCACATCGAAATCGCGTTTCGAGAGTTTTTCCAGAATATCGAACCCGCTGCCATCGGGCAACTCAATGTCCATAAACACCAGGTCGGCATCTGCTTTTGACAGCAATTCAACGGCCGTTTTGACGCTGTTGGCTGTGCCTAAAATATTGAACGACGGATATTTGTCGGCTATAAACGACTTCACAGACTCAACACCGTGAGCCTCGTCATCAATAATCACAACTTTAATATCCGTTTTCATTTCCCCAAAAAAGTGGTTAAATATAAACTAATTTTCTTCTTCCGATACTTTTTCGGCACCTTTATTTCCTTCAACCACTATCACAATTTCACCTTTCACGCCGGTTTCGGTGAAGTGGGCGATGCCCTCGCTGATGGTCCCGCGATAGTTTTCTTCGTGAATTTTAGATATTTCGCGCGATACGCACACTCTGCGGTCGGGACCGAAAACATCGGCAAACTGCTCGAGCGCCTTCAGCAGACGGTAGGGCGATTCGTAGAAAATCATTGCCCGTTCTTCGTTCCTTACGGCCTCGATGCGCTTCTGGCGGCCTTTTTTCTGCGGCAGAAAACCTTCGAAGCAGAAACGGTCGTTGGCGAAACCGCTGTTGATGAGCGCTGGCACAAAAGCCGTAGCACCTGGCAGACATTCAACTTCAATATCGTTCTGAATGCATTGTTTAACAAGCAGATAACCAGGGTCTGAAATTCCAGGCGTGCCTGCATCGCTGATGAGCACGGCCGATTTAGCAGTGGCCACCATATCGGCGTAATGCGCCACCTGCTGGTGCTCGTTGAATTTGTGGTAGGGGATGAGTTTGTTCTTTATCTCGTAGTGGTTCAGCAAGATACCAGATGTGCGAGTGTCTTCAGCCATAATAAAGTCGGCTTCTTTCAAGAGCCGCAGCGCGCGCAGCGTGATGTCCTCGAGATTGCCGACAGGCGTTGGAACGAGATAAAGTTTGCCCATCGTTTTACGATTTAAAACGTTGATATACAAGTTCAAGGAAGTCAATAACAGTCTCGTCTTCCTGATTCCAGTTGCGGTTGTTGAAAATGTTCGACAGCGCCTCGTTGATGTTGGCCGACTGCTCAATCATATCAATCGTCTGTTCGTATTGGATGCTGTCTCGCTCAAACAACTCATTGACAAACCTTATACGGTCGTTTATTTTGATGGCTTTGCGAAGGTTGGTTATCGGGCGGCTGTTGAACCGCGATGCCAGATTGGCCTTCTTTTCAAGCCCTGCCAGCACGTCGTTCACCGATGGCGTGTTCTGCTGGAATTTGTCGGCCAAAGTGCTCGGTTTGCTCTCGGCTTTTGCGGGTTCGGTCGGTGCCGATGCATCGGCTTGTTGCTCATCTTCTGCATTATATGTCTGCTCAACATCGGCAGTGTTGTCGGCAAACATATCGGCCAGCGATTTGGCTTTCTTGGCTTCTTCTTCGGCGGCCTTTCGAGCGGCTTCGGCTTCAGCGGCTTTGCGGGCCAACTCATCAGCGGCTTTGCGAGCGGCTTCGGCCTCGGCAATTCTTCGTGCTTCCTCTTCTGCGGCTTTTCGTGCGGCCTCTTCAGCAGCCATCCTGCGTGCATTTTCTTCTGCTTTTCTGGTTTCTTCAGCAGCAATTCTTCGTGCTTCTTCTTCGGCTGCAGCCTTTCGTGCGGCTTCGGCCTCTGCTTTTTTGCGGGCCTCTTCCTCGGCGGCTTTCCGCAGTTCTTCGGCTTCGGCAAGTTTGCGTGCTTCCTCATCCGCGGCTGCACTGTCAGCATCCGCCCCGATTGACGACAAATGAACGGCAATATTGTTCAAATCGCGAATTTTGCTTTGCAGCATTTCAACTGCAAATGGCTGAATATCACCGTCGTCGGGTAAACTTTCAATCATCGATACAAGAACCGTCGCCTCGGCCTTGATTATTTTGATAAGATTTTTTGTTTGCATCGCTCTCGATAAAGATTTATTTTGCCAAAAATAACGATTGATGTTAAATCAAATTGTCGCACAACGAATTTTTTAATGATATGTTTTTGGAAAATGGCAACGCCGACGGCGGACGGATTGAAGTGATTTGTGGTTCAATGTTTTCGGGCAAGACCGAAGAACTGATTCGGCGTCTGCGTCGGGCGAAGTTCGCGCGGCAGCGTGTCGAGATTTTCAAGCCTGCTGTCGATGTGCGCTATTCGGCCGTCAACGTGGTGTCGCACGACGAGAATTCAATTCCTTCGACGCCCGTCGAGAGCGCGCAGAACATTCTGCTTTTGGCCAGCAACGTGCAGGTTGTCGGAATCGATGAAGCACAGTTCTTCGACGATGGCCTTGTCGATGTGTGCAATCAGTTGGCTAACAGCGGTGTGCGCGTCATTGTGGCGGGGCTCGATATGGATTATCTTGGCAAGCCGTTTGGCCCGATGCCTAAACTTATGGCCATTGCCGACGATGTGCTGAAGGTTCACGCCGTGTGCGTCAGATGTGGTGCGTTGGCGCAATTCTCGCACCGCCTTGCTAAAACCGACAAATTGGTTCTTCTTGGCGAAACCGACAGTTACGAGCCTCTTTGCCGCCGCTGCTTTTTGCAGGCCGTGGCTGATGATGGGGCAAAAAAAACGGACAACCCGTAAAAGATTGTCCGTTAATCGTTTTCCGAAACGACTGTTAAATCGTCCTTCCCGGATATTGCTCAAGCGCAACGGCCAGCACGTTGAGAGCCTGCGCCAAATCCTCTTTCTTTAGCACGTAAGCGATGCGCGCCTCGTTGCGGCCCAGTTCGGGTGTGGTGTAGAATCCGCTTGCGGGGGCCAACATAACTGTCTGACCTTCATACTCAAAGTCGCGCAGCAACCATTCGCAGAACTTGTCGATGTCGTCCACTGGCAGTTTGGCCACCGTGTAGAACGCGCCCATTGGTATCGGCGTGTAGCAGCCTGGAATCTTGTTCAGCCCGTCAATCAGGAACTTACGGCGCTCAACAAACTCGTCGTAGGTGTTGAGCATATAATCTTCAGGCGTGTCGATTGACGCTTCGGCAATTATCTGTCCGATGAGCGGCGGACACAACCTCGCCTGGCAGAATTTCATTACGCACGCGCGGACCTCTTCGTTCTTTGTGATGAGCGCGCCAATGCGGATACCGCACTCGCTGTATCGTTTTGAAACAGAGTCGATTAAAATTACATTCTGTTCAATTCCCTCAAGGTTGAACGCCGAAATGTAGGGCGCACCCGTGTAGCAGAACTCGCGGTAAACCTCGTCAGAGAAAAGGAACAGGTTGTATTTCTTCACAATGTCGCGCAACTGGTTCATTTCCTTGCGGGTATAAAGGTAGCCCGTCGGGTTGTTGGGGTTGCAGATTAGGATGCCCTTTGTGCGTTCGGTAATCAGCGCCTCGAATTTGTCCATTGATGGAAGCGCAAAACCGTCGTCGATGCTCGACGGAATGGTCTTGATGACCGCACCAGCCGAAATCGCGAAAGCCATATAGTTGGCGTAAGCAGGCTCTGGCACAATGATTTCGTCGCCTGGGTCAAGGCACGACATAAACGAGAACAGCACCGCCTCCGAGCCGCCCGTGGTGATGATAATGTCCTCAACGTTGGCGTTGATGTTGAATTTGGCGTAGTACGACACCAACTTCGCTCGCAGGCTCAAAAGTCCCTCGCTGGGGGTGTATTCCAATACTTTACGGTCGATTTTCTTCATCGCTTCCAAACCCACTTCAGGTGTTGGAAGGTCGGGCTGGCCAATGTTCAGGTGATAAACCTTTATTCCCTTCTTTTTTGCAGCGTTTGCAAGCGGAACCAGTCGTCTGATTGGCGACGATGGCATAATAATTCCGCGTTCTGATATTTTTGGCATTGTTATTCTTTGTTTTCGATTTCTTCCATTGTACCCTTGATATTCAGTTCGATAGGCTCGGTGCTGAAGTTGGTGTACACATATATTGTCTTGCTGAAAATGCCGATGCGCGATGCGTCATAGGCCACTTTCACGGTTGCTATTTTGCCACT
This sequence comes from Salinivirgaceae bacterium, assembly GCA_017557785.1. Taxonomy (GTDB): domain Bacteria; phylum Bacteroidota; class Bacteroidia; order Bacteroidales; family SZUA-534; genus RUG13583. The sequence goes on from JAFYYA010000043.1 coordinate 15,470, forward strand.
TTTCACAGGGCGTTTCGAGTAGGTTGGCGTGGTGCAGCCGCACGATGTGCTGATGTTGCTGATGACCAGCGCCAAAGTGCTGTCGTTCTTTATGTTAAACTCGAATTCGGTTTTAGTGTATTGCGGATGAGTGCCGAAATCGTGTGTCATTTCGTTGATGCTCAGGTGCATACCAGGAATTGGCTGCCACTCTTGCGCTTGTGCGTTCGCCGCGCCCAACATTAGAGCCATTGCGGCAATCAAAAAAGTCTTTTTCATTGTTATCGAATTTCAAAAGTCCACAAAAATATCATTTTAACAAATCATTATGCCGATTCTCGCAAAATAATGCGGCTAATCAACCCTCACTTTTATCGCGCCCTGCCGCGTGCCAACAATGTAAATGCCGCTGTGTGGCGCGCTTATCGCGATGTGTCGGGCGGGGCGGGCGGTGGCAATCAGCCTTCCAGCAATGTCGAACACGGTCACCGTCGCGTCAGCGTTCTCAACCACAATGGTGCGTCCAATGGTGTAGGCGGTCAAGCCGATGTGGGTTCTAGAGATTCCAACCGTTGTGGTGTCGGGCTCTTGCGGCTTCTGTTCCTCGGGCTTTTGCTCTTCAGGTTTCGATTGTTCAGGCTTCCGTGGTCTGACGAGTTTCACAATGTCGTCGGCCGAACGCGGAATCAGCCTGTAACTGTTGTCGGTCGATGTGTAGTACACAATTCCCGTGATGCGGTACATTGAGTCGATTTCGAGAGCAAAGTCGCTGATTCTGTATTTGTTATAGATGAGAATGCTGTTTGTTGAGTCGCTCACCGCGAACAGATTTTCGAACCCGCCAGTGCAGATAACGCTGTCAATTGTGACAATTGCATTCTGATAAGCCGTTGATAATGCGTCTTCTACAATGATTGTGTCGGTTATTACTTTGCCGCCTGATTGAGTGATGGTTAGACTTTCAAGTTCTTCAATTCGTATGCTGTTCGGTAATTCAGTCACCCGTCCTGTAACTTGAATTTTGTCACCAATCTTCGTGTTTCCTGCGAATTTGTTTTCCGCATCAATCACCATAATTCCCGACCACATTCCGGCGCTGTCCTGAATGTAAAGTTCAGTGTTTTTGGCCGTTGAGTTGGCAAAAGTGACAGTTCCATTGGTGGTTACAAATTTGCCGATGTACGGGTTGGAATTGCTGTTATTATGCTTGATTTGCCCGATAGTGCAGAATGTCGATTGTACTGTAAATTGGTCAATTACAACCTTATAGCGATGTTCCGATTCGTCTTCGGCTTTGACCGTAACAAATACCGAATCAAGTGGATTAAATAGTTGTAAATCAGCGGTATCGATAGTGGCGTCATTAACCATGACTGTTGCCGTTGCCTTATTGTCGTTTGTCGCAACAGAAATGCGTTTAGGTGTTGCTAAATCTTTGAAATACAATGTGTCGGCATTCAATCCATTTTGTCCGCCAATGGTAAGTCCAGCCAATGTGGTGTCGTTGCTATAGATATAAAAATCTGCAGGCACTTCAGAGCGCGGCCAGATTTCTTTTCTCTTTTTCGAGTCTATGCCAACCGCACCTGTAATGTCATATTTTCGGCCTTCTTTTAAATAATTGTTAGTGTTTGAGAATAAGGTGTTGGCGTAAATTATTGAATCTCTGCCGTTATAAAAGATTTTGTTTTTGTTGATTACATTCTTAACCGTTACAATTACATTTATAAGTCCTTTATTTGCAATAATTTCGGGTATGCTTACAATGCGTGGCGTTGGTAGTTCATGGCCCGAATTAATTCTTGTGACAATTGTTGTTGAACTGCTTCCTATTTTAATCATATTAGTTGTCATTCCCACAATGCCTTCCGCATATACGCTGTCGCCAATGGCAATCTCGGTATTCGAATTGTTAGTCACGTATGTGGCACAGAAATCGCCCGTACCGTCTTGAATGGTGAAACTGCTTGATTTGGTTCCTGTTACAAGTCCTTTCACTCTCACAATATCGCTTTTGAAAACAGATTCGCCTTTATTAGTTGTGTCTATTACAAGTTGTCTTATTGTAATGGTCGGAACGATGGTGAAATTTCCCGATTCGCTTTCAATCTCACCGCTGATAATTTTTAGTTTATAATCACTACCATAGGTGTCTTCGTCGCAGGGTGTGTTGCCGAACAGAATATCGGCTTCGCCATCGGTTATGCTGATTTTCTGGCATAAAATCTGTGTGTTATCTTTCGATAGGATTATGTAGTCCTTGTCAGTCGAAGCAGAGAAATTTGTTGCGGTCCAGGTTATCCGTGCCGTCTCGCCCCAATAATATTTGTCGCTTATCTCGCCCAAAGTGATTATTTTCTGCACTGCTGAAAGTGTTGTGGCACTGACAATTGTCGAATCATTCTGCACGTTGTCGGCAGTGTCTTTTGCAATCAGGTAAACATTGTAGGTCGTTTCCGGCTCAAGTTCTGATATTGTAGCCGTGTATTCTGCATTTCCGGTTTCAACCGCTATTGTTTTGTCCGAAGCCATTAACTCGCCCTTGGTTGGTGCAGTTCCGCCTTCAGCCACAACCTTATAGAAAACCGTGCAAGGTTCACTTGCTTTTACCTTCAGGTCGAAACTGTTTTTTGTTACGTTGTCTGTTTGGGGGTAGCCAGTCGTAAATGTTGGTGGGTTAACGTCTTCTAATGGGGTATCACCCTGTGTATAAATGATTTTAATGGTTGCAATTCTGCAGTTTTCAGAACTGGTAGATATTTGAAAGAACCCAACATCATTTATAGTGTTAGTAACGGTATCGCTTCGGCTTGTTAAATTTATGCCAATATTATTTGATTTATTGTATTCGTTCAAAATGGTTGTACTAAAGTAAACTCCGTAGTATGCTTTACTTGACACACCTGTTGCGTAGTTTATTATGATAGAATCAATTGTTCCAAGGCTCTCCGTATTATATATATATCCTTTGTTTTTACAAAACATAATGTAGTTGGCGTTGCTGCTTTTGTAGATTCCTACTGCATAGAAGTCGAAGTTGTTAATAGAATATGATGTAGCGATTTCGTCACCAGGGCTGGATGATGGTAGTGAAGGGCTGAATGTGTAGTTATAACTAATTGTAATTGATTCGCCATAGCCATACCTGGGACAAATAGCAATTGCAATCAGCAAGCCAATCGAAGCCAATATTTTCCGTGTAAATACTTGCATAGCACGTCTGTACAACAAACCTTTGAAGATATGCATTTTCTGCGTACAAACTGCACTCTGCTTCAGAAAGTTTCCAGCAAGTCGAACATCGGTTTAAACCGTTCGTTGTAAAGCATTTGCTTGAAGTTGGGAAGTTCGTTGCGGTAGATTTCTGCCATTCGTTGATTGTGCGCTACCGAGTACGAAAAATTCGCCAGCCGGTCGCAGAGTTTCACAAAAGTGGCGGTTTCAAGCGCTCGTATTCCATTGTAGTATTTGTCGTTGGCACGTTCCTCGCGTGTGCGGCCTTTCTCGTTGGTCAGTGCGTAAACAATTTCGGCAACTTCATAGCCGCAACGCTTTTTCACATCGTTGTATGTTTGGCGCGTGTCTTCAATTGTATCGTGAGTCCAACAGGCAGCAAGAACGGGTTCAATTTCTTCGTTATGAAGCAGATGAGCGAATTTGCAACCAAAGTCGTACACCATTTTCAAGTGGATGGTGTAGGGGTGGTTATCGTATTTCTGATTGGTGCCGATGTGACATTCGGCCGCATATTCCATTGCATTTCTGATGGCTTCAGTGTCGAAGCCATTGTTCAGTTTGCAAAAATCGTCCAATTTCATTGTGGTTGATTCGTGTTTTTGCCAAACAAATCTTCTTCAACAATTTGGCAGAAAATGTGTCCTAGCAATATGTGTGCTTCTTGAATGCGTGGTGTGTCGGTCGATGGCACATTAAGTAAAAAATCAACCACATCCTTCATTTTTCCGCCCGATTCGCCAGTCATTGCCACCGTGACCAATCCTTTGTTTTTTGCCACTTGTAAGGCCCGCAGAATGTTCTCTGAATTACCCGATGTTGAAATGCCGATCAGCACATCGCCTTTTTTACCAACACCGTTCACGTAGCGCGAATAAATCTCGTCGTATGAATAGTCGTTGGCAACGGCTGTAACATAAGACGAGTTCACATGTAGCGCTTCAGCATCGAGTGGGGGGCGGTCGAAATAGAACCGGCCGGATAGTTCAGCAGCCAGATGTTGTGCGTCGGCAGCGCTGCCGCCGTTGCCACAGAACAGCACCTTTCCGCCGTTGCGGTAGCAGAGCGTTATGGCATCGGCAATCTTGCCAACGGTGTTCATGAGTGTCTGACCGCCAATGATGGCTTGTTTGGTGGCAATTGAGCCTTCAATTATCCGTTTTATTCCATTTATGTCCATTTCGCCATTCGCTTAAACAAAAAAAGGATGCTTTTGACATCCTTTTATTTTGTCTGTTTTTAGTGAACTATTTTGTTATGTACGACATTATTATCACCGCCGCACCTTCCTTGTTGTTCTTGAACGAACAGAAGATATTGTACATGCCGGTCTTCTGACACGAGAAACCAACTGCTTCAGCAAACGAGCCGTCAGGTTTCAAGTTAGAGACAAGAGCATTGCTTCCTTCAGAAAGTTGAATGACAGCCTTGCCTTCATAACCTTCAGCGTTGCACACAACAAACTTGTAAACAAAGCCTTTGGTCAGAATCACACTGAACTTTTGTGCAGGTGAGTTGGCTGGTAATTTAACTTTGAAGTCTTTCAAATATGTTGCATTGCCAATTCCTAATGCGCACACGTTTACCAAGTCGTCACTCTGTGCGAAAGAATGATTCATGGTCAGTGTCAGCATCAGAACTGATAATATTTTAAGAGCGTGTTTCATAGATTACAGGTTGATTATCATTGTACGTGCGTTTTCGATAGCGGCAATAATTTTTGCCAGTGTCTCATCAGAGATGTCAATGATTTGCTGTTCATTCGATTTGAACATAAGCATACCATCAACTTCTACCATTTCTGGTTCACCCGGAATTACCTGTATTGACACGTTTTCGTATTCTTTCTTAATCTTTTCGATTTCTTTAACCAAATTCGCAAATGAAGAATTTGATTTGTAGTTCTTCAAAATCAGCAGCAAGTCTGACAATACGATTTTTGAGTCACCAATACGCTCAACAAGTTGGTCGTGTGGCGATTCTTTGACAACTTGGCAAGCCAGATACATACCTTCAACCCACATTCCGGTTACAAGCAACGAACTGATGTTGCTGCGGTTGTTCTCTCGCAGGTACTCATCCATATTGTTGAAACTCGATACCGATATGTACATCAGTGAGTCGATGTTCTCGTTGTTTGTCGCCAAACGTTTGATGGTGTTGAAATCGAAGAAGTGTCCGATGCGCAGTTGATCGGCAAGTTTCTTGATGGCTTGCATGCTGCTGATAATCGAACCGGTTTTCTCGTACATGTTGAGATAACCCAGGTCGCAACCATAGATGCCAAGGTTCAAGGCTTGCTTGAAGTCGGTGTCCAGATTGTCAACTTTGTTTGTCGGTGCAAGGAACTTCTGGTTGAATGGCACACCTGTTGATTTTATCAAAGCAGCCATCTCAACTGGCGACGATATGTTGTCAATGATATCGTTCATTGCTTCCTTCGATATCATCAGTGGTTTGTCTTTGAAAATTGAATCAGGAATGGCAAAGTCATCGTTTTTCTTTGCTTTGCTTCCGTCACCTTGGCAGTTGACCATCAGCAGTGAACCGCCTGCAATCAGTATTGCTAATACTGTGGAAATTTTTCTATTCATGAAATTCATTTTTTTTGCGCGATAAAAGTAATCTTTTTTGCTATTTGATTATATCAATTGTTATTCTTTTTTATCAGTTTCTGTGGCTTCCTTTTTTGCGAATTTGCCGAAGAACGCTGAGATTTTTTTCATTGCGTTGTTGGTTACTTCGGGGAAGAAGTCCATTGAGCGTTTCAACCAGTCGTAGTACAATGCCACATAGCAGAACGCTGTCATCAGCCACACAACCCACATGTTGAACCAGAATGTGTTGAATTCGTGGCCCAGGAAGTATTTCACTGGTGAGTAGAATTGTGCGCGATAGTCGAAAATGTTATTTGCCCACGGAATCTCATAAATGGGATTTTTCATTTGAATCAGATGGTCCTTGTACGCTTTAATAGGCGTTTTTTCGTATGTGTTCCATACAATATCGTCCACGGCCTCGTTCTGATATGCTTGTTTCAAGCGGTTATGAGAGTTGTGGCTCTTTTCGTTCCAATAGTCTATAATGGCGTTCTTTTTATTGGTGGCCTCGTTTTCCATTCTTGAGTAGTAGCCATTAAGTTTTTGAATGAATTCATTGGTATTCAATCCTACTTCCGGCGTAAATCTTTCTGGTGTAAGGTCTTCAATGTAGTTGAATTCAATGTCGGGCACACGAACCATCTCTTTCGACAACTCATTTTTGAGCAGTGCCAGTTTCCATTTGTAATCTTCTATCTCTTCGTTTGTTGTCAGGTCTTGAATCTTTGTCGAAGAGCAATAGTCGACACGTTCGATTAATTCTGGCAAATAGTGTGTCGTTTTATAACTTCCAACACTTATCTGTTGGTCGATATCGTAGAATTTCTTCTCGTACTCATTGTCTTTGAATTGACGCACCATCAGTCCCTCATATACCCAGCGTGTTGCAATGAATTCGCAAATTGGTGGAACACCCTCAATGCTGCCGATGGCGCGGTTCAACTTGTCGAAACTGAACATTGCACCGCCTAGAGCCATCTGCGGAATCATCACAAGCGGAATCATAATGTAGATGGTAACGGCAGAGTTGAAGGTCGATGACAGAATCAGGCCTACAAGGTTCGAGAAGGTTGCGATTGTGAACATCGCCCACCAGTATTCAAACCATAATCCTTTGACGCTCAGTATCGAATTGGCAACCAGTACAAACAAAATTGATTGAATGGCTGAAATAATGAACAGAATTGAAATTTTTGCCACCAGATATGTCGAACGGCTCAGATTCAGGAATTTCTCGCGGTTCAGAATTTTCTGGTCTTTGAAAATTTCCTCGCCACTTACCATCAAACCAAGGAACATGGCCACAATCAGGCTCATGAATATATATATAGGTATGTTGGCGTTCTCTCTGAATATGTAGATATTCGAGTTCGGGTCGGCAATGTATCTGATTAAGAACGAAAGAATTAAACCCAATGCTGGTGCTTCGAGTATATTCAGAACCAAATACTGTGTATTGCTGATTTTTGCAAGGAAATCGCGTTTGAAGTATATCTTCACTTGCTGGAACCACCCTGGAATATCCAACGATTTAGGCGGTGTTTCGTGCAAGTCTTTAAGTTTGATTTTCTCAATGCATTCCTTGTATTTCTCGTGGAATTTCAAGTCAAGGCGCTCAAGTTCGCGTGCCTTTTCCTGTGGTTCCTCATCGCCTTTGGCAATGCGTGCCTGCTCTTCAGCATATTTCTCAAGATATTTCGGATCAGTCTGACTGATAATGCTTTGTTCGCGTTTCTTTTCCCATTCGGGTGGTGTAACCTTACGCTTATTGGTGTATTTACCAAATTCGTCGACCACCTGAGCGTCAATAATATTGAATATAAGTTCAGGGTTGACGTTACCGCAGGCTGGGCATTCGCCCACATCGGCATTCAACTGGCCGTCGATTTTCTTGAAATAGGTGACGGCATCAACCGGGTTACCATAATATATAAGGTATCCGCCTGTGTCCAAAATCACCATCTTATCGAACATCTTGTAGATTTCCGACGATGGCTGGTGGATAACGACAAACACGAGTTTGCCCTTCATGGCAAGTTCTCGAAGTAAGTCCATTACGTTCTCTGAGTCGCGCGATGACAAACCCGATGTCGGCTCGTCGACAAACAGGATTGGCGGTTCGCGGATAAGTTCCAGCGCAATGTTAAGTCGTTTGCGCTGACCGCCACTGATGGTTTTGTGCAGTGGTGAGCCTACTTTCAGGTCTTTTCTGTCGAGCAGGCCAAGGTTTGCGAGAGTCTTCTCGCAGCGTTCCTTTATCTCTTCTTCGGTCATGTCTTTGAAACATAACTTGGCGTTGAAATAAAGGTTTTCGTAAACTGTCAGTTCCTCAATCAGAAGGTCGTCTTGCGGGATGTAGCCGATAACGCCTTCCATCTTTTCTTTTTCGGTGTGCAGATTGATGCCGTTTATCAGCACTTCGCCTTTCGACGGGCTCTCGTTGCCGGTAAGCACATTGAGCAGCGTTGTTTTACCGGCGCCGCTGGCACCCATGATGCCAACCAAGCGGCCTTGCTCTTCTGAAAGGTTGATGTTTCGCAGGCCGATGGCTCCGTTCTTGAATCGGAACTCAAGGTCGTTGACATTATAGGTGACTTTTGCCGATGTAATGTCCGACAGGTATTTCGACACCACATCGCTGTAGTAAACCGGTTTGCCTTTCGGGAAACGAATGGCACTGCCGTTTGCAAACAAGTAAATTTTGTTGCTCTTTATCGGCAGACCGTTGAGCACCAACTCGTGCGAGCCAAAATATTTTGTGAAGTAAAGGTCAACGCTCTTTATCTGAAGAATGACAAGCTCTTTGTCCAATTCTTCAATCTGGATGTGTTTGGCCTGATTTAGTTCGAGTTCTTTGTCGTTGATTATAAGAATATTAGGAATGTCGAGTTCTTCGACAGTTTCCTTACGACAGAAGTTCTCGGTACTTTCAAATTCTTCGGCAGAGATGTTAAATACCTCTGCCGCAGTGTTGATGATGGCCATTCTTTGGTCGGTAAACTGCCGGTCGGCAGCCACCAACTCAAACAGACGAACTAGAACGACAACCTTCTGCTGTTGGGTCAGAGTCTTGTTGATCTTTTTGCAGATACCAAGAATCTTTACCGAGTCCTTAACGGATGTGAGTTTTACCTCTTCCTCTTCAGAATTCTCATGTAGTGAGTTACGATCCTTTATGCCTACGTGCTTGTAGAATAGGGCTAAATATTCCTCAACAAAGTCGGAACTAAGTTGGGAAGTAAGAAAATTCTCGACAAAGTCGATTTCGCTGTCTTTAACGCCTCCGTCCTGTTTGGCAATGATTGCAAACAGTTGCATTAAGGCCTTCAGAATCTCTTCACTCATCTATACGTTGTTTGTATTGACCGTTCACCTGATTGTTAGTCAAGCGAATAACTGATTTGCTCGAATGGTACGTCAACAATGTCGGCATATTCTTCGCCGGCTTCTTCCATATCTTCGTCATCCTCAGGATAATGCCATCTTACAAGCACGTCTTTGCCTGCTTCGTGCATCTCTTCCAGTTTCAGAAGTATGTCCAGAATCATTTTTGAAGATGCCGTGTTGAAATACACCAACTTAAAGTTGAAGATGGTTTTACCCGTAGCCTCTTCCGAATAGCGGTCAATCCAGTCAAGGATAGGCTCATAGAATACTGCAACATCTTCCGGAAGCGATCTTCCTGATATTTCAAATATTTCATTTGCAACATCCAAAGTTACGCTTGGGGTGTCATCCGTTCCAACAATTTTTATAACCTCCATAGTAAAATTAATTAATTATATGTTAATCAAAATTTTGAGTTCTCGATATGGTCGACGATATGATGAAGAATGAATACTCATTGTTGATGGGAACAAATTTGTAATCCAATGGGTTTCCAGTCTTCTTTGCAATGTCGATAAAACCTAAGCCGGCTCCGCCTTTTTCTGACAGACGGCCTTCTTTTATTTGTTGTTTGTACAACGCTTTCAGTCCTTCTTTGTCAAGAGAATTGATTTTGTCCAACACATCTGCAATAGCACCTTCTTTCTCTTTGAGCAGTACGTTGCCAGTTGTGATGACGTAGTTCTCTTCGTCTTTACACATAAGGAACACACCGCTGCCTTCTTCATGACTTTCTTCGTTGGTCATGTAATCAGCGTGCTTGCTGATGTTCTGAAGAAATTCCACAATCACATGGAACACCTTCTTCTGAACAGAGTTGGGTTCCTCTTCAACCATCATGTTGGTTTCTGTAATCGACGTGAAAGCCTTGGTCACTTGGTGAGTTATTTCTCCCTTGTAGACCAATTTAACGTCCTTGCTTTCCATCGACTCGTTAAAACTATAGACAAACTCTAGAAATTCGTTGTTCCCATCCATAGCCATGTCGTTTTATTTAATTTTAAAATTCAATTCCTATTAACAATATATCGTCGACTTGTTTATAGTCGCCTTTGTATGCTATGAAATCATCGTATATGATTTTTTCATAGTCGTAAATTTCCACATCATAGTGTTCCACAAGCAAATCACGAATGCGGCTTGCCTGATATTTCCGTCCGGTTTCGCCACTGACTTGGTCTGGCAGACCATCAGAGAAAAAGAACACTCTGTCTTTGGGCTTCAAATTTATTAAATGATTTTCAAAATCCGCTTCAGGTTTTTTACCTAATGGTATGCCACCAATAGCCTTATGACTACCTTTGTATTGGGTTAACTCGTTGCCCCTCAATAAGTAAAGTGGTCTGTGAGCACCTGCAAATTCAAGAATATTTTTCTTCAAGTTTATTTTGCAGAGCGCAACGTCCATACCGTCACGAGCCTCGGTGTCGATTCGGTCTTGTTTCAAAGTGGTGCGAACACCTTCATGAAGTTTGTCGAGAATCACACCTGCGTCGATATTGTCGTAGTGGTCGACCACATTGTTAAGCGTGAAGTAACCGATGAACGAAAGCAGTGCGCCTGGCACGCCGTGACCTGTACAGTCGACAACTGCAATAAACAGGTCGTCGCCTTTCTTGAAGAACCACGGGAAGTCGCCGCTGACCACGTCTTTCGGGCGGTAGAAGATGAACGATTTCGGCAGGAACTCCTGAATGAACTTGGTGTTCGGCAGAATGGCCGTCTGAATACGTTTTGCGTAGTTGATACTTTCGGTGATGGCCTTGTTCTTCTCCTGAATCTCGATTTCAACCATCTTCTGCTCGGTGATGTCATGGGCAACGAACAAGATTGTTTCCAACTCTTTGTTGTCATCGCTGAACTCAGGGATGGCGTTCACCTGCATAATGCGGTCGCCAAATGTGGTTGGGAAGGTCACCTCTGCATCATGCTTGCTGTTGGTGCTTCTTACGGTTTTCACAGCATCGCTGAAGAACTCTTTGATGGTTGGCTCGAAGGCCACATCGTCAAGGTTCTTGTTTATGATGTCGGAAATTTCAATTCCGGTGAATGTCTTTACCATAGGGTTCGCGTAGAAGAATTGTCCGTTGGTTCCGATACGCAGAATCAAGTCGAGAGAGTTCTCTGACAATGACTGCATTTTACTCTTCATACGCTCTTCTTTTTCGGCTCGCTTGCGTTCGGTGATATCGCGAGAGTTGATAATCAAACCGTTGATTGCGGGGTCATCGAGCAGGTTGCGGCAGGTTGATTCAATGTAAATCTTCTGGCCATCCTTACGCATATATGTATATTGTATGGTGGCAGTCGAACTTGCGTCTTCAGCAACCTTGCGCAATGTTTCAGTAAATTCTTTCACGCCTTTGGCGGTCAGACGGTCGATGTCTTTGCCGTCAATCATTTCCTGTATGGTGTATCCGTAGATGTTCACCACTGAAGGACTGATGTATTTGAGTTTCAATTCTTCATCATATATCGATATGATTTCGGATGCGTTCTCGAGCAATGCGTGCTGACGTTTTTGTGCATTTTCAACGGCACGGATCTGGGTTTGCAGATTCGAGTTGGTTTTCTCCAGTTCCTCGTGTGTGGCACGCATCTCTTCTGCATTCTGACGCAACTCTTCTTCGTTTTCCTGAAGTTCCTCGGTCATCTCCTGGGCGTCTTTCAGCAGTTTCTCAGTGCGGGTGTTGACTTTCAGGTTGAAGATGGTGCGGGCGATGATGTCGCTCAGTTCTTTCAGGAATCTGATTTTCAGTTCGCTGATGTCGTCTTTCAACGATGCGAATTCAAGTACGCCTTGCAGTTTCTCGTCGGTGATAAGCGGAACCAAAAGCAGTGAGTTGGGTTTCTTGTCGCCCAAAATACCGCTTGTGATGGTTACAAACTCATCGGGAATCTCGCGGCGGTAAATCACATCCATCTCGTAAGCGCACTGGCCTACAAGTCCTTCGCCAATCTGGAATTTCGCGTCGATGTATTTCCTGCGGTTGTAAGCGTAGGTTGCAGTGTTTTCGAGTGTTTTGTCTTCTTCGTTGTAGATGTAGAACGCACCCTGGATGACATCGATATACTTAATGAGTTCAACCAAGGTGAGATACGAAAGGTTGCCCAAATCATTCTGCAGACGCAGAATGTCGGAAATAGTATCCTTTCCTTTGGCAATCCAGTTCTGCTCTTTCTCTTTCTCGTTAGTCAGCGCAAGGTTCTCGCGCATTTTTTTCAGCGAGTGGCCAAGAATGTCGTTGTCGTTGATTTCAGCGTCGTTGGCAGCAAGGTCGCCTTCACCAATCTTCTTTGCGAAAAGGGCGTTCATGTTGATTACGTGATCCTTTTCGGTAATCTGGGTTTCGAGAGAGTCGATAGTTTCCTGCTGCGATTTTGTGAAGGCATAGCCCAATATTCCCATAAAAATAGGCAGCAGATCAATGATAAAGTATGCTGGCGAAGTCTTGTGCAGTTCAACAAGGCTGCTCAGCGATGCGGTGTAACCGCCTTTTATAAAACCAAGTATCCATGACAGAACAAGAATCACTACACTTAAACCTACTAAGGTGGGGGTGAAGTTGATCCTATTGTTCACCTTGTATATGAATAACTTTTTTATTTTGTCGATAAACGCTTCCATTGTGCTTCAATTCTTTATAGCGGGGCAACACCGCCTATTGCATTTGAAATCTCGTCTATTTTATTTACAAACCCATTTTCAAAGGGCTTAAAGGTAGCGATTTCTATCAATCCAACAGCATTGTCGTCCTTTAAAATTGGAATTATTGCCAAATTGTTCACTTCTATCTGTCCCAAACCCGAAACAATCATCAGACTTTTGCTCGGTAAGTCGTTCAAAAACATTGGTTTCCTGTCTTTTGCAACTTGTCCCGACAAACCTTCGCCAATTTTGAACGATTGCGGCATCTCATCGTTGTAGTAGGCGAATGTTGCAACGGGGCTGAATTCATCGTCGGTGTTTTGGAATACGATGCCGACTGCAACGTCCATTTGTTTTGAGAAAGCGTAGAGCAGAGCATCGCCAAAACTCTTCCAGTCGCTGTTTTTCCCTGTTTTGTCGAGCAGTGATTTCAAATCGAATCCTGAATCGGCGGTTTCCTTCATCTTTTGGTCAACTTCCTTCTCGTATTGGTCGTCGATGATTTGGCTGGTGGCGGCGCGCTCATCTTCGGATTTCATGTAGATGGATGTGATTTTAGTACCCATCAGTCCGATTTTTGATGCAATGAGTATTTGCGCCACAATAATCACAAGCAGTATGAGCGCGTAACTGTTTTTGCCAAAATTCGGGGCGGCGGCCAGCATTATTGCTATGGCGGCAACGCTGATGGCGATTAGGAAAATCGTCCATCCTGTAATTTTTTGCCGATATTTCAGAAGTTCGTCCATAAATCAGGCTAATTTAAGTAAAAAATCAATAATTTGTTTCGTGCTGAACACATAATCCACTTTTGTGGCGTTCATTGATGCTGTTGTCATTGTCGGCACCTGGCACTCTTTGGGGTCCTGAACGATGGTCAGGCCGCCGTTGTCGGTAATGCTCTTCAGTCCAAGCGCGCCGTCTTTGTTGGCTCCGCTCAGGATGATGCCCACCAGTTTCCGCTTGAAATTGTACGATGCCGAGAAGAACGACAAGTCGATTGACGGACGCGAGTGGTTCACCACATCTTCTGTCGAGAGAGAGAAGCGGTTGCCCAACTCGATGTACATGTGATAGTTGGCGGGCGCAAGATAGATGCGTCCTGCTTTGAGCGGCTCTTTGTCGTGCGGCTCGATTATTGGCAGGTTCGATTTTATCGACAATGCTTCGACGAATCCCGAACGGATGTGTTTCAAACGGTGCAGACACATCAGAATCGGCAGCGGATAGTTGGCTGGCAGCGCCGCTATAATTCGGCTAACTACTTGAAAACTACCTGCCGAACCACCAATCATTATGGCTTTGTAATCATTCATCAGTCAACCCTTTTTTTATAAATTTTTTCGTTTGCGTTCACAATTTGCAATTTCTTGCTCGCTTCTGAATATTCAAGCGTTTCCATGTTGCCAATCACCAGATAGCCGCCAATCTCAAGGCTGTCGACCAGTTTACGTATAACCTTGTCGTACAGCGGAATATTGAATTGCAGCAGTTTGTTGCGGTAAATCACCATCTTGTATTTCTTTGACGGACTGGCGTTCAGAATGTCGGTCTGCACATCGAGTGTGACGTCGTTGAGCAGTGTCGGCTTCATTATGGCCCGATTGTCAGAGAGTGTGTAGTATGATGCGAATTGTGTCTTGCCCACATATCGTGTGTAGTTGGCTTCGCTCACTTCGATTTTCTTCTGATCGTAGTTGCCGCCTTTTTTAACGAGTTCAACATGTTTTTGTGACGGGCACGAAGCGTCAATTTTTATCTTGCCTTGCAGGCCACCTTCGTTCATGACGATTGCCAAAGAGAACAACTCGTCGCCCGAAGTGACGTTGGGCATCCAAATTCGGCTGTCGGCGGCGCGGCTGATTTCCGAAAGGTACTTGTCGCGCAGTTCGCGCCACAGCGACGGGTCGCGGAAGAATTCGGTGACTTCGAGCGACACGGTGAACAGGAAGTCGTCGAGAGCGATGACTTTTTTGCGGATTTTGTCGGCGAAATCGTCGGCCGAGTGGCTGCCAAAAGTGTTTATGGCGTGAATCAGCCGCCGCTTGAGTATCGTGAACGTGTAATCCGACATATCAAAGCCGTAGGTGTCAGTTACAGCGCTGATAATGTTTCGAGTATCTACTATGCCTATATTCTCAACCATAACTACATCTGTTTTTTCTTGTAAAATCCTTTCGACCGCTCGAAATTGTTGGCCGAAGCGCCCAAAATGCTTTCGTGCGAGCCTAAAATAAGATATCCGTCGCGGTTCAGACTGCCGTTGAACATGTCGATGACGCGGCTTTGCAACTTGTTGTTGAAGTAGATAATCACGTTGCGGCAGAATATCAGGTCGAACTTCGAGTAGAAGACGTTGCCGTCCTTCACAAGGTCGTGCTTGCGGAAAACGGCTTTCTCGCGCAGGAACGGCTTCATCTGGATGGTGTCTTTCACCTTGTCGATGTCGAAATATTTCTCGTAGGGCACGTCAACCTTGTCTTCGAAGTTGAAGGGGTTTTCCTTTATCACCTTGTCGAAATTGTCGAGATAGCCCAAGTTGAATCGGTATTTGTATTGTCCCGCCTTGGCGGCTTCGAGCATGTCGGTGTTGATGTCGGTGGCGAACACTTTGGCCTGGTCGAACATTCCCAACTCGTTGAGCAGGATGAGCATCGAGTAGATTTCCTGACCGCTTGAGCAGCCTGCGTGCCAAATGAATATCGAGCGGTTCTTCTTGAATTTCGGAAGTATGTGATAGCGAAGTGTTTGCCACATTTCGGGGTTGCGGAACAACTCTGTGGTGTTGACGGTGATGTCTTTGACCATCTGCTCAAGGAAATCTTTGTCTTTGCCAATCTTGTGGATGAGTTGGTTTAGGTCCATATTGTTGTCTAACAATATTTTCTCAATCCTTCGGCAGAACGATTTGTCAGAATAGTCCGTGAAATCGTAAGTAGACGATGTCTTGATGGCTGTAATTAATCTCGCTGCATCTTCATTTGTGACCATACAATATTCATTCTAATCCTTCACAGACCATCTTTTTCGCGATGACCGTATTTGTAAAAGTAGTAATTTTTGTAAAAAAAAAAGTTTTGTGAAGAAAATTTTGCATGCCCGCGAACTCTGCCCGAAAAGGTGCGGCTATTGGCTGACATTCAATCGGATTTTGCGGTTTCGGATGGTTCATGCAACTAGTATTTTTTGTTGCCGACGGTCGGAAAGGTTGGGTTGCCGCCTTCGGCAATGCATTTTTTTTGACGGAATAATCCGCCGTCGACGGAAACATTGTGTCGGTCTTGTCAGTGCGAACTGATTTTTCATCGGCATACCATATAATAATAGTAACCGAATACTTTTTTCACTTGTATTTGATTTTATATGCCAGAATGACGCTTGCGAAGCAAAGTGTTATGCCGTTGGCCAAAACCACTGGCAATGTACGCGTTACGATGCCGTAGATAAGCCAGCCCAGCACTCCGATTGAGAACAGCGCGTACATTCCAAGCGAGATGCTTTTGGTGTCTTTCGTCTTGATGATTTTTGCGGCTTGCGGTACAAACGATATGGTTGTGAGCACAGCAGCAATGTAGCCTACAATTTCGATTGGTTCCATTTTGTCTTCTTTTTAAACGGCCGCAAAAGTAAGCGATTATTGGCAAAGTGGCGGGGTATTTATATTAAATATGGTGTGAGGAAAGTGGGTGTACTTATTATTGGAATTGAGGCAGATTTATTGATATATTTGTGGAACACAATCTAAGATTTAAAAGAATAATGAAACACATTTTAAAAATTGGCCTAATAGCAGGCTTTGCAGCAGCTTGTATCTTTTCGGGTTGCAAAAAAGATGATGAGGAACCCCCAAAAAAAGAAGAACCAATAGTGAACGACACAACACCAACTGTTGACACGACACCGCAGGTGCCTGATACTATTGATATTGCTGAAATTGTTAAAATTCAAGTGGGTACACCATTTGTCAATGGCGTTATTGATAAGTTGTTGCCTGCGGACAAATCAACTGCGGTTGGCATGTTTGACAAGCCGCAAGTGATTCTAAACGTGCCGCTGAATACTGATACAGCAATTAGTTGGTCGTCAGTTTACCGCATATCTGTTGCGGAGTTTACGCTTGCAAAGTCGGACGGAACAAAGATTAACGGGACATTCTCGAATAGCAATGATAACCTGACAAGTTATTTCAATATGCAGGAGCCTTACGAAAACGGGGCAAGTTATAAGGCTTTTGTAAAAGTCCGTTTTGAGCAGAAGGTTGGCAAAGAATGGCAAATAATTAAAGATGAGAACGGCAACGACTATACCGAAGAACAAACCACAGAGTTTACGGCAGGCAATCGGCAGTCCACTTTCGACCCTAATCATATACTTTATGCCTATCCGGCCGACCGACAGTACGCTTTTCTCGCAAAAGAAACAGACGAAGCCTATATGATTCTCGATTTCGACTACACTTTTCTGTTCAATGAGTACAAGGCAAAAGGTTATGAGCAGAAAATCCGCATAACGCCTTTTGGCGGCGAGACAACCACTGTCGATTTCACGTACAAAACAGTTACTAATGGTGTTGGATGCGCCGAGATTGATTACTCAATTAACCAATTGAATCTTTCAAACAATGTGATATACCACCTTGCCATAGTAAACATTGCAAAAGATTCATCCGAAACCGATGCAAGTGTGCCATACGAGATATACGCCATTGATTTCAGAACAAGTTATTATAACACAATTTCCGAAAAAATGGATAATGCTATTATTGGTGGTATAGTGATGTGGCAATTGTACCCCTATGTGAATAACATAAAATGTAACTGGTTGTTAGGTGATGGAGAATCAAAAGACGAGCCGTTTGACGATTACGATTACAACAAAGATGAACCGTCGCGCAGCATAATTCACGTTGACCTTGATTATGACAATTGTGAATGGTATAAGAAATATATGGCACCACTGCTATACGAAAACGAAGATGTGCTGTCGATTGTGGGCAATTACACGCCGCCGGTTGATGTGCATTATCTTTCTGGCGCTCAAAAAAATATTCTGAGCGACGATGAAGTGGCAACTGGTAATTTGGAAAGACGTTCGAGGTGGATGTGTATGAATTGGCATGGACAAGAAGCAATGGATAAAGATTACCAAAAAGTCAGGGATATACTTTTTAACTACAGCCAAAAAAGTCCGGTTAGGAAAGGTGTCGAAGAATTTTTAAAAACCAATAATATTCCTTCGACAACAACAGGCGATTACCCAATGATATTGAAATATGTGTTGCCTGGCAAAAATATTGTTACTTCAACGTTGAAAATCAATCAGGTATATGAATGATTGACAATATGGTTAATTAAATTATCGCCCAATCAGCCAAAAACTGATTGGGCGTTTTTCTTTTGTAGGGCAGCCCTAAGGCTGCAACCTTTCCGTGTTTTTCGTGCTTTCCGTGGTTAATATTTTCCTAAATTCGTGCCAAACAAAATTAAGATACAGTTATGGAAATGTTTTCGAAAGAAACCTATATAGCCCGTCGCGCGGCTTTAGCAAAGGCTATGGGCAAAGGCGTGGGACTGTTTTTAGGCAATGCCGAATCGCCGATGAACTATGCCGACAACACGTATAATTTCCGGCAGGACAGCACGTTCCTTTATTTCTTCGGGCTGCGCAAGCCTAATCTGGCGGCGGTTGTCGATTTTGAGTCGGGCGACGAGTGGCTTTTTGGCGACGACGCCGACATTGACGATGTGGTGTGGACTGGTCCGCTGCCGTCGGTGGCCGATTTTGCCGCAACGTGCGGTGTGGCTCACGCAGAGCCGATGTCGGGTTTGGCCAAGTTGCTGTCGAAACTGGTGGGGAAGGGGCGCAAAATCCATTATCTGCCGCCTTATCGCACCGACACAATGCTTTGGTTGTCAGCGCTTCTCGACAAAAAAATATCGGAAGTGGGGCAGCAGTGCTCGCTCGAACTGATTAAGGCTGTCATCGACTTGCGTGCCGTGAAATCGGACGAAGAGATTGCCGAAATTGAGCGTGCGTGCGCCATCGGCTACGAGATGCACACCGCAGCCATGCGTTTGGCGCGGACGGCCGACAGCGAGCGTGCCATTCACAGCATTGTCGACAGCATACCATTAAAATATGGCGGCACCACATCGTTCACCACAATTCTGACGCAGAACGGGCAAACGCTTCATAACCACTTGCACGACAAGCCGATAACACCTGGAAGGCTGATGCTTGTCGATGCTGGCGCCGAAACGCCGATGGGCTATGCGTCGGATTTCACGCGTACGTTCCCTGTCAGTGGCAAATTCACTCAACGTCAGAAAGATATCTATCAGATTGTGCTCGACACCAACGACCGTGCTCTTGAACTGGCCCGCCCTGGCGTGACCTATCAGAGTGTGCACCTTGAGTGCTGCAAGACGATTGCATCGGGACTGAAGGCTTTGGGGCTGATGCGCGGCGATGTTGACGAAGCCGTTGCCGCGGGCGCTCATGCGCTGTTCCTGCCGCACGGGTTGGGCCACATGATGGGGCTCGATGTTCACGATATGGAAAATTTAGGGCAGATTTATGTGGGGTACAACAACGAGACGCGCCCGATTGAGCAGTTTGGCACGTCGTCGCTGCGGATGGGACGCAAGTTGCAGCCTGGCTTTGTTGTGACCGACGAGCCTGGAATCTACTTCATTCCCGAACTGTTTGAAAAATGGCGCGCCGAGCACCTTCACGAGCAGTTTATCAACTACGCCGAAGTGGCCAAATATCTCGATTTTGGCGGAATCCGAATCGAAGACGACCTGCTGATAACCACCGATGGCGCCCGCCGGTTGGGTGAGCGGCGCATTCCTGCCACCATCAGCGATATTGAAGAAGAAATGACCAAAACTCTTTCATTATGAGATGGATAATTGCACTGTGCCTGACGGTTGCGGCATCAGCAACGGCTTGCGGGCAGTGGGTTGGGCCGCTGTCGCGCGATGTGAACGGATTCGCGATGGGCGCGTATGCTAGGCTGGCCGAAGCGGGCGATAATTTTGTCTTCTCACCGTTGAGCCTGAATTTTGCAATGCGTATGGTTGAAGAAGGTGCGCGCCGCACTACAAGTGCTGAAATGGCGGCTGTGCTGAACCCTGCTGAAGGCACGGAGCGGATTGGTGCCAATGTGCGGCGGTATCAGGCGAGTTTGAACGGCAACGGCGCTTGCGACCTGACTGTTGCCAATTCGGTTTGGGTGGCGAAAGGCTATGGTTTGCTGCCTGCGTTTGTCGATACGCTGAAATCGTGCTACGACGCGGCTTGCGGACAGTTGAACTTTGCCACAAGGCGGGCTTGCCGTCAGGCTTGCGCCGAAGTCAACCGTTGGGTGGCTGGACAAACCAACGGGAAAATTACCAACCTGCTCACCGATAATATGTTGAATGCCAACACGCGGCTGGTTCTGGTCAACGCCATAAACTTTAAATGTCAGTGGTTGAACAAGTTCAAACCGAAAAACAGCACGGGCAAAGATTTTTATTCAATCGACGGAAGCACCAAAAACATAACCTTCATGTCAAAAACTGACGATTTTGACTATTGCGAAACTGCTGATTTTAAGGCCATTGAACTGCCATACGAAGGCGGCCGTTTTGCAATGCTCATTGTCATGCCCGTTGAAGGACAGTTTGGTAAGTTTGAAGCCAATCTCACGTCGGATTTTTTGAATGGTTTGGTAGATAGCCTTAATAATGAGCACGTTGCATTGTCGATGCCGAAGTTCAACGCGGCGTCGTCAGTCGATTTCGGGCAGATTCTGAAGGCAATGGGCATTGTTGACGCATTCGGCGGCAAGGCCGATTTTTCGGGAATGTCAGGCAAACCCGATCTGCAACTCTCGAAAGTGGTGCAAAAAACTGTGGTTGAAGTAGATGAGTCAGGCACAGAAGCGGCATCGGCCACGGCTGCCACAATGATGGTCAAAGGTGCTTATTTTCCTAAAACAAAGCATTTTGACATCGACCACCCGTTTGTCTATTTCATCCGCGACACGCAGACCAATATTATTTTGTTCGCAGGGCGTTACGTCAAGGCTCAATAATCTCGCCTATAATTTCCTGACCGTCAGCGGTCAGCAGATATTTGCGCGAGAATGTCTCTTTGGGCAGCGAGCCTTGCCGACCAACGAATGTACAGCATTGAATGCGGCCAATGACTGAATCGCCCATTTGTTTGTATTGCGCTGATTTGCAAATGATTGAATTCAGGCTCGTGCTTTCGGGGTGGTTTGTGTAGGCATCGATAATCTGCAGAGCGCGTTCGCGTTTGTTTTCCATCGATCTGATTCCCATTGCGATAGCCTTTTTCATCGGGGCGTCGTTTTCGCGTTCGGCTTTTTGGTGCGCATCGGCAATGGAAACGGCGAGCGAGTCGATGAAACTTTGCTGAATGCCAATGAGTTGCTCTTTCTGCTTTTGATATTCGTTGTTGCAGATTACAAGGCTGTCGGCAGCTGTGAATGCTTCTAATTTGCTGATTTCAAGAATCTTTGCAATCTTGATTTGATGCCGTTCCAATTCGTATCGCGCAACGTGACATGGCACCTTCTCTGTGCAGGCCGATGCCATGGCGAGCAACGCAAAAACCGATATTTTGAGTGCGCGATTCATATCGCCGTAAAAATAAAAAAACCTTCAGAAAAATATCTGAAGGTTGTTGGCGTACAGGGACTCGAACCTTGACTGGCAGAACCAAAATCTGATGTGCTACCATTACACCATACGCCAATGCTTTGATGCGGGTGCAAAAGTAATGTAAGTTTTCGTAAGTGCAAAGGTTTTGTTTGTTGGTTCGATAAAAAGTGAGTTGACGGCACATCTGATTGAATCACAGTGGTAAATGCGACTGCATCCTAACTTTTAGGGAACAACTGCAACACCGATTCGAATGCGGCTGCCGCTTTTTCGATGTCATCTTTGGTGTGGCTTGCCGAAAGATTTAGAACCAGTCGGCATTGGTCTTTGCTGACAAACGGCGTGGTGAGAGCCGCCACCAGAACGCCCTTTTTTGCTAATTTTTTCACTATTGTTTCGGTATTGCCGCTGTCGCCAACCATCACGGCAAAGCGCGACGACATTGTTGGCGGAATCTCAAGTCCCAAGCAGTAGAGTTTCTTGATGAAATAGTTTGTAATCTGCAAGATGTATTGCCGTTCGGTGTCTGATTTGACGATGCTGTCGATGGCGGCACAGGTGGCGGAAATGTTTTGCGGTGTCAGCGGGGCCGATGCTTGTATGCCCGAAGGCTGCTGGCGCAGAAAGTCGATAATCTCGCGCCGTCCAGCAACGTAAGCGCCATTTGAGCCAAAATATTGCAGTGAGCCCATCTGGATTTCGGGTGCGTCGGTGGTGTCGAAAAGCCCGAGAATGCCACTGCCGCCTTGCCCGATGAGCCCTGCCGAGAGTGTTTGGTCGATGGTCACAACGGCTTTGTATCGGTTGGCGAGTTCGAAAATGCGGTTCAGCGGTGCAATGTTGCCCGAAGCCAAATCAATGGCATCAACAATCAGCAGCCTGTTTTGCTGTGCTTGTGACAGTTTCAGTTGTTTTTCGATATCGTCGATGTCGAAGCCATGATACTTGTATTTCGTGGCGCGGCAGAAGGTCGGTCCACCGCTTAAGGCAAACTGGCTTAATGCGTTGTAAATCACGGCATCGGCGCGGCCAAGCAGATGGTTTGTCAGTGTGCAGTTGGCATCGGAAGATGAGTTGTAGAGAATGCAGTCGTCGGCATTGAGCAGACGGGCGATTCTCGCTTCAAGTGTTGCCGCGGTCTCGTTCTGGCTTCCTTCGGCTTGACCGACATTTTGGCAACCATTCAGCGCAAATGGGGCAGGGGTGCTGAAATTCAGTAATTTCTGCCCGCCCGTCTCAATAACGGCATCGGCCGACACGATGGTACCAAGGCTGTTGTAAAGCCCAGCATCGTTGATGGCGGCAAGGCGGCTGCACAGTTGTTCGCGAAAGTCGGTGTACATTGCATTTGCTGTTTCTGCGGGCAAAACTACATTAAATAATTGAAGGATTGAAGGTGTCAGAGCTGTTGAACGATAATTATCTCAACCTTCCCTGCCAAGTGTCGCGCCGTTCCAATTCCTTGTCAATCAGCGCCACAACTTCAAAATTCTTCATTCGGTTCCAGCGGGGGGCAATCACTTTTTCGGCGGGCGAGACGCTCACAAAGCGCTCAACCACAATGTCGGGCGACAGGTGCTCAAGAAAAGTCACCACAGTGGCAATGTAATCGTTGAGCGAGATGGTGCGGACAAAATCGGGATTCTTTTGGCAGATGGCGGCCAGCGGTGTGCCGCTGATTATCTGTAACTGATGCAGTTTCAGTGTTTTCAGTGGTAAGGCCGATACTCGCCGGGCGTGTTCAAGGAAATCGGCTTCTGTTTCGCCCGGAAGGCCCAGAATCAGGTGGGCGCCTGTTTGCAGACCGTGGTTTGCGCACATTTCTGCGGCTTTCACCGAGTCGGCCCAGGTGTGGTGGCGGTTGATGAGTTCCAGAGTGCGGTCGGCAGTGCTTTCCATTCCAAGTTCAACGGCCACAGGCACAATCTGGTTGATGCGTGCCAGCATATCGAGCAGTTCGGTGTTGATGCAGTCGGGGCGGGTGCCGATAATGAGCCCTGCAATGCCGTTGCCCATGGCTTCGCGGTAGAGCGCTTCGAGCGTTTCAACTGGTGCGTAAGTGTTGGTATAACTTTGGAAATAAGCAATATACCGCATATCGGTATATTTGCGCGAGAAAAACTCTCGGCCTTTGCGCAGTTGCTCGCTTATGTTGTCGGCGGCGTTGCAGTAGGCTGGAGTGAATGCGGTGTTGTCGCAGTAGATGCAGCCGCCCGTGCCTTTGGTGCCGTCGCGGTTGGGGCACGAAAGCCCCACATTGACCGATATTTTCTGCACGCGCCCGCCAAACTTGTTCTTTATGAACGACGAATAGTCGTTGAATCGGCGGCTTGTGCCCCAAGCAAAGGTGTGTTTTTCAGACATTTATTGCTGAATGAAAGTGTAGGTGATGGTGCCAACCTGCACTTCGGCGGCATTGGGATCGGAATTGAATCTGGCTTTGAGAGCGGCTGCTTTTGCTGCTTCGCGCAAAACAGGGTCGTTGGTTGTGGTTCCAGCCTTGCCTGGCGATGCGCTAATGACCTTTCCGCTGCGGTCGACACGGATTTCAACCACCACTTTGCCTTCCGATTTGCTGTTGTATTCAGGTTTTGGTGGTGTTGTGCCGAACGAACGTCCATCGAGTTTGAAGTTGATGCCGTTTCCGCTTCCGCCACCGACACGATTCTTCGAGTTCGGGTCGCCGTTGAGTGAGCCTTGGTTGCCTGGTTTGTTTGAGTCGCCTTCGCCACTTGTGCCGCCGTTAACATTGCGGCCTGCAAACGCACTGGCAGCCTTTGTGTTGATGGCTTGCTGTTGTTGCTGCTGCTGGCGTTGGATTTCTTCCTGCCGTTTGCGTTCTTCTTCCTTCCTGCGTTCTTCTTCAATGCGCTGACGTTCAATCTCTTGCTGGCGTTTCAACTCTTCGTCTTGACGTTTTTTCTGCTCGGCCTTCTTTTTTTGTTCAATCACTGCCGACTCTTCAAAATCTTGATTCACAACTTCTTCTTCACCGGTTTGTTGTGGCGCAGGTTCGGGTGGCGTTGGTGTTGGTGGCGGTGTTGGAATGTTTTGTGCAACGGCGGGGCGCGGTTCAACTTCGCCCATACCTTGCTCGGTGTCGCCAAAATTCACAAGCACACCTTCTTCTTCTTCCGTCGGGTCGTTTATAAATCTGACCAGTACCAGCATAAAAAGAAACAGGACGCAGAAAATGGCTGTCCCGGCAGTGGCAATCCGTTGTTCTTTGGTGGTCATCATTTCTTTGGACGTGTGGCCAGAATGAGTTTGTATTTGTGGTCTTTGGCAATGTTCATCACCTTCACAACGTGCTCAATGGCAACGCTTTGGTCGGCGTGAAGCGAGATGGTGGGCGGTTCGGGATAGTTCTCGGCGGGGCCCACGCGGTTCACCAGCGACTGCTCAAGTTGTTCGAAGTTGACATATTGTCCTTCAATAGCATATCGCAGGTCTTTGGTTATCGACACAGTGGTGATTGGCTTGGTGGCCATTGTCTGGTTGTTGCTTTGCGGAAGCAGCAGTTTCAAGGCGTTGGGTGCAATCAGCGTCGATGTCATCATGAAGAAAATCAGCAGCAGAAACACAAGGTCGCTCATCGACGACGACGAAAACTCGCCGCTGACTTTCGAGTGTCGTTTGAGTGCCATAACTGATTAACTTACAGGTTCGTTCAACAGATCCATAAATTCGGTTGTGCGGGCTTCCATCTCGTTCACAACCTTCTCAACTCGCGTTGCAAGGTAGTTGTGCGCAAAGTAGGCGATGACGCCCACAATCAGGCCCGCAACAGTGGTCACCATCGCAACGTAGATGCCGCCTGCCAGCATCGAGACATCGATGTTGTTGCCAGCCTGCGACATATTGTAGAATGCCTGAATCATACCAACCACGGTGCCAAGGAAGCCGATCATCGGGCCGCCGCCAGCAGTGGTGGCAAGCAATGGAATGCCTTTCTCAAGTTTCGCCACTTCAATGTTGCCTACGTTCTCGATTGCGGTGTTGATGTCGCCCAGCGGACGGCCAAGGCGGCTGATACCCTTCTCAATCATACGCACAATCGGGTTGTCGATTGACTGGCACAAAGCTGTGGCCGATTCTATCTTGCCGTCGTGGATGTAGTCTTTGATGCGGTTCATAAAGTTTTCATCGAGTTTCGAAGCCTTGTTGATGACCAGTAGGCGCTCAATGAAGATGTAAACCGACAGGATGAGCAGTGCGGCCAGCGGAATCATAATCACGCCGCCCTTCAATGTCAGGTCGAGCAGTGATATTGTCGCTTCTGAAGCGGCTTCGGCGGTTTCAACGGCGGCATCAGCGGCGCCGTTAACCTGAATCTGAAGAAGTGTTGAAAGAATCATTCTTTTAGTGTTTGAAATTTGCGGAAGCGAAAATAAGAAAACAATCGCGCTGTGTATGGGGGTGTTTAAGGTAGTTTTGAACAGATGGGTGGGGATAAGATTGGCGGAATGAACCGATTCGCTGCCCCGCCACATTCTTGTAAAACCTGTAAAGCAACTGTAAACCCACTGTAAAGAACTTTACACTTTTTTACACTTTCCAAAAATACGATTTTGTTGATTATCAGTGGTATGTGATTTTTGGCACGGGTTGTGCCATTGTTTTGGCAGAAAATTACAAAAACGTAAAATGATTATGAAAAAACAACTGATAATCGGCATTCTGATGGCAATCGCGCCAAGCACATTCGGGGCAAACGCTTCGGACAGTGTCCGCACAATGACGCTGAAAGAGTGTATGGAATATGCCGTTTCCAACTCAACAAAAATCCGCATTAGCGAAGCCGCCGTGGGTGATGCGCAGATTGCGCGCCGCGACGCCATTCTGGCGGCACTCACACCGCAGGTTGATGCGAGCGCAAGCGCAGGCTACAATTTCGGCCGCAGTATCGACCCGCAGACAAACACCTATTTCAATACCACGTCGTTCAGCAACAGTTACAGCATATCGGCGGGAATCACCCTTTTCAACGGGTTCCAGGCCGTGAACAATATGCGTGTGTCAAAGACGTCGCTGGCCATTTCGCGAACTGAGCAGGAACAGGCCGAAGCCGACATTTGCCTTGCAGTGATGGAGGCCTACTACAACGTGGTTTACTACTGCCGTCTGTGCCAACTGTTTGATGAACAGATTGCTACAGCCCGCACCGCGCTCGATAAGATGCGCCGTCAGGAGGAGATTGGACAGAAGAGCCGCGCCGATGTCATTCAACTTGAGGCCGACCTTGCCGACCGCGAGTACGACCTTGTCAGCACACGCCAGATGCGCGACGAGCAGATTATGACGCTTTCCGATTTGATGTTCTTTCCTATGGATGAGCAGTTTGCGGTGGACACAACAATGCCTTTGGCCACCGCCGACAATCAAACCGAGGATGAGATTGTCAACTATGCGCTGGGCAACAACCCCAACGTGAAGATTGCCAACTGGCGCGCCGAAAACGCCCGCCGCGAACTCTCGACAGCCCGCTGGCAACTGTTGCCGCGGTTAAGTGCGAGCGCGGGCTGGAGCACTGGTTACTTCACCTATCAGGGCGTTGAGGGAGATTCGTTTGGCTCACAATTTCAAAACAACGGTGGCGAGTACGTGGGCGTGTCACTCTCGATACCCATTTTCAACCGCCTGAACCGCTACTCTGAAATATCGCGCAAGCGCAACTCATACGCCCGCGCCAACGCCGAACTCGACCAAAAAAACCGCGAGACGGAATCGGCTGTGCGCAAGGCTTTCAACGATTGCCGCACCGCTCTGGCCGCCTATCAGCAGGCTTGCAAAAAGACTGAAATTCAGCATGAAGCCTATCAACTCAATCAAAAACGGATGGAGCAGGGCCTGATTTCGGGACTTGAGTATCAGACGGCCGTCAACAACTATCTGAAAACCAAATCCGACGATATGAAATCGCTTTTTACCTATCTGATAAAGCAAAGTGTATTAAAGTATTACAGCGGAGTGGAGTATGTGAATCAATTATAAAATGGTGAATCGGATAACTGTTGAATCGGATAATCGAAAGTTGACATTCAGTTCACCGATTATACAATTCACCAGTTCAACAATAAATCAGTTAATCAATTAATCAATAAATAATTATGGACTACATTATCGAACAAAAGAAAGGATTTGCGGCGGCTTTTACAAAGAAAGCGGTGCCGTTTTGGTTGGGCGGAGCAGTGGTGGCCGCGGTGGTTTACCTGCTTCTGCAGAGCGACTCGCGGTCGCTGAAAGTTGATGCTGAAACGTTGGCAATCAGTAATGTAACGCGCAGCGAGTTTAACGATTACGTGCGAATCAGCGGGCAGGTGGTGCCGCAGACAACCATTCAGTTGAGCCCGCTCGAAGGCGGCGTGGTGGAACGCATTGTGGCAGAGGAAGGTACAAGGCTTAAGGCTGGCGACCCCATTCTGGTCTTGTCGAACGAAAACCTTGATATGCAGATTCTTAACTCGGAAGCCGAACTTGCCGAAAAGGAGAATATGCTGCGCAACACGGTTATTCAGATGGAACAGCAGAAACTCTCAAACAGGCAGAGCGAAATCGAACTCGGCATTGAGGTGAAACGCAACAAGCGCCACTACGAGCAGCAGAAGGCTCTGTTTGAGGACAAACTGATTGCGCGTGAGGAATATACGAAGGCCGAAGAGGACTATTTTCTGTCGGTTGAGAAGTACGAACTGGTTCGCGAGCGCCTGAAACAGGACAGCGCCTACCGTAGCATTGAGGTCCACAGGCTTGAGGAGAGTCTGGAGAATATGCAGAAGAATATGAAAATCATTCGTCGCCGCAAGGAGAACCTGGTGATTAAGGCGCCCATTGACGGCGAACTCGGCCTGCTCGACGCTGTTCTGGGACAGTCGATTCAGGCGGGTGTGAAAATCGGGCAGATAAACTCGGTTGGCACCTATAAGATTGAGGCACAGATTGATGAACACTATATCGACCGCGTGACACTCGGACTTTCGGCCACATTCGACCGCCAAGGCGAGGTGTTCAACGCAACCGTCCGCAAGGTGTACCCCGAGGTGCGCAGCGGCAAGTTCCAGGCCGATTTCCGTATCGACGGCACTCAGCCAGCCAATATCCGCAGCGGCCAGACCTACTATCTGAACCTGCAACTCGGCCAGAGCGAGGAGGCGGTGATTATCCCGCGCGGCTCGTTCTATCAGTCAACGGGCGGCAAATGGATTTTCGTGGTATCGCCCAGCGGCGACAAAGCCGTCAAGCGCGAAATCCGCATTGGCCGCCAGAACCCGAAATACTACGAGGTGCTCGACGGTCTGGAGCCAGGCGAGAAGGTAATCACTTCGTCGTACGAGAGTTACGGCGACTGCGAGGTGCTGGTGTTCTGAAAAAAGGGGAGAAGGTAAGAAGTTAAGATGTTGAGAAACAACTTCTAACCCCCAAACCTTTCTAAACAGCGAAGCGCTAAACCCTAAACAAGCGAAGCGACTAAACTTTAAACAAGCGAAGCGACTAAACTTTAAATAAATAACTTAAAACTTAAAACAATGATTAAAGTATCAAATTTATCGAAAGTGTTCCGTACAGAGGAAATTGAGACCGTTGCATTGAACGGCGTATCGTTTGAAATCAAAGAAGGCGAGTTTGTCGCCATTATGGGGCCGTCGGGTTGCGGCAAGTCAACACTGATGAACGTTCTGGGCCTGCTCGACTCGCCCACAGGCGGCTCGTACGAACTGCTTGGCACCGAGGTGTCGGGGCTGAAGGAGAAAGAGCGCACAAACTTCCGCAAGGGCAATATCGGCTTTGTGTTCCAGAGTTTCAACCTGATTGACGAACTGAACGTGTACGACAATATCGAGTTGCCGCTCAAATATCTGAATATCAGCGCCGCCGAGCGCAAGCAACGCGTCGCCGAGATTATGAAACGAATGGCTATCAGCCACCGCGCAAAGCACTATCCGCAGCAGTTGTCGGGTGGTCAGCAGCAGCGAGTGGCCATTGCGCGCGCCGTGGTTGCCAACCCCAAACTCATTCTGGCCGACGAGCCCACTGGTAACCTTGACTCGAAGAACGGCCGCGAGGTGATGACGCTTTTGAGCGAACTCAACGCCGACGGCACCACCGTGATTATGGTGACGCACTCGCCCAAAGACGCCGCCGTTGCGCAACGCACAATCAACCTGTTCGACGGTCAGATTGTGTCGGACGTGAAGAATGAATTGTAGAAATTGAAAATGAATGGGTTGCGTGGAGACGATGAGCGCATCGTCTCTACAAATACCCAAACACTCTTTACTAACACAACAACAACTAACAACTAAAACCACAAAGCGATGAAAAGTTACCTGAAATTCCTATCTCGCAACAAGTTGTACACAGCCATTGAAGCGTTGGGGCTGATTGTGAGTCTGGCGTTTGTGATTCTGATTGGCAGCTACGTGGTGCAGCAGTACCAGGTGGCGCACGAGAATCCTGACTGGAAGCGCATTTATTCTCTTGGCAATGACAAAACCACAGGCTTGGGCTACTGGGACAAAGAAGAGCTCGAAATGAACATTCCCGAGGTAGAGAAAGTCTGCCGGGTGTCGATGTCGCTTTTTGGAGGCGTAATTGAGTTCAATGGAGAAAAAATACAGGGCAGGCTTCCTTCCAACCTTACCGTTGACCCGGAGTTGTTCGACTTGTTCCCATACTTGCGTTGGGTGGAAGGTTCGGTAAGTGATTTCTGTGGACAAAACAAAGTTGTCATCAGTGAGTCGTTTGCCCGCGAACTTCTTAGCATTGAGCATAGCGACAATATGTCATCGCTCATAGGTAAAAGCATTCTTTTCGGTGATAGCAACAATACGATTGTCGGGGTGTTGCAAGACCTTAAAGGAACTTTCCTTTCGGAAATGAGCATCATTTCAATCTTCGGGAAAATTGATGAAGAGAAGAATTTCAACAGCATAGGCAACTGCTCAACGCTGTACCGAATCAGAGCCGACATTCCACGCGAAGAGGCTGACGCCAAGATTATGGACCTTGTCAGAAAGGATTACGGGCCAACCTATGGCGACCAGACAATGAGCTGGCGTACGTGGCGGTTCGATGAGATTTTCTGGCTGGGCATACATGCAAACAGAGGTTTTTCTCGTGTCGGGAACAAACAACAAGTATATCTGCTCACTCTGGTGGTGTTCCTGCTTCTGCTTTCGGCCGTCTTCAACTACATCAATTTAAGTTTCGCTTTAAGCGGAAAACGTGCCAAGGAGATGGCTACACGCCGATTGTTGGGCGAGAGCCAAGGTGGTATTCTTCGGAAGATTATTACCGAATCGGTGGCGTTCACCGCCGTCTGCTTTGCTGGTGCGCTGGTGCTGGCAGCATTGCTGGTTCCATTTATGAACGGATTGCTTGGCGAGGAAGTCCAATTGTCGATTGATTCAAATGTCAGGCTGCAAGTTCTTCTAACGCCCGGCTACATTGTTGCCTATATTCTGACGGTGCTGGTGTTGGGTGCGGCCAACGGTCTTGTTCCGGCTTTGGCAACATCGCGCTACCAACCAATTGATATCATCAAAGGCACGCTGCGCCGCAAGAACCGGATGGTGTTCAGCCGGGTATTCATCATTATTCAGAACGTTTTGGCAGTGATGCTTATCGCGATGGGATTGGTGATGGAGTTGCAGATGAAGCATATGCTGGAGCGCCCCACTCACTCGCAGACAAAGAACCGATTTTATTTCTATTCTATGGCGTTCACCTATGACCAAACTAAACTTTTCAAGGACAAGGTTGAGCAACTGCCTTTTGTTACCAAAGTGGGGTTAGGAAGTGATTTGCCAGGAACGCTTAATGGTTGGCAAGGATTTATGCTTGACGATGGCACCGAAATCAAACTGTCTGTTATTGTGGCCGACACCAACTATTTCGACTTGATGGGGCTTGAGATTCTTGAAGATTTTCAGCACCCGAAGATGCATTCGGTATGGCTTGGCCAGACAGCTTACAGGGCGGCGAACCTTTCCGACACTTCGACGGTTTTCGCCCGCAAGTTCAATGTCAGAGGCGTCCAAGCCGAGTACATTGGCGGCGTTGTGGCAGATTTTCCAAGTAACTCGGCAGCAGCAGGTGATGAAGGTATTCAGAATGTCTGCGTCATTATAGCCAAACCCGAGGAGACGTATTTCTCGCACAATCTGCTCATCGAAACCATTGGCGAAAGCAAGGAGTACGAACAGCAGATTCTCAAGGCCTACAGAGACTATCGGATGGAGCAGTTCGGTATCTACCAGGAACCTCTTCGTGCAGGATTCATCCGTGATGTTTACCGTCAGCAACTGGCATCAGCCCGCAAAACAATGCGACTGTTGGAACTTTTTGCGGCGTTGTCCGTCCTGATAGCATTATTAGGTCTGCTGGCTATGAGCACCTACTTTGCCGACGAGAACACCAAGCAGATAGCCATTCGCAAGGTTTTCGGTTCCGATGTTACGCGCGAAACCTGGCGCAATGTGCGAAGTTATATGACTCTGGCCGGGATAGCCTGCGTCATTGGTATTCCGTTAGCCGTTTGGGCAGCGCGGCTCTATCTGGAGCGTTTTGCCTACCGGATTGAGAACTACGGCTGGCTGTTTGTGGTGGCCATTCTTATATCGCTAGCAATAGCATTTGTATCAGTGATTTGGCAGGTTGTCGGTGCCGCCCGCACCAACCCCGCCGAGGCGCTGAAAAAGGAGTGATTAGTTAGGATTTTGAAAATGGCTAACAAACTCAATATATATGAACGTCTGAAAGACGTGATTTGCATAACCGGCCGCAAGCGCAGCGCAGCCGCCGGTTTCAACGCAGCCGAGGCAACAATCTGGAAGATTGAACTTTACAAAGGTTCAGTCTTTCAGATTGGTTTCCATAGTTTGGCTTTTCCGTGTGTTGCGCTTCGCTTACCCGCGGTTATGCAGATTTTGTCCTTCGGACAATTTTGTACGGACGCGGCGTGCCACGTCCCTACGTCTAAACTTTCTCAACTTTCTAAACCCTAAACAGGACAATAAATTACAATGAAAAAGAAAACGGACATATTGATTAAAGTTTTGTCGCTGGGCATTGGCTTGGCTGTGGGAATTGTGCTGATTGCAAAAGTGTTTTTTGAATGCAGTTACGATAGTTTCTATAAAGATATTGACAGAGTCTTTACCATTAGGACTTGGTTCTCGCAGCAAGGTGATGAGGGTGATTATGGTCAGGTGAGCGGTGCTGTGTCCGTGGGTTTTATGGAGGAAGTTCCTGGAGTTGAGGCTGGCACGCGCACAACCTTCATTTTCAGCGGCAACACCTATCTTGACGAGGAAGGCAATAAATTGAAAGCAAGGCTTGTTTGTGCCGACACTTGCTTCTTCCACGTTTTTGACAGGCCGATTCTTGCTGGCGACCCTGCAAAGGCTTTAGGCAAAGCGGGTTGCGCAATGGTGAGCCGTAGTTTTGCCGAAAAACTCGGTGGCAATGTTATCGGCAGGCAGATTTACAACGAAGACAGGCCTGATATGAGAGTGACTATCGAAGGTGTGTTTGAAGATTTTCCGAAAAACGGAACTTTGGATTACGATATTCTGCTCTCGATGGACACCTACCCGAAATGGAGCACCGACAACTGGATGGGCAACGACCGCTACAAAGGTTATGTGAAACTGCTGCCTGGCGTTGACCCCAATACTTTGGCCGACGGCATCCGCAAGATGCAAGAAGCGCATCAGTCTTTGGATGAGTTTGAGGCACAGGGCTTGCGAATTAAATATTATCTGAAACCTTTCAGTACCCTGCATACATCGGACAGCGAGGTTAGGTCGCAGGTGATTCTGCTGTCGATTGTTGCCGCACTGCTCATCATCATCAGTCTACTCAACTACATTCTGATTGTGATTTCATCAATGGTGAAACGTTCAAGGGAAGTGGGTGTTCGCAAGTGCTACGGAGCCGAGGCAAAGAACATCTATCAGATGCTCTCGGGTGAGGCTTTGACGCATCTATCGCTTTCATTGGTGCTGGCTGCGGCGATTGTTTTTGCCGGGCGTGGCATTATTGAGAATCTGCTGGGCGTGCCGTTCCGGACTCTGCTTGTTCCGCAGAGCGTGGCTGCCATTGTGGCGTTGCTGGTGTTTGTGCTCATTGTCTCGATTGTGGTTCCGTCTGAATTGTACCGACGGATTCCAATCTACGCGGCATTGAAAAACTATACCGAAAACTCGCGCCGGTGGAAACTTGGGCTTTTGGGCGTGCAGGTGCTTATCAATGTTTTCCTGGTGGTGATGATGTTAATCATCGGCCGGCAGAACGATGTGGTGTCTCACAGCAATCCGGGCTACAATTATGAGAATCTATATTTCTTTGATATGTACGATGGCAACCGCGAGGCGCAGATGCGAGCAGTGGAAACCCTTCGGAGCATTCCTGATGTGACGGGAGTGGCCGTTAGTTACAACCTGCCATACGAAGGTTCGAGCGGCGACAATGTCTATCTGCCCAACGATGAACGCGAACTATTCAACATCGCTGACCAATACGAGTGTTCAACTGATTTCTATGAGTTGATGGGCATTCAGTTTGTGGCTGGCCGTGCGCCGCGCGATTCAAATGAAATTGTTGTGGATGAGAAGTTTGTCAAAAAAATAGCCGAGTTTGCCGATTGGAGCGACGGAGCGGTGGGCAAGCAGGTTTTTGTTACCGGACACAGCAAAGTAATCGATTACACGTCGAAATCATATTACACCATTTCGGGTGTTTATAAGAGTTATCTTATTGGTAATCTAAAAGAAGTCGACCGCCGACCGAGTGTGCTTTTCTATGGCGAAATGGGTTCGGCTGATTGTTGGATGCATCATATCTTGTTTAAAATGCAGCCTGGCTCGCTTGATAAGGTGCGTGAAACTTTGGAAGGCGTTCTCGAAGGCCGAGAAATAAACATAATTTCATACGCCGAAGAGATGCGTGCGGCATACGACGACAGTAAGAAAATGCATAACACTATGGCTCTTGGCGCAGTGTTCTCGTTACTGATTGCTTTACTGGGACTTATCGGCTTCATCAAAGACGAATCGTTGCGCCGCAGCAAGGAGATGGCTGTTCGCAAGATTAACGGCGCAACCACACGCGACATTCTGGAAACATTTGCCATCGACATTATGAAACTATCGGTAATAATGGCGGTGGTGGCTTCTATCGGAGCATTTCTTGTGGCGCGCGAATGGCTTGAGCAGTTTGCCGAAAAAGTTTCCCTGACACCAATCTTTTTCATTGGTGGCTCGGCTTTGGTTTTGCTGGTGGTGCTGGGCGTTGTGATAATCAATTGTTTGAGAATAGCCAATGCGAATCCTGTGGAATCGTTGAGGAACGAATAATTAGAAATCGAAAGTTGAAAATGACTAACAAACTCAATATATATAAACGTCTGAAAGACGTGATTTGCATAACCGGCCGCAAGCGCAGCGCAGCCGCCGGTTTCAACGCAACCGAGGCAACAATTTGGAAGATTGAACTTTATAAAGGTTCAGTCTTTCAGACTGGTTCCCATAGTTTGGCTTTCCCGTGGGTTGCGCTTCGCTTACCCGCGGTTATGCAGATTTTGTCCTTCGGACAATTTTGTACGGACGCGGCGCGCCACGTCCCTACGTCTAAACTTTCTCAACCTTCTCAACCTTCTCAACCCTAAACAGCGAAGCGACTAAACTTCTAAACACTAAACTTTTAAAAAACTTTACTCAAATGAAATCGTACCTGAAATTCCTGTCGCGCAACAAGTTGTACACAGCCATTGAAGCGTTGGGGCTGATTGTGAGTCTGGCGTTTGTGATTGTGATATCGTGCTACACCTGGCAGCAGTTTGCCGTTACGCGCGAGGCTAACGACTACCAACGGCTCTACTCGCTGAATTTGGGCTATGAGGATGGTCTATTGGCTAGACCCGGCGAAATGGCTTTGGCTCTCGACCGCATACCTGGTGTTGAGGCGGGCGGACGAATCTCTTGTTATGGAACAAAAGTTAAGTATGAAGGAAATGAACTTCCTGGGCATCCCGATATTTGCCAAATCGACCCTGTGATTTGCGATTTCTTTCAGTTCGATTTTGTCGAGGGCACAAAAGATGTGTTAAACGATAAAAAACAAGTTATTCTTGACGAGGATTTTGCAAGAAAAATATCGCCCGATATCGACCCTGTGGGACGAACAATCATTGTCTTGAGAGACACCTGCACTGTCGGAGGCATTGTTCGCGCCAACAACCATTCCATTTTAGAAAAACACGATATTTATATGGCAATCGCCGACCCCGATGTTGCTTCCGACGGTTACTACTTTTTTATGGATGCGGTTTTTATACGCTTTCGCGAAGGCGCCGACCACGAGGCCGTTCGTACGCTGATTGACACCGTTATGCGGCGCGAATTGAATATCGATAGGCTGTATTCGCCGTTAAGTCTGACTATTCCATACAAGGAAATCTATTTTTCACCGCGAGGCCGCCACTGCAACGCTCTCAAACACGGCAATCTGACAATGGTTTACGTGCTGATAGCCGTTGGAATTCTGCTTTTGGCGTCGGCGCTTTTCAACTACATAAACTTGAGCGTGGCGCTTGCCGGAAAACGGGCAAAAGAAATGGCTATACGCACGGCTTTGGGCGAACGGCGCGGCGCGGTTTTCCGTCGATATATTGTTGAGGCAGTGCTGTTTACTGGTGCGTGCATTGTGTTGGCGGCGGTGCTTGCCAAAGCATTTGTGCCTGTTTTCAACCGATATGTTGCGGGTGATATCGGGCTTGATATTGCTTTCTCGCCGGCCTACATTGCGCTCTACGCTTTGCTGGCGCTGATTGTCGGACTAATATCGGGCGCCATTCCTGCTGCTATCACGTTGAGTTACAATCCCGTAGCCGTCATAAAAGGCGAGCAGCGCCGTCAGACGAAAACCGTCTTCTCACGCGTTTTCATTGTCATTCAGAACATTATCACCGTCGCGCTCATATCGCTTGCAATAGTGATGGAATTACAATACAACCATTTGATTAATATGCCGTTAGGTGCAAATGTTGACGGACTTTATTTCATACAGTGTGGCGATGTGGGTGCCGACCAACTTGCCGCAAAGCCTTACGTTGATAAGATTGGACTTTCTGACAGTTACCCTGGTCGTATGCATATGCAAATGCAAACAGCCGTTGACGGCCGTAGTATATATATCAACACATTCAGTTGCGACAAAAATGCGTTCGATTTATTCGGATTCGAAATAGTTAGAGATTACCAAGTACCGGGCGGTAAAGGTATGTGGCTCACCGAGTCGACAGCAAATATCTTTGCAATTGACCGGGAAAACCCGGTAAAACCGAAGGAATTGCCTTGGTTCAATAGCGATTCGCTAGTTGCCGGTATTATTAAAGATTACGCTGTATGCAAACTGTCGGAAATGGATGGAAATCATTTTGGAATAGTAGATGTCTGCGATTTTGTTGATTATACACCCAATGCTATATTGAAACTAAACCGATTTGACACCGAAGTGCGTGCTGATTTACGGAAACTTGCAGAAGAGGAAAGTATCCGCCGCTATGGCGATACAAGAATTGCCGATATGTACGGCTATATTCCCGAACTGATTGAAAAGAGTTTGACGGAGACTCGCAATTTCATAACTCTGATAGAGTTGTTTATGCTGCTTGCCACGCTCATATCGCTTTTGGGCCTGGTGGCGATGAGCGCCTACTACGTCGGTCTGCAGACGCGTAACATTGCCGTGCGCAAGGTTTTCGGCGGCACCGTTGCAACCGAGGCGCACCGCGCAGTGCGTGAGTATATGCTGCTTGTCGGAATCGCTGTCTTGATTGGTGTTCCGGTTGCCATCTATTTTGCTAATAAGTATTTAATGCAGTTCTACTACCGGATTGACGGCTACGGCTGGGTGTTCGCTGTGGCGGCCATAATCGCCCTTGCAATATCGTTCCTTGCCGTTCTCTCGCAAACACTCAAGGCGGCCAAAGCCAATCCTGCGGTGGAGTTGAAGAAGGAGTGATGGATGAATTAAATAATTGAGCATTATAAAAGTTGATATGTTTATTTGTGAAGAGCACGGAATCAGAATTGGTTCCGTGTTTTTTTATTTGCAGCTATATGTCAAAAACCTGTAAAGCAACTATAAACCCACTGTAAAAAACTTTACACTTTTTTACACTTTACAAATTATTAAAATTGTTGTAAATCAGTAAAATAAAACTTTGGCACACACCATGTAATAAGTTTGGCACAAGAGTTTTGTAAAATGAAAAATTAAAATTTAAAAATGAAAAATGATGGGGATTAGGACTACAGACAACGGACTTCGGACAACAGACTGTTTAATGCCTAATGCCTGACACCTAACACCAAGAACTTATAACGTAAAACTTAAAAAACATAAAACTATGATTACAACAACTATCAGAATCGAATCATGGCGCCGCAGCGGCCGCCGCTCGATGCAGCAAAACCGTCGTCACGCAATGGCTAACCAGGCTTTGACAAGCATTAAGACGATAAAAGGTTAAAAGGTTAGGGTTTAGAAGTTTAGAATTTGAAAAAACTGAACTTCTAAACTTCTTAACAGCGAAGCGACTCAACATTGAAACTTATAATTTCGAAAACTTAAAACTTGTACAGACGTGCCACGGCGCGTCTCTACATAAAACTAAAACAGATATGACTTCAATATTTCGAAAAGGCAAAACGACACGCGCATCGTTCATAATCAACACTTTGGGAATGGGTGTGGCCATTGCGGCGTTCTACATTCTGGCGGTGCAGGTGCATTTTATGTTCACCTACAACAAAAATCTGCCCGACCACGAGAACATCTATGTAATGCACGTTCCGCGGTTCAGCGGCGAGGGGCGTATGACATCGATTAGCCGACCACTGGCCGAGCGGCTCATCAGTGAACTGCCCGAGATTGCCGCTGGCGGTGAGTTTGGGCCGTGGGGTCAGAGTTGGCGCAGTTACAGTCTGCAAGCCGAAGGCGAACACGGAAGCGCCGAGAATGGTTTCCCGCGCAACGTGAACACCCAATTAACTCTTGTGTCGAAACCGACCATCGAAATACTTGGTTATGAGTTTATTCAGGGTTCGTGGGCCGATATGGAAGGCGACGACAGCCATCTGGCCATTTCGGAATCGCTGGCAAAGAAATTCGACCTGCAGGTGGGCGACATCATTCAAGAGAACGCCGACGATGGCAAGAAAATGTGCGAGGTGGTGGCCATCTTCAAAGATGCGCCAAAAAACAGCGACCTTGAGAGGTTCGACGTTTTATGTGATATTTGCAACGAATCTATAGACAGTTGGAGCGAGGGCAGTTTCACCTACATTGTGAAACCCGCCGCCGGACTTACACCCGACGACCTTGACCGCGCCGCCGACACCCGCCTACGCCGCGCCTGGACCGAGGGCGGTTTCTTCCCCGAATGGTTCGGCACTCCTGAAGACGCCGAGGAACTTGAAGAGGCTATGGGTGAGGTGAATGTCAAATTCATTCCCATTGCCGACCTATATTTTTCCGAAATAGGGTCGAACTATATGCGCCAAGGTAACAAGGGTATGGCCTACGGTTGGATTGCCATCGCTTTGCTCATCTTGTTTGTGGCCATCATCAACTATGTGAATATGTTTTTTGCGCTGGTGCCGGTGAAAATGCGTGGCATCAACACCCGCAAGATACTGGGCAGCAGCCGCGCGAGCCTGACAATGAGCGTGGTTTTGGAGGCTGTGACAATGACGGCGGTGGCGGTTGGCGTGGCGGCCGTTCTGATTCTTCTGCTGCAGACGACAACCTACGCTGGCCTTATGGCAAGCAGCATATCAATGGCTCGGAACGCTGGCGTGGCCGTGCTTTGCGCTGTTGGCGCCATTGTGGTGGCCGTGGGTTCGAGCCTTTACCCCGCGCTCTACATCACATCGTTTGAGCCCGCGTTTGCGCTCAAGGCGAATTTCGGCGCAAGTCAAACAGGCAGAACTCTGCGCTATGCGCTTGTTATGGTGCAGTTTACGGTTGCCATCGCATTCATTATTATGACAATTTTGGTCGATATTCAGAACCGATTCCTGCTGAAACACGATATGGGCTT
The DNA here is from genome assembly GCA_017557785.1 of Salinivirgaceae bacterium. Classification (GTDB taxonomy): domain Bacteria; phylum Bacteroidota; class Bacteroidia; order Bacteroidales; family SZUA-534; genus RUG13583. The sequence goes on from JAFYYA010000043.1 coordinate 55,103, forward strand.
CGACCGCGAGAACATTGTGGTGGCGCACGTGTCGAACAAAGTGGGCAACGAGACAACCACCGTTGAGTCGGCGCTGAAACAGAATCCGCAGGTGAAAGACGTGGCTTGGGGCGACGACAGGTTAGTGTATTGGGGACGAATGTCGTGGGGAAGGCAGATTGACGGCAACCAATGTCTGTGGGATGTGTATCCGTGTTCGTGGAATATGCTTGATTTTCTGGGGATTGAGATTGTGGAAGGCCGCAACTTCACGCAGTCTGACACGCAAACCGAGACGGGCGTATTCATCTTCAATGAGACGACCCGCAATCAGTACGGCTTCACGCCTGGGAAAATGATTCCTGGTCACACCGATAAAGACGCCGAGATTGTCGGCATCTGCAAAGATTTCAACGCCTGGCCAATGAGCCAAGCCGTCCGCCCGTACTGCTTCTACGTTTGGGGCGACAACGGCTATCGTCCTTGCACCGAACTGTTTGTACGCACGACCGCGAGCGCCGATATCCGCGAGGTTTTCAAACACATTGAGCGGACCGTTATGGGCTTCGACGAGAAACTCACCGCCGAAGACATCAATGTGCATCTGTTCGACAACGACTTGCAACAATTATACACTGACGTCGCAAAATTCGCGAAACTGACTCGTATGCTGTCGATTATCACCATCATCATTGCGCTTCTGGGCGTGTTCGGGCTGGTGCTTTTCGAGACCGAATACCGCCGCAAGGAGATTGGCATCCGCCGCGTGAACGGCGCCACCATTGCCGACGTGCTGCGAATGTTCAACCGCCGCTATGTGCTGATTGTGCTGGCTTGCTTCGGCATTGCCGCGCCTGTCAGTTATGTGGTCATAAGCGCCTATCTGCAGCAGTTCGCCTACCGCACGCCTATGCACTTGTGGGTGTTCTTGGTGGCCCTGCTGGCGGTGCTGACCTTGACGGTGGTCATTGTGACGCTGCGCTCGCTGCGGGCGGCCACTTGCAATCCGGTGGAATCACTTCGCAGTGAATAATTGAAGTCCCGATAGTTATCGAGATGAATGATTGAATAATTGAAAATGTAAAATTTATAATTGATAATTGAAATGAAAAGTTTCTGGAATTTCTTGAAAAAGAACAAATTGTATGGTTTTGTAAACCTTGTCGGACTGACGGTTTCAATGGCGTTTGTGCTGTTGCTGGCGGCGTATGTCCAACGGCAGTTGACAACCGACTCATTTCAAAAGAATGCCGACCGCACCTATCTGATTGCCAACGATGCGCAACTATGTTCGGCTTATTGGCTCGACAAACATCTGAAGAACAATTTCCCTGAAATTGAAAAAAGCTGCTGTGTGGCGAATATGTCTTCGGCGTGTGAATTTGAGTTGGACGGAGCCACCGTCTACGGAAGCCTGACTTGCGCTGACAGCAACTTCTTCGATATTTTCAGTTACGAACTGGTTGCTGGCAACAAATCAGACTGGCACGTGTCGGCCGACCAATGTATGATAAGCCAAAAGTTTGCCAATACTTATTTTGCTGACAAAGAGCCGCTTGGACAGGTAATCACCCTAAAAGACAATAACGGCGACTTTTCGCTCACCATTTGCGGTGTTTACAGCGATTTTGGCAATTCAATTCTGAAAACACCCGATGTGTTGGCTCGGGGCGATGTGATGCCGAAATGCAACCCGTCGCACGATGAGAGAATGAGTAACGCTGGCGCTGGCATCTGTTTCGTTATGGCTTATCCGCAAGCCGACCTTCAGGCGCGGCAGAACGATATGCTTGACTGGATGGAAGAGAACTATTGGGTTTATTCTGCCGCGTACGACAAAGTTCGAATGATTCCTTTGCGCGATGTCTATTTTCTAAAAGAGGCTAACGGAGACTGGACTGGCACTCTGCACCTTGGCAACCGCACTTTTGTAACTCTTCTGCTCGCAATGTGCCTTCTTCTGCTTGCGTTTGCAGTGCTCAACTATGTGAATATGAGCACAGCGCTTATGGGCTTCCGTGCCAAAGAGATGGCAACGCGGCGGCTGGTGGGTGCTGGCAAAGGTGGAATCTTCCTGAAAATCATTGCTGAAAGCACCGTTGTCTGCTTCATATCGATGCTACTGGCCGTTGTGCTGGGCGAACTCTTTGCCCCTGCAGCATCACGATTGTTGAATTATCAGGTTTCAGTCTTTGGTGCCGTCTCGCCCGTGAGCATACTGCTTGTGCTGGCATTCATCGTTGTTTTGGGATTCGTGGCCGGACTTGTGCCTGCTCTGCTCATACAAAAGACACAACCAATCGAGATTGTGCGTGGCACGCTTCGGCGCAAGACCAAAACCGTTTACAGCCGCGTTATTATTGTGGTTCAGAACGTTGTGGCTGTAGTGATGCTTGTGGCGGCGCTCACAATGTGGCTTCAGATTCGCCATATGATTAACGCCGATTTAGGCTACAACACCAAAGATATCCTTGTATTTGAAAATGATTTATATACAACGGGTGAACTTCGTCCAGTGATTGATAAACTGAATGCGACGTCGTGCGTCGAGATGGTCGGTTTGGGCAATGGCATCCCGCTTGAGCACACCAACAACTTTACTATGAAGATGGAAGATGACAGTTGGGTGTCATTCCAAGAGATACAAGGCGATGACAACTATTTCCGGATTCTGGGGTTGAGAGAGAAACAGGACAATCATTTGGGACAGAAACAAGGTGAAAATGACGACCAATGGATTACTTGGCTTAATGAGTACGCATTTAAGCAGATAGGTATCGACGAAACGGCTTCTGAATTTGTCTCACCAGGCAACGGCACAATCCAGATAGGCGGAATCTATTACGATTTCAAGATTCAACCGCTTGAAGCCCGCCAATGTGCAGCAATGATTACAAACTGGGGCGAGAGTTCTGATAACGACTATCCCTGGACGATGATTATCAAGACAACAGGCGACCACGCCACTGCCCGTCAGCAGGTTGAGGCTGCATTCAAGTCGGTATTCCCCGATAAAATCTTCGAAGCCAAGTATATAGAGGAAATAATCGAGCAGGGCTTCCGCGACGAGCGCCGTGTGCTCAGCGTGGTGTTCATTTTCACTCTGTTGTCAATTCTGGTGTCGGCTTTGGGTTTGTTTGCAATGAGTTCGTACTATATGCAGCAGGAGATTCGGAGCGTGTCGGTCAAGAAGGTGTTTGGTGCCGAATACAGTGGTGTGTTGCGCGAACTCGTGCTGTCGTTTATGAAGATGGTTGGTGTGGCCTTTGTTCTGGGCATTCCGTTAGGATGGTACGTTATGAACCGCTGGCTTTCCGGTTTCGGCCACCGCATCGACCTGTACTGGTGGATTTTCGCCCTTGCCGGACTTACCGTGGCGCTGATTGCCGCCGCGTCGGTGCTCTACCAAAGCGTGAAAACCGCAAGCACCAATCCTGCAGATGCGCTGAAGAAAGAATGAGAAATGGTGAATCGAAGTTGAGAAAGTTTAGAATCTCAACCTTCTCAACAGCGAAGCGCTAAACCTTCTAAACCTTAAAAACAATATATTTGTGAGCAGAAATTAACGCGCGATTTGGTGCGCAACTATCACTAATACCGATATTTATGGCTTCCAAAACAGGAAAAATCCTTGTTGTTGACGACAACGCTAGCATTCGGCAAACGCTGAAACTGCTTCTGCCACTGCATTTTGCACGGGTTGAGACACTTCCGTCGCCTTCGACGCTCATTGCCACCATAGGCACATTCAAGCCCGACGTGGTGCTGCTCGATATGAATTTCAAAACCGAGGTGAACACAGGAAACGAAGGCCTGTACTGGACTCGCGAACTGAAAGAGATTGCGCCGCAAATCGAGATTGTGCTTTTCACGGCCTACGCCGACATTGAACTGGCGGTGGAAGGAATGAAGCGCGGCGCGTTCGATTTTGTTGTGAAGCCGTGGGATAACGCAAAACTGGTTTCGGTGCTGACAGCGGCCTGCAACAAGGCGGCGCAGAACGCTGGCGGCGGCTCGTCGCGCCAAGCGAAAAAGACTGCCGAAGCACGCACAGCCGCATCAAAGGCTGGCGCCGATATGTTCTGGGGGACAAGTCCTGCAATGGAACAAATCCGACGCACCGTTGAGAAGATTGCGCCGACTGACGCCACCGTGCTCATTACGGGCGAGAACGGAACGGGTAAAGACGTAATGGCTAGGCAGATACACGCCTTGAGTGCTCGCAACGGCAAGCCAATGGTGGCCGTCGATGCGGGAGCCATTCCCGAAACGCTGTTCGAGAGCGAACTATTCGGCCACGTGAAAGGCGCCTTCACCGACGCCCACACCGACCACGAAGGCCGTTTTGAGCAGGCCAACGGCGGCACGCTCTTCCTTGACGAAGTGGGCAATCTGCCGCTTCATCTGCAGGCCAAACTGTTGAGAGCCATACAGTCGCGCAGCATTGTGCGGGTGGGCGGGACACAGCCTGTGGCCGTCGATATTCGCCTAATCTGCGCCACCAATATGAACCTTGAGCAGTTGGTGGCCGAGGGGCATTTCCGCGAGGACCTTTACTACCGCATAAACACCGTGCACATTGAGTTGCCGCCTTTGCGAAACCGCGCGTCCGACATTATTCCGCTTGCCGAACGGTTCCTGGCCGACAACGCCGTGAAGTACCATCGTAGCCTTACGGGAATCGACGAGCGTGCGCAGCAAATGCTCACCAACCACCGCTGGAACGGCAACATTCGCGAGTTGCAGAACTGCATTGAGAAGGCGGTGATTATGTCGGAAGGCACAACGCTGACTGGCAGCGATTTGCAACTGAACGCCACCCGCACCGACGACCTTTCGGCGGGCCTGGGCCGATACAGCGACGAAGACGAAGAACAGATTGTGCGCCAAGCCGTTAGCCGTTGCCGCGGCAATGTTTCGGCGGCAGCCAAAATGCTGAACATCAGTCGCCCGACACTCTACGCAAAAATGAAAAAATACGGATTATGAGTTGGTCTCTGATTCTGCTGATAACCTTGACTGCGGTGGTTTTAGCCATCATCGCGACAGCGCTCATTGTGCACCGTCACCTTGTGAACAAGGTCACCTATATGATGGACTCGCTCGAAGACGGCGAACTGAACTTCCGCTTTGTCGAGAACAGCCGCTTCAACCGCGCGCTGAACCGCATCCGCTACATCTACGAGCAGCAGCGGCAGCAGTACGAGCAGGATTCGTGGACGAAACTCATCCGCGTGCTCACCCACGAGATTATGAACACCGTGGCGCCCATTGCATCGCTGAGCGACGCGCTATCGAAATCGGTTGACGAGAACGGCATTTCCGAAATGGACATAAAAGCAGGATTATCAATTATTTCCGACTCGTCGAACAACCTGATAAAATTTGTGCAGACCTACCGTCAGTTGAGCGGCGTGGCACGGCCAGTGCGAAAATCGCTCAATCTGAAAGAGTTGATTGACAAGATTATAACGCTTGAAAGCGAACAAATTGCAAGCCACAACGCGCGCTGCACCTACTCAACCGAAAACATCGACCTTCTCATCTACGCCGACGAAGGCCAACTATCGCAAATTATTATCAATCTGATAAAAAACGCGCTTCAGGCAAATGCTTCGCAGATTACCATCACATCGGGCAACGGCAACGGCGACGACGTTTGGCTGCGCGTGACAAACAACGGCGACCCCATTCCGCTGAGCAACCAAGAGCAGATTTTCATTCCTTTCTTCACCACCAAAGCCGAAGGCAGCGGCATCGGTCTGAGCATCTCGCGCCAGATTCTGCGCCAGCACAACGCCACCATCGCCCTTCTGCGAAGCGGCGATAATGAGACGGTGTTTGAGATGGTGTTTAAGTAGACCCGATTTGCCGCAGTATAGAAACCGCCGGAATTCCGGTTCAGCCTTTATTCGCGTACAATTCCAAAATCTTCAAAATTGTTTCCGATGCCTTTTCCATGCTCTCGACGGGCACAAACTCGAAGCGGCTATGGAAGTTGTGGCCGCCAGCAAACAGGTTCGGTGTGGGCAGACCCATATATGAAAGTCGTGCGCCGTCGGTGCCGCCGCGGATGGGTTGCACTTTCGGCTCGATGCCGATTTGCCGCATTGCTTCAACGGCCGTGTCAACAATGTGCATATGCGGTTCAATCATTTCGCGCATATTGCGATACTGGTCGGTAATTTCAATCTTGATGTAATCGCCGCCGTATTCTTTGCAAAGTGCTTCGGCAGAGTCGGTTAGCCATTTTTTCTTTTGTTCGAACAAATTGGCGTCGTGGTCGCGGATGAGCACTTCGGCACTGGCATGCTCAACATCGCCTTCAACCTTGAAAAAGTGGAAGAATCCCTGATAGCCATCGGTGTAGCGTGGTGTGGAACTAATTGGCACAGAGCCGATTATGCGACTAATGAGCAAGGTGGCATTCACCATTTTGTCTTTGGCGCTGCCTGGGTGCACGCTCTTGCCCGTGACGGTGATTTTCGCGTAAGCGGCGTTAAAATTCTCATATTCAATCTCGCCAATGCCGCCACCATCGACCGTGTAGGCGAAATCGGCACCAAACTGCTTCACATCGAACAAGTTGGCACCGCGGCCAATCTCTTCGTCGGGAGTGAAGGCGATTTTTATCGGACCGTGCTTGAAATCGGGATTATTCTGCACATATTCAGCCGTTTGCATAATTGCCGCAACGCCAGCCTTGTCGTCGGCGCCCAAAAGCGTGGTGCCGTCGGTGGTGATGATGTCCTGGCCAACATAATTGCGCAGTTCGGGGAAATCGGCGGGCGACATTACAATGTTCTGCGCTTCGTTCAGAACAATGTCGCCGCCATCGTAATTGCTGATAATCTGCGGTTTGACATTTTCCGAAGGCGCGTCGGGGCTGACATCGATATGCGCGATGAACCCGATGGCGGGCACAGCATACGGCACGTTCGACGGAATGGTGGCAAACAAGTAGCCATTGCCATCAATGTCTATCTTTGTGAGTCCCAAATCGTTAAGTTCGCTTGCCAGCGATTTTATCAGATTGAACTGCTTGGCAGTGCTCGGGCACGTTGTCGAGCGCTCATCCGACTGTGTATCAATCCGCGCATAGCGCATAAATCTTTCGGCAATCTTTTTCATAATCGTAGTGTCTTATATCTGTATCTTATACTTATTCAATTCTTTATCAAGTAGTTTTTCTTTCCCGCCAACCAGCGAGTCGAGTAGCGCGTGGAACTGCGGTCCGTGGTTCTTGTGAACGGTGTGGCAAAGTTCGTGCAAAATTACAAAGTCCGACAAATATTCAGGCAGCGTCATCAGGCAGATGTTCAGATTGATGTTGTTCCGCACCGAACAACTTCCCCAACGCGTGTGTACATTCTTGACTGTCAGTTGCTTGTAACTGAATCCGTGGGCGGCTGCCAGTTTTGCCACTCTGTCGGGCAGATAGTGTTTTGCTTCATTCCGCAGCAATTCTGTCAGAAACATACGGATTTGTCGCTGAACCTGCGCCGAACTGAAGTCGGTGTCGGCAGGAAAACGCATCTCGTAGCCGCCTTCGGCCTTCACAGCCTGCACGCAGCGCGTCTGGCATCGGCTGAACCGAACCGTGTGATAACGCGTGCTGAACGGCCGTTCTTCGTTGTAAATATTTGATTTTAAGGCAGAATCTATCTGTTGAAGATGACTGGCAATCCATTCGCGGTTTTCAAGGGCGAAGCGGTAACCCATATCGAAAGTCGCAAAGCGCGGAACCACCACTGCGGGCGGCTGCCCTGGCTTCAGTTTGATTGAGATTCGGTGTGCCTGGTGGTGCTTGCGGACGACTATCCCCCCAACGTCTTCAAGCGTATATGATTTGCTATTCATTCGCGCATAAAAAAAGGGTAAGCAACTTATATCGCACCGCTACAACCGCCTACCCTTGCTTCCTTCCAGACCTGGGGGAGTTCAGCAGGAGCTGGTCGTATAAGACTTACCCGCCGCAAAAGTAGAAATAATTCGGTTTGGTGCAAATTGGTTTTATAACCCAAATTTTTCATTCCGCACCCGTTGCCGCGCAACAATTAAAATGTATTTTCGTTCTCATAAAAACATTTGCCATGCAGAAGGAAATCAGCATTCTTTGGGTTGACGATGAAATCGACTTGCTCAAGCCGCACATAATCTTCTTGGAATCAAAGGGATATAAGGTTGATACCATCAACAACGGCACCGATGCCATTGCAATGGTCCGCAACAGCCAGTACGATTTGGTTTTTCTCGATGAGAATATGCCTGGACTGAACGGACTTGAGACGTTGGCACAAATCAAGCACATCCGCAACTCGCTGCCAATCATTATGATAACAAAGAGTGAAGAAGAGTTTATTATGGACGAAGCCATCGGGTCGCAGATTGCCGATTATCTGATTAAACCCGTCAATCCGATGCAGATTCTGATGACAATCAAGAAGATAACCGACCAGCGGAGACTTGTGAGCCAAAAAACCACAATGAACTATCAGTCGCAGTTCAACGATTTGGGCGTTGAAATCAACAATGCAGAAAGCGCTGATGACTGGAAGGCTATACATAAAAAACTGATTTTTTGGACGTTGGAATTGCAAAAAAACAGCGTCGCAAGCATGGAGCAAATCCTGCAAATGCAGAAAAGCGAAGCCGACAAGCGTTTTGTGCGCTACATCATAACCAACTACGAGTCGTGGTTTGCCGACCGCAGCAGTGAAGCGCCAATTCTTTCGCCTAACGCGTTCAAGCACAAGGTTTTCCCTGCTTTGTCGAGTGGCGAGCAGGTGGTTGTGGTGGTCATCGACAATCTGCGCTTCGACCAGTGGAAGTGCATCGAGCCAATGATTGCACCATACTATAATGTTGACGATGATGACATTATGTTCAGCATCCTGCCCACAGCCACGCAGTTTGCGCGCAATGCCATGTTTGCGGGACTGATGCCGTCAGAAATCGAGAAACTGCACCCCGACCTTTGGGTGAACGAAGACGAAGACGGCGCAAAGAATAATTTCGAGCGCGAACTGCTTCAGAAACAGATGGATAGAATGGGAGTGAAGGCATCGCTTTTCTACGATAAAATCCACAACGCCGAAAAGAGCCAGAAGTTGGCCAACGACATGAACGAGATTATGCGTAATCAACTTTCGGTGCTGATTATCAATTTTGTAGACATGCTGTCGCACTCGCGCACCGATATGCAGATGATTCGTGAGTTGGCCGCCGACGAGAAGTCGTACCGCAGCATCACCAAATCGTGGTTCGAGCACAGCACGCTCTTCGAACTGATGAAAACTCTGGCTTCGAAGAACATCAAAATCGTCCTGACTACCGACCATGGCACCATCCGCGTCACCAACCCAATTAAGGTGATTGGCGACAAGGCCGTCAGTTCGAACCTACGTTACAAACAGGGCAAGAATCTCGACTACAATCCGCGCGAAGTGTACGAAATCCGTAATCCGCAGACCATACATCTGCCGCGCATAAATGTCAGTACGTCATACATTTTCGCCACCAACACCGATTTCTTCGCCTATCCGAACAACTACAATTATTACGTGCAGTACTACCGCAACACGTTCCAGCACGGTGGCATAAGCATGGATGAGATGATGGTTCCATTAATCACCTTATCACCAAAGAAATAGGAATATAGGTTTTAGGTGTTGGTAGGGGCGTGGCGTGCCGTCTGCGCGAAGTGTCATTACACTTTACTCATTACACCTTACACTTTATCCATTCAAATCCAACAATCCATCAGGCAGCGACACGCGAACCTGGCGTTTGCGGAAATCAATTTTCGTCACAAATTCGGGGTGGAAGGGGATGAGAGTTTGTTTCTCGCCGACAACCATTATCGGGTTAACATTCAGGTTGTCAATTGATTGAACCGCACCAATGTTGCCGTGTTGTTTGTCGATAACGTTGAATCCAACAATTGCCGTGGGCGATGCGAATTCGTCGTCGGCGCTGTCTAAAAGGTCGGGCGATACAAACACGCGGCAGCCAACAAGAGTTTTGGCTCGCTGCTCGGTGTGGGTGCAGTCGAACAGCACGCGGGCGCGTTGGGCGCTGACGGCTTTGGCCTGCTCAATGAAAAAAGGAACCCGCAGTCCTTCAATTTCAAGGACCACGGGTTCGGTTGTGTCTTCAAGTATTGCGGGATTGTCGAGTTCGACAATTATTTCGCCATTCACACCATGTGTTTTGACAATTTTGCCTACCTCAACAAAATCCAACGCGTCCATCGTCAGATTACTCTGCTGCAGGTGCTTCAGTTGCCTCTGCCTCAGTTGCTTCGGCTGCAGCCTCTTCAGCAGGTGCTTCTGCTTCAGCGGCGGCTGCTTCAGCCTCTTTAGCGGCTGCTTCGGCTGCTGCTTTAGCCTCGGCTTGCTTCTTAGCAAGTGCTTCGGCTTTGGCGGCGTTCACCTTGCGCTCTGCCTCAAGACGGTCTTTCTTTGCAGTGTTTGCGTCAGCCTTGATTTTGTCTTTTGCGGCTTGAAGTTTCGATTTCTTCTCGGCTACCCATTTCTCGAATTTAGCCTCAGCGGCTGCTTCGTCAAATGCGCCTTTCTTAACGCCCTCGAGCAGGTGTTTCTTCATCAGAACGCCCTGTTTCGAAAGGATTGATTTTGCGGTGTCAGATGGCTGAGCACCTGTTTGTAACCAATAAAGAGCCCGTTCGAAGTTAAGTTCAATAGTAGCAGGATTTGTGTTAGGATTGTAACTACCCAATCTCTCAATGAACTTACCATCACGTGGTGCCCTGCTATCGGCAACGACAATGTGATAGTAGGCG
>JAFYYA010000044.1 GCA_017557785.1 Salinivirgaceae bacterium
GGTGCGTGAGCGCGGCGATGAGGCTCTGCGTGAGCTGACGCTGAAATTCGACAAGGTGATTCCCGACAACTGGCTCGTGAGCGAACAGGAATTCGACGAGGCTGAACGCAAACTCAATGATAATCTGAAGAATGCAATCGGCACTGCCAAAGAAAATATTGCCAAATTCCACAGCGCGCAGATGCCCAAACAGGTCGAAGTTGAGACCACCGAAGGCGTCAGCTGCTGGCAGAAGGCTTTCCCGATAAAACGTATCGGCCTTTATGTTCCGGGCGGTTCTGCCCCACTTTTCTCAACGGTTCTGATGCTGGCCATTCCGGCGCAGATTGCTGGTTGCGAGGAAGTTGTGCTCTGCACACCACCTAACAAGGAAGGCAAAATCAATCCGGCCATTCTCTACGCCGCTCGCCTGACCGGTGTGAAGCGCGTGTTCAAGGTAGGCGGTTCGCAGGCCATTGCGGCTATGGCGTTCGGCACGGAGACCATTCCGCAGGTTGACAAGATTTTCGGTCCTGGCAACCAATATGTTACGTGTGCCAAACAACTCGTATCGTCGATGGGTGTGGCTATTGATATGCCTGCAGGCCCGTCGGAGGTGCTGGTGGTTGTTGACGACAACACGCCTGTGCAGTTTGCCGCCGCCGACCTACTCTCACAAGCCGAGCACGGCCCTGACAGTCAGGTAGTTCTGGTGTCGCTGTCGCAGAAGAAGATTGAGGACGTTTGGCAGGAGACGCAGCGCCAACTCGACGAGCTGCCGCGCCGTGAGTTCGCACAGAAGGCATTGGCCAATTCGCGGTTTGTATGCTTCAACGATATCGATACGGCTATGGACTTTGTAAACGCATACGCCCCCGAACACTTGATTCTGTCGGTTTCGAACCCTGAAGAATGGGCGCAGCGCGTACGGCAGGCTGGCTCGGTATTTATGGGCTACTACTCGTGCGAGAGCGCAGGCGACTACGCTTCGGGCACCAACCATACGCTGCCCACCAACGGCTATGCCCGCGCCTACAGCGGCGTGAATATCGACAGCTTTATGAAAAAGATTACGTTTCAGCAACTTACAGCCGACGGAATCCGACATATCGGCCCGACGATTGAGACAATGGCCGCCGCCGAAATGCTCGACGGACACAAGAACGCGGTGACAGTGAGGCTGAAGGCGGTGAATGGATGAGTAAAGTTCTAAGTTTTAAAGTTTTAAGTTATAAGTTTTAGAGTTTAACGGGTTTAAAATGGACTACAGACTTCAGACTTCAGACAACGGACAGCAAAAACTTATGCCTTTTGCCTAATGACTAATGACTAGTGCCTAATGCCTGACACCCAACACCCAACACCCAACACCAATAAAACAAACAAATTACAGTAAGTTATGTCAAGTTTTGATTTAAATAAAGTTGTTCGTCCGAATGTGCTGGCAATGGAGCCTTATTCCTGCGCACGTGACGAATTTGAGGGCGAAGCCGCCGTCTTTCTCGATGCGAACGAGAACTCGCTCGGGTCGTTGGCTGGCGATGGCTACAACCGCTACCCCGACCCGCGACAGACGCAGTTGCGGATAAAAGTGGCGAAAATAAAGGGCGTGAAACCCGAACAGGTCTTCTTCGGAAACGGTAGCGATGAGCCTATCGACTTGCTATACAGGGCTTTCTGCCGTCCGACAATCGACCGCGCAATCATTAACCCGCCCACCTACGGAATGTATAAGGTGCAGGCGGCCATTAACGAAACGCCCGTCGATGAAGTGCTGTTAACGCCTGATTTTCAATTGCAAACCAACAAGATTCTGGCAGCCGTAAAGCCTGAAACAAAGCTGATTTTCGTTTGCTCGCCAAACAACCCGTCGGGCAACCTGATGAAACGCGAGGCCATTATCGAGCTTCTGGAGAAGTTCAACGGCATTGTGGTTGTGGACGAGGCTTATATCGATTTTGCTGAAACAGAGTCGTTTACAAAACTGATTGACCGCTACCCCAACTTGATTGTGCTGCAAACGTTCAGCAAGGCCTGGGGAATGGCCGCGCTGCGCTGCGGAATGGCTTTTGCGCAGAAGGAAGTGATTGACGTGCTGTTGAAAATTAAGTACCCCTACAACATTAACATTCTCACGCAAGAGACTGTGTTTAAGGCACTTGACCGCGAAGCCGACAAGAACCGTATGGTGAGCGAGATTCTGGCCAACCGCGCCAATCTGATTAGCAGGTTAAACAACTGTAAATGTGTTGAATGCACCTATCCTACCAACGCCAATTTTGTGCTGGCGAAGGTCTGCGACGCGCCCGCAATCTACCGCTATCTGGTGAGCCGCGGAATTGTTGTCCGCAACCGTCACAATGTGGCTCTCTGCACCAACGGACTGCGCATTACGGTGGGCAAAACTGGCGAGGATGACGCTTTAATCGACGCTTTA
>JAFYYA010000045.1 GCA_017557785.1 Salinivirgaceae bacterium
CGCACATCGATTAAAAAATACAATTATGATAACATTCATTGTTTCAGTTCTTGCCCTTGTTTTGGGCTATTTGTTCTACGGGGCATTTGTTGAGCGTGTGTTCGGTGTCGACGGCAACCGTCAGACGCCCGCCTACACTCGCCAGGACGGTGTCGATTACATTCCGATGCCGCTTTGGAAAGTTTTTCTGATTCAGTTTCTGAATATTGCCGGCACGGGACCAATCTTCGGTGCCATTGGCGGCATTTTGTTTGGCCCTGCGGCTTACTTGTGGATTGTGCTGGGCTGCATTTTCGGTGGCGCGGTTCACGATTTTATGTCGGGAATGATATCGCTGCGCAAAGACGGCGCGTCGCTGCCTGAGATTGTTGGCGATGAACTGGGCTTGGGTGTGCGTCAGGTTATGCGCGTGTTCTCGCTTTTGCTGATGGTGATGGTGGGTGCCGTGTTTGTAACCACGCCTGCCGGTCTGCTCGAAGGACTGACCCCGACAGCGGGCTTCATCGGCAGCAAGACGTTCTGGTGCATCATCATCTTCTGCTATTATATGATGGCCACGCTGCTGCCTATCGATACGCTCATTGGCAAGATTTATCCTGTATTCGGACTTGCTCTGCTCATTATGGCGGCAGGCGTGTTCATTGGCATTTTCACCCATAGCGGTTCGATGCCCGAGATTACTGAAGCATTCCATACTCACCATCCTAAAGGGTTGAGTATCTTTCCGTTCTTGTTCATAACCATTGCCTGCGGTGCAATCAGCGGATTCCACGCCACGCAAAGTCCGATGATGGCTCGATGCCTGAAAAACGAGCGCTACGGTCGCATCGCCTTCTACGGCGCAATGATTACCGAAGGTTTTGTGGCCTTGATTTGGGCCGCCGCCGCAATCAAATACGCTGGCGGTACATCGGAAGGACTTGCACTCAAAATGAACGGCAATCCGGCTAACATTGTCAACTTCATCTGCAACGACTGGATGGGCCGCATTGGTGCCATTCTGGCCATTTTGGGTGTTGTGGCTGCGCCAATCACATCGGGCGACACCGCTCTGCGTTCTGCACGACTGATAACTGCTGATTTTCTGCATTTTCCGCAGAATACCATTCCAAAACGTCTGGCTGTTTCAGTGCCAATCTTCGCCATTTCGGCAGTGCTTATGCTCATCGATTTTGCCGTGCTTTGGCGCTACTTCGGCTGGTTCAACCAAACGTTGTCAATCTTTACTTTGTGGGCCATCACAGCCTATCTGTACCGCAACGGTCGCCGTTATATCATAACGCTCATTCCGGCCATCTTTATGACATCGGTTTGCAGCACATATATATTATTGGCGCCCGAAGGATTCTCGCTGCCGCCCGTGTGGGGCTACTCAATCGGCCTTGTGTTCACGGTTGTGCTGTCGTTCATCGCCATTCGGTATATAACTAAGAAGAACGTAAACTAAAACGTAAACCATAACGATAACTAAAAACGATGATGATTTTTCGCGAATGGTGGTTGCAATTAGCGGAAATCTCTATATTTGGACACTAAATTTTTAAAGATTAAACAGATTTATATGAAGACAAATTCAATTATCGCCTGTGCAATTGCAGTAGTTGCAATGGGCTTTCTCTCAACAAGTTGTGCAAATCAAACTCAAAACAAGGCTGCTGTTGTGGCAAATGATTCAACTGCTGTTGGCGCGTGCGACATCGCCTTTATCGATGTTGATTCAATCCTTGTTAACTACAAACTCTCAATTGAGTTGAACGACGCTATTATGAAAAAGTACGCCAATATGCAGAGCAAACTCGAGCGCGACGCCAAATCGTTGCAGAAGGACATTGAGACCTTCCAAGACAAGGTTCAGAAAGGCATTTTCCTGACCACCCAACGCGCCGAAGAAGAGCAGCAGCGCCTGGTTGTACGTCAGCAGGAATTCCAACGCCTTCAAGACGAGTACTCGAACCAACTGGCTGTTGAACAGCAGAATATGAACAACCAACTGTTCGAGAAGATTTCGGAATATGTTAAGAAGTACAACACACCCGAGCGCTACAAGTTCGTCTTGACCCGCACCATCGGCGGCAGTATGTGGTATGCAAACGAGTCGTACAACATCACCAACGACATCATCGAAGGTTTGAACGCTGAATATGACGCAAATAAGAAGAAATAATTTTTCTGATAGTGAATAATGAAAGCCGTCCTGATGGGCGGCTTTTTTTGTGCCCAGATGTTTTAAAAATCGACGAGTCGAAATATCGGTGCACTTAAAAATCAATATCTTTAAAAACTCAAAAAAAACGATAAGCGATTGATGCTCATAATTAAAAACTTGCTACTCAAATGATTAAATGGGGAATAATCGGTTCGGGATGGATTGCCGAGAAAATGGCGGGTGATTTCCGTCGGGTTAAGGGCGCCAGGATTGTGGCTGTGGCCGCACGCGAGTTGTCAAGGGCGAAAGCCTTTGCCGATAGGTTTGGAATTGCCCGCGCTTACGGCAGTTACGAGCAGTTGGCCGCTGATGCCGACATCGACATTGTTTATATTGCTACGCCGCACAATTTCCATCTTGAGCACACAATGCTCTGCCTGAAACACGGCAAGCACGTGCTGTGCGAGAAGCCTGTAACCGTGAATGCCGCCGAGTTTGCCGTCATGCGGGCCGAAGCCGAGCGCCGCCACCTGTTCCTGATGGAAGCCTTCTGGACCAATTTCCTGCCCACAACGCAGAAAGCGCTCGAGTGGGTGCGGTCGGGTGTTTTGGGGCGCATTGAGTTGATTCAGGCCAATCTGGGTTTTGTGATGCGCAACGACCCGCAAGGCCGGTTCTTCAATCCCAATCTGGCCGCCGGCTCGCTGCTCGACCTTGCCGTCTACAACCTGAATTTCGGGCGGCTGATGGCGCAGTCGGTCGAGAAAAGTTACTCAATAACCGCCCAAATGACCGACCGCGGTATTGACAATGTCGATTCCATTCAAGTTGAATACCAGAATGGCGTATCGGGCTTATACGCAACAAGTTCCGACGCCTTGCTTGTGAACGACGCCTACATTGTCGGCACCAAGGGCAAGGTGATTGTCAGCGATTTCCATATGAGCCGCCGTGCACAATTAATAATAGGTGAAAAGGTCGCCGAAACCTTCACCGACCGCCGCACCACTGCCGGTTACGACTACGAAGCGCAGTCGGTGACCGACTGTCTGCGCCGCGGACTCACCGAGAACCCGCTTCGCACGCTCGACGATACTGAATCGAGCATGCAATTGCTCGATGCCATGCGCCAACGAATCGGACTGCGATATCCGTTTGAGAAATAAAATGTTGCAAGAGTTATGCTGTGGTAAAACGGGCGGATTGTATTATTCTCTCACAATTAGATCTTTGCCATTTGCCTTCCGCCATTCGTTGGTGGCCTTAAGGCTGAACTCGCAGCCGCAGTATTGCTGCTCGTAGAAGTTGTATTCTTTGATGATTTCGATGCGGCGCTCGCTCAGGCCGCCTTTGCGCCAGTTTTGGTCCCAAAATGTGACGCCGTTCACTTGCGATGCAGCCCATGTGCCGGCTTCGTTAATCTGCTCAAGGCTTTTCCAACGCGACGATGCCAGGGTGGTCGTGAACACATCGAATCCGTTTTGGACGGCGTATTGTGCTGTGCGCAGAAGTCTGTGTTTGAAGCATATAAGGCATCGTTGGCCACGCTCGGGCTCAGCGGCAAGCGGTTGTGCGGTCTGCAGCCATTGGTCGTGATTGTAGTCATCATCGATGATGTCGAGCCCCAGATTTTGTGCAAACCGTGTGCATTCATCTTTGCGGATTTGGTATTCGCTCAATGGATAAATGTTTGGATTGCAGTAGAATATAGTCGGACGGATGCCATTCTCAATCAGACATTCAACAATGGCCGACGAGCAAGGCGCACAGCAGGCGTGAAGCAGCACTTTGGTTGCCTTGGTTGGTGTGGTCAGTTTCAATGTCCCGTGCTTCATGATGCGGTAAAAATACTTGAATTTGCCTGTCGATAGAACATTGTTTATAGGAATCCGAATTCCCGTCCATAGCGCAGCATTTGCTCGGTGTAACTCTCTGTGTAATCAATAGTTACGTCGATAATCTTGCCATTCTTGACAACGGGTTTCAGCATGGGGTTTACAAAACCGCCGTAAGGCGCAATATTCAGTTTTTTGAAGCGCTCAAGAACTTCAGCGTGCAGTTGGCGGTCGATTTTCACAGCGTAGGTCTCAACC
Organism: Salinivirgaceae bacterium; assembly: GCA_017557785.1. Classification (GTDB taxonomy): domain Bacteria; phylum Bacteroidota; class Bacteroidia; order Bacteroidales; family SZUA-534; genus RUG13583. The sequence continues at coordinate 4,240 of JAFYYA010000045.1, forward strand.
AGATTCTTGCCCGCTTCGTAGTCGCCTTCCGATTTAATACGTTGAATTTCAGCCAGCAGAGCGGCAAAAAGTTGCCGCAGACGGGCGTAATCGTTAATTACCGTGTAGGTCTTGCCGTCGATGACGGGCATTTCAATCACCTTGTCGGCCTTGCCGTGCTCAAGAGCCCAGCGGGCAATGAGTTGGCGGTTTCGCATATGCGATTCTTCAAGGTCTTTGCCCAGTTCAATGCGCGTGAGTTGCGTCATAAGGCCGTTGCGGATATACGAGTCGTATTCGGCTTTAAACGCTTCGTTGTTAGGTAGAAGGCCGAGTTCGACAATCTTCGGGTCGGCAATATAGTAGAGTGCGAAAAGGTCGGCGCGGGCTTCTTCCAAAGTCGAGCTGTAGTTTTTCAGCGCGTCGGGGTTGGTGCCGGGCAGCAGTTGCCCCGAGCCGTGTCCCAGACACTCGTGCAGGTCGGTGTGCAGGTTGCTCGATTGGTAGCCGTACTTGCGCGAGCGGGTCCGTTCGGCGTCGTTGTTGCAGAACTCGTCGAGCATTCCGCTGCCAAGGCTCGCCTGATGGTAGGCGTAGGTGATGTTCTCGATGGTTACCGACTTTGAGCCGTGTTCCTTGCGAATCC
>JAFYYA010000046.1 GCA_017557785.1 Salinivirgaceae bacterium
CTTCCGCGCGGATGGCAGCGCACCTATCCCAATCTGTTGAGCACAGAGGCGGTTTACGGTGCCGAATGGTACAACAACGGGCCTACTTTCACCAACAAGGCCGCCGCTCACAACGCCACGCTGCCGTTTACCCGCAACGTTGTCGGCTCGATGGACTACACGCCTTGCGCTTTTTCCGATTCGCAGAACCCGCACATTACGTCGAACGCTCACGAACTAGCGCTGACAGTGCTCTATGAGTCTGGTTTGCAGCATATTGCCGACCGCCCCGAAAGCCTTCTGGCACAGCCGAAAGAGGTTCAGGATTTCTTCGGACAACTTCCTGCCGCGTGGGACGATACGAAATTTGTTGGCGGATATCCTGCTGATTATGTGGTTATTGCACGTGAATGCAACGGCAAGTGGTATATCGCTGGCATAAACGGCACCGACAACGAACGCGAAATTGCTGTGAATCTTGATTTTATAAAAGACGGCAAGTTCACGATGTTCGCTGACAGCGGCAATGCCGACAGTCCGTGGGCAATCTCAAATATCGACGCCAACAGTCTGCCGAAATCGGTGAAAATGCTGCCACGCGGAGGATTTGTAATTATGCAGAATTAAGATTGATAATATAAAAGGAGTACCACTAAACTAAAAAAAATGAAACGTCTATTAGCAATGATGTGCATTGCCGCAAGTCTGACGGCTAATGCAAAGGACAACAAAGAGTTGCAGGTTTATCTCTGCTTCGGACAATCGAATATGGAAGGCAACGCCAAAATCGAAGACGTTGACTGTCAGAACATTGACCCGCGCTATCAGATGATGGCCGCCGTCGATTTCCCAAAAATGGGGCGCAAAATGGGCAAAATGTACCCCGCCGTGCCGCCGCTCTGCCGCGAAAACACAGGCCTGACGCCCGTCGATTACTTTGGCCGCACAATGGTCGAGAATCTGCCGCAAAACGTTAGTATCTGCGTCATAAACGTGGCCATTGGCGGCTGCGACATTAAAGCGTTTATGAAAGACAGCATTGCCGCCTACTGCACCAAGTGCCCCGAGTGGATGGTTGGGATGCTGAAGGAATACAACAACAACCCCTATCAGCGCCTTGTCGATATGGCCAAAATCGCTCAAAAACAGGGCGGTGTGATTAAAGGCATTCTGTTGCACCAAGGCGAGACCAACACGGGTCAGGAAGAGTGGCTGGGTATGGTTAAATCGGTTTACGACGACCTTATGAAAGACCTGAACCTGAACCCCGACAATGTTCCGCTGCTGGCTGGCGAGGTTGTCAACTCTGACCGTGGCGGCACCTGCGCGGCTCACAACCCGCTTATCAACCGTCTGCCCGAAGTGATTAAAAACGCTCACGCAATCAGTTCGAGCGCCTGCCCCGAAAACTTCGACCAACTGCACTTCACTGCCGAAGGATACCGTATGCTGGGCCGCCGCTACGCTGTGAAAATGCTTGAGTTGCAAGGCATAAAGGCAAAAGACCTTTCGAATCCGCGCGCCAACAATCTGGTGTCGCCTGTGATGCATATGATGAATTTCTACTTCGACCGCGCACAGAACAAGATGGTGTTCGACAACACGAAAGCCCGTCTGCGTTCGGCAACATTCAACGTTTATGCGCCCAACGCGCAGAAGGTTGAGTTCTCGAGCCAATTCACCGAAGGTCTGCAGCCGATGGTCAAG
>JAFYYA010000047.1 GCA_017557785.1 Salinivirgaceae bacterium
ATCCACTCTTTCGGGTCAAGGTTCAACTTGCTCATTTCCTTGTCTTTCACCGTCAGGAACGTTGCGCCGATGCGTTTGCGTTTCTCTTCGGGTGCGGTTATTCCTTCGAGTTGGCCCAGAAAATCGGCGGTGGCGTCAACCACGCGCAGATTGTGCATTCCTTCGGCCTTTAGGAATTCGATAATCTTCTGCGACTCGTCCATACGCATCATTCCGTTGTCGATGTGCAGGCCCATAACGCGGTCGGTGCCGAGCACCTTGTTGAGCAGGACGAAAGCCACCGTACTGTCAACGCCACCCGACACAAGCAGGAACACCTTGCGGGTGCCGACTTCGGTGCGTATCTTCTCTGAAATCAGCGGCATATAACTCTTCATATTCCAGTTCCGCTCGCATTGGCAGATGCCGATGAAGTTGTCTAGAAGCTGCATTCCGAATTTGCTGTGCGTTACTTCGGGGTGGAACTGAATGCCGTAAATCTTGCGCTCGTCCATCGCCACAGCGGCAATGGGGCAGTCTTTTGTAGATGCTATAATGCGATATCCGTCAGGAAGTTGCGAAACCGAGTCGCCGTGGCTCATCCACATTGGCGACGATGCAGGAATGCCTTTGAGCAACGGGTGTTGGCTGTCGCCGATAATCAAATCCGATATGCCGTACTCTTTCACCTTTCCCGGCTTGACCGTTCCGCCCAGTTGCGACGCAATGAGCTGATGTCCGTAGCAGATGCCCAGTTTTGGAACCGGAATGTTCAGAATCTCAGGATTGTAGTCGGGGGCGTCGGCGGCATAAACGCTTGCCGGTCCGCCGCTGTAGATGATGCCTTTTGCGCCCGCCAGCTCTTCAACCGGCGCTGCAGGCGAGTGAATCTCTGTGAAAACGCCCAACCGGCGTACACGGTTGGCAATCAGGTGAGCGTACTGCCCGCCAAAGTCAAGAACGATGATTTTATCTTGCATATCAGTGTACTTTAGTGCCGCAAAGATATTAATCTTGGCGGTTGTATGCAGTCCGATTTTTGCGCACAACTGTCCTTTTATGAAAATGTTGCTAACAAATCGGAACGACAGTTTTCCGCCCGAATATGTAGCTTTTGATTAGAACGCAATATTCTTCAGAAGTTCAATGTAGCCTTCAATTCCGCTTTCGATCTCGCTCACGGCGATAAACTCGTTGGCGGTGTGAGAACGTGCAGAGTCGCCAGGACCCATTTTCACTGTCGGGAATGCGCCGCTAATTACTGCCTGGTCTGATGTGGTGGGCGAGAAGAACGTCTCGATGCCCAGTTTGTGAGCGGCCACAACAATGGGGTGTTGCTCGTCGATAGCCGAAGCGTTTTTGTTCAGCGAGCGCGGCGTTGCCACCGACTTGATGTGCTGCTGAATGATGTCCCACGTTTGGCGGTTGCTGTATTTCTCGGTTGTGCGCACGTCAACAACAAATTTGCACGAAGCAGGAATCACGTTGTGCTGCGTGCCGGCCTGAATCTGCGTAACAGTCATTTTCACGTTGCCCAGCAGCGGACTTTTCTCAGGGAATTGGTACGTGTGAAGCCACTCAATATCCTTCATTGCAATGCTGATGGCGTTGATGCCGTCGGCACGTGCGGCGTGGCCGGTTTTGCCTTCGGCTTCGCAGTCGAGCACCAGCAGACCTTTCTCGGCAATGGCCATTTTCATACCTGTCGGTTCGCCCACAATTCCGGCAGTTACCATTGTTTTCAGTTGAGGCAGAATAAGATACATTCCATTTGGTCCCGAAATCTCTTCTTCAGCCGAAGCCACAAACAGGCGGTTATATGGCAGGCCAGTGTTGTCGGTGGCGATGAATGCAGCCAAAAGGCTCACCAGGCTTGCGCCGGCATCGTTGCTGCCCAAACCGTAGATTTTTCCATCTGTCACAACCGGCAAGAAAGGATCTGTAGCCCAGCCCTGCGCGGGTTTCACGGTGTCCAGATGTGAGTTGAGCATCAGCGTCGGACGGCCTTCTGCAAAATCTTTGCATTTGACAATCAAGTTGTTGCCTATGCGCTCAGGCGCGTAGCCGTTGGCGGTGAGTTCCGCAGCCACAATGTCAGAGACGTTTTTCTCGTCGCTGCTGAGCGATGGCGCGGCAATCATTCGCTTCAAAAGGCTCGTTGCTATTTCGGTCGTTGAGTTCATATTGCCGTTTTTTATGCCATAAAGGTATAAAATGGTTGATAAGTTGAAACTCTTTGCTTAGTATGGTGAAATCCTAAAGTTCCAATCGTGTTCCCCCGCCGTTTTTCAGACCGTCGGTGTTGGTAATCACCACGCTCGCAACGCCGGCGCGGATGGCGTCGAAACCATTGTCGAGTTTGGGAATCATTCCTTCGTTGATGATGCCAGATGCTTGATACTCTTTGAATTTGTCGTAGGTGAGGGTATCGATGACCGAGTTGTCGTCGGTGGCGTCCATAAGCACGCCAGGTTTCTCGAAGCAATAAACGAGCGTCACGCCGCACGATTTGGCCAGAGCGCGAGCCAGTTCAGAGGCGATGGTGTCAGCATTGGTGTTGAGCAGTTGGCCGCGGCCGTCGTGAGTGATTGGCGAAACAACAGGCACCGCGCCTTGCTCGATGAGCGAGAACAGCACGTCGGTCTGCACGCTGTCGACGTCGCCAACAAAGCCGTAGTCGATGTTTTTCACGGGGCGCTTGTGCGACAGAATGATGTTGAGGTCGGCACCAGTGAAGCCGAGCGCGTTCACACCGCGTTTCTGCAGTTGAGCCACAATATTCTTGTTCACCAGACCTGCGTAAACCATTGTAACAACGTCGATTGTCTCTTTGTCGGTGATGCGTCGGCCGTCAACTTTCTTGATTTCAACG
>JAFYYA010000006.1 GCA_017557785.1 Salinivirgaceae bacterium
CGGCGTTGGCGGGTGCGCCAATATGCTGCGCCAGTGGTATGATGGCCACTTTCGGCAATTGTGCATCTACTATTGCTTTGGCGGCTGACAGCTTGTTGGCTTCAGGATGCACACCGCCTATTTTAAATGTCTTGAACATATAGGTAGATGTCTATGCGTTGGTTTGTACAGGTTGTTTTTCTTCGGTGGCCTCGGCCTTTGGCGGACGCGGCGGGAAGTTCACTTCGTGGATGGCGCCCGTCGGACATTCGGCGGCGCACTTGCGGCACATCTTGCACTTTTCAAAGTCGATGTAAGCCACATTGTTCTCAACCGTGATAGCCTCGAAGGCGCACACTTTGGCGCACTTTCCGCAGCCGATGCAGGCTGCCGTGCAGGCTTTGCGGGCCACAGCGCCCTTGTCTTTGTTCACGCACGACACAAACAAACGGCGGTCTTTTTTGCCGCGGTTGCGAATCTCGATGATTCCCTTCGGACAAGCCTTCGCGCAAGCGCCGCACGCCACGCATTTTGTCTCGTCAACAATGGGCAGCCCCGTATTGGGGTTGATGCTGATGGCGTCGAAGCGGCAGGCGGCCACACAGTCGCCGTGTCCCAGACAGCCGAAGCTGCAGTTGGTGTCGCCAGCAAACAGCGTTGCGGCAAAGGCACACGATGGGGCGCCGTCGTAGCGGTTCACCGTCGGGCGGTTCTGACACGTGCCGTTGCAGCGGACAACAGCAATTTTCGGCTCACTCTCAACAACTTCCTGTCCAAGAATCTTTCCGATTTTCTGAAGCGTTTCAGCCGACGATGCGGGGCATTTCATACCCGAAATGTCGGTAGCCGACACCAAGGCACTCGCCAGACCGCGGCATCCAGGGTAGCCGCAGCCGCCGCAGTTGGCACCGGGCAGCAAGGCGACAATCTCGTCGATGCGTGGGTCTTCTTGTACCTTGAACTTTTGGGCCACAACATACAGGACGGCGGCCAGCACCAGTCCCAGCAAGCCCAAAGCAATCACACTGTACAAAACAATTTCCATATTATTTTAAGTTAAGTTATAGAAGTTCTTTAAGTTATAAGTTTATGAAGTTTAAAGTTATAAGTTTAAAAGGCATTTCAATTATCAATCTTAAACACGAAAGTTCGTTTGAACTTGTCGCGTAGCAAAAATAGCACCAAATAGTAGGGTAGAATCGACAAAAGTGCGGACACTCCGGCTACGGCTTCCGAAAATCCCGCCAGAATCAGTCCCGAAAGAACGGCCACCACCAGAATCAGCGGCGCCAGATAGCCCCAGAACAGCGCTTTGAAGGCCAACTGCCGATGTCCGTAGACCTTGACTTGCTGCCCAACAGCATAAACGCGCCCGTCGGGTTCAATGGTAATATGTTTTACGGCTTTGTCGGTCGAAAGGCAGACGTCTTTTGAGTGGCAGGCGCTACAGGCTGAGTTGCAGTCGATGCGGACGGTTATCGCGTCGTCGCCGATATGCTCAATAGTGCCCAGTTGTGAGAATGTCGATTCTGCCATTGCCACAATTTTTTCGTTGGCACAAATGTAATTTGTTTGGCGTTTTGGGCAAACGGAAATTTATGGTTTTTGGTGTTGAAAAAATAATAGTCATTTTTACTTTTTTTTGACCGAAGGCTGCGGATTTCTCGAAAATAATGTCATTATTTGTACATAATTATATACACAAAAAACTATCGAAATGCGCAAAACTCTTTTCTCTTCAATGCTTCTGTTGGGCTGTGTTTCAGTCACATCAGCGCAAAACAGTCCCGAAAAATGGGAAATCAACGGCGTCTGCACGCAGATTCAGTTCTACACACCATCGTCGGTGCGGATTCTTAAATATCCCGCTGGCGGACGGTTGCCTGAAAGCAGCCTTGTGGTGACGACCACACCAGAGAATGTTGAAGTGGTGAGAAAAGGTAACGCGCTGTCGAGCAGTGAGTTGACGGTGAAGGTTGACTCCAAGACGGGTGTCATAAGCTTCCATACGCCAAAGGGAGCGCTGCTTCTGCAGGAAAAAAACACAGCGTTTGAGCCGTTGACTGAAGGCGGCGACAAGGGCAAACTGCGAGTGACGCAAAGTTTTAAGTTGAGCAAAGATGAGCCGGTATATGGTCTTGGCACCATTCAGGATGGCGAACTGAGCCGTCGCAACGCACATATTTTGATGGAACAGTCGAATCTTGAAGATTTTCAGAATGTTCTGCAAAGCATAAAAGGGTGGGGCGTGTTCTGGGACAACTATTCGCCCACGCAGTTCGACGGCAATGCCGACGACATTGTTTTTGCGTCGCAGGTTGGTTTGGCTGCCGACTATTATTTTATGTATGGCCGCTCGGCCGATGGCGTGGTGGCGCAGATGCGCCGGCTTTCGGGGCAGGTGCCGATGTTCCCGTTATGGACATTCGGCTACTGGCAGTCAAAAGAGCGCTACAAGAGCAGCGCCGAGTTGCTGTCGATTGTCGACCAGTACCGCAAATTGCAGGTTCCTTTGGATGGCATCATCCAGGACTGGCAGTACTGGGGCTCTAACTACTTGTGGAACGCCATGGATTTTCTTGCGGAAGAGTTTGCCGATGGCGCAACTCTGGCCGATCGTGTTCATCAGCGTAACGCTCATCTGATGATTTCAATCTGGGCAAGTTTCGGTCCGCAGACTAAGGCTTTTCGCGAACTCAGCGAGAAAAACCTGCTTTTCGACTTCATGACGTGGCCGCAGAGTGGTTTGTCGCACATCTGGCCACCGCGGCTCGATTATCCGTCGGGCGTTAAGGTTTACGACGCCTTCTCGCCAGAAGCGCGCAGCATCTACTGGAAAAACCTTGAAACACTTCACAAATACGGCATTGATGCATGGTGGATGGATTCGACCGACCCCGACTGCTTTTATCCGACCGACGATGACTACAACCACAAGGCTGGCACATCGGATGGTACGTGGCGGTCGCTGCGCAACGCTTTCCCGCTGATGACGGTGAAGGGCGTTTTTGAGAGCCAGCGTGCTGTCGACAGCAGCAAGCGCATTTTCATAATGACCCGTAGCGCCTTTGCCGGACAGCAGCGTTACGGCTCGAACATGTGGTCGGGCGATGTGGCGTCGTCGTGGGATATGCTTCGCAAACAAGTGCCTGCCGGACTGAACTTTACGCTTACCGGAAATCCGAATTTCAATACCGATATTGGCGGCTTTTTCTGCAATGCCTATAATACCAAAGGTAATGGAAGCGCACCGCAAAATCCACAGTATCAAGAGCTTTATGTACGCTGGATGCAGTATGGACTTTTCTGCCCCGTTTTCCGTAGCCATGGTGCCGACGCGCCGCGTGAGATTTGGCAGTTCGGGCAGAAGGGCGAACCTGTTTACGATGCCATCGAAAAGACAATCCGTCTGCGCTACAGGCTGATACCATATTTCTATTCAACGGCATGGCAGGTTACGTCGAATAGCGGCAGTTATCTGCGACCATTGTTCAGCGACTTTGCCGCCGACCGCAAGGTGTGGACCATGGCCGACGAGTTCATGTGCGGAACGCAGATTCTTGCATTGCCCGTATTGGAAGCGCAATACACCGAAGAGAAGATAGTCCGAGAAGACGCAATGACAGGCTGGGACCGCAAGTCGGCTGATGATGGGGCGGCCCGCGCTAAAACCGATTTCACCGCCGTCAAGAGTTGTGTCAAGTATCTGCCGGCTGGTGCCGATTGGTACGATTTCCATTCGGGCAAGCGCTACAAAGGTGGAGCCAGCGTCACCATTCAGACCACGCTCGACTGCGTGCCGATGTTTGTAAAGGCCGGTTCGGTTCTGCCTTTGGCACCTGAGATGCAGTATACGACAGAACAGCCATGGGATAATCTTGAGATCCGCGTCTATCCTGGTGCCGACGGCACTTTCACGCTATATGAAGATGAAGGCGACGGGTACGATTACGAGCGCGGCTTTTACTCAACAATACCATTCGCATGGAGCGATGCGGCCCGCACACTGACAATTGGCAAGCGTTCGGGCAGTTTCAAAGGAATGATTCAGTCGCGGAAGTTTTTGGTTGTTTTGCCCGACGGAAAACTGCAGACTATTGATTACAGCGGCGAGGAAGTGAAGGTCAATTTATAGACTGATGTTAGGGGGGTGGCGTATTGAATAAAATCCGCAACCTGTTTGTGTTTTCAGTTTGCGTTTGTGTTTTCTCATTGTTGAAAAAAACATACTGCACAACGGCAAACAAATGGCTATCCGTAGCCAAAAAATGTTATTTTTGCCGTTTGTAGCCTAAACCACAATCCGATGGGTTCTGTTTGGGCTTCATGACAGAAAAAGATATTTAATTGATTAACACATAGCAAAATGAGAAAATTTTTCATGAGTGCGTTGGCGGTTTTGGCATTGGCCATCACTGCCACAGTGCAGACTGTTGCACAAGAGAGTTTCGCCTATCAGGCAGTCATTCGCGACAGCGAAGGAAAACTTATCACCGAAAAGGAAGTCGGAGTCAGGTTCAGCTTGATGTACGGCGGTGAAGCCAAGTATGTTGAAACGCAGAAAGCCAAGACCAACCAGTATGGCAACATCAGCGTTATGATTGGCACTGGCGAGAAATCGACAGGCGATTTTGCCAATGTACCATGGGAAACGCTCGACATTACCTTGAAAGTTGAAGTTGCCCCTGCAGGCGGGGATAAATACATCACTCTCGGTGAGACAAAAATATCGCCAGTACCATACGCCATGTACGCCCGCACATCGAACGGCATTGCCAAAACGAGCACTGCGGCCAAAGGCAGCGAGACGCTTTTTGAAGTCAACGACCGCAACGGCAATCCTGTGTTTGCTGTGACCGACAATGGCATTATTGTGTATGTTGATGATGCCGAAACAGCTGATAAAATGCGTCGTAGCGGGTTCCTGGTAACAGGTCGTGAAGCCACAAAAGGAGAGCCGGCACAGGAATATTTCTCGGTAACTACTGACGGAACAACTATATATGTAAACGGTTCAGACCAATCTGATAAGATGCGTCGCAGCGGTTTCCTGGTGACTGGTCGCGAAGCAACAAAAGAAGGTGCCGACAACCGTTATATGGTTGTTGATGAAAATGGAACTCACGTCTATGTTGATGCATCAGAAGATGATAAAATGCGTCGTAGCGGTTTCCTGGTAACAGGCCGTGAAGCAACAAAAGACAATTATTCTGATATTTTTAAAATAGATGGCAACTTGACGACCGTATACGTAGATGGTGATGATAATAGTAAAATGCGCCGAAGTGGGTTCCTTGTGACAGGTCGTGAAGCTACCAAACTGGACCGCAACGCCAATGCCTATATGGTAGTTACCACCGACAGCACTCGGCTCAGTACCAAAGCGTTGACTATTACTTCGGCCGGTGACACCAGCTTTGCCTTACAGAAACAAGACGACCGCCTATGGTTTAATGGTGACATTGCTGTCAACGGTGAGTTTCGGCAAAAACGCCCATTTAACGAAAAAGACTGGTTTAAGGTATATTTAAGTGATACAGCGAGAAGAGATAATGATTTGTATGATGATGAAGAATTCAAGAATTCTGAATTGTGGGAAACAATTCAAAACAATTATCATGACGCATTTTTGCAAGGATATTATGAATTCTCATCCGATATAAGTTATGAAGATGAAGATGGTATAGAGCATGAACATGATTATTATTATTCGGAGCTGGCATCAGTTGATGAGAAAGGTATGGTGCTTCCTTGCCGTTCAAACGGTATTATTCTTTTCGACAAAGACGGTAAAGAAACCACAATAGTGGAAGATGCAGTTGTAATGGTTGGTTCGTATTATGCTAGTATTGGTGGCACACAATTACGCGTGCATCCGCTTGCAAAACTCAGCAACTATATTTTTGATGTGGCCTTACTTAGTTGGTACAGCAATGAGTCATCGTATGAACGCTTTTATTAATTTGAACAGCAGTAAACCGTTTGCCGGCTGCAAAGTCACGCTGTTGGTTGATGATGATGATGCTAAATACAGTTTTATGGGGCGCTTGACTACATCGGAAGCTTCTACCGAACAAGAATTAGTTAGTGATGGATATTGGTATGATGCATCATTAACAGAGAAAGCAGTTTATGGCAGCACAGCTACTCTCGAAGTTTTGACGGTTCCTGAAGAAATGGTGTTCAAAGGTTGGCTGAAGAAATACTCTTCTTACGCAACCAATGGTTTGTTTTATTATGACAATCCGCTGCAAGTTGTAGTTGATGGTGAAGATAACTATTATGAAGCAGTTTTTGAACCAATTCCGCCTATTACAGTTAACGGCAGCGCTGGTAACGATGAAAATGGCAATGGTATCACTATTCCTTATAAAACTCTCGGACGGGCATTGAAACATATTATTGATGCAAACGATAACGAGGAAACCTACAAAATCCGACTCGTAAACTGGTGCGACGATATTGCTATTGGCGACTCGCTCAACAATAAGGCAGCCGAGATAGTCATCGACCTTAGTTACAATAAAACACAATTCAGTGGTAGCTCGTCGAAGCAACATGTGATTGATGTTGCTACCACTGTGCCAGTAATCGTTTCGGGCGGTACCATAACGCGTCTTTCTGAAGACCGAGTCATTTACGTGGCAGGCCATGCACAACTTACAATCAAAGATTGCTATGTGGACGGCAACGTAGACGATATAAATGGAGATAAAGGTGGTGCGTATGTGGCCAAAGACGGCAAACTGATTTTGGATAATTCGACAATCCGGCACTTCTATGCTGACAACGGCGGCGGTGTTTACCTTGATGGTGGCGAACTCTCATTTGAAGGCTCTTCCCACATTTACAATTGCCAATGTAGGAAATCTAACATTGGAAAAGGCATGGGTGGAGGTGTTTTTGCTACTAATGGTGGAAAAATATCATTAACTAACAACGAAAATATATCTTATAACACAGCCCAACATGGTGGCGGTGTTTTCCTGACAGATAATGCCACTATTGAATTTGTGGAACAAGGCAAATCTCCAATATCGAATAATACAGCAATTCAAAATGGTGGTGGTCTGTATATTGATGATGGGCTTAATTTCACACTGAACAATGAAAACAAAATTGAATCGAATGCAGCTCAACACCGTGGCGGTGGCGTGTACGTTGCCCAAGGCGGTGTGTTCAATATGAATAGCGGTTATATACAATCGAACTTTGCTCAAACTGCTTTAAATGGTGGCGGAGGCGTGTATGTGGACAATGGCGGTGTGTTCAATATGAATAACGGTAGCGTGGAATCGAATCGATCGGGAACGAATTTGGGAAGCGGTGTTTATGTGGTTGATGGCGGCACATTTACTATGAAAGATGGAGCCTATGTTGGCGGAGCTTCGCAAACCGTATACCTTGAAGGCAACTCTAAGATAAACATTACTGGCAACCTGACATATTCTTGGACACCTGTGACAACCATACAACTTAGCGAAGGCCAATACAGCGTTGGTCGGGATGTTCTTGTGTCGAATGGTCTTAACAGCAACTATTCGAAATTTGCAGTTGAGAAACAAACGGTTACCAACACATTCGGCGCTGCGTTTACTATTGAATGGATTATAGACGAAAACGGTCAATTGCAGAAGAATAGCTCTGGCGGCAGCAGCTCAATCGATGGCGCACTGAGCGGCAAATTCAAGGTTTCCGACAAAAAAACAATCCAGTTCTCGAAAGGCAATCTGGAATATTTGGCAAGCACAGGTGAATGGCGTTTTGCTGAAGACCAACTCGACAAAGGCGATTGGACAGCCAATACAACAAACTTTTCTGCAACCAACGATGGTTGGATAAACCGTTTTGGCTACGGCACAAGCGGCTGGAACAGTGGCGCTCTGCAGTATCTGCCGTACTCTTCTGATAACGACGCCAGCAAATATCTACAAACCAGCATGACTGGCTCTAACGCCAATGCCGACTGGGGTGTATACAACGCTATCAGCAACGGCGGCGACATCCACGGGAAATGGCGCACACTTACTGCCGCCGAATGGGACTACCTGTTCAACGGTCGCGGAACAGAAACTGATTCGCATAAGAAATTCGGAAAGGCCAGAATAAATTTGGATGGTGGTGGTTATGTAGTTGGCGTAATTATATTGCCCGACGATTGGACAATGACCACAGGAGACTTTGCAGCTGCCGGAATCACATTCAACCCTGGTGCGAATCCGAGTGGTGGAAGCCAGTATGTTGTATACGATGCTAATACTCTTAATGAAACACAGTGGAAACTTATGGAAAGAAACGGTGCTGTGTTGCTGCCAGCTTTGGGATATAGAAAAGAGGATGTTGTTTATAATGGTGAAACGGACGAGATTGTGTCATCAGAAATCAAAATTGAGAACGGTAATTATTGGGATAATTACAATGGCAGCAATGAACCGCCAATCGGCTACTACTGGAACGCCAACGGCAGTTTTGTGGAATTCGAAAAAAACACATTGCAAACTAACGTGGAATGGAACAAGAGTTATGGAATGTGTGTCCGCCTTGTTGCTGATGTATCTGGTAGCACATCAGCCAACAACACCACATCTCACAGTTATGTTGATCTTCACTTGCCGAGCGGTAAGAAGTGGGCTAAAATAAATTTGGGATATACAGGATGTGTTGAACGCGAAGCTAATTACCATCAATATTTAACAAGCGAGACAATTGGTAATAAATACACATGGGGTGGAACAGCGACTCAAGGAACGTTCAATTCTGGAGATTATACGGGCCCTGCAGCAGACAAGTACGATAGTGGAGATGTTCTTGAACCTGAAGATGACGCCGCATATGCACAATGGGGCGGAAATTGGCGGGTACCAACCGATGAAGATTGGAAAGAACTGTCAGAAAACTGCTATTGGAAGTATAGCACTACTGATAATAAGTGGAATATTTATTATCCGAGAAGTAAAACTGTGGGTGATGAAACATATGAAAATGTAGGAATGGGAGAACATAGAACATCTGGTGATGGTCAATCAGGTGACATATATAGTCTTACCTATGCAAGTGTTGGTGATATTGTAATTCCTGCGTATGGTAGTCCAACTTATTGGACTTCAGTGAATTCTGGATCAAGTGGCAATTATGATAAAGCGTGGGCTATACAAATAAAAGCGAACAATCGCACTAATTATGATTTGATAAACTATAGTCAAGTTTATAATGGATATTATATCCGCCCTGTATGGGTGGAAATTCCAACAACAGTGTTTTATGTAAGCCTGAGTGGTAATGATAGCAACGATGGCACACGTAATGCACCGTTTGCAACCATTCAGCAGGCTGCAAACAAGATGATAGACAAATACACGCGCTACACCATTTTTGTAGATGGCGAGTTAAGCGGTGATCAAGAGCTTTCTGGTACAATTAAGGCACGGCAAATAACCTTGCGCGGTGCCCACAATGGCCGGCCGTTGGACAAGATTAACGGCGAAGTCAGCATCAGCACTACAGTGCCAGTGATTGTCGAGAATCTTGAAATCAACAATGGCGGTGGCGTTGATGTTACGGTGGGTGAGAATGCCAATGTAACATACGCCGGTGGAGTTGTTGTCGGCAAAACCGCTGTAAACGGCACCTTCACGCTGAAGAACAATGCTTCGACCGACGTGGTTCTGGGCTCAGGAAAAACTATAACCATAGATGGTTTCAAGGGCACAGGAGTTTCTGTTACGCCTGCGGATTATACAGAAGGTACGCGGTTAATTAATAAGCCGGATGATTATACCATTCCTGCAGGAATGTTTACTGTTCCGGACTATGATGGCGGCAAGTGGAAGATAGACGGAGACGGATTGTTGCAGAAAGACGAGTAATCTGGCTGCAGCAGAGTTAATGCTCAATCCCCCGCAGATATTTCACCTGCGGGGGATTTTTTTTGCAAAGTTACTTTTGTTAATTTTCTGTTAGCACTACCGCCGCCGCGTCCGCCACAAAAACGGAATCTCTTTATAAGTTTGTCTGCAAATTATTTCGATTATGGAAACAGAAAAAGTAAAAGTCTTGATAATTGGTTCAGGACCAGCAGGTTATACGGCGGCAATCTACGCTTCGCGTGCCAATCTGTCGCCAGTTTTGGTGCAAGGATTGCAGGCTGGCGGTCAACTGACGCAAACAACTGAAATTGAGAATTTTCCAGGCTACCCGAATGGCGTTGACGGCAACCAGATGATGGAGGAGTTCCGCCAGCAGGCCGAGCGTCTGGGCACCGACATAAGGTTTGGCACGGTCACAAAAGTTGATTTTGCCGATGGCCGCCATTTGGTTACAGTTGATGATGAGAAACTAATTGATGCCGAGGCTGTTATAATCGCCACGGGTGCAACGGCCAAATATCTCGGACTGCCGTCGGAGGAGAAATATCGCGGAAGCGGCGTGTCGGCTTGCGCCACGTGCGACGGATTTTTCTACCGCAAAAAGGATGTTGCGGTGGTTGGCGGCGGCGACACTGCCTGCGAGGAAGCCACCTATCTGGCTCACCTTTGCAACAAGGTGTATATGATTGTGCGCAAAAACTTTCTGCGTGCGTCGAAGGCGATGCAGGAGCGCGTGATGAACACCCCGAATATCGAAATCTTGTTCGAACACAACACTTTAGACTTGTTTGGCGATGGCGTTGTTGAGGGTGCCAATCTGGTTTACCGTCAGGGAACGCCCGACGAGGAGCGCCGCCAGATTAAGATTGACGGATTCTTCCTTGCTATCGGCCACCACCCGAATAGTGCTGTTTTTCAGCCGTTTGTGAAGACCGACGAAGACGGCTACATTCTGACCGAGCCCAACTCGTCGCGCACCAATGTGCCAGGCGTTTTCGCTTGCGGCGATGTGATGGACCGCACCTACCGTCAGGCCATTGTTGCCGCTGGTTCGGGCTGCAAGGCCGCACTCGATGCCGAGCGCTATTTGCTTAGCAGAGGGTAATGGGGAGTGTGTAGAGTGTAGAGTGTAGAGTGTAGAGTGTAAAGAGTAAAGAGTAAAGAATAAAGTTTTGTTAATCAATAATTAAAATTCTAAACCCTTCTCAACAGCGAAGCGTCTAAACTTCTTAACTCTAAACAAAACTTATAACTTGTAACTAACTTATGATATACCATTTCGATTGTTATTGCCCGACAGAATGGGGGCAGCGTTT
The DNA here is from genome assembly GCA_017557785.1 of Salinivirgaceae bacterium. Classification (GTDB taxonomy): domain Bacteria; phylum Bacteroidota; class Bacteroidia; order Bacteroidales; family SZUA-534; genus RUG13583. The sequence goes on from JAFYYA010000006.1 coordinate 11,162, forward strand.
GGTGGTCACAGGCTCGTCGAAAGAGTTGGGAATGTGGGATTTGGACAATGCGTTGCCGCTCGAGTGCTGCGATTTGAACCGCTGGCGGGCGACCATCGAATGTGAGTGCACCGAAACGGTTTATTATAAGTATGTTGTTGTGGATGAGCAGAATAAACAGCATACAATGGAAGTGGGCCGAGTGCGGGTTCTGCCTGAAGCGCCGCAAGGAGCCGCCGCGAACCACTGCATCGACACTTGGCAGGAGTTACCGAAGGAGCAGGCCGCCTATTTGAGTTCGGCCTTCACGAGCGTGCTTTTCCCCGCCAACAGTCGTTTCGCTGACAAGCCGCAACGTAAGCGCCTTTCAGGTCGCCAACTCGAACTGACGTGCTGCGTGCCAATGCTCAAACCAACGCAATATATCTGTCTGACAGGCAATTGCGACCAGTTGGGCAACTGGCAGACAATGTTGCAGATGTCGGTGGGTCGATATGCGACGTGGCATATCAGACTGTCGATGAGCGATTTACCTTCGGAGTTTGAATATAAATATGTTATCAAAGACACTGCCGACGACACATTCGTGTATTGGCAGCCAGGAGCAAACCACAGATTTGTAGATACATACACGCAGTCGCCAGCACTTTTCCGCATCGATGATGGGGTGATGCTGCTTGCCACCGATAAGGTTCGTTTTGCGGGCGTCAACGTGCCAGTTTTCTCGCTGCGGACGGCCGACAGTTGTGGCGTGGGCGATTTCAGCGACTTGAAAAAACTCATCGATTGGGCGGCGCGAGTAGGGCTGAAGATGATTCAGATTTTGCCAATAAACGACACAATATCAACCTATTCGTTCCTTGATTCGTACCCATACAACGCCATTTCGGTGTTCGCGCTCAATCCGCTTTTTATCGATATTTTTAAAATCGGCAAACTTGCAGATAATAAGCAGCAAAAGCAGTTCGAAGATGCGGCGCGCAAACTGAATGCCACGCCCGATGTCGATTACGAAAAGGTTATCCGCTTGAAACTCGATTATTGCCGTGCCGTGTTCGGACAGAATATGTCGGTGATTGTCGAAAGTGATGATTTTAAGCATTTTATAAAACAGAACGCATCGTGGCTTGAGCCCTATGCGGCGTTCAGTGCGTTGCGCGATAGGCACCACACTGGCGATTTCAACCGCTGGGGCAAATTTGCGAAGTATTCGGAGCGCGAGGTGCGCAAGATGTTCAAGCCCGATTCGCCCGATTATGCCGACGTAACTTTCTGGTGCTATGTGCAATACGAACTCGACTGCCAGTTGCGCGAGGCTGCTGCCCACGCACGTCGTTGCGGCATCATTCTGAAGGGCGATATTCCAATCGGCATCAGTCGCTGCAGCGTTGACGCGTGGTGTGCGCCCGAACTCTATAACTTTGACGGACAGGCAGGAGCACCGCCCGATTTCTTCTCTGACTATGGTCAGAATTGGGGCTTCCCGACCTACAATTGGGAGCGGATGGCGCAGGACGGTTACGCCTGGTGGCGGCGGCGTTTGGCAAAGATGAACAGTTATTTCGACGCCTACCGAATCGACCACATTCTCGGTTTTTTCCGCATTTGGGAAATCCCGACAACCGCTGTACACGGCATTCTGGGGCATTTCAACCCGTCGCTGCCGCTGACGGAGGCAGAACTGTTTGAGCGCGGCATTGTAATCGATTATGCCGATGCCTGCATTCCCACGACCGATGCCGAAACAATCGATAAACTATTTGGAAATCAGGCAGAAAAGGTAAAGAAAACTTATCTCGACCGTCAACCTGACGGCCTTTTCAGACTGAAACCTGAATTTGCTACCCAATGGTTTATTTACAATAAGATAGTCGGTGCTAGCGACCCCGATTCACTGTCGCGGCAGAAGCAGCAACTGCTTCACGGACTGCTCACTGTGGCCGCCGATGTGCTGCTGCTCAAAGACGAGGCCACTGGCGGCTACCATCCGCGCATCGATTTGCAGAAAACATCGTCCTACGCACGTCTACCGAAGACAACCAAAGTGCTGATTGACAGCGTTTACGAAGATTATTTCTACCATCGTCACGATGCTTTCTGGCGCCACGAGGCCGAAGTGAAACTGTCGGCGCTGCTGAAGGCAAGCGATATGCTTGTCTGCGGTGAGGATTTGGGAATGATTCCGAACTGCGTGAAGCCTGTGATGGACGAGTTGGGCATCTTGAGCCTTGAAATCCAGCGGATGCCGAAAACGTTCGCTGAATTTGCTGATTTGCAGGCGATTCCGTATACGTCGGTTTGCGCCACATCAACCCACGACATCTCAACCATCAGGGGCTGGTGGGAAGAGAATGCCGAATCGACGCAGCGCTACTATAATAACTGGCTGAAACAGAAGGGAAAAGCGCCGAAAAAAGCGTCTGTCGATATATGCAAAATGATAATTGACAATCATTTGCAATCGCCAGCAATGTGCGTGATGATACCAATTCAGGATTTCTTCGCGCTGAATCCCGATTTTCGCGTTGAAAATCCAGAACAAGAGCGCATTAACGTGCCTGCCAATCCGCGCAACTATTGGAAATATAGGATGCACATTGGCATTGAAACACTACTGAAAGCGCGGAAGTTCAATGGTGGCATCAGCGATATGCTTGAAGATGCGGGTAGGAGAGTAAATGATTGAGTGACATAATTTTGTGTGATGGCGACGAAATTCAAAATATATGTAATCAGACCAGTGCGCGATTCCATTGTTTATGGGTTGCTATGGTCGGTCATTACGTTCAGCAAGTTCATGCCGCGCAAGTTATTGCTGGCTTGGCATGGGTTCGCCGCTCGCCAACTATACTTACTTATGACAAAGACTCGACGGGTAATTGAGCGCAATCTGGAATTTGTTTTCGGACCTGAAAAGCAGGATGGCGAATACAAACGATTTGGCCAGCAGGTTTATGCTTCGTTGGCTAAAACGTTCACCGATTACGCCATATTAAGCAAGAAGAAGACTCGTGAGCAATTTTCTAAATATTTCAAAATCAATGGTGAAGAGTATTTGCAAAAAGCATATAACGAGGGCCGTGGCGTAATTTGCCTTGTGCCGCATACGCATGGCTGGGAGTTTTCGGCCATTTTGCCGCCCATTTTGGGATATAAGACAACAGGCGTGAGCAGTCCAATCAAAAACAAGGCTCTCGACCACATGATGGTGAAATTACGCGAGTCGCGCGGGATGCGCGATGTGGAGCGGAATCGTTGTTACGATACTTTGGTTGACACGCTGAAAAGCGGTGAATGCCTGATAATGATGATTGACCACGACAGCAAAAGCATAAAAGGTGAGTTTTTGCAATTCCTTGGACACCAGGCATATACGCCGATTGGTTGCGCTCGTTTGGTTATTGAAACAGGAGCAAAGGTGGTACCGATGTACACCATTCGCGACAGCGAAACCGATACTTACACATTTGAGATTCTGCCCGAAGTGCCGTTTGTCACTAAGTCCGACACAACAGAGACAATTAGGTACAATACGCAGATTTACAACGATATAATAGAATCGGTAATTCGCAAATATCCACAACAGTGGGTTTGGATGCAGGAACGGTGGAAAACAACGCCGGAAATACTCAGGCAGTATTTGGAAGCAAAAACATCCGAAAAAAATGAAAAAGTTTCGAAATAGTTAGTTATATATCAATAAGTTATGGCAACAAAATTCTCTTACGAAAAGACTATTGAGGAAATTGAATCGATAGTTGATGACATCGAGAACAACCGACTCAACATTGACCAACTGGCCGACGCTGTTGTCCGTGTATCGGATTTATTGAAAAAATGTAAGCAGAAATTGTCTGATACAAAGGCGGTTATTGACGAGATGAATGATGGCGTCAAGGGGTGATGGAGTCGATGTATTGCTGTTAAAGGCTTCCGCACAAATGCTCAAAAGCATCTTTCAGGATTGTAATCTGTTGGCCACGTTTTGCGTATTGCGCGCGTAGGATGTCGGCAAACTGCCATGCCACACCGCCCACAAATCCTATTGGTAAATTGTTGGCTTTCAATGGCTCGATATGCTTTTCGTGAAATAACTCGAAGGCATCTGCAACCAAGTTGGCAATTTCGGGTTCAGCAATGTTGGCGCTTGCAAATGGCACAAACCCAGCCAGATAACTATTTGCAGGATTGGCCGAATAGACATTTTTTATCAGTTCTGCGGGTGATGCTTGCGCAAATTCGAAGAATTTTTTGCACAAATCCGATGATAATTCCTTGCGTATAACTTTGGTTATCAGTGTTTTCCCAATGTAAGCGCCACTGCCTTCATCGCCAAGCATGTAGCCTAACGATGGCGCCAGGTGTTCTATTTCTTTACCATTATAATATCCCGCTGCCGCGCCTGTGCCCAAAATAGCGGCAATGCCAGGTTGGTTGCCGAACAATGCTATTGCAGCGCTTTCCAAATCGGAGAAAACTTGAACATTGTTGCAGTTGAAAGCCGAGCGGAGAGTGTCGCCAACAGTTTTCTTGTTAGAGTCGGCGGCGCATCCGGCACCAAACCATAAAATGCTGTCAACCGGTTTTGCGGTTTGAGCAAGCACTGTGTTGCATAGAGCCGAAAGGGCAGATGCTGGTGAACTGTTCGGATTAAAACCGCACGTTTCAATCGTGAGGAACTGACTGTCAATCAGTCCCCATTTGCATTTTGTGCCGCCTGCTTCAACAACAATCTTCATAATCAGTCGAATTTTTCCGAAAACTATTAAACATTTGCATATCAGCAAACAAGTATAGTTGAAATCAGTATAGATACGAGACTCTAATCAAAATATATTTTTTGCCCACATTATGTTTGGTACGCTTTTTGCAATTCCATCGGCAGCAATATAAATGATTATATATGTTAACGTTTGTCGAATTCATTGAGAAATCAATCAAAAGAAATTGGGATTTACCATCTTTGAGCAATTATCGTGAGGCACCAATGTCGTACGGACAGGTTGGCAAGATGATTAAGAAAATTCATCGCGCTTACGCTGAGTGCGGAATTGCCGAAGAAGAAAAAGTGGTTCAGGTAGGCCGAAACAACACCAATTGGGCGGTTACATTCCTTGCCACAATATCTTACGGCACAGTTTCGGTTCCGCTTTTGCAGGATTTTTCAATTCCCGACCTTGAGAACACCATCAATCATTCCGATGCGGTGCTGGCATTCATTTCTGACAATATCTTCGAGAAGATGGATGTCACTAAATTCCCAAACATCAGAGGTTTTATCTCGCTCGATGATTATAGAGTTCTTTACTCGACCGATGAAAAAGTGAATCAGGCATTTGCCAATTTCAATATCGATATCGAGACCAGCCGCGAGAATTTCGCACTGAAGCATATCGACCACGACCGTCTGGCTGCAATCAGTTACACGTCAGGCACATCAGGCCACTCAAAAGGCGTTATGCTGACTCATGGCAACTACGCTACTAATGTTGAGTTCGGCACTGAGGTTATTCCGCTCAAGGCGGGCGACCGTATGGTTTCGTTCCTGCCGTTGGCTCACGCCTATGGTCTGGCATTTGAGTTCCTGACCGAATTCTCTTTGGGCTGCCACATCACTTTCCTGGGCAAGATTCCTTCGCCACAGATTTTGGTTCAGGCTTTCGCCGAAATTAAACCAGGCTTGATTGTGGTTGTTCCGTTGATTATCGAAAAAATCTACAAGGCAAAAATAAAACCGGCCATCAGCAAAGGGCTGCCGAAGTTTATGTTGAGCGTTCCTGGCTTGCGCCGTATTGTTTACAGCAAGGTCCGCAAGGAACTTGAAGAAGCCTTTGGTGGAAACTTCTACGAAGTTATCATTGGCGGTGCCGCTCTGAACAAAGAGGTTGAGAGTTTCCTGAACCGCATTGGTTTCCGCTACACAGTTGGTTACGGTATGACCGAGTGTGCCCCAATTATTTCATACGCACCATGGGACACTGCCCGCAAGTTCAGTTGCGGTTACCCGATTCGCCGCTGCCAGATTCGCATCGATAGTCCTGACCCGGCAAATGTTGAGGGTGAGGTACTTGTAAAAGGTACTCAAGTGATGAAGGGTTATTATAAGAATCCGGAAGCCACTGCAGCCACTTTCGACAGCGAAGGATGGTTGAAGACCGGCGACACCGGCACCATTTCCGCCGATGGCTATCTGACATTGAAAGGTCGCTGCAAGAATATGATTCTGGGCGCATCGGGACAGAATATCTATCCTGAAGAGATTGAGGCTCAGATAAATAATATGCCTTACGTGGTTGAATCGCTCGTTGTTGAACGCGGCGGCAAACTGCACGCTCTCATTGTTCCTGACAGGGAGAAAGCCGAGAAAGACGGTTTGGATAATGAGAAGATTCTGATTGAATTCGAAAAGAATCAGAAAGAACTTAACAAATTGATGCCTAACTATATGGCAATCGCTAAAATCGAGTTACAGGATGAGGAGTTCGTGAAAACCCCGAAGAAGAGCATTAAGCGTTATTTGTATAATTGATAGTTTGTAAAATTTTGTTTTCATAGGTAGGGTGAGGGGTGTGCCGCAAGGTGCACCCTTTATTTTTGTCGCTGCTAAATTTGAATTGCTTATATTTGCTCAAATCGAAATTTGAAATGCGGAAGTTTTTATTTGCAGTCGTTGGACTGGTTTTGATGCAGCAGATTGCTGTAGCACAGCGTATTACACGTGAGCAATATATCAATAAATATAGCAAGATTGCCGTTCAGGAAATGAACCGCGTGGGTATTCCGGCCAGCATCACGCTGGCACAGGGCATTCTGGAGTCGGGCGACGGCAATAGCACGCTGGCACGAAAGGCCAACAACCATTTTGGTATCAAGTGCCACAAGGACTGGAAAGGTGAAGCGGTTTTTCACGACGATGACCGCCCAAATGAGTGCTTCCGTTCGTATAAGGATGCTAATCAATCGTTTATCGATCACTCGGAGTTCCTTTGCACCCATCAGCGTTACGCGTTTCTTTTCAAATACGGCACTACTGATTATAAAAGTTGGGCAAAAGGCTTGAAACAAGCCGGTTACGCCACCAGTAAAACCTATGCCGACCGTCTGATTCAGATTATCGAGCAGAACAACCTGCACCGCTTCGACAAGAGTGTGCAGCCTGCAACAACGCCCGAGAAGCAGACGGAGATTGCCGTCAAGACCAACAACTTCATTGAGGTTGACGTGAACGATATGGAGATTTCGCCGTTCGGAAACATCAAGACCAACAACCACACCGATTATGTTGAGGCTCTGCCGGGTGACAACATTGAGAGCGTGGCCGCTCGTTATGAGTTGGAACCGTGGCAGTTACGTATGTTCAACGAACTCGATGCCAAGGCAAAACTGAAAGTCGGGCAGCGTTTGTATATCAGCCGCAAACAGTCGAAGGCCGAGAAGAAATTCAAGACTCACACGGTGAAGAAGGGCGAGACAATGCACGACATTGCCCAATTGTACGCCATCCGCCTGAAGGCGCTCTACAAACTCAACCTGATGGATGAATGCTCGCAGCCTAAAGAAGGCGACACAATCCAGTTGAGGAAGAAGGCGAAGAAGAAATAAGGTTTTGTTATAAAATAGAAGAATTATGAAAGCTATGAACTTGCTTTGTGTGGTCTTGTTTGTCGGTTTGCTCTCGTGTGAAAAGCATGAAGGAAATTCTTCGACACCAGAGTCTGCCATTGAGATAGCGGGAGATTGGGAAATAGTTAGCATTTCTGGTGGAATTACAGGCCGAGCAATTGTTTCGAGTTATTTTAAATACCTAAGTATCAAACTGAACGGCGAGTTTTGCTTTTCAAATGATACTGTCATACTTGCAATTGGCACTATTAAAACCGAAATCGATTCGCGTAACGATATATGGTATTATTTCAATGTGGATAGCACAAAATATTTGCCTATAGTGCCATTGCCAACAAATTTTCCTAAAACGGTCTTACAAATTGATTCTGAAAATTTGGTTTTGGCCGACCCTTGCTGCGATTTGTACTCATATATATTCGTTAAAAAGGAGTGCTTGGATGTAAATAAATAGTTTGGCGAGGCAACTTTTAGGTCGTTTCGCTTTTTTTCAGAAATTTCAATTGCGTCTTTCGTGTTTTTAGTGTGTTCCGTGGTAAAAAACGTTATTGCAGTGTAAATCTGTGTCGTCTTGTGTTCCCGTTAGCTATCGGGACTGTGCGAAAATAAACTGCCACAATCCACGTTCCTAAACAAACTGTAATTCAACGCCTTCCGTCTTGAATCCCCGCAGGAAATCCGCCACAGGCATACGTTTTTTGCCAGCCAGTTGCACATCGCTGAGCGCGATTGTGCCGCCATTGACATACACCTTCAAATATGACTTTCCATCAGTCGCGACCTTGCCAGAAGGCTGGTTGTGATTGTGAAATTCGAACCGTCCGCTGAATATTTTCATTGGCAGCGGTTCTTCGTTGTCTTTCCGCAGATTGCTGAAAGCGGCAGGATAGGGGCTTAACCCGCGAATTAGGTTGATGATTGTGGCGGGTTCGGCAGTCCAGTCGATGCGGCAGTCGTCTTTGAAGATTTTCGGAGCGCTTTTCAGAATGCCGTCGGCGGGCATCAGTTCACTTTGTGGCGTGCCTTTGGTGTTGCCTGCGCAGATGGCTTCCACAGTCCGAATCAGCAGTTGTGCGCCAACCACCATCAGTTTGTCGTGGATGGTACCAACGTTGTCATCGGGGCCGATGCTGATTTTCTCATATTGCAGAATGTCGCCTGTGTCAATCTCGTGTTTCAGCAGGAAGGTTGTCACGCCCGTTTCGGTCTCACCGTTCATAATGGCGCGGTTGATGGGCGCTGCACCGCGATAGTTAGGCAGAAGCGAGGCATGGACGTTGATGGAGCCCAGCGACGGCATCGACCACACGCTTTCGGGCAGCATGCGGAAGGCCACAATCACCTGCAAATCAGCCTTCCAGCCACGCAGAGCCGACTGAAAACCTTCGTCTTTCAGTTTTTCGGGTTGCAGAACGGGCAGTCCGCGGCTCACGGCAAACTGTTTCACAGCACTCTCGCTCAATTTCTGTCCGCGGCCAGCGGGTTTGTCGGGCGCAGTAACCACACCAACAACATTATACCCGTTATCAATCAGCGCTTTCAGGCTCTCAACCGCAAAGTCGGGCGTACCCATAAAAACTATTCTCAGCGACTCTTTGCTATACATATTTTTCTGTTTAATCGGTGAACTGGTGAATTGTGTGAAGAGTAAGGAGTAAAGAGTAAAGAATCCTTTTCCAAAACCTAATACCCAACACCCAAAACCTAACTTTTATTCCACAAAAAAGGCCGCACGTAGCAGCCTTTTTCTATTCTATCGTATTGATATTATGCTTTTTCGTAGCAGCGTACCCAGTCAATTTCCATTGACGACGGCAGTGCATCGGCATCGTTTGTCAAACCTGCCGACAGCATCAGGAACAATGGCTCCTGAATGTTGTTTTTGGCAGTTGCAACCGTGTAACCGTTTATCTTCCATGTGATTGTGTTGGCATCCCAATCAACAGTGTAGATGAAGAAGTCTTTTGCCAGGCCCGAACCGCCGAATTTGCTTCCGGCAGCCGCACCTTTATTATATGCCGAAACTTGCATCTGACCTTTCTTGATGTTGTATTTGAAGATGTCAATCTCTGGTTCCTTGTGCTCGCCTTTCAGCCAGAATGCCTGATAAACAGGGCTCAGTGAGTTGATTTTTATTTTGGCTTCGAAGCGGCCGTATTGCTGGCGGAAACTGTTTGCAGTGCTCAGCATGCCCGAAGTGTAGTCGAAGTCTTTGGTCATAAAGCCGAGTTTCTCGTCCCAAACCTTGCCAGTGGCTTTTTCTTTTTTGGTTACGATGCTCAAAACCGATTGTTTGATGTCAACGTTTTTGTTGTCAGTGAAATATTGTTTCTCGTTGGCAAGCACGTAGCGGTCGTTAATCACCATCTTGCCCATAAAGAAACTGTTCATCCACTTCGACTCATCGACCTTTGCGCCGTCGAAATTGTCTTCGAATGTCAGGTTCCAAGCCTTCAATTCGTCGAATTTGTTCGAGTTGACGGTTGCCTGATACCATTTAATATCGTCCGAGTTCTTCAAGTCAAGATACTCTTGCTCGCGTTTGGCTTCTTCACTCTTGCTGAAGCGGTTTTTGTCGAGCAGATACTCTTTCTGAGTCTTGAACTCATCAGAATTGACATATGCCTTAAGTGCTTCGTAATCAGCAATCAAAGTTGAGTTGCTGGTCTCGACATACATCTTGTAGGCCGATTTGTTCTGATATTTTGTCCAGAATTTTATCTCAGGATTCTTTGTCAGCGATTTGTATTCTTGCTGCAGGCTCTTGCATTCGGCCATCTTTTCGGGGTTCGATTTGTCCGATTTTGCCTGTTGGAAATCTGCGCTGTTAACGGTTTCCGCAAGTTCCTTCAAACGTTTCAGTGCGTCGGATTGTGCAGCCGATTCAAAACGTTTCAGGTCGGCCGACTGGCTCACGCTGAAATAGTTCTTCACGCGTTTGTCCTTCTCAAGTGCCTGGAATTGTTTCTCTTTCGAGCAGTATTCAGAGTCGGCGTAGTTCAGCGATGTGATTTTGCTTTTGGTGTTTTTGAATTCCGCTGAATCCACATACTCTTGTAATTTGTTGAATTTCTTCAGAGTATCTGAATCTTTGAATTCGTTAAACTTGTTGTATTCAGCAATCAGTTGATTGCGGTCGCTCTCTATTTTTTCGGTTTTTGGCAGTAAGCCAAATGCCAGACGAAATGCGAAACTGAAATTAGCCATATTTCTTTTCTATTGTAATTACAAGTCCACAAATATAGCCGATTTATGATTGGTTTTTCGGTGCGAATTGAAAAAAGTGCCACAAGTGTTGCTTTTTCAATTTAAAGTTGAAAAATAGAGCGGCTTTTTATATTTTAGCCTATTGTTGAACTCTTCAGTGATACAATTATGAAGACACCGAAAATTGTTAAAGACGACCCCTGGTTGAATCCTTATAAGGATGTGATTGTCAAACGAATGCAGAATTGTGCCGAGACCGAGGCTAAACTTACAGGAAACGGCAAGACAACTCTCTTCGATTTTGCCAACGGCCATTTGTTTTACGGCACTTTCAGCGACGGAAAGACAACAACCGTCCGCGAGTGGCTGCCAAATGCTATGCGTGTGACGCTGATTGGCGACGTGAACGGTTGGCAGGAGAGTCACGATTTCGATTTCAAACCGCTGAACGACGGCAATTGGGAATTGCAGTTGCCTGCCGATAAGTTCGGTCACGGCTCGCTTTTCCGCCTGAAGGTTTATTGGAGCGGTGGTGAGGGAGAGCGCATCCCGGCTTGGTCGCGCAGGGTGGTGCAGGATTCCCAGACAAACGTCTTCAGCGCACAAGTGTGGTGTCCGGCAGAACCTTACCAATGGAAGTGCAAAGAGCGCCCCAAGGCATCGGAACCGTTTATATATGAGGTACATATCGGAATGTCGGGTGAGAAGGAGGGTGTGACAACCTTCAACGAGTTCCGCCAGAATGTGCTGCCGCGAGTGGTCAAACTTGGTTACAACACCATTCAGATGATGGCCATTCAGGAGCACCCGTACTACGGCTCGTTCGGCTATCACGTGTCGAGTTTCTTCGCCGTGTCATCGCGGTTTGGTACGCCCGACGATTTGAAGGCGCTCATCGACGAATGTCATATGCAAGGCATTCGTGTGGTGATGGATTTGGTTCATTCACACGCAGTTAAAAATGTCAACGAAGGGCTTGGACTCTACGACGGCACCCGCTATCAGTTCTTCCACAGCGGCGACCGTGGCGTTCATCCCGCTTGGGACTCGTACTGCTTCAACTATGGCAAGGGCAACGTCATTCATTTCCTGCTTTCGAACATAAAATATTGGCTCGACGAGTACCATTTCGACGGTTTCCGCTTCGACGGCGTGACCAGTATGATTTATCTGAATCACGGTCTGGGCGAGGATTTCACGTCGTATGAACTATATTTTAATGGTGCGCAGGACGAGGACGCCATTACCTATCTGATGCTGGCCAACAAACTAATCAAGCAGGTGAATCCCGATGCCATTTCGATTGCCGAGGAGATGAGCGGCTATCCGGGCCTTGCAATGCCTTTTGAGGATGGCGGCGTTGGGTTCGATTACCGTTTGGCGATGGGCATTCCCGATATGTGGATTAAAGTGCTGAAAGAGAGCGCAAACGACGAGTCGTGGGATTTAGGGCACATTTATCACGAACTGACTTCGAAACGCGCTGACGAGCGCACCATTTCGTATGCCGAATCGCACGACCAAGCGCTGGTGGGCGACAAGACAATCGCCTTCTGGCTGATGGATAAAGAGATGTATTTCAATATGTTGGTGACGTCGCAGAACCTGCAAGTTGACCGTGGAATTGCCCTTCACAAGATGATTCGTCTGCTGACAATGGCCACGGCCGGAGGCGGCTATCTGAATTTTATGGGCAACGAGTTCGGCCACCCAGAGTGGATTGATTTCCCGCGCGAGGGCAATAATTGGTCGTACAAATACGCGCTTCGTCAGTGGAGCCTTGTCGACCGTGAAGATTTGAAATACAAGTTCTTGAACGAGTTCGATATTGCCGCCGTGCATTTATTGCGCGACAAGCATTTGCTCAACGTCTTCCCGTTCTACGCGCAAATGGTTGACGATGGCGACAAGGTTTTGGCCTTCACCCGTGCCGATTTGCTGTTCGTCTTCAATTTCCACCCGACAAAGAGTTACACGAACTTCGAAATACCTGTGCTTCAGGGCAAATATAAAATCCTGTTCAGCACCGATGAGTTGCGGTTTGGCGGTTTCGGCCGTATCGATGAGGCAATGACGTACCCCACAACCGTGGCCAGTGTAGAAGACAAGTCGGTCATCAGGCTTTACATTCCCGCACGTTCGGCCATTGTGCTGCAGCGGCAGTTCATACCCAACGTTTATCAGCGATTGAGAGGAATGAAGTGAAGTCTAGGTGCCGGGTGTTAGGGATTGGGTGTTAGGTGTTAGAAATTACGAATTTAGAATAAATTGTTAACAATTAAATATTTATTGGATATGAGAAGACTTGTTTGGGCAGCGATGGGCGTTGCATTGATTTCGATGGTGTTTGCAAATTGCAAAAAAGAAGACCCAACCTATTCGGTTCAAGTTACAGCCACCGAAAGAGGAACTGTTGAAGGACAGAATGGCAAATACAAAGAAGGTGAAACTGTTGTGTTTACGGCTGTTCCTGCAGATGGTTATTATTTTGGCAAATGGAGCGATGGTAACACTGACAATCCGCGTACAATTACAGTTTATCCGCACGATATTTCTCTTACTGCCATATTTGTAAGTATTAGTGTTATTGCCAAAGAAAACGGAACCGTTGAAACACAGGAAGATGGCAATACGTTTGTGTTTACGGCAGTTCCTGCCTATGGATACTATTTTAGCCAATGGAACGACGGCAACACCGACAACCCGCGTACAATAATTATTGGCGATGCCGATATTACCCTTACCGCCGAATTTGTTTTGCCAACCATTGCAACTGTTGATTTAGGTCTTGAAAGCGGCAACCTTTGGGCAACTTGCAATGTTGGCGCCATAAACCCGTGGAACTATGGCAATTACTATGCTTGGGGTGAAACCGAAACAAAATCAAATTATAGTTGGGAAACCTATAAATATTGCAAAGATGGTGATTCTCATAAACTAACTAAATATAACACACAAGCGGACCATGGTACGGTTGATAACAAAACCACACTTGAACCGTCTGATGATGTTGCTGCTGCCGTATTTGGTGCCGAATACTCAATTCCAACCTATAACGAGTGGTTTGAACTTGACGATCAATGCTATTGGGTTTGGACGTCGAACTACAACAAGCATAACGTAAGTGGCCATATAATTTATCGCGCAAAAAACGATGCCGATAAAGGCAAAATAGTTAATGAAGGCGAGACCCCGTCAGCGTCTTACTCACTTTCCGATGCGCATATTTTCCTTCCAGCGGCGGGCTGTCGCAATAAACTTGGTTTATATTGGGATGGTTCCTGTGGTTACTACCAATCTACTTCGCTCGACTATCACCCGTACGAAGCTGATGTGTATATCTGCCATTATGTCAATGGAAACCATATGAATGATCATGCCCGTTTCGTTGGGTTCTCTGTCCGCCCAGTCCGTCGGCCATAAAGCCTTAAAATTTCAAATTTCAAAATGTCCTTAATCTCTATATATCAAGTTCTTGTGCGGCTGTTCGGCAATCGCTGTCAGTCGCCGGTGTTCAACGGCTCGCGCGAAGAGAATGGCGTGGGCAAGATGTCGGCATTTACACCGCACGTTCTCAAGCAGATACGTGAGATGGGCTTCACTCATATTTGGTACACGGGGCTCATTGAGCACGCCCGCTGCCAAGGCAATCCCGAATATGGTATTCCCGATGGTAACCCGCGGATTATCAAGGGGAAAGCGGGCTCGCCCTACGCCATTTGCGACTATTACGACATTGACCCCGATTTGGCCGATTCCATTCCCAACCGTCAGGCCGAGTTCGACGACCTTGTGCGCCGCACTCACGCGGCGGGGCTGAAGATGATTATCGATTTTGTGCCGAATCACGTGGCGCGGCAGTACCATTCCGATGTGAACCCCGATGCCGATTTCGGTCGTAACGACCACCCGGAGTGGCATTTCTCGCCGCTGAACGATTTCTATTACACAGGTGAGCCGCTTCATTTGCCCGAAGGTTCGGGAACAAAGATTGACGGCGCTCAACAAACTGACTATGAGGAAAATCCGGCTCGAGTTACGGGCAACGACCAGTTTTCGGCGTGGCCGACAAACAACGATTGGTACGAAACTGTTAAACTGAACTATGGTGTTGATTATCAGAATAATCGCAATGGCCAGTTTGAGCCGCACCCTGTTCTTTGGCAGAAGATGGTCGATATTCTCTGCTATTGGGCCGGGCGCAAGGTTGACGCTTTCCGCTGCGATATGGCCGAGATGGTGCCGGTTGAGTTTTGGCAGTACGCCATTGCTGAAGTGAAAAAGAAATATCCTGACATACAGTTTATTGCAGAGATTTACGGCCCGGCGGCTTACAAAGATTACATTTTCCGCGGCGGTTTCGACTATCTCTACGATAAGGTGGGGCTTTACGACACGCTGCGCGGCATAACCTGCTGCGGCGATTCGGCGTCGCGGCTGACCGAGAGTTGGCAAAAACTCGACGGTATCGACAGCCGGATGCTGCGTTTCCTTGAGAACCACGACGAGCAGCGCATTGCGTCGCGCTTTTTTGCCGGCAATCCGCGCAAAGCGATACCTGCAATGATTGTTATAGCCACGCTCAACCAGGGCGCGGTGATGGTCTATTTCGGGCAGGAAGTTGGCGAGCCAGCCGATGGCGCCACGGGTTTCAGCGGCGACGACGGCCGAACCACCATTTTCGACTACTACAACGTGCCGCAGTTCCAAAAATGGTTCAACAATGGCAAAGCCGATTGCTCGCAACTGACTGACAGCGAGAAGGAACTGCGCGATTTCTATTGCAATCTGCTGCGGTTGGCCAGCACCGAGCGTTGCTTCACCGAAGGCCGTTTCTACGACCTGATGTGGGCCAACAACGGCACTCTCGATGCGTCGAAAATCTATGCCTATCTGCGCCACGTTGGCACCGAGGCGATGCTTGTGGTTGTCAACTTCGACCAGCAGAACGCCAAAGATTTTCAGTTGCGGATACCCGACCACGCCTTTGGCACAATGGGTGTGCCGACCAATGGAAAAGTGTCGCTCAAAGCGGTGTTAGGGCAGGCACCCGATAAAAATATTGATGTTCAGCAGATTATTGATAAAGGCATTGACATTTGCTTGCAACCGCTGAGCGGAGTCATTTATGCTATTAAGGTGTGATTTTTGCCCCAGCGGGGAGACACGTTTTGCCGTTAGCATTTATTCATTCGCTCAACCCACCATTGGTGCAGGCAAATCAGTGCCCAAACGCGATTATACAGATAGTCAACCTTTTGCACATAGAAACGCTTTAGCAGCCGTTCAACTTCTGCGTAGCGCACCATTTGCGCCTGCTCAACAATATCGCGGGCTAAATATTTGTCGGTCAGATATTTCAGGTCGGTGCGAAGCCAGTTGCAGAGCGACACGCTGAAACCCCATTTGGGGCGGTTGAACAGTTCTTGCGGCAGATAATCGTACAGCACCTGCTTCAGTAGATATTTTGCTTCGCCGTTATTTATTTTCAGCGATTTATGCAGATTGACGGCAAATTCCACAATCCGATAGTCGAGCAACGGAACGCGCGATTCGAGCGAGTGCCACATTGATGCGCGGTCGACCTTAACAAGCAGGTCGTCAGGCAGATAGTAGAGCATATCGAACACCGACTGCTGTTCTGCGGCCGACATACGGCTGCCAGTTGGTACTTCAAAACGCGGCATCGGCGGGGTAGTGGCTTGCGTAAAACGCTCTGTTTCAGCTGCGGTGAACAGATATTGCTCTTGCGAGAAAATATGCGTTTGAAGGTTGTCGCCGCTGCGCCAGTCGAACATTTTGCCAATTCGCTGCCAGCGGCTTCCAGCAAGGCGCGAAGCCTGATAGAGCGGTCGACGTGCGGCTTGCAGCAACGGATTGGCAAGGCGGTCGGCCCAGCGGTACATTCCGTAGCCAAGGAAAAGTTCGTCACCGCCGTCGCCAGTGAGCACCATTTTCACGTGCTCGGCCGCCACCTGCGACACCAGCATTGTGGGCAGCGCCGACGAATCGGCGTAAGGCTCGTCGTACGAGTAGAACATATCGGCCACGCGTTCCATTGCGTCCCGCTCGGCCATTATCACCAAGTGATGGTTTGTATCCAACTGTCGCGCAACTTGTTCCGAGTATTGCGACTCGTTGTGGCGGCCATCTTTGAACCCGATTGAGAACGTGTTTGTGCGAGTGCCGCATAGGTGCCGCGCCACGGCCGTGACAAGCGAACTGTCGATGCCGCCGCTCAACAGCGTTCCGTAAGGCACATCGGCCATTAGGCGGTATTTTACCGAACTCTCAATCAACTCTTTAAGCCTGTTTTTCGCCGTGGCGAAGTCGGCCAACGGTTGGTCGGTAATCGAGTCGGGCAGGTTCCAATATCGCGTAAGCGTGAGGTTTTGGCCGTCGAAAACAGCATAGTGCCCTTGCGGGAATTTCAGCACACCATTATATATTGTGTCGGGTGCGGGAATGTAGCCCAGTTGC
>JAFYYA010000048.1 GCA_017557785.1 Salinivirgaceae bacterium
ACGGATGAGCAGGAAAAGCAAGTCCTGCAAGCCGTACAAGCCTTTGACAATAACCGATTTATTTTCCGATTCGGGCAGTTTCGACAGCCCGATGCCAACGGCAAAGGCTAACAGCAACAGCGACAGCACGTTACCTTCGAGCAACGGACGGATGATGTTGTTCGGCACAATGTTGAGAATATGGTCAGTGTACGACAGACCGTTGGTTTCGGGTGCGGGGCCTGCCGTTTGGCTCAAGGCTTCGGCAGGAAGGTTCGACGGACTGATTGCCACATAGAGCGCGGCACCCACAGCCGACGCGCAGACGGTGGTTAGCAGCGTGTAGAGCAGCGTACGGCGGAAAACACGTCCCGTGTTGCGTCCCGTGCCCATTGACAGCATTGTGGTGACAATGGCCAGCACAATAGTCGGCACAGCCAGAAGTTGGAACAAGCGCGTGTAAACCGTCGCCACAAAATCGGCCACGGCGTCGATGGCGCCAATCCGCAGCAGTCCTAAAACGGCACCCACGGCCAATGCCGCAATCCAAATCACAACTTTTTTCATATTCTGTTTCGTTTTAATGTGGTTTTTCGCTTCGCGAGAAATTGTAAAAAAATCGTCCTAAAAATTTATATAAAATTGATTCGCAGAATTTTGCAATAATTTCTTGATAAAATTTTCTTGAGATTTCTGCCCGATATGGCATTCCAAAAATATCACATTTCAAAAGTCAAGTTCGCGAAAATGTTCCGCCCTTTTTGCGGAATTTGGTTCCAGTCGGCGTAGGTGGCGTAACGCTTGTCGAACAGATTCTCGACACCCGCCCTCACCGACAGTCTTTTATCGCCGAAAGGCTTCTGCCAGAGTGCCGACAGGTTGCAGATGGTCCACGCGGGCGTTTCGGTCTCGCCGTATTTGTCAGCGTATCGGCTTTGGCGGGCGTTTCCGCGAACGGTGATTTGCGCCTGCCACTGTCCGCGGCTTGCGCCGATTTGCGTCTGCCAACCAACGGGCGAAATGAGCGGCAGCGGGTCGTTGTCGGCGTCGCGGCCCGAACCCACACTCAACTTGCCGTTCCAGTTCAGCCACTGCAGCGGCTGCCATTCGGCCGTCACCGACGCGTTGGCAATGGTGGCGCGTTTGATGTTACCATACACCTTAACCCCTTCAGCGTCGACGGTCATTGCCGAAAGCCTTGTCTCAAGATGCCCGATGATGTAGTCGCGGAACAGAAAAGCGTTGCCGTCGATGCCCACCTGCAGCGTTCCGCCGCGCCATTTCAGGGCGGCGTTCAACTCGGTTGCCGACTCGTTTTTCAGGTGCGGATTGCCGATGTAGTCGAATTGGTCGAACGTGTTGTTCAGGTAGTAGCCGTAAGCCTCGGTCACCGTTGGCGCGCGGCTTCCCCACCCCGCCCCGACTGAAATCTGCAAACCGCCCGTCTGCACGCGGTAACTTGCCGCAACGCGCCCCGTGGTCTGATAGTAGGCGTTGGTCATAGCGGGGAAAAACACCTTCAGAGCGTGATAGCCCTCGTCGTTGTTGAGCCGCTGATGCTGCCACGCCACCTTCGCCGACAGGCGCACCTGTTGGTTTTCGGTCAAGCCGATATTGTCAGTCAGCGCAAGGCCAGTGTTGAGCGTCGCCACGTCGGGCCACGTAACCATATACATTGGCGCCGCGCCGCCAGGGTACATTGTCATATCGGCAAAGCGGCGGTTGTGGTAAAGGTCGTAGTTCAGCGCAAGGTCGTGGCGCTTCCGCGATGCGGTGAGA
>JAFYYA010000049.1 GCA_017557785.1 Salinivirgaceae bacterium
AAATCGACGGTTTCGTCAATCTGGCTGGCCGACAAGCAGTTGCAGGAAGCAACGGCTGGCGATTCGGTAACTATCTGTCTGTCAAACGATATCGATATTAGCCGCGGCGATGTGCTCTGTCTCGACAACGGGCAGATTCCGCAGGTTGGGCAGGCTGTTTCGATGGACATTTGCTGGTTCCGCGAGACACCGCTGCAAATCGGCAAACGCTACATTATCCGCCACGCCACGCAGGAAGTTGTGGGAATGTTCAAGGCTATCGACTACAAAATCGACATTAGCACGCAAGACAAGTTGCTCGATGTGAACCAACTGACAATGAACGACATAGCGCACATTCAACTGAAAACGGCCGCACCGCTCGTGTTTGAACCTTACCACACCAACAAAGTGATGGGCAGCCTGATTGTTGTCGACCCCGACACAAACGACACGCTGGGCGCGGGAATGATTGATTAAGTTATAAGTTGAAAGTTAACAAGTTATAAGTTTTGTCGAAGTGGGCGATGTTTTCAGCGTTTCGCTGTTGGAAGGTTGAGTCGCTTCGCTGGTGAGAAGTTTAGAAGTTTAGTTATCGTATTTTCTAAACTTCTAAACCCTAAACTTCTAAACATTACAAAAATGGATATTGAGGCATTAAACAAGCAATTTGCGAACGCGTCGGCGACTGATGTTCTGGCGTATTTTCTGAAAGAATTCAAGGGCGAGATTGCTCTCTCGTCGAGTTTGAGTTACGAGGACCAGGTGCTGACCGATATGATTTGCAAAATCGACAAATCGACACGCATTTTCACGCTCGACACGGGGCGCTGTTTCCCCGAAACCTACTCGCTGATTGAACGCACAAACGACTGTTACGGCATAAAACTTGAAGTTTATTTTCCTGATTATCACAATGTTCAGAAAATGGTTGCAGAGCACGGAATGAATCTGTTCTACACAAGCGTCGAACTTCGGCATTTGTGCTGCAATGTCCGCAAAATTGAGCCGCTGCAACGTGCCTTGAAGGGCCTGAAAGTGTGGATTTGCGGCCTTCGCCGTCAGCAAAGCGTGACGCGCAAGGATATGCAACTTGTCGAGTGGGACGAAAACAACGGCCTTGTCAAACTCAACCCGCTGATTAACTGGACCGAAGACGATGTCAAAGCCTATGTGAAGCAGTACAGCGTGCCGTACAACAAACTGCACGACAAAGGATTCCCGTCAATCGGCTGCCAACCGTGCACCCGCGCCGTCGAGCCTGGCGAAGACATTCGCTCTGGCCGCTGGTGGTGGGAAAATCCCGAACACAGGGAATGCGGGTTGCATAGAAGGTAAAAGCGCCTATAAATCAGCCTTAAACCTTTTCTTTCTTATTGATTTTGCGGTGGAACCGAATGGCGTTCTGACTCTTTCTTGCCGCGCGGTTAA
This sequence comes from Salinivirgaceae bacterium, assembly GCA_017557785.1. Lineage (GTDB taxonomy): Bacteria > Bacteroidota > Bacteroidia > Bacteroidales > SZUA-534 > RUG13583. The sequence goes on from JAFYYA010000049.1 coordinate 1,411, forward strand.
CAATTCGTACTCGTATGGCGAGTTTGCGGAACCAATTTTTGGGAACAAGGTCGCTCTGGCCTGGCACGTAGCCGTTTTGGTCGAGAGCGCGAAGTTTGACAAGCGCTGCAAAAGCCGACAAAGCCACGTCGATGCACGACTGTCCTGGCCCCGCAATGCCGTAAAGATACTCTGAAGCCGTTTTCACAGCAGCCGCCATAACTGCCGAATCTTCGTCGGCCGACGAACAGAGCCGCCTGAAAACAAGATAATGGTGCTTTTTCTCGCTGTTGACGCTGTTTGCGCGACGTATGGCGTGACGCAGATTGCCAATCGCCGCACCCTCGGCGTCGGTTATCAAAATTCCTTTGTCAGGATTGGTGTTTGCGCCCCACGGCATTGGCATTCCGGGCGTTCCGTTTATCGAAATATAGCGCCAACCAACTGTTTCGTTTCCAACCATTACGGCAATATGACCGTTGCCGAAAGCCGCTTTTTTATCAAGCACAAAAACAATGTCGCACCGCGCTGCGTAACAAATATGCAAGGCGATTACGAGCAGAACGGCAGAATATAACTTTCTTTTTATCAATTAATTAATAATTAATTTTCGGACAACGGTGCAGAAAAAGAGTAAGGACCCGCAAACGCCATTTTTCCGCTACTCTTCCCCCAAATCCCTATCAACCATTGCATTGACGCACGAATCCGACCAAACGTTTTCGGCGGTTTCAATCATATCGATGATGGTGTAGATTGGCAGGATGATGCCCAAAATGGCCACAGGCGCGCCTATGCCCGACATTAGCGAAAGCGTCAGGAAAAAGCAACCCATTGGCACCCCTGCGTTGCCCACGGCCGACACCACCGAAACCAACAGCCAAAGAACTATTGTTGAGAGCGTTATGGGTGTACCGCCGTTCTGCATAACAAAGAGCGATGTTACAAGAATGAAAGCCGCGCAGCCGTTCATATTGATGGTGGTGCAGATGGGCAGAACAAAGCGCGACACGTCTTTGCGGATGTTGAGCCGCTGTTCGGCCGATTCCATTGTCACGGGCAGAGTGGCGGCGCTACTCTTGGTGAACAGGGCCATTAGCACGGCGGGCGACATTTTTGCCAAAACGTGAATCGGGTTTAGACCGCGGATGAGCAGGAATGCGGGCAGAACCACAAAAAACTGAATCAGATTGCCGACAAGCACCACAAGCACATATTTGCCGATGCTGTCGGCCACAACGCCCGCGCTCACCTGCGCCGACAGTTGCGCCGCAAAGGCC
>JAFYYA010000050.1 GCA_017557785.1 Salinivirgaceae bacterium
CGTTGTCACCGAGGCCGTTACCGACCATTTTTCGCAGTGCGATGCCGTCTTTCTTGAATCCAACTACGACGAGGATATGCTTTGGCACGGCTCGTACCCGTATTATCTGAAGCAACGGGTGGCGTCGGAAGTGGGGCATCTGTCAAACAATCAGTCGGTTGAACTTGCCAGCAATTTCGCATCGTCAAACTTGTCGCACCTTTTCCTGTCGCACATTTCTGCCGAAAACAATACCATTGAAAAGGCATTGGCCGCCTTTTCACAAATCGCTCAAAACGTAACGGTTCTGCCCACTTCGCGTCACGAGGCTTCGGCGGTGGTGAGGTTGTGAATTGACAATTATTTTGAAGCACGAAATTTGAAATATGCGGATTTTATTCCGCACAATAAAAAAACTTTCGCCCCAAAGTGCCAATTTGGACAAATGTTTCTATTTTTGAATATTGTTGAACAATTAAAATGTTTTGCCTATGTAATACATTGTAAGACATACATATAAATAAGCGTTAACTTTTACGGTTCATCAAAAATCGCCAAATTTTAGAATCCGTTAGAATATGAGTTGATGCTCACGCTTTTGCGTGGGCTATATTCGTATATCTGACGGAGGGCGTTTGGCGATGCCTTGATGAACGTAGACGAAGTTTTAGTCCACGTTTTTTTATTGTCTAAACTAAAGAGAGATTATTGAGTTATGCAAAAAAGAAAACCTAATAATAAATCATTTAAAAATTAAAACTATGCGGAAATTTACATCATTCATTGCCGCCCTAATGATTTCGGTGGCAACCTTCGCACAAGCCCCACAGGGGTTCAGTTATCAGGCAGTTGTGCGCGATGCACAAAATGCCGTGGTTGCTAACAAAAATTTCAACGTAACCCTTGTAATTATGCAGGGCGAAACGGCTGACGCTGCCAAAGATGTATACACAGAGACGCACAGTGTAACAACTAACCAGAACGGTTTGATTACTCTTACGGTTGGCGGTGGCAAAACAACCGACGATTTTTCAGCAATCGACTGGAGCCGTGGCAATTACTTCATTAAAACCGAAAGCGATTTTGCTTCGTGCACAACCCAACTTTTGAGTGTGCCGTTTGCCCTATATGCTGCTCAAGCCGGCAGTGCTAATGTCGATTTGAGTGAGTATGCCAAGAAAGCCGATATTCTGGCAATTCCTACTGTTCCTACAAAAATTTCAGCCTTTGAGAACGATGCCAATTATGCTCTTAAAACAGAAATCCCCAATGATGCCAACTTGAGCGGCTACTACTCAAAAGCCGAAGTTGATGCCCTGCTTGCCAATCTCTGCACTGGTACTGGTGACAATACCGTCAGTGTTACGGCCGGTGACAATGGCACGGTAAAAGGCGCAAGTGGTAAGTTCTTTTCCGGCCAAAGCCTGACCTACACAGCTACACCAAATAGCGGTTATTACTTCTCTGGATGGAGCGATGGCTATTCAGATAACCCACGCACCATAATCATTTATTCCGACATTAACATTGCTGCCCAATTCGCGCAGAATCCACTCGTAACCGTGACTGCTGGCAGCAATGGTAGTGTAGGCGGAAGCACTAATGGCCGATATGCACCTGGCAGTAATCTTTCGTTCACTGCCACACCATACGATGGCTACTATTTCAATCAGTGGAGTGACGGCTACACATCGAATCCGCGCTACATAAATGTTTACAGAAATGATATAACTCTTGAAGCCCAGTTTTCGCAGAACCCGCTCGTAACAGTAACCGCGGGCTCTAATGGCAGTGTCAGTGGAAGCACTAATGGCCGATATGCACCAGGTAGTTACCTTTCGTTCACTGCCACACCTTCCGATGGCTATTATTTCAACCAGTGGAGTGATGGTAACACCGCAAACCCACGCTATATTAATGTTTATAGAAGTGATATAACACTTGAAGCCGAGTTTGTACAAAACCCGCTTGTGACCGTGACTGCAGGTAGCAATGGCTCTGTAAACACAAGCGTTAACGGCCGTTATGCACCAGGCAGTAATGTGACAATTACCGCAACGCCTAACAGCGGCTATTACTTCAGCCAATGGAGTGACGGTAACACCGATAATCCCCGCACAATAACCATTGGCACAAGCAATGTGACCTTAAGTGCCGAATTTGTTGCAGCCACAATTGCCACCGTGGATTTAGGCCTTACGAGTGGCAACCTTTGGGCAACTTGCAATGTTGGTGCCATAAATCCGTGGAACTATGGTAACTATTACGCATGGGGTGAGACCGAAACCAAAGCCAATTACGATTGGAGCACATATAAATATTGTTTGGGGACAAGCAATTCACTCACAAAATACTGTAACAATATAAATTATGGTCTTGATGCAAATGGTTACTATAGTTTTACTGATGCCCTTACAACTCTAGAATCGACCGATGACGCTGCTACAGCCGTCTTTGGCTCTGATTATTCAATGCCAACCATAGCTGATTGGAACGAATTGAGCAACCAATGCTATTGGGTTTGGACGTCGAACTACAATGAGAAGAACGTAAGCGGATACATAGTTTACAGAGCAAAATCTGATGGTGATAAGGGGGTCAAAGTTTATAGCGGTTTCCAATCGTCCGTATCTTACTCGTTATCCGACGCGCATATTTTTCTTCCGGCTGCCGGTGCCCGCAGCAGTACGAATCTTTACAACGCAGGTTCGTATGGTGAATACAGCTCTTCATCGCTCGAAGATGGCAATCCGGACACCATGAGTGGCTGCTTAATTTACGGCAGCAGTGTCGTAATTCCGTCGATGGGCGCACACCGCAACTGTGGGTACTCAGTTCGTCCTATTCGTCGCACGAATTAAAATATAATGGGTTTTAAACTGTGTTTATTATAGGAAGTAAGATTGATTACTATGCATTGTAGGGCTGTCATAATATGGCAGCCCTACGTTTTTAAATTCTGATAAAAATCTGTTTTAAATCGGTTAGCGGAAACAACCATTTTACATTCCAAATCGCAATAAATTCAAATATGTTGCGATTTTGTATCAGGCTTTTAATAAAACGAGCCGCAAGAGAAAACCCTGCGGCTCATTTTGTTATTCCTAATAATCAATGTTCTATTTCTTCAGCACAGGGAACAAATATTTATAGATGTTATCCAATTCGGCTTGCAGGTCGGGCGAGTCGGCGGTGATGGCAATCACGGCGTCCTGGTCGGGCATTACAATAATGTATTGTCCGCGGGCACCATCGGCGCGGTAAGCGTTGTCGGGGCAGCGCCACATCTGGTAGCCGTAGCCGAGCAGCCAGGCGCAGTTGTCGGTGGTGAGGCCTTTGGCTTCAACTTCGTCGGGGCGAGTGCCAGCAGGAACCGACGGCACTTGCGATTTCGACGCTTCGGCCACCCATTCGCGGCTCAACAGCTGCTTGCCTTCCCATTGGCCTTGCTGCAGAAACAGTTGGCCGAATTTCAGCATATCTTCAGTCTTGATGTAAAGTCCCCAGCCGCCGCAGTTGATGCCTTGCGGGCTCTCGTCCCAGCGCGGTTTGTCGATGTGAAGCGGCTCGAAAAGGCGATGGGTGAGGAAGTCCACAACCTTCTGGCCAGTAATCTTTTGCACAATAGCCGACAGCATATAGGTGCCGATTGAGTTGTAGCAATACCACGTGCCAGGCTCTTTGGTGACGGGATGTGCAAGGAATGCCGAAACCCAGTCAATACTGTCGGCATCCACACCGCGGGGCTGTGGTTCAGTTTCGTGGCCGCAGTTCATTGTGAGCAGGTCGCGAACGGTCATAGCCTTCAGATTGTCAGACACTTCGGCAGGCAGTTGGTCGGGGAAGAAACTGATAACCTTGTCGGTAACCTTCAGTTTGCCGTCGTCAACAAGCATTCCGACGGCCGTTGCGCAGAACGATTTGCTCACCGAGTGCATCACGTGAGCCGAGTCGGCGGCACCGCCGTTCATCCATCGCTCATACACCACTTTGCCGTGTTGTGCAATCATCACGCTTTGCAGCGTTACGCCTTGCAGAGTGTCGGTGTGGGCGATTAGTGCGTCAGCAGCGGCTGTGATGTCGGCCACCGCTTCGCCACGTGGCATTTGTCCGTTGTTAGTCGCCTGTTTTGGCGAGTTTGCGCACGATTGCGTCATCAGCACCATTGCCGCCGACGCGATGAAAAGAGAAATTGTTCTCATAGTAAAAATGTTTTAGACGGAAATTCAGCCGCATCGGCCAAATGCCCAGTTATGAATATTTTAAAGCGGTTCTGCAAAACCTTCGCAAAAACCGACTTAAAAATAGTGATTGTGCGGAATTTTGCAATTGTTATCACTAAAACCTTCTACTTCAACTTATACTCGTAATTCGTGAAAATCTTCTTCACCTTCACAAAATAAATCAGCGTGCCTATGGTGGCAAGTGCGGCGAGCGTGTCTGAGACAGGCATACTCAACCAAACGCCGGTGAGCCCAAGGTTACCGATATGCGGCAGAATGAGCAGCGCCGGAATGAGGAAGATAAGTTGGCGCGTCATCGACAGGACAAGCGCGATTTTCGGGCGGCCAATCGACTGGAAGAAGTTGCTGGTAACCATCTGAATGCCCACAATGGCAAAGGCGGCCAGTGCGATTCTCAGGCCGTGAGCCGATAGTTCAATCAGTTGCGAGTCGGTGGTGAACATCGAAGCAATGAACCGCGGGAACAATTCGCTTGCCACGAATCCGAGAATGGTTACCGACGAACCGCAGACCAGTGTCAGTTTGAAAACTTGTTTCACACGGTCTAGGTTGCGGGCACCGAAGTTGAAGCCTGCAATGGGCTGCATTCCTTGCGTAAAGCCGGCTACAATCATTGCAATCAGGTTCAGAAGGCTGTTGATGATGCCGAACGCGCCAATAGCAAAATCGCCGCCGTAAATGCCCAGGCTGCGGTTCATAATCACTACTACCATACTGGCACACAGCAGCATAGCAAAGTTAGGCAAGCCAATCGTCAAAATGTTCGACACAATTTTGCCTTTCAACTTGAAGCAGCCCGGCTCAAAATGCAGCGGTTTTTCGTGGTTCAAGAAGTGACGCAGGACAATGATTGTACCCACAATCTGCCCGCACAGTGTTGCCAGCGCCGCACCGCGTATGCCCCAATGGAACACAAAGATGTATATTGGTGCAAGCACGACATTTATGGCCACGGTTGTGAGCGTAATATACATCGATTTCTGCGGATAGCCTGACGCACGCATTATATGGTTCAATCCCAAATAGATATGAACCAATAGGTTGCCTATAAATGCGATTTCCATAAACTCACGCGCGTAGGGCAGGGTGTTCTCGCTCGCGCCCATCAGCATCAGAATGTCATCAAGAAAAATGTATCCAAACACCGATGTGATGATGCTTAATATGATGTTGAGAATGAAGGCGTTGCCGAGTGTGCGGACAGCATCTTCATCGTTGCGCTGTCCCATATAAATCGACACCATTGTTGATGCGCCAACGCCAATCATTGCGCCAAAAGCAGCGAAAAAGTTCAGCAGCGGCAGAGTGAGAGCAAGGCCTGAAATGGCGTACGGCCCCACGCCCTGACCGATGAAAATTCGGTCGACAACGTTGTAGATTGATGATGCCGCCGTGGCGATGATGGCCGGCAGCGAATATTGTATGAGCAGCCGTCCGATGCTGGCTGTTCCGAGTTCTTTTGCAGCGTTTCCGTTTGACATATTGCTTTTCTAAAAATCGCGCAAAAGTCCGAAAAAAACTTGAAATGGCGAGTCCTTCCAGCAGAGAAAAATGATTATTGCTTAATTGTTGATAATTAAGTATTTGTGCTTGAAATGCACAAATCGACCCGTTTTTATTTTACTAGTCGCAGATGTTCGGTCCGGCCATTAATGTCGACTATTTCAACAATGTGCAAACCATTGGCAATCTGGCTTATGTCGATGCTGGTCGAAGTGTTATCGCATTTGGTTTCCAATTCCAAAATGCCGCTAGCGCTGAAGATTCTAACCCGTGAAATGGATTCCTTACTGTCAATGTAAATGGTTGATTTTGCGGGTGATGGGTAAATCCGCACATTTGTTTGCCGGTTTTCAGTCAGGGCGGTGGTGTCGTCAGTCGCAGCACCGTTTTTGTCACCATAGAGAGCGATGGCTTTGTCGGCGGCTTTTGTCAGTTCGTGCAGATTTTCTGCGGCAATCAGAGCAAAAGCAACTTCGGCAGTATCGTTTGCGGCTATCGTCATCTTGTTGCAAGTCAGCATCAGGGCAAGGTCAATGTTTGTGCTTGTCGAATTTGTGCGCGGCTGGTTCATCGCAATCCATTTTTGTTCATCGGTGAAACCATTTTTGATGTTGATGCTGCCGCCATTCGCGCTAATTTCAAAAGCATACGGAACGGCGTTTCCTTTGGTAAGCAGACAAATGCCGCCATACAACCCAATCTCGCCCGTGTTGTAGATGTAGGCCAGACGGCGTGTGGCATCGTATTCAATCTTGTTAGTCAGGCTGTTGACCACATCCCAATCGAAATAAAGTCCCAAACAGGCATTGTTGAAATTGTCATTGCTTGAATTCGCAATCATGTACTTGCAAATCATTGCTGTAGGCAGGTTCTGGCTGTCGCAAATGTAATCTTGCAAAACTTCGATGCCGTTGATGCCGTTAGGTTTTATTGTTGATTTTATGTGTGTTATATTGTTGATGGATGAGATTTCTGGTCGTCCGTTGACGGCTGAAAACTGGTTGTCGGTTTGGAAGGCGCTTGCTATCTGTGTGCTGTCGAGAGCCAGCATCACGGCGCCGTCGCTCACCAGGTTTTGAGTGTTCTGGTAGGTGAATCCGCGCCCTATTTGTGCGTCGTAGTCGTAGATGCCGATTTTCCCGTTATCGGCAATAGTGGTCTGCATCTCGCCCCATTCGGCATTGCGGAATGTGGGATTGGCTGCCAGTTCGATGGTTTGCGAAGCCGAATAGCCGTCGGCAACGAAACGTAGACGCAGGGGAATTACGGCATTGCCAGGCAGTGTGTCGGCTAAAACTGCTGAGAATGAGCATTGGGCGCTTTTCATGTGTGCAATCAAATCGGTTTCCCATGTGCCGTTGGTTATGGTGGCGCTGCCATCGGGCGATTCCATCGTAACTCTGACATTCTGAGCGTTTTCCAGATAGTTGTATAGCGTCAGTCCGACATTGACTTTGCTGCCAGCCACAAATTCGTCATCATCGCCGGTGAATGCATAGTCGGTTATCCTTATCGATGGTGAAGTGTTGTCGGTGGCGGCGCGCAGTATGTTCAGTCGGCCGGCCCCCATTTTGCCTGCATATTTGGCGTTGGCCGGAATGGTGTCGATGATGTCGGCTGTGGTACGCAGAAGTTCGCCAATCTGCACTGCATTCATTTTCGGCCTAGCCGCCCACACGAGTGCGGCAGCACCAGCAACAATGGGTGAAGCAAACGATGTGCCGCTGCTCGACTGGTACTTGTCGCCGTTGGCGGTAGAGTAGATGCCTTCGCCCGGTGCAGCCAGGTCGATGCGGTGGTTGAACGTTGAGTTGTTCCATTTTGTGTCGGTTGAGTTGGTGGCGCAGACGCTAATCACGCCATCGCATGACGCCGGATAGTATTTGACATCGGTTCCGGTGTTACCGGCAGCCGCAACAATCAGGCAGCCACGGCTTTGCGCGTATTTGATGATATCGTCGCACAACAGGCTTTTGGCCGGTGAGCCCCACGAGCAGTTGATTATTCGGCAACCGTGGTCGGCGGCATACACAATGCCTTCGTATCCGGTGGTCAGAGTGCCGCTTTCGTCGTTGGCTATCTTGATTGGCAGAAATTTGGTTTTTCCGCCCACACCGGCAATTCCGGTTCCGTTGCCAGTCACCGCGCAGGCGACACCCGCCACAAACGTTCCGTGTATGCTCGACGGGTTCGATGGGTTGTTGTCGTTGTTGGCCATGTCCCAACCGCGGAAGTTGTCGGTGTAGCCGTCGCCATCGTCGTCAATGCCGTTGATTGGGTCGGCATAATTGTATTTGATGTTGTCGGCCAGGTCCTGATGGTAAACATCGACCCCGGTGTCGATAATACCGATGACAATATTTGTGTCGCCTTGTGTAATATCCAGAGTTTCAAAGGCTTTAATGATATTCAAATGATATTGCCTATCGATGAGCGGGTCGTCGGGTGTTTCAAAAAGTTCGGGAATCCAGTAAGGTTCGGCATACTCGACACCTTCCATATGCGACAGTTTTTGCGCAATCACGGCCGGGCTTGCGTTGCCTTCGTATTCAATGCGGATGATGCGGTTCAGTTCTGCCGTAAACCTGTCTTGTTTCTTAGTCTGGAACAGTCGGGCAACCCGCCGTGTTTTGGCGTTGCATAAATATTCAAATTGAGTAGGAAGATTTGTGGTTGCTTTTCCACTGCTGAGTTTAATCACAACAGTGCCAGGCAGATACTGTGGATTCTGAGCCTGCAGTCCTGCGCCCGTCGCAACAGCGAAAAATATCAGTAAGGCGAGTTTTCTCATCGCATTAAATTTAAAAGCGCAATTTACCAAATCTATTGTAGACGTCAGTGTTTTGTGGCCGAACTTGAGAAAAATGTTGATAAAAGTGCATTTTCGGCAAAAATAATGTTTCAAGTTATGCTAATTGATTTATATTTGTACTAATAAAATCTCTTGAAACTAAAAACCGAACAGATGAATTGTATAATTATAGACGATGATTTGCTGAGCCGCAAGGTGCTCGAAGGTCTGATTGAAAAGTCTGAATCTCTGAATCTTATAGGCTCGTACGAAAATCCTGTCGATGCTTTTAAGGCTTTTGATATGCCAGAGCCGATTGATTTGATTTTCCTTGACATGGAAATGCCCGAAATGAACGGTCTCGACTTCATCAACACTCTCGACAACCCGCCGATGGTGATAATTGTATCGGGCCAGGAAAAATACGCCATCGAATCGTATGAGTACGATGTGATTGACTATCTGCTCAAACCCGTTTCGCTGCAGCGCTTTTTCAAGGCTGTCAACAAGGCGCAGTCGCTTTATCAGGACAAGGAAAGCGTGGCTAAATACCCCGACGAGATTTTCATCAAGAAGAAAAACTCAACGCTGGTTCGCATTAAATATGCTGATATTCTGTGGGTTGAAGCACTTGAAAACTACGTTACGGTGAACACTTTCAAAGAAAAGTTCACCATCCACTACACCATGAAAGCCATTGAAGGCAAGTTGCCGATGTCGAAGTTCAAACGCGTTCATCGCTCGTACATTGTCAACGTGGGACAGATTGACTATATCGAAGAAAGCAACGTCGTAATGCGCACAGAATCAGGTCCGAAACTGATACCTATCGGCAAATCGTACCGCGACACACTGATGGACGACCTGAACACCATAACTTCAAAATGATTTGTAATTAAGCCAAATACATCAAAGCCTGCATTTTGTGGGCTTTGTTTGTTTTAGGCGGCAATTTTTCCCGTTTTCCGGCGTTTTTCTAGTTGTAAAAATGAACAAGCGGCATTTAATATCGGTTCTTGTGGCGTTGGTGCTCAGTCTGACTGTGTCAGCCGGTGAGCCCGACAATGCCTATTTCGCCGATGCCGAAAAACAGATTGCCGGTGTAGCCGCGCAACTGTCGGCAAGCCGCTACAACGATGCCGCGCAGGACAGTCTAGCCAGTAAGACACTCTCGTTGTTGGGGGCGGCGCTCAAGCACGACGATTCGTTCAGTTATCCGTTCGACAGTTTGCGGAACGACATCAGCATTGTCGTTTCACCCGACGGCCGTGTGCGCATTTTTACATGGTTTTCGGTTGGCGATGCCGGCAACTATCGATATTTCGGCTATTTGCAGTACAACGACAAGCAGGCTCAGAAAGTCAGACTTTTTGAACTCAACGATTGTAGCAGCACTATTGAAAATTATGACAACATGACGCTTACGCCGCAAAACTGGCGCGGAATGTTGTATTATTCGATTGTGGAAAAGAAAATGCATGGCGATGTATATTACACTCTTATCGGTTGGGACGGCTGCGGCTTGTACACGACGAAAAAAATCATTGAACCGCTCACTTTCACCGAAAAGGGCCAGCCGCGTTTTGGCAAATCGATGATAAAAGTCGGACAGAAAAAATACAAACGCCTTGTGTTTGAGTATAATAAGCGCGCCACAATGATGATTCAGTATGACGAAGCACTTGATCTTATAGTCCTTGATCATCTTGCCGTAATGGGGACACAAGATACCGACAACCCCATGTTTTACGGCCCCGACATGTCGTGTGATGCCCTTAAGTTTGAAGACGGATTGTGGTTCTATCAAACCAACATCAAGTATCAGCGCCCGGCAAAAGGAAAAAGACGCTAATACACCCGCATACAGTCGCGTAATTCGTAATTCATAATTCAAAATTCGTAATTCACTAGTGCCCAATGCCTAGTGCCTTAAAAATGTCTTTTTGTCAGCCTGCGGCAGTGCTATGTGCCAAAGTTGCCGAAAGTTGCGCGTGGCACAGTGTTTGACAACCAGAATGCGCGTTAAAATTGAAATTCATAACTAAAAAACATAAAACTATGCAAACAGGTAAAATTGGTGTTACAAGTGAGAACATCTTCCCAGTAATCAAGAAGTTCCTTTATTCCGACCACGAGATTTTCCTTCGTGAGATTGTGGCAAACGCCGTTGATGCAACGCAAAAAATGACAGCCGTGGCCGCAAAGGGCGACTACAAGGGCGAACTGACTGACAAAACAGTCCGCGTGACAGTGAACAAAGGCAACAAGACGATTGTGGTTTCCGACCATGGCATTGGTATGACCGAAGAAGAAATCGATAAGTATATCAATCAGATAGCCTTCTCGAGTGCTGGCGAGTTTCTCGACAAGTACAAAGACAATATCGGTGCCATCATCGGTCACTTCGGATTGGGATTTTACAGCGCCTTTATGGTTTCGGAGCGCGTCGACATCATCACAAAATCGTATAAAGAAGGTTCGAAGGCCGTGAAATGGAGTTGCGACGGCAGTCCTGAGTTTACGCTCGAAGATGCTGAAAAACAAGATTTTGGTACCGACATTGTAATGCATATCGATGCCGACAGCGAAGAGTTTCTTGACGAGAGCCGCATTAACCAGTTGCTGACCAAATACTGCAAGTTCCTGCCCGTTCAGATTGCTTTTGGCAAGGAGCAGGAGTGGAGCGACAAAGAGAAGAAAATGGTTGATACTGACAAAGATAAGATTATCAACAACACCACGCCAGCGTGGACTCGCAAGCCTGCCGACCTGAAGGATGAAGATTATATGAATTTCTATCACGAACTTTATCCAAGCCACGAAGACCCGCTGTTCTACATCCATCTGAACGTCGATTATCCGTTCAATTTGACTGGTATTCTGTATTTTCCGAAAATCAAGAACAACATTGAGATTCAGAAGAACAAAATCCAACTCTACTGCAATCAGGTGTTCGTAACCGACAGTGTGGAAGGCATTGTGCCTGAGTTCCTTACGTTGCTGCACGGCGTCATCGACTCGCCCGACATTCCGCTGAACGTGTCGCGTAGTTACCTGCAGGCCGATTCTAATGTAAAGAAGATTTCGAGCCATATCACCAAAAAAGTGGCCGACCGTCTGGAGGAAATCTTCAAAACCGACCGCCCGCAGTTCGAGAGCAAGTGGGACAATCTGAAACTCTTTATCGAGTACGGAATCCTGACCGACGAGAAATTCTACGAGCGCGCAAAGAACTTTGTGCTGTTGAAAAATATTGAAGGTAAATACTTTACGCTCGACGAGTACGAAACACTTGTCAAGCCGAACCAAACTGACAAGAACGACACAAAAGTCTATCTCTACGCCACCGACAAGGATGCGCAGTACACCTACATTGAGAGCGCAAAAGCCAAAGGTTACGATGTGCTGATGCTTGACGGTCAGTTAGATATGCACTTTATCGGCTCGCTTGAGCAGAAGTTGGAGAAGACACGTTTCGCCCGCGTCGATGCCGATGTAATCAGCCGTCTGATTCAGAAGGACGACCAACCGCAAGCCAAAATCGAGGAGGCCGACCGCAACAATCTGATTCAGGTTTTCAACGCCGTAACGCCCGACAAGAGTTACTTCATTGTTGAGTTCGAGGACCTTGGCGCCGACGCCAAACCGCTGATGATTACGCAGAACGAGTTTATGCGCCGTATGAAGGACACCGCCGCTTTGAGCGGAATGAACTACTACGCCGATATGCCCGACAACTTCAACTTGGTTGTGAACACGGCTCACCCGCTGATTTCAAAAGTGCTTGACGCAGAGAAAGATGCTTTGGGTTCGGCTCTTGCTGAAATCGATACAAAGATTGAGCCGCTCGACAAGCAGAAAGCCGACCTTGAGGCGCAGAAGAAAGACAAGAAGGAAGAAGAGATTCCGCAGGCTCTGAAAGACCAGATTGCCGACCTTGGCAAGCAGATTGACACTCTGCGCGATGAGAAGGACGCAAAACTGAAAGAGTTCGGCAAATCGACACCGCTTGTTAAGCAACTTGTCGATTTGGCACTGTTGGCCAACAATATGCTGAAGGGCGAGGACCTGAATGTGTTTGTGAACCGCAGCGTGGAACTGCTGAGCAAGTAATTGACTTAATTGATTGATAGAAAAATGATGCAGCGGATGCTGCATCATTTTTTTGTCGTCATTTCCACTCTTGCAAAATTAGCAGAACCACTACTTATCCCCGCAAACCATCGTTTCGTTGACCGCAAAGCACCATTAATAAATGTGTGATTCTGCGGTTTCGTAGTTTTTCTTACATTTACGAGTTATTTGATGCTATGATAATTATCGATTTGTTATCGGATGTGATACCGGCTCTGCACAAGACAGACACGGGCACCAACGCGCTCAATTGGATGGACGTGTTCAAGGTGTCGCATCTGCCTGTAGTCGATGGCAGCGAGTATCTTGGGCTTGTTTCGGAACAGGAGATTTATGATATGAACAATCCCGACGATGCTATTGACAGCCAAATACGTGTGATGTCACGCCCGTTTATATATGACAATCAGCATATTATTGAGGCGATGCAGCCTTTTGCCGAAAACAATTTGTCGGTTCTGCCGGTTCTCGATGTTGAAGATAAATATTTGGGTGTCATCACTTTGCCTGACCTTTCGCACGAGTTGGCGCAGATGATGGCAGCGGAGAAAGGTGCGATAATTGTGCTCGAGATGAGTGTGCGCGACTATTCGCTGAGTCAGATTTCGCAGATTGTTGAGGGCAACGATACGAAGATTGTCAGTTTGTTTGTGCAGAACCAATCCAAAACCGACAATATTTATGTGACGATCAAGTTCAACAGAACCGATATTTCGCCTGTTATTCAAACATTTGAACGCTACAGTTACCGGATTGTACAGGTGTTCTCGAGCGACCGCGAAATCGATACAATGCTTGAGGACCGCTACAACTCGTTTATGAAATTCATGAGCATTTAGTGAGCCGACTATCATTTATATCTTTTGCTATTGCGCTGGCAATCAGTTCTTTCGCGGCTGATGCGCAACAGCGTGACACTTCCGCAATAACTTCCGATTTTGTCGTTCGCGATATTATGATTGCCGGCAATCGTACCACTAAAGACTTCATTGTCAGGCGCGAACTGCTTTTCACTGAAGGTGATACCTTGCAAGCCGATGCCGCCGACGCTGTTTTGCTTCGCTCAAAGGAAAATCTGCTCAATACATCGCTATTTAATTATGTTACAATTAGTTTAATTGACTTGAACGAGCGCGAAAAGCAGGTGCTTGTAATGCTCGAGGAGCGGTGGTATTGGTGGCCGTATCTGATTTTTGAGCAAGCCGACCGCAATCTGAGCGCCTTTTTCAACGATGGCGAGTGGAATCGCATAAATTACGGCTTAATGCTGATAAACAACAATTTCCGTGGCCGCGCTGAAACGTTGAAAGTAAAATTCAGGTTGGGCTACAAAAAGCAGTTTCAGGTTCTTTACGACATCCCGTATATCACTGCTGATAAAAAGCACGGACTGGCCGTCCAACTATCGTTGTACAGGCAGAATGAGTTGCGTTATGCCACCGACAGCTGCAAGCCGCTCTATTTCCGCAACGACAAGCATCAAGTAATTGATAATCAGGATTTGTTTCTATTCTACACTTTTCGCCCGAAATACGACGTAAGGCACATTATTACAGCAGGTTACGCCCACGCCAATGTGGCCGATACAATAATCGCGTTGAATCCTAATTATTTTGGCATTCAAACGCCTAATACACAGTATTTTAAACTGGCTTATACGTTCGATTGGGATACCCGCGACTATAAATTTTATCCGTTGAAAGGTCACAATGTGACGCTCGAAGTTGGAAAAATCGGACTCAATCTGCTTGATAATGAGCTTGATGGTTCGTGGTACACACGACTCTCAGCCTACAAATATTTCGATTTGGGGCATCGGTTCTACGCCGGTTTTGGCGGTCTGGCCAAATATTCGCCCGGCAAGCCGCAGCCATACTACACCGAGCAGGCTTTGGGCTATCTTGACTATCTGCGCGGATTTGAGTATTATGTGATTGACGGTCAGAGGTTTGCTACGGGCCGCGCTTTTGCCAAGTTCGCGCTTGTGCCAATGCGTATCAAAAAGATTGACGGCTGGTCGTGGGACGAGTTCAACAAGGTGCATTACAGTTTCTATCTCAACTTGTTTGTCGATGCCGGCTATGTCGACGATGCTCGCGTTGGAACTAATAACTATCTGTCAAACAAATTGTTGACAAGTGCCGGCATTGGACTTGATATGATAACTTATTACGACATTGTTTTCCGGCTCGAAGGCACTTTGACTCGTCAGGGAAAGAGTGGACTGTATGTTCACGTTTTGAAAGCGTTCTAATTGATAATCAATAAAATATTACGATGAAACACTTCTTCTTATTCTTGTCTTTTTCGGTTTTGTTCGCTTCGTGCCGAATGGCGGAGAGTGGCGTACCGACATTGGAACAGAAAGCGGCTCAAATGCTTATGGTTGGCTTCCGCGATACGGCCATAACGGCTGAGAGCGATGTGACGCAATGGCTGCGCGACTATCAGATTGGTGGCGTCATTTTATTTGAGTACGATTCGCCGTCGAAAAGCCGTCCGCGCAACATCACATCGGCAACTCAACTTAAAAGTTTGACCGACAGTCTTAAACATTTTTCACCAAAGCCGCTTTTCATTGCCGTTGATGAGGAGGGGGGCAACGTTTCGCGACTGAAAGTGCGTTATGGTTTCGAGCCGACAGTTACACCGCAATATTTGGGAACGCTTGATAATGAGGATTCTACGAGATTTTACGCCCGTCGCATTGCGCAGGCGTGCCGCGATATGGGTTTCAACGTCAATTTCGCACCGGCGGTCGATGTCAATGTCAATCCCGACTGCCCAGTAATTGGCAAAATAGGTCGTTCGTTTTCGGCTGATGCAGAGGTGGTTGCGCGCAACGCCCGGTGGTTTGTCGATGAGCACAACAAATTGGGGATTCTGTGCTCGTTGAAGCATTTTCCGGGTCACGGCAGTTCTGTTAGCGACACGCATCTTGGCCTTGCCGATGTGACTGAAACGTGGACAAACGCCGAATTGCTGCCTTATTGGCTGCTTTTGCGCGATTCGTTGCCGGTGGCCGTGATGACTTCGCACATTTTCAATCGCACCATCGACAGTCTTTATCCGGCTACGCTTTCAGCCGCTACGCTTTCAATGTTGCGCAATTCGCTACAGTTCAATGGCTTGGTCTTTTCTGACGATATGATGATGAATGCCGTCAGCAAGTTCTACGGCTTGGAAGATGCAATCTGTCTGGCCATCAATGCCGGTGTCGATGTGCTGATATTCTCAAATAATATCGATACCTATAATCCTGATATAGTGAAAGATGCTGTCAATATAATTGTCAGGCTTGTAGGCGATGGAAAAATCAGCAAAGATCGGATTGACCAATCGTATCAGCGGATTATGGAGGCGAAAAAGAAGTTAGTGCGTTAAAAGTGAAACGGCCTTTAATTGGGAGTTGAAGACCGTTTCGAAAGATTGCAGACGGGGAATCTGCTTTAGCAACTAATAAAAACCAAATTATGAAAAGTCATTTCTGTTTCATTAACGATGCAAATATACGCCGGACTTTGCTGTGCGCAGGTTAAGGGGCTGTTAAAAAGAGTTAATGAAAAGTTAAACAGCGCAGAAAGTAGCAATGGAACGTTAAATTTGCATCGCTGGTTCTGATAAAATCGGCTTTTGACTAATTTTGACAAAAAATCTAAAGCAGTGAAACGACAACGTTTTTCGGGCATTCTGGCACTGATGATAGTGTCGCTATTCGGCATCATCGCTGTGCAGATTTTCTGGGTTCGCAAGGCCATATCGGTTCGCGACGAGCAGTTTGCGCAGCACGTCAACTTTGCCTTGCAGAATGCGGCTTTCCGCATCGAGCGCAATCAGAACGCCTTTTTCATATCGAACTTTATGTCGGGAATGGCAGGCAAGGCGCGCAACCGGCAGGAGGAGTCGCTCATTATGACGCTGAGTGATTTCGGCAACCGCAGCAAGGAGCACGTCATCGACCTTTCGAAGATGAAAAAGGAGAGGAATGGCAATACAGAAACCATTAGTTATCAGATTGATACCGTTGTCGATGGAGAAAATGTGTCGTTCCAAGCCTACTCGTCGGTTACTCAGCCCGACGGCCGTGGCGGATGGGGGCGTGCTGGTATGGAGCAACTGATGGAGCAGATGCTCTTTGAGTTCAACATCAAAGACCGCCCAATCAGCGAGCGCGTCGATTTCACAACCATCAAGCCTACGCTGGCCTTCGAGTTCCGCAACGCTGGCATCGACCTTCCGTTTGAGTTTGCCGTCACCGACAGCAAAGGCGTGCCTTACGAGAATCTGAAATCGAAAGGCTACAAAAACCAAAAGCGCACGTTCAAGACAAGTCTGTTCCCGAACGATTTTGCGCAGCACGATGAGAAACTTTCGGTCTATTTTCCCGACCGCCGCAACGTGATTTACAGTTCGGTGATGCTGCCAATATGGGGCTCGGTTTTGTTCACAACTATCATATTGATAACATTTTGGGTGACAATCCGCACTATGGTCGACCAAAAACGCACGTCGGAGGTTAAGACCGATTTTGTGAACAATATGACGCACGAGTTTAAGACGCCGCTGGCCACAATTCAGTTGGCTGCCGATTCAATCACGTCGCCGTCGGTGATTGGCGACCCCGAGAAAATTCAGCGTTTCACAAGCATTATCAAGGAGGAGAACCGCCGAATGAACCGTCAGGTGGAGACAGTGCTGCAAATGTCGATGCTCGACAAGAAAGACTTTAATCTGAACCTGCAACCGACTCACGTTCAGCCATTTATTGAGAAGGCGGTGTGCAATATAAGTCTTCAGGTTGAGCACCGTGGCGGCACAATCAAACTTGTCAATAATGCCAAAAACGATTATGCCCGCGTCGACCAATCGCACTTTATCAATGTGATTTACAATCTCTTGGATAATGCCAATAAATACTCAATCGATACGCCGCCCGACATAACTGTCACCACCCGCAACATTGGCACCGACCTGCTTATCTCTGTGAGCGACAAGGGAATAGGTATGGACAAGGAGACGCAGGAGAAAGTGTTCGAGAAGTTCTACCGTCATCCGACGGGTAACGTGCACACTGTCAAAGGGTTCGGGCTCGGGTTGAGTTACGTGAAGGCCATTGTGCTCTCGTGCAAGGGCGAAATCAAAGTGTCGAGTCAGAAAGGCGAGGGAAGCACCTTCGAAATCTGGCTGCCGACAATCGATGAAAATGTTGAATCATAAATACTTATAGATATGTCAAAGCAACAGATTCTTTTGGTTGAAGACGATGTGAATTTCGGCTCGGTGCTGCGTTCGTTCCTGGAAATGAACGAATTGGACGTTACGCTTGTCGATGACGGCCTGAACGCAGTGTCCACCTTCAAGGCAGGGCAGTTCGACCTTTGCATTTTGGATGTGATGCTGCCCCACGTCGATGGCTTTACCATTGGTGCCGAAATCAAGCAGTTGAAACCCGCCACACCGATTATCTACCTGACAGCCAAGAATATGAAGGAAGATATGATTAAAGGCTACAAGATTGGTGCCGACGATTATATCACTAAACCATTTGATTCTGAACTGCTTATCTATAAGATAAAAGCCATTCTGAAGCGCACGCCTGCAAGCCCGCAGCCCGATAATTCCGTCGAGGAACTGACGATTGGCCGCTATGTGTTCAACGTGAAGAACCGCACACTGACGTTTGAAGACGGCTCGCAAACCAAACTTTCGCCTAAAGAAGCGGAATTGTTATGTTTTCTGAATCAGAACGTTAACAATGTTGTGGACCGCAACCAGACTCTCGAGAAAATTTGGGGCGAGACGGGCTATTTCACAGCCCGCAGTATGGACGTTTTCATCACCAAACTGCGCAAATACCTGAAATCCGACCCGAACATTGAGATTACCAATGTTCACGGAACAGGGTATATTCTGGGGGTGAAAGGGTAGAAGCGAGCGAAAACTAAAACACAAA
The DNA here is from genome assembly GCA_017557785.1 of Salinivirgaceae bacterium. Classification (GTDB taxonomy): domain Bacteria; phylum Bacteroidota; class Bacteroidia; order Bacteroidales; family SZUA-534; genus RUG13583. The sequence goes on from JAFYYA010000050.1 coordinate 18,605, forward strand.
ACATAGCGCTATTCCCATAACCAAAAAAGCCCCACTCATTTATGAATGGGACTTTTGTAGGATAGAATCGTCAGCAATCAGCCTTCAGCCGTTGTATTTATTACTTCAACCACTTATCCAACCACGCAAAGAACGTGCGTTGCCAAAGGATTCCATTTTGCGGTTGCAGAACCCAGTGGTTCTCGTCGGGGAAGATGAGCAGTTCGGCAGGAACACCGCGCAGTTTGGCTGCCGCAAAAGCCGCCATTCCCTGCGAAGCCAGGATGCGGTAGTCCTTCTCGCCGTGAATGCACAGAATCGGCGTATCCCACTTATCTACAAACAAATGCGGCGAATTGGCGTACGAGCGTTGTGCCACTTCGTTGCTTTTGTCCCAGAAGGGGCCGCCAATGTCGTGATTCTCAAACCACATCTCTTCGGTTTCAAGATATTGCTGCTCAAAGTTGAACATACCGTCGTGGGCAATGAAGGCCTTGAAGCGCTTCTCGTGGTGGCCCGCAATCCAGTAAACCGAATATCCGCCGAAACTTGCGCCCACGCAGCCCAAATGGTCGGTATCAACCCACGGCTCGCGGCTGTAGGTGTCGATAGCAGTGAAATAATCCTTCATACACAGGCCGCCGTAGTCGCCGCTAATCTCCTCAAGCCACTCGCTGCCGAAGCCGTACAAGCCGCGGCGGTTGGGCGCCACAATAATATAATCGTTGGCGGCCATTATTTGGAAATTCCATCGATAACTCCAGAACTGACTCACAGGACTTTGCGGACCGCCCTCGCAGTAAAGCAGGGTTGGATATTTCTTTTTCGGGTCGAATTTTGGCGGATATATAACCCACACGTGCATCTGCTGACCATCGACAGTTGGCATCCAGCGCTCCTCAACGCGGCCAAAGTCCATCTGGTCGAGCAGCGGCTTGTTCTCGAAGGTTATCTGCTGCTGGCTTCCGCCGACGGGGTCAACCACGTAAATGTCGTTTGGCGCGCTCATTGAGTGGCGGACGGCCACCAGTTTGTCGCCTGCCACGGCAACCGATTCGTAGTCGTGCTGGCCAGTGGTTATCTGTTTGAACATCTTCGATTTAATGTCGGCATTATAGATTTGCACCGTGCCGTGCTGGCAACTGATTAGGTAAATGCTGTTGCCGTCGGCGCTCCAGGCAAACTGCTCGCAACTTTGGTCCCAGCCTTCGCTTACATCGGTGCGCTGACCTGTGGCTAACTCAATCACCATCAGGCGGTTCTTGTCCGACTCGCAGCCGTCGCGCTCCATACTCTGGAAGGCCATCAGTGTGCCATCGGGCGAGAAAGCGGGGTTAATGTCGTAGCCCATCATTCCTTCGGTCAGGTTTTTGACGGTTTTCGCTGCAGCGATATCGTAAAGGTAAATATCTGAATTTGTTGATATTGCATACTCAAGGCCAGTCTTTTTGCGGCAGGTGTAGGCTATGGTCTTGCTGTCGGGCGAGAAGGCAATCTGCTCCACACCGCCGAACGGCTTCATCGGGCACTCGTAAGGCTCGCCTTCAAGAATATCGCGCTCGTTGGTGGTTTTAACACCGTCGTAATCAACAAGGAACGGGTGCGGAACAGTCTCAACCCACTCGTCCCAATGCTTGAACATCAAGTCGTCGATTATCCGCCCCGACGATTTTGGCAGGTCGGGATAGACATCGACCGTGCGCTGGCCGTATTTGACATCGGCAATGAAAAGGATTTTCGAGTCGTCGGGCGCATAAAGGAAGTCTGACACGCCGCCTTCGTGATTGGTAATCTGCGTGCGGTTGGTGCCGTCGGGGTTCATCTCCCAAACCTGCATCTGTCCGCTCTCCGACGAAAGGAAAGCCACACGGCTGCCGCCCTTGACCCATTTGGCGCCGTACTCGCTCTTGGCCGAAAGGGTTATCTGCTTGTTGTCGGTGCCGTCGGTGTTGACAACGAAAATCTCGCGGTTGCTCTTGTTCTGCTCCACGCTGTAGTAGGTGACGCCGTAGAGCACACGCGTGCCGTCGGGACTGACTTGCGCGTCGGCCAGGCGCCCAAGTGCCCACAAGGCTTCGGGCGACATCCGTCGGTTCTCGATTTTCAGTTGGCTGCGGCCGATAATCGGTCCATCGCCCGTGCTGCACGCCGTGGCAGTTGCTGCTAAAGCCATAATTGCTAATGATTTGATGTTCATAACTATGAAATTTGTTTTTGAGCAAAACTAACAATTTTTAAGACATCGGACTACTGATGAAGGACAAACGTGTCATCCAACAAAAAAGGCTACCTTGCGGCAGCCTTTTATTCAATTGTTTACCAGTATGTTTACGTTACTTGACAAACTTCTCCGTCCAGACGTTTCCTTCAGCATCGGTAATTTGAACAATGTAAACATCACTATTCCAGTTGGCCACATCAATAGTCTCGTGTTCCGAAACAAAGTCGGTTGTGAAGACTTCGATGCCAGCTGATGTGTAGATGACAATGCGTCCGCTGCCTGTGGCGCAAGCCGGAACGCTAATGTTTAGCACGTCACTTGCAGGATTGGGATAAATTATAATCCTTTCGGCTTGAACATCACCAACGGCTGTGGTACCAACCGTCAGTTTGCAGGTTATGATGCTGTCGCAACCATTGACGGTTTTACCTTTGAAAGTAAGTGTCTGGCTTTCTGTGTATGTTTTGCCGTCAACAGGCCAAATATATTCAGTTTCAACTGTTACGGGGTCGAGCTTGGTTTTTACACTTTTGTTTACGGTCAGATTGATCTGTGTTATTTTATTCTGGTCATTTTCAAGCACATCAACCTTTTTAAGCTGCTGGCTCGAAGTATAAGTTTTCCCGTTAAATGAGTACTTGTCGCAAACCGTTTTATCCTTTTCTATAACGGTATCAGGAAGCTCGTTGATTGTCATCCCAATACTGCGCATCCATTGTTTCGCATAGCGTTTGCCAAATGTCCGGTAGGCTCCTGCCGTGAAATGCACATTTTGTCCATCTGCAGTGCTCATTGCGAGATTTTCAGCTGATACAACATACGAATTTGGAATAACTGTTGGCACTTTGGCAATCACACTGTTGTGTGAGCCGCACGCTCCACCCATTTCGGAACGAACAACTTCACCAACAAGCAATGGCACTTCTTCTGCTTTCAGATTAAGTTGGCTGATGAGACGGTCGTAAATAGTTTTAACATTTTCCGGCCATTTTGGGTCGCTAGTGTTTGTTTCACCCTGATGCAGCAGAATACCTTTAATGATACCGTATTTCTGTGCTTCACGGGCAGCATCGAGCAATCGCAGATACGGTCGGCCGCCGTATGCGTCAATTCTTCCTGTCATCCAGCTTTGCTGCTTTTGGGCGTATGTAACATCCTTGTTGCCAGTGGTGTCGAAAAGCTCGATTGAGCATCCTGCAATAGCCACATCAACAACACCAATGCGGATATCGGGATTGTGCGGTGCAATTGAATCAATGAGCAGACGTCCGAAATAATCGACAGGTCCCAAACCTGCACCCTGGCAATGTGCCAACGGTGGCACGGCCGTGCGCCACGAATAGAGTTCGCCATTGCATTCGGTTGTGTTCAGAACTTGGAATTTATCGCTTACAGCCTTGTCGGCATCGGTGATTGTGCCCTGACCTTCCATATTCGATTGGCCGAAGCAGAGAAAAATGTAGAAATTGGAATCGACAGCCACGGCTGGTTCCTGAGCGATAGCGGCAGCCGAAAAAAGCATTGCTGCGGCGCCTAATAAATAGTGTCTTGTTTTCATCTGTTTATATTTTGTATAACAGAAGAGTTTACGCATTATGGTAATTTAGGTTTGTAATGTGTGAAGAAACTTTTGCCGTTGAAAAAAAACAGAAGTAAAATGATGATGTGATGTGTGGTTTGAATGTAAATACATTGATTTATAATTATTTGAGTAGCTTGTATCGGTGTTTTTTTACGTGAATTACTAAATAATTTATTGGTGATAAAAAAAAGTAGGGATAGTCGAATTTGTTTTGTCTTATGGATATATTTGAGAAAAAATAATCGGTTATGGATGCAGAGAACATGGTCCGAATTCTTTCGGGAAACGATATGGACTTTCATTTCGTTGAAAAAGAGTTCCTTCCCGAAGGTCAGGACGAATATTATTTGCGGAATATGCAGACCAAAAAGCCCACTGGCGGCTGGCGGCATCTGCGTTCCGACGAGATTGAACGGCTGGTGAAGAACAACAATAGTTGCGAGAACTGGGACAATTTCTTAGTCACCGATGAGTTCAACCCCAAACAGATTAAAAACAACAAATTCTATGGCTTGGTGCGTATTGGCGAGGTCCGCGATGCTGTTCTTCAGTATCACGATTTGCGTCTGCGTGTGGGTATAACCAACAGTGTGATAACATCTTGCGACATTGGCAACAATGTGGCTATTCACGATGTTCATTATATGTCGCACTATATTATCGGTGACAACTGCATCATTTTCAACATTCAGGAGATGTGCTGCACCAACCACGCCAAATTTGGTAACGGAATTGTGAAAGACGGTGAGCCTGAAGAAGTTAGAGTTTGTCTTGACTTGATGAACGAAACTGGCTGCCGCAAGGTTTATCCGTTCGACGGAATGATTGCCGCCGATGCCTATCTGGGCGCTAAATTCATCGACGACAAGCCGTTACAAATCAAACTCGCCTATCTGACACAGAACCGTTTCGACTCGCATCGCGGTTACTATGGAACCATCGGGGCAAACTGCGTCATCAAGAACTCGGCCATCATCAAAGATGTCAAGATTGGCGACTGCTGCTACATCAAGGGCGCGAGCAAATTGAAAAACGTCACCATAAATTCATCGGAAGAAGAACCGTCGCAGATAGGTGAGGGCGTTGTTCTGGTGAACGGAATCGTGGGTTACGGATGCCACATTTTCTACTCGTGCATTGCCGTCAGGTTTGTGCTTGGCAACAACTCGAATTTGAAATATGGCGCTCGTCTAATTCATTCATTCTTGGGTGATAACAGCACAATATCGTGCTGCGAGGTGCTGAACAACCTGATTTTTCCGGCTCACGAGCAACATCACAACAACTCGTTCCTGGTGGCTGCAGTGCTCAAAGGACAGACCAACATCGCCGCTGGCGCCACAATGGGCTCGAACCACAACAGCCGCACCAACGACAATGAGATTGAAGCAGGCCGCGGATTCTGGCCGGGCTTGTGCTCGAGCGTCAAGCATTCGTGCAAGTTCGCATCGTTCACGCTGCTGAGCAAGGCCGACTATCCGACCGAAATGAACATTCCGCTGCCGTTCTCTCTTGTTAATAATAACGTGAGCCACAATGAATTGGAGGTGATGCCTGCATTCTGGTGGATGTATAATATGTACGCATTGGCGCGCAACGCTTGGAAATATCAGAAGCGCGACCTTCGCAAACGCAAATTCCAGCATATTGAGTTCGACGCATATGCGCCCGACAGTATGGAGGAAGTCATCACGGGCCGCAAACTGCTCGAGATTTGGACTGCCAAAGCCTGGCTGCGCACACAGAACAAAAACATCGAGGGACAAAGCGAAAAGGCTCTGCGCGAAGTAGGCAAGGAGTTGCTTAGTGGCGACCGCAAAGTGGTTGACAATCTGCAAGTCTTCGGTGAGAATATGGAGAAAGGCAAGCGCCGCGTCAGAATTCTGAAGGTGTACGATGCCTACAATTCATATGGCGATATGCTTGTTTATTACGCAGTTAAGAACGTGATGAAATATTTGCAGGACAACCCGTCGGCAACGTTCAGCACTGTTGGCGGACTGATTCAGGGCCGCCGCCAGAAAGAGTGGTCGAACCTTGGCGGACAGTTGATGCAGACATCGGATTTGGATCAGTTGCGTGCCGACATCCGCAATGGAAAACTCGACTCGTGGGAGGCCATTCACGCCCGCTACGACGAGATTTGGGAGCGCTACACCGTCGACAAACTGCGCCACGCTTATCAGTCACTCTGCTATCTGCTTCAGACAGAGACAATAACCGACGATATGTGGCGTGATGTGCTGAAACGCGCTGTCGGCATCCAGCAGTACATCTGCGACCAGGTTTACCTGACGCGTAAAAAAGACTACGACAACATCTACCGCAAGCAGACATATCGCAACAGCGAGGAGATGATTGCCGCTATCGGACCGCTCGAGGAGAACAGTTTCATCAAGCAAGTTCGCACCGAAACGGCCGATTTTAACGCAAAAATTGAAGAATTGTCTAATCGTTTTTAAATAAACCAATTATGAACTTAACTAATAAAAAGTATGCCGACTATGCGTTGGTGCAAGAGATGATGGGCACGGTGGACACCGTCAGGAAGTTCGACCCGTCAGTAACTAAAAAACTTGCTGAGGAAGTGAAGAAATCGCAGCGCTTGTATCTGACCGGTGAGGGCTCGAGCCGCATTTTCCCGGCCAAAAACGCTATGCGCAAGGCCAAACGCTGGGGTATGGACATCAACGTGCAGACCGATGGCTCTCGTCAGTCATATGAGTATGATCTTTCGAAATACACCGTTTGTTGCGCTTCGAACTCGGGCCGTACCAAAGAGGTGATTCTGTTGGCAAAGAAACTTACGGAATCAGGTAAGAAAGACGTTTTCGGCCTTACTGCTTGCGCTGACACAATGATTGCAAAGGCTTGCGCCAGCACTCATATTCTGAATTGCGGATGGGAGCAAGCTGTGGCTGCTACGAAGAGTGTGGTTGAGCAGGCTTTGTATTATGAGTCAATACTTTGGAATATTCAAGGCGTTGATAAGTCGGCAGAGTTGAAAAAACTGCCAGAATTGTTGGAGAAGGCTCTTACACTGCCAATTCCGGCCGACGTCATCAACTATGTGAAAAATGCAGAAACAATCTATTTCTCGGGTTATAATGATGGTACGGCTGAGGAGTTGACTCTGAAAACTAACGAGATAACCCGCCGCAAATCGGATTTCCTTGAGGGAACATACGCTGTTCACGGCATTGAGGAGGTGATGAATCCGAACGATGTTGTGTTTGTGATTGACCCGATCGAGGCTGAAATCGAGAAATTCCAGGAAGTTCTGGAGAAGGGCGTTGGTCTGAAGGTGATAGCCATTGCCGACCACGACACGCCGTTTGAGACTATCAAAGTGCCCGCTGCCGGCGATTTTAACCCGTATGTGATGCTTTGCGCTGGTTGGAACCTTTTAGTTGAAATCGGTATTGCCACTGGCATCAACCTTGACAAACCTGAGCGCGCCCGCAAGGTAGGTAATGAGTTGATTGTTTGATAAATAGTTTTGTTAATGATAAAAGCCTGCGGTTTTTAATCGCGGGCTTTTTTTTGTTGGCATATATATGATGGTGTTTCGTACAATAATGTTTGCATCCAAACAAAACAGAAGGCCGTCCTGCGGGCGGCCTTCTTTCATTCCTGCCTTTCAGCAGGAACTACAAACAACTCTAATCGGGAAACTTTTATAAATGATTCGGCATCAGTATCGCTCATTATTATAGGAGTAGCCGGTATGAAAACTGGTGCCATTTTTGCCATATTTCTGCTGTTAAAAACAATATTGAATATGCTTTCCCCCATAACCAAAAATTCGCTTTTTTGATTTTTGATAAAAGTACCGGGCGTTGAAGAATAGGGCTTTCAATTCCAGATATTTCATTTTAAAAAATAGATATTTGTTTGAAATTTTGTATAGCAACATATTTTGCAATCGGTTGCATAGGTTGTTTATATTGCTGATTTTTAGTGATGTAAGTTTTTGGTTTGTTGTGCAATCGGTTGTGCAACAATGCGATGTGCCAAAAGTCAAATTCTATGTCTGTTGTGGCTGTTTTTAGATGATATTATCTTAAAAAGAACGAATAGCATAAGTCTGCTACCAATGTGTTGTGTAAACAGAACGGGAGACAAGCAAATAGTAATTAATACTTTTATAAAAAAAGTGTTGGATCCGAGATAAAAAACGCCAGAAATGATGTTATGCGGTTACAACTGGCTGTTTTGCAAATAATCAGTCGGTGATGTGCCATACTGCTTCTTGAATACCGTACTGAAGTATGCGGCACTCGCAAAACCGCACATCTCGCTGATTTCAGTGATGTTGTAGCGTTGTGATTTTAGCAGTTCCTGTGCGTACTCAAGCCGTGCGGTTTTTATGAAATCGGTGGGCGAGAGGTCGGTAAGAGCTTTTATCTTCTTGTATAGGAGCGATGAGCTGACATTCATTGCGGCGGCGAACTGCTCCTTGTCGAAATCGCTGTTGCCCATGTTGTTTTTCACCGTGATGTGCAGTTTCTGAACAAAATCGTCATTCTGCTTGTTGCCCAACTCCACGGGCGTTCCGTGCGACAAGCTGTTGATTATCTTCGATTTGATCAGTTGACGGTTGCGGACCAGAGTCTTGAGCCTCAGCAGCAGAATGTCCATGTCGAATGGTTTTGTCAGGTAGTCGTCGGCACCCAACCCAAGGCCTTGCAGCTGTTCGGCGCGTCCCGACAGGGCAGTGAGCAGGATGATGGGAATATGAGCCGTCTCAAAGGTCGATTTCAGAAGTCGGCAGAGTTCAAAACCGTCCATTTCGGGCATCATAACGTCGGAAACAACAATGTCGGGCTGCTGTTGCAGAATTGTCTGCCAGGCATTGCTGCCGTTTGTTGCCGTCAGAATGTTGAACTCGTTGGCCAATGTGTCGCTCATAAACTGCAGCAGATTGTCGTTGTCTTCAACAATCAGCAGGGTGATGTCGGTTTTGCCAGAATTGACGGCATCATTTTTTTGTGCTTGTTGTTTGCCCAACCTGCGTTTTTCTTGTTTTGTGCCGACAATGGATATCGGGACAGTTACCGTAAAGGTCGAGCCTTGGTTGGGGAAGCTTTTGCATGTTACTTTTCCGTCGTGCAGTTCAACGTAGCTCTTCACCAGCATCAGCCCGATTCCAGAGCCAATCACTTTTGAGTTCACGGCGTTCTCGCTTCGGTAGAACTCGCGGAACAGATGGCGCTGCTCGCTTTCGCTGAGGCCGATACCATTGTCGGCCACCGACAGCAGCCAATATCCGTTGTTGTTTTGTAGACTCACGCTGATGGCACCGCCGTTGGGCGAGTATTTTATGGCGTTTGATAGCAGATTATCAATCACTTTGCCAATCATATCGGTATCGATAGCCGTAGTCAGGCTGTCAACATCGTGCTCAAACGTAATGGGTGAGTTGTTTTTCCGCGCAAGCGACTCAAACATCTGTACCTTACTGCTGAGGAACTCAACAATATCAGTATCAACAAGTTTTAGGTATTCTTTTCCAATGTCGGCCTTTTGAAAATCCATCAGCTGCGTTACCACGGCCGATAGTTGACGTGCCTGTTGTGATGCTATTTCAAGGTTTTTCTCACCCTGCTTGCTGAGACCTGATTCTTTTGAAAGTTCGTCGATGGGTGCTTTTATCAGCATCAGCGAAGTGCGCATCTCGTGGGCGGTGTTGGCGAAAAATCGTATTTTATCTTCGCTGTGGCGGCGTTTCATCTCTGATATATAGCGCATTACAAGTATAAAAATTATACCGGCAATCATAATGTAACAGAAGGCTATGAACGGCCATGTGCGCCAAAAAGCAGGCTTTACGGTTATTTCCAGTTCCCGTTCGTCGATGATGTACGACATTGTGTTGTCGTAAAGCCTGATAATCAGATTGAAACTGCTCGACGGAAGGTTGGGGTACGAAATGATGTTCTGAGTTGTGGGCAGGTTCCAGTCGGCATCGAGCCCGTCCATTTTCCAGGCAAAACGAGGCCCGACAATCCGCCCCAGAGCTTCCAACTCAACTTTGACGGTGTTTTGTGTGTAGTTGAGTTTCAGATTGTTAAGCTGGTTTATTGGCATGTTGCCTGTCATGTCGGCCTTGTTGCGAATCGAACTTCCCGCAACAATGATGTCTTGAATGAATATTTTGCCGATAGCTTGCTCGTCGGGCTCGAAATTGGGATTGAAGCATACTGCGCCGCTGTTGGTGCCCCAAACCAGGTCGCCGTTGCTCATCACTGTGGCAGCATGTCGGTTGAACGATGCCGAAAGCTGGGGTGTTGATGGAAAAATGTAAGATTTTCCGCTCGACGGGGCGAATTTGCAGAGACCGGTTTCGGTGCCAATCCAAAGATGGCCGCTGCTGTAGAGCAGGCTTGTTACAAAATCCGACGGCAGTCCGTCGCGCACATCGTAATGCGCAGTCGTTTCGCCATTTCTGTTTATGCTCATCAGTCCGTTGCCGTGGGTTGCCACCCAGATTGTGTCGCCACGAACCAGAATGTCGTTCACTATGCAACTGTCAATCAAGACATTCCTGTCGCCAGTTGTCTTGTTGAGTTTGAAAAGTCCGCTGGTGCAGCCCAATAGCATATTTGCGCTGTCGAGTTCGGCAAACGTGTTCACAGGCACGTAGTCGAATTGGCTGAAATTGCGGTTGCGGCGGTTGTAGCGGAAAATGTCGTTGTTGGTGCCGCCAATCCACATGTCGTTGTTGCTGTCGTTCAGCAGACTGAATACAAAATCGTTGTTATAAGTGCCGTGACTGGTGCTTGAGTAGTGAGTCACAATCTTTCCGTTGCTGTCGAGTACGTAAAGCCCTGACGAGTAGGTGCCCGCCCAAATTCTGCCGTCAGAATCGGCGCAGACCGACAGAAAGACATGGGAGCGGTCGCGGGCATCGGCCATCACGTGCAACCATTTGTCTGAAGTTGGATTATATCTGCTCACGCCATTGTTAGTAGCGAACCACAGGTTGCCGTCAGCATCTTCGCAGACGTCGTTCACATGGCTGTCTTTTATCGAGTTGTCGTTGTTGATTAGGTGCTGGTGCTGCGTGACGTTTTTCGACTCGATGTTGCTGAACAGCACACCGTCGTCGTAGGTGCAAACCCAGACTCGTTTCCCAGGGTCACACAGAATGTCGTACACGCCGTTGCTGGCAAGCGATTGCGGATTGTTGCGGTCGTTCTGGTAGATGTTTCTTATTTGTCCCGACTCAATATCAATTGCACAAATTCCGTGTCCGTCGATTCCGGCAAGCAGAGTGCTGTCGTTGAACTGGCTGAGAGCCAGAACTGGCAGTTTTGGAATGCCGTCAATCGCTGTTGCCGTATGGTCGGTTAAGTCTAATCGCAGTAGTCCGTCGGTTTTGGTGCCAATCCAGAGACGGTTGCGGCGAGTGTCGCACAGCAGACTGGTTTTGATGCTTGGCGGCAGGCTTGCGCCGATGTCGTGCGGTTGTGCATCGGGGGCGTCAGTGTCGATGATTTCCAATTTGTTCCTTTCTGCCAAAATCAAATTGTTGTCAGAGAACCATTCCAGATTGAAGAATGCGCCTTCGCTTTCAATGGTCAAAATCTGGTCGCCAGTGTATTTGTAAAATCCGTTTGATGTGCCAATCCACAGATTCTGCTTCGCGTCGATGGCAATCTTGTAGACAATCTGCTGCTTATTAATCATAAAGCTGGTCAGGTTGGAAAGCGGTTCAAACTGGTCGGCAATGCGGTTGTAGACAAAAATCTGCCCCGAATTGCAGTATGCCACCAGCATGTTTCCGCGGCATTCAAGTCTGACAGTCAAAGCGTTGTGTTCAGAATAGGGTAGTTGGTAGATGCAGTAGTTGTGGCTGGCAAACCGCAGAATGCCCATCTTTGACGATACCCACACAAAACCGTCGGCATCTTTGCAGACGGAGTTGGTCTCACGTATCGATATGTTGTACAGGCTGTTGACATTATGAAATATTGGCGATGCGCCCTTGCAGGCTGGTCCAAGCATAGTCAGCAGCGTAAAAACTGCACATATTATTATATGTTTTACTGTCATAAAAATCCAATCATTATTGCCGCAATCGGAAATCGCATAAAGATAATACGATTCTCTGCAAAAATAAAAAAGGTGAGCCGTTCTGACTCACCTTTTTTCGTATCGTGTTTTTTCGGTTTACTCACTAATCTTGAACCAGTCGAAATCGGCATAGCCGCCTGGCTCTTTGGTAGAGTAGAAGAAGAGTGCGTAGCGCTGGCCCATAAAGTGGTCGAGGCTGTACGACATTGGCAGGGTGTCGGACTGAAGGTTGTTGCTATTGCCGACCACGACACGCCGTTCGAGACAATCCGCGTGCCCGAGGCTGGCGATTTCAAACCATACGTAATGCTCTGCGCCAGCTGGAATCTGCTTGTTGAGATTGGCATTGCCACCGGCATCAACCTTGATAAGCCAGAGCGTGCCCGCAAGGTTGGTAACGAATTGATTGTTTGATAAATAATTTGTATCAATGGTAAAAGCCTGCGGTTCTTAATCGTGGGCTTTTTTGTTTATCACTAGATTAGTACACCTTTTGCGGCTTGAAGTTTTTTCTCATATATTTGGAATGATTATAATTTCTTGAATATGAAGAACGATGCCGAAAATTGGATTCTTGATAACGAATGCACGTTATTTGTATCGGGTGACTTTTCATTTGAAAACAGTGGTGATTATCCTTGGAGTTCTGTTTGTGACTCAATTAAGAAGATTGTTATAAATGATGGAGTGACGATAATTGGTAGCAGTGCGTTTTCAGATTGCTCGAACCTTATATCGGTGGCCATACCGAATTCGGTAAGAAGCATCGGCGAATTTGCTTTCTTTAATTGCAATAACATGGCTACGTTAACCATTCCTAATTCGGTAACAAGTATTGGCCGACGTGCGTTTTTTGGAGTAAAAAACATTGTCTATTCAGGCACCGCCGAAGGCAGTCCGTGGGAGGCAGAGTATGTTAATGCAGAAACCGATGAATTTGGATTCATATATGCCGATTCTGATAAAACCCAAATTGCGGCTTACGTTGGCGAAAACCCAAATGTGCTGATTCCAAAATCGGTTAAACGCATTGGAGATTATGCTTTTTCTGAGTGTCGAAGGTTGGCATCTATAACAATGCATAATTCTGTCATTAGCATAGGCAATGGTGCGTTCAAAGGTTGCAGAGGACTGACTTCGGTGGCTATATCGAATTCGGTAACAAGCATTGGTAACTGGGCATTCTACCTTTGCTGGAGTTTGACATCGGTCACCATCCCCAATTCGGTTAAAACCATTGGCAGCGAAGCGTTCCGTGGTTGCAGCGGCCTTACTACTGTCACCATTCCAAATTCAGTTACAAGCATAGGCAACTCTGCATTCGAAGAATGCAGAAGCCTTACTACTGTCACCATCCCAAATTCGGTTACAAGAATTGGCGGCTTTGCGTTTGCGCGTTGTAGTGCCCTTACATCGGTTACTATTTCGAATACTGTTACTTGCATTGGCCATGCAGCTTTTTGTTGCACGAGTTTGGAAACAGTTATATTGCCGAATTCTGTTACAACAATTGAGTATGCCGCGTTTGCTAATTGCAACAAATTATCATTGATATCAATTCCCAATTCGGTTACAAGCATTGGTCAGGATGCGTTTGAAAATTGTGTCGGTCTAACCACCGTTACTATACCAAATTCGATTTCTGACATAGGATTACGCGCGTTTTACGGTTGCAATGGTCTTATAGAAATAAATGTGGCAAGTGACAATGCAATATATTCATCGGATGATGGTGTTTTGTTCAATAAGGATAAAACAATACTGTTGTTCTGTCCGGCAGGGAAAATCGGTTCATATACTATTCCATCATCTGTTACTTGCATTTGTGAACATGCTTTTGCTCTGTGCAAAAGTTTAGTTTCTATAAGAATTCCAGATTCAGTTACAATGATTGGAAAGGATGCATTCTTCAAATGTGGAGGTTTAATATCGATAAACATTCCAAAATCGGTTGAATACATTGAGAAGGGGGCGTTTTTCGGATGCACAAATGCAATAATAGAATGTGAAGCGGAAGCATTACCAAAAGATTGGAACGAAAACTGGAATGAAGGTTCAAGGGAAGAAGATTATGATAAGTGGACGATAAAAGTGGATTATAAGGGAGGAAATGTTATTTGGGGCGTCAAAGCCAACCAATAACTCTCATAATTTCAACAGAATAAAAAAGGTGAGCCGTTCTGACTCACCTTTTTTGTATCGTGTTTTTTCGGTTTACTCACTAATCCTGAACCAATCGAAATCGGCATAGCCGCCTGGCTCTTTGGTAGAGTAGAAGAAGAGTGCGTAGCGCTGGCCCATAAAGTGGTCGAGGCTGTACGACATTGGCAGGGTGTCGCCGATTTGGTTCCATTGCTTGCCGTCGAGCGAGTAGTGGAAGACGGCCTTGTCAACGCCGTGGCTGCCAATGGCGCTCTCGTCGGCAATGCGGCTGAAGTCGCAGTCGGCTTTGAAATAGACGGTGCTGGCATTGACAGGAACGCTTGCCACAACGTGCTGAACGCCGCGGCGTGGCGGCCAGGGTGCACCGTCGGCGTTGGCTTCGGGCTGGTTGTTAACCATCACAATCGATTTTTTATCACCATCGTTCTGAATGGCCACAAAGCCGAATTTTCCAGCCAGCAGGGCAAGTCCTGCAACATCGCCGTCTTTCAGGTTCGATGCATCGAGACAGGCGCTGCCCGAGCATTTCGGACCAATGGTGCGCTGTGTGAGCATATTGCGGCTCTGGGTGAACAGTGTGTCGGTGCGGTCGGTGCGGAAGCGGATAAAGCCTTTGCGCTCGCTCATTGTCCAGAGGCTGTTCACGGGATTGTGGTTCCACTGCCAGACAATTTTCGGCTGGTCACCATCGAACTCATCGCTATCGACAATGCCTGGAATCAGGCTGCCGTTTGCTGGCAGGTCGAGCGTTTCGGGCACTTTGCCATCGACACCCAGAACTGGCCAACCATCTTCCCAAACAACCGGGACAAGGTAGGGGATTCGGCCCACAGCGCCACGGTCGCCGAACAGGTAGGCGAACCAGCGGCCGTCGGGCGTGTCAATGAGTCCGCCCTGAGCCACACCCTTGTCCTGCAGCAAAACGCGGCCTTCGTACGGGCCGAACAGGTTGTCGGCGCGGTGGCAGATAACGGTGCGCACACCGCCGCGCGGCCAGCAAATGTTGAACAGGTAGTATTTGCCGTTGATTTTGAACATCTGCGAGCCTTCGGCGCCCAGCATCAGGTTTTCGCCTGCGGGCAGACCAGCGTTCTCAATCAGAACCTTCTCTGATTCTGGCTTGATTCCGCTGAAATCGGGCTCAACTTCGCGAATGAAGATTTTGCCGCCGCCGTTTATCATATAAATGTGTCCATCTTCTTCAAACACAATGGTATGGTCGTGGTGCGAAGGACGGAACTCGTGGCGTTCCCACGTGCCATTCTCAATGTTGTCGGTGGTGAAAAAGTAGGTTTTGCCCGTCACCTGGTCGAAAGTGCTGACAAAGAATTTGCCGTTCACGTAGCGAATGCAACTTGCCCACGAGCCTTTGCCGTAGGTGTTCTTGCCGTTCAAGAGCATCGTCTCGTCCTGGTCGCCCAAGGTCTCGTATGCGTAGCCGGCTATCTCCCAATTGCTCAAGTCTTTCGACTTCATAATTGGCACGCCTGGGTTCATATGCATCGTGGTGCTACTCATATAATATGTGTCGCCCACGCGCATCATCGACATATCGGGCACATCGGCCCAAATCATTGGGTTGGTGAAGCCCGTTTCGGTGCTTGCACTCTTCTGGCCGTTGCATCCGCACATTATCGCGGCAGCGGCTAACAGGGTGATTGATAGGTGTTTCATTGAGTTGAAAGTTTAAAAGTTATAAGTTTAAAGAGTTGAAACGCTTCGCTGTTTAACAGGTTTAATCACTATTCAAAAATCAAAAATCGAAAATTAAAATCTGCGTAAATCCGTTAAATCTGTGTCATCTGCGTTCCTTAATACACTCTATTCAAACAGCCCCAAATCAACATACTCGCCCAGAGCCTTGTGACCGTTGGCGTTGGGGTGCAGGTTGTCGTTGTCGTGCAGATTGGGGTTCATTACGGTGGTGTCCGAATCGCTGCAAATGGCTTTCTCAAAGTCGATTACGGCGTCGAACTTGCCGCAAGTGCGAATCCAGTTGTTTACGGCCAGACGGCACTCTTCCTTCTCGGGAGAGCCGTAGAAGCACTCTTTGAACGGCGTTACGGTTGCGCCGTAAATCTTCAGCCCGTGAGTGTGTGCCGAGTCAATCATTTTCGAATAGGCATCAATCAGTTCTTTTTCGGTCACGGCCGGATTTGGCGAGTAGCCCATATCGTTAACGCCTTCAAACAGAATAACATACTTAACGCCGGGCTGCTCAATCACGTCGCGATTGAAGCGCACCGAAGCGTTGGGGCCCAGTCCGCCGCGAATGACGCAGTTGCCGCCAATGCCCATATTGAGCACTGAAAGTTTGCTTGTGGCAGGATTGGCCAGCAGGCGCTCCGAGAAGACGTCGGTCCAGCGGTTCACCTTGTTGGTTGTCGAGCCGCGGCCGTCGGTAATTGAGTTGCCAACAATGGCAATGGCAGCTGTCGGTTCGTCGGCAACAACGTCGAGGCGCTCAATGGTGTACCAGTGGTCGGTTGTGACGGCATCGGCAAAATCGGTGTTATTCAATTCGTTACCTGTCAGGATGTACGATGTTGTGCGTGACCCCGGATGGCCGGTGATGTCGCTTGGCACAAAGGTGTAGGCGATGGTCACAGCCACGTCCATACGCGGTGTCAGCGCAAACGGCAGCGCGTCGGAAATCACCGACTGGCCTTTTTCAATATCAATGGCCTGCTTTCCGCCAAATAGCACGTTCACGGCCTTTGCGGCGTCAATCTTGCTGCCTTCGAGGGCGGGAGCGAGGCTTACGGCGGCAATCTTCAGCACATCGTTGCCGAACTCGTTCGAGAGTTTCAGGCGCACGGTCTCGCCGCCGATTGACACGCGGATTTTCTGACGAATAGTGTTTCCGCTGATTCCTGGCTCGGGCGGGCAGTTGTGCGGCTCGGTGAGTTGCACGGCAGTGCCCCAGGTTCCAACCCATCGCTGATTGTCAGCCTGTTTCACTGTTGATGATTGGCACGAAGTGCCCAAAATGGCGGCTGCCACAAGGCAGCAACTGATGAATTTGTTTAGTGATTTCATTTTTGTAAAAATTTGTGCGTAATAATAATAAATGTATGTGATTGGTAATAAGTTTTAGGGGAAAACTTGCAAAGGAATGCTATTGTAAATCTATTGACGATTGATAATCAAAGAGTATTGTAAAATATGCTGCGATGAACTATTGCTCAAAATTTTGATTGCCAATGGTAAAGATTTTTTTTGGAAAGGCGAGATTATGGCTTATTTTTGCGCCCGCAAAAGTAAATGATGGTTCGGTAGCTCAGCTGGATAGAGCAACAGCCTTCTAAGCTGTGGGTCTTGGGTTCGAATCCCAACCGAATCACCAAAAAAAACTCTCAAAGCCATTGACTTTGAGAGTTTTTCTGTTTTATAAAAACATTGTTTATTTATAGTTTCCCGTTATCACCAAATACTTTGCCGCAGTAATCTGATAGTTGCAGTTGGCTTCGGTCAGATTGTCTTTGGCTTGCTGGTAAACGGCTTGTGCCTCAAGTAAATCCGATATTCCGATGACGCCCGCCTGATAGTTGTTCTGGCTCACGGTCAGGTTCTCCTGTGCCTGGTCGACGGATTTTTGCGAGACTGAAATCTGGAAATCGTTCACGCTCAATTCATCGGTCATTTGGCGGATCTGCAGGTTCATCAGTTCGGTTTTTTCGCTCAGTTGCATACGCGCCTGCTCAAGTTTCACGTTCTGCTGCTTGATTTTGTGGCTGCCGCCCCACCAGTCGGTGAGCGGAATGGTCACGGTGAGCATTCCCAGGGCGTTGGTCGAGCGGTTGTCCATCATATCGAGCCAGTAGCCCGCGCCAGCCACGGCCACCTGCGGCATATACTCGCCGCGAATCATCTTCTTCTGCAACTCCTGCGCCTCCACGGCTTTGTTCAGCAGTTGGTACTCCTTGCGGCCTTCAACCAACTCCTCGGTTGTCGATTGGCTGACCTCCACAAGGCGGTCGAAATGGGCGGGCTCGAACTCAATGCTGTCGGTGTAAGGAATGCCAACGTGCTGACAGATAGCGCGTTTGGTGAGTTCAATGCCATTCTGAACCTTGCGGTAGTTGGTCTCCAACTCGTTCTGCTTCAACTGCACTTTCAGCAGGTCGTTGCGCTGCGCCAGGCCAGCCTCCACGTAGTTGTTCACGTCGCGGTATAGCGTGTCGAGCATATTCTTGTACTCTTGCACCGTCTTGCCCTTCTCAATGAGCGACTGCAGCGTCCAGTAGAGTTCCTCGGTGCGAATCATCACCTCGTCAACGGCCATATCTTTCTTGTAATGGCTCACATCCTCGGCCAATGCAGCCAGTTTGTTGCCGTTGTGGATTCGGCCACCGGCGTAGAGCGGCATTGCAACCGTCAGGGCGGCAGTGTTCATATAGTCCAGACTGTTCTTTTTATCTTCGATAATTTCTTGAATGATAGGTAGAAACTCCGACATTGTACCCATTATCGACTGCATTCCCTGCATCTTTGTCGAGAGTTCCGAAATCTGCTGCAGTTTGGCTGCGGCTTCGGCGTTGCCGGCCATTGCGGCTTGTTGCAGTTGTTCAATTTGGCCCGAAGCCTGCATCTGCTGCAGTTGTGCGGCTTGCTCCATCATGCCGTTGTAGGTGGGACTCGACGAGAGCATATTGTCCGTCGACATATCCATATCGATTAGCGGATTAACCGATTTCATTGCCACGGCGGCTGCGCTCACAGTTGGGAAGTGCTTTGTGAAAGCCTCTTTTTTCTGCTGTTCGGCTGCTTCAATCTCCAAATCCGACTGCTTTATCTGTTGGTTGTTGAGCAGTGCGGCGTGTTTCAGCGAGTCAAGGCTAATCGGCTGTGCTTCAGCACGATTGGCAATCAACGCCGAAGCGCCGACGAGCAACACCACAACACCGAATTTGGCGAATTTCGGGTGGTAAGGAACCGACCACATATCAGGTTTCTTCAATTTATCATCGTACGAAACATCGTACAGAATCGGCAGAATGAAGAGTGCCAGCACCATTGATACGAGCAGGCCGAAGCAGATGACCGTTCCAAGCGGGCCCCACAGCGGTGAGCGGCTGATAATCATTGGCACAACGCCCATTGCGGCCGCAGCCGATGTCAGGAAGATTGGGCGCATACGGCGTTTGCCAGCGGCAATGGCGGCTTCGCGCACTGTAAGTTTCTCTTTGTCACGCAGTTCACGGGCGTAGTCGATTAGAATGATACCATTACGGACAATCATTCCGCAAAGACTTGTGATGCCCACAAAAGCAGTGATACTGAACGGATAACCCATTAGTTTCAAACCGATTACGGCGCCAGGGATGGTCATCAGCATACCCGACATGATGAGCAGCACAACTTTGAATTTCTTGAATTGGAACAGCAACACGAAGAAAATCAGTATAATGCTCAGTCCCAATGCTATACCCATCGGCACAAACACTTCTTCGGTGCCTTCGTAGTCGCCGCCGTAGCTGATTGACGTTCCCACCGGCAGGTCGAGTGCGGCAATCTGCGGCATCATCTCGTTCAGAATGTTCGAAGCCACGTAGCCCGGCTTCTCGTCGATGACGATAGTGAGTGTGGGCACGCCGTTGCGGTGAACCACAGTGCCTTCGTTCCATTCAGGCCGCAGCGTGGCAATCGAGCGCAAGGGCACGGTTGTGAATGTCTTGGGCGACATAATGTATTTATTTTCAAGCGATTCGATGCCGTCAGTCTCGCCTTCGTTTTTCATTGTCAGCTCAACGTCAACAGGATAGTCGCCTTCCCAGATGGTGGTGAGCGGCAGACTGTTGAATCCGGCCAGCAACGATGTGGCAATCAGGCTCTTGGATATGCCCATGCGGTTGGCTTTGTCGCGGTCAACATCGATGCGGACATTCTGTTGCATTTGGTCCCAGTCGGTGCGGGCCCAGCCGATGCCGTCAGTGCGGTTTACAATCTCAAATATCTGTTTTTCAACCTTATGAATATCGTTTATCGAGTCAGATGATATGCGGATCTCGATTGGCGATGATGTGAACTGCATTGCCAGAATCTTCCACTTCACGTGTGCTTCGGCAAAACGGTCGGAATAGGTTGTCTCATAATCTCTTACGATGTCTTTTGTGGCCTGATTCGACACGGTGTTCACCAGCAGCTGACCGAAATTCGGCGCCGGCATTTTGGGCGCGTAAACAGTGTGGAATCGCGGCGAGCTTGTGCCGATGAAACTTGTGACATTGGTAACACGGCTGTCGTTAAGTAACAGTTTTTCAACACTATCCACAACAACTTCGGTCTGCTTGAGCGACGAGCCGGTTGGCAGGTAAATCTCAACGGCAAACTGATTTCGTTCCATCTTCGGGAACAGCTCTTGGTCGATGGTGGTGAAGCCCCATAAAGACACACCGATTATCGCCAACGTGGCTAAAATCATCAGTCCGCGGTGTTTGAACGAACGTTCGAGCAGACGGTCGTAAACGCCTTGCATTACATCAAGGAACGAACGGCGCTGCTTCGTTTCGTCTTCATTTTCAGAGTGTTTCTTCAATCCTTTCTTAATGAATACGAAATTCAGATATGGCACCATCAGTAGGGCCACAATCACCGAAATGACAAGCGCGATGGCTACCACTGTCGGTATGATTTCAAGGAATTCGCCGGCCGAGCCCGGAATCATGAAGCCCAGCGGCACATAAACGCAGATGATGGCGATGGTGGCCACAATCACCGAGCCGCTCAGCTCTTTGGCGCTCTTGATGGCCGAGTGCCATGGCGACAGACCATGGTCAATCATCTCTACGTGGTTGTCAATCACCACAATAGAGTTGTCTACAATCATGCCTAAAACCAAAATCAGCGATGCCAGTGACACCATTTCGAGCGTGATGCCGCAGAAATAGAGCACCGCCAGTGTTATCAGCACCGATATGGGCACTGTGATGCCGGCCACCGAAGCCACACGCAGCGGTAGAAGCAGCATTGTTACGCAGATGACGCAGACAATGGCTATCAGAAACTCGCGCATGAAGTCGTTCACCGACTCTTTCACGTATTTCGGCAGTTCCGAAATCTTCTCAACGTCAATTCCGTCAGGCAGTTGCGCTTTGAAAGTCTCGATGGCTTTGTCCACAGCTTCGCCGTACTCAACAATGTTGTTGCCGTTCTGCATCTCGAGCGAGAGCAGAATGGTCTTGCGGCCGTTTTGCTTGATATAGCTGTCTGGGTCTTCGTAGCGGCGCTCAATGGTGGCTATATCTTTGAGTCTCACCACATTGCCGTCGGGGTCAGAATAGACAATCTGCTCGGCAAGGTCTTTTTCCGACTCGAAATTCTCGCCAAAATGCATGTTGAGCTGCGTCTCGCCGTCGTCGATGTTGCCGGCATAACCCACAAGACCGTTGGCTTGGAACGCACTCAACAGCGATAACGATTTGATATTGTACTCGTTAAGCTTGTCGGGGTCGACGTTCACAAAAATCTTCTCTTTCTGCAATCCCACGTGCTTAACCTTTGATGTGGCGGGGATTTTGCGTACTTCGGCTTCAAGTTTTTTCAACTGAAGCTCAAGGTCTTTATAGGTGTGGTTATCGCTCGAAAGTGTTATCAATAAGGCAGATGTGTCGCCGAAATCAGAATTGGCGAAGAGCATCAGCACCCCCGACGGCAACGTGGACTTCAGTTGGTCCAATCCGTGCTTGTATTTCGACCAGAACTCATCGGCATCTTTGCACTCAGGGGTCAGTTCCACAAACATATACATCATTCCTTCGCGCGAATACGAATAAGTTCCGCTCTTCTTAACTTCCTTATAACCAAAGGTATAATTCTCAACGGCGGTGGTCAGTTGCTCGGCCACCTGTTCCGACGACGCGCCCGGATAAACGCCCACCACAAGTCCCTGACGGATAGTGAAAACGGGCATCTCATTGCGCGGCATCTTAATCAGCGCCACAATGCCCACAAGCATTAGCGAGAGCACAATGGTAATAACAACCGTGTTATTGCGCATTGCCCGTTCTATGAATGTTATTTTCATGATTACAAACTAATTAAGCAATTGTTGGTTAATTTTTCCTTACCATTTTTCACAACCAAATCGCCTTCGTTCAGGCCCGATGTGATTTCCAGATATTTATCGTAATAATTTCCAGTTGTGACAATGCGTTTTTGCGCTGTATTTGTCTTTTTGTCAATCAGATACACATATTGCTGATTTTCGTTGTCCTTCGACACGCACAGGTAGGGCAGGAGCAGCCTTTTGGCGTTGTCGGCAATTTCGATTCTCACATCGCAAACCATACCAGGTTTGAGTTCGCCGCCGCGATTATTCACCTGAATTTTAGCCTCATAGGTGCGCGACAAGCGGTCGGCCACGGGGCTGATGTTGGTAACTTCACCGTTGAATTCCTTGCCGCCAAGCGCGCCGACAGTAAAGGTGGCGTCGGTACCTTTTGCAAGCTTGCCGATTTCCTTCTCGGGAATCGATATTTTGATGTTAACGGTTTTTAAATCAACAATTTCGATTGGTGCACCGGTGATTGAGATGGCCGACATTCCAGGCTCAACATTGCGGCGGCCAACAACACCGCTCACAGGCGATTTCAAGTCGCACTTTTTCAGGTTGTTTTCGGCAATTTTCAGCGACGAGTTGGCTTGTTCCAAATTGGTCTGCATCTCAATCCACTTCACTTCGGGAAGGCTGCCCTTCTCGTAAACCGTTTTCAGGCGGTCGTAGGCGTCCTGTGCTTGTTTCTGTTTGGCTTGCGCCATATCGTACATGTTTCGTGCGTCGGTTTTGTCGATGGTGGCCAGCAGTTGTCCTTCCTTAACCGCATCGCCAGCTTCAACCAGCACCTTCTGCACTGTTCCGGTCATCTCAAAAGTAAGCGGAATGGTCTGCCCGGCTTCCACCGTGCCGCTGAAATTCAGCCGCTGAACCGTCGACTGATTTACAACCGTAGCCGTTGTAACCTTGATTGGCGCGGTCTCAGCCGCTTTCTCGTTTTTGTTGGCACAGCCTGCAAGCAGTGCAAGCGCAAGTGCCGGTGTTAAAATTCTGATTTTCATTTTGTTTTGTTATTTTATGATTTGTGAATTATGATTTCTAATTGTTTTTATGGGTTCTATTGTCAGTTTTTTTTTATTAATTGAACGTTCGGTATCTTTGTTCGTTTTTAAAAATCATTTCTTGAGCAGTGCGTAAAACTGATTAAGTTCAGCGCGCAGGTTGTTCACTGTTTCTTCGATAGTGTGATTGTGTAGCACTTCGGTGGCCGTTCCCAATGTGGTTGAGAATAGTTGTTTTGCCACAATGGTAGGGTCGATGTCCGAGCGAATTTCTTCACTGTCGATGGCTCGCACCACCACGTCGCGTAGCCGGTTGATGCAAGTGTCAATCTCGTTGAGTTTCGATTTGGCAAATTCGGAGTAGTGACGGAAGGCATCGCTCATTATGCCAATAAAACTGATGGGGTTGAATTTCATATCCTTGGGACACAGGCTGCGTAAAACGTTTTCAGCATCTTGCGCGCAAATCTCAATCACTTCCTTAACGGTGATATCGGCTCGTCCATCTTTAGATAAAAATGATGGAAAGTGCTTGTCAATCACCGCTTTGAATAAATCTTCCTTGTTGGTGAAGTGGTGATAGAGAGCCCCTTTTGTCAGCCCAATGGCATCGCTGATGGTGCTAATTGAAACGGCTTCGTAGCTTTGTGTCAGGAAAAGCTTGTAGGCTTCGTCGATGATAAAATCTCTCGTATCGTTCATAATCAATAATTTATATTAACCGTTAAATACTGAACGGTCGGTATGCAAATGTAAGGCGGTTTTTTGATTTGTCAAGAGTTTTTTTAGAAAAAATATCTTTATTGCTATTGTTTTGAAAACAAGCGTGTTATAGTTAACACGTTCCGATTTTTAAACAAGAAATAACTGAAATAATTGCTTGGTTGCAAACAAAAAATGGCTTAACAGTTGGTATTTTTTTGTGGGGAAAAACAAGTTGTTGGGTTATAGATACATTAAAACTTGATAATCAATGTTATGTAGGAGAATGTAGTTACGAAATCTGCCCCCAGTCGAACTCATATTTCCAGCGGCGCTTGATTTCCGAGTCGAGAATGACGTGCTCGGGCTGTTTCAGGTTCGGGTCGACTTCCAGAATGTGCGATGCTTCGTCGCGGGCCAGCATCAGAATCTGATTGTCTTTTCCTAAATCGGCGATTTTCAGGTCGATGGCGATGCCGCTCTGCTGCGTGCCTTCAATATCGCCAGGGCCGCGCAGTTTCAGGTCGGCTTCAGCAATCACAAAGCCGTCGTTGGTCTCAACCATCGTCTGGATGCGCTTGCGGCCTTCGGTGGTCAGACGGTCGCCAGTCATCAGAATGCAATACGACTGGTCGGCACCGCGGCCCACGCGCCCGCGCAGTTGGTGCAATTGGCTCAATCCAAACCGCTCGGCGTTCTCAATCACCATTACCGATGCGTTCGGCACGTTCACGCCAACTTCAATCACCGTGGTGGCTATCATTATATTGGTGATGCCTTTGGCGAAATATGTCATCGATTTTTCTTTCTCGGCCGACGGCATCTGTCCGTGGACAACGCTGATGGCGTAGTCGGGCGGGGGGAAGGCGCGCGATATGCTCTCGACGCCGTCTTCAAGATATTTCAAATCAGACGCTTTTGGCTCGCTGATGAGCGGATAGACGATGTAAACCTGCCGTCCCTGCTTAAGTTGCTCGCGCAGAAATCCGAACATCTGCAAACGCCGCGAATCGTTGTAGTGTATGGTCTTGACGGGTTTGCGGCCTGGCGGCAGTTCATCGATTACCGACACGTCCAAATCGCCGTAGAGCGTCATTGCCAGCGTGCGCGGAATAGGGGTGGCGGTCATCACCAATACGTGCGGCGGAATGCTGTTTTTCGACCACAGCCGTGCACGCTGCGCAACGCCAAAACGGTGCTGCTCATCGATGACCACAAGACCTAAACTGTTGAAAACCACGCGGTCTTCAATCAGCGCGTGTGTACCGATGAGTATTTTCAACTGGCCGCTGGCAAGGTCGGCAAGCAGTTGAGTACGAGTGGATTGCTTTGTTGAGCCCGTCAGCAGCGCCACTTCGATGCCCATCGGCGCAAGCATCTCGCAGAACGATTTGTAGTGCTGCTGCGCCAGAATCTCGGTGGGGGCCATCAGACACGACTGGAAGCCGTTGTCCAACGCCAAAAGCATCGACATCAGCGCCACCAGCGTCTTGCCGCTGCCCACATCGCCTTGCAGCAGACGGTTCATCTGCAGGCCAGTGTTGGTGTCGCGGCGGATTTCGCGCAGAACGCGTTTCTGGGCGTTGGTCAGGCTGAAGGGCAGATGGTTGTTGTAGAAATCGTTGAAATTTTGACCTACAACTTCGAACTTGTGTCCACCGTTGGCTCGGGCGCGTATCTTTTTGAGTCTTAATAGTTTGAGTTGAATGTAGAATAACTCTTCGAACTTGAGCCGCAACTGCGCCCGCTGCAAATCGTGCTGATTTTTAGGCAGATGAATATCGGTCAGTGCGGTTTTCAGGTTGGGCAGATTCAGTTTTTCGAGTAGTTCGCGCGGCAGAGTTTCAAAAATTGTGGTGTTTTTGATGGCTTCGTGCAGGTTGATTTGCAACTGGTGGATGGTTTTCGACGTAACCATCTTGGTTTTCATCTTTTCAGATGTGTTGTAGAGCGGCTGCAGCGAGAACTCGGGTTTGGCCTGGTATTTGGCCATATCTTCAATCTCGGGGTGCACAAAATTCAACTGGTGGTTGAATTCCGTCGGCTTGCCGAAAACCACATATTCGGCCCCGACCTTGAATCGGTCTTTAATCCATTTGATGCCCTTGAACCAGACCAGCGGCACGGCGCCCGTTTCATCGGCGAACCACGCCACAAAGCGCTGGTTGCGGCCTTCGCCCACAAGTTCGGTCTTGGTGATTCGGCCTTTCACCTGAATCAGCCCCAAATCTTCGTTTATCGAGTTGATGGAATAGAAGCGCGTGCGGTCGAGGTAGCGGTAGGGGAAATAGTAGAGCAGGTCGGCGTAGGTTTTCACGCCCAACTCGTCGGCAAGCGTCAGCGCCCGCTGCGGGCCAACGCCCTTCAGGTACATTATGTCAGTGTCGAGAATGTTCTGTGCTACCATTTGTCCCAGCATTGATTGACCGTTATTCAGGTCAAATTCCAAATCGTAAAGAAAACAATTTTGACAATTAGGCGCAAGCCGATGGGGGCGTTCGCTTGCAAAAACCTTCTTGTCGGTTTCCCCGATGGTGCTGTTTTCGAAAAAGAATCTAAATTTGCGGCTCGAAAAACAACACAATCGTGGCAAAAAAAAGTAAGAAGAAAATAGGCCGATGGCTTGCTCTGAGCGGCTTTGCGGGTGCAATTGTCTTTGCGGTGATGGCCTATCATATATATGGTGAAGTGCAGCGGCCCAACGTCAATCTCGACGGACGCAAGACTGCCTATCTCTATATTCGCACGGGCAGCGTTTATGCCGATGTGCTCAAGATGCTGAAAGACAGCAGTTTCGTTATCGATGCAGAATCGTTCGACTGGGTGGCGCGGCAAAAAAACTATCCGCAACTTGTCAAAGCCGGACGGTTTAAGATTCGCAATGGTATGAGCAACAATCAGTTAGTCAATCTGTTGCGAAGCGGCTCGCAGGAACCGGTCAAAATCACAATTGGCAAGGTTAGGTCGGTGAAGCGGCTGGCTGAATTGATTGGCAACAAACTTGAAATGGGCGATGAAGAGTTGTATATGTTGCTGACAGACAATGTCTATTTGGCGAATTACGGAAAAACACGCGAAACGGCTTTCACGCTTTTCATTACCGACACCTATTATTTCAACTGGAACACAAGCGCCAAACAGTTCATTGAGCGGATGTACGCCGAGTCGGTCAAGTTTTGGGATGCCAACCGTCGCGAGAAGGCCAAAGCCGTCAATCTCACACCCGACGAAGCCTACACGCTGGCGTCGATTGTGGAAGAGGAAACCATCAAAAACGACGAGAAACCCGATGTGGCCGGCGTCTATCTGAACCGCATCCGCATTGGAATGCCGCTGCAGGCCGACCCGACGGTGAAATTCGCTGTCGGCGATTTCGAAATCAAGCGCATTCTGAACCGCCATCTTGAAATTGAAAGCCCGTATAACACATACAAACACAAAGGGTTACCGCCGGGACCGATTTGCATTCCGTCGAAATCGTCAATCGATGCCGTGCTTAACCACAACAAGCACAAATATTTGTATTTCTGTGCAAAAGACGATTTTTCGGGCTATCACGCATTTGCCCGCACGCTGATTGAGCACAACGCCAATGCCGAAAAGTATCGTAAGGCGCTGAACAAGAACCGGATATATAGATAGTTGGCTGATTTTCGGACAGCAGACATCAGACTACAGACAACGGCTTGAGTTGTACTCGTAGCCACATTGTCTGCTATTTTCTATCGCATTCCACCTTACGCAAATCACACTTTACACTTTAATCTTTGTTATCTTGGCTTTTCGTACCAAAATTCTTTTACTTTTGCCGTATTTGCAAAAAATATGTATTTGATAATTAATCATTTGATAAACAAATAATTACAATAATATATGGGAATAATTGACGGCTTCCTGACAAAGTTGTTCGGGAACAAATCCGACCGAGACATCAAAGAGATAATGCCATACGTTATCGCAACCAACGAGGAATACGCCAAACTGGCTAATCTCTCGAACGATGAGTTGCGTCAGCAAAGCATTGAACTTCAGCAGATTATACAAGACCGCATCAGCGATGAGAACAAACAGATTGCCGATTTGCGTCAGCAGATTGAGCAAGAGGAAGACATCGAAAAGAAGGAAAATCTTTACAATCAGATAGATAAGATTGAAGAGACCATCGACACGAAAATTGCCGATGTGCTCGACGAGTTGCTGCCGCGCGCTTTCGCCATCATCAAGGACACCGCGCGCAGGTTCAAAGAGCACACCGAGGTCGAGGTTACGGCAACGCAGTTCGACCGCGACATTGCCGCCGTCCGCGACAGCGTTGAAATCCGCGGCGACAAGGCCATCTGGTTCAACACCTGGACCGCTGGCGGCTCGCCAATCACGTGGGATATGGTGCACTACGACGTGCAACTTATCGGCGGTGTGGCTCTGCACAAAGGCAAGATTGCCGAGATGGCCACTGGCGAGGGCAAGACACTTGTGGCCACTCTGCCTGTGTTCCTTAACGCGCTGACACACAGAGGCGTGCATATGGTCACCGTGAACGACTATCTGGCAAAACGTGACGCCGAATGGATGGGCACGCTCTACGAATTCCACGGTCTTCGCGTGGATTGCATCGACAAACACGACCCCAATAGCGAGCCGCGCCGCAAGGCTTATCAGGCCGATGTTACGTTCGGTACCAACAACGAGTTCGGTTTCGACTATCTGCGCGATAATATGGCCATCAGCCCCGACGACCTTGTACAACGCCGTCACAACTACGCTATTGTCGATGAGGTCGACTCTGTGTTGATTGACGATGCCCGTACACCGCTTATCATTTCAGGTCCTGTGCCAAAAGGCGACAACCAACTGTTCGACCAGTTCAAGCCGCAGGTGATGAAACTCTATCAGGCACAGCGCGACTTGGTTACAAAGCTTCTGGCCGACGCCAAGAAACTCATATCCGAAGGCAACGAGGAAGAGGGTGGAAAGCTGCTGCTGCGTGCACAGAAAGGCCTGCCGAAGCACAAACCGCTCATCCGCTACTTGAGCGAGCCGGGTGTGAAGGTGATGGTGCAGAAGACCGAGAACTTCTATATGCAGGACAACAGCAAGAATATGTACTTGATTACTGACGACCTGTACTTCATTATCGAAGAGAAGCAAAACGCCATCGAACTCACCGATAAGGGTATCGATTTGATTTCAAGCGACTTGGAAGACAAGAATTTCTTCGTGATGCCCGATGTCGGCGCAGAGATTGCCGAGCTTGAGCACAAGAATCTGTCTACAGCCGAGCTGGTTGAGCAGAAAGACAAACTACTGCAGGACTATTCGATTAAAACCGAACGTATCCATACCATCAACCAGTTGCTCAAGGCTTACGCGATGTTTGAGCGCGATGTTGAGTATGTGGTTGTCGACAACAAGGTGAAGATTGTGGACGAGCAGACGGGCCGTATTATGGAAGGCCGCCGCTATTCCGACGGTTTGCACCAAGCCATCGAGGCCAAGGAAAACGTGAAGGTCGAGGCCGCAACGCAGACCTACGCAACCATCACGCTGCAGAACTATTTCCGTATGTATAAGAAACTTGCAGGTATGACTGGTACCGCAGAGACCGAGGCTGGTGAGTTCTGGAACATCTACAAACTCGATGTTGTGGTCATCCCGACCAACCGCCCCGTGCAGCGTATCGACTACGACGATTTGGTTTACAAAACGGCCCGCGAGAAATACAACGCCGTCATCAACGAGATTGTGAAACTCAACGAGGCCGGACGTCCGGTGCTTGTGGGTACCACATCGGTTGAAATTTCCGAACTTTTGAGCCGAATGCTGAAAATGCGTGGCATCAAACATAATGTGCTGAATGCCAAGCAGCACCAGCGTGAGGCCGAGATTGTGGCGGAAGCAGGTAAGACGGGCACCGTGACCATCGCCACCAATATGGCCGGTCGTGGTACCGACATCAAGCTGACACCCGAAGTTCGTGAGGCGGGCGGTTTGGCAATTCTTGGCACTGAGCGCCACGAGTCACGCCGCGTCGACCGCCAGTTGCGTGGTCGTGCAGGACGTCAGGGCGACCCGGGTTCGTCACAGTTCTTCGTGTCGCTCGAGGACAACCTGATGCGACTCTTCGGCTCTGACCGCATTGCTGGACTGATGGACAAGATGGGACTTGAGGAAGGCGAGGTGATTCAGCACTCAATGATTTCGAAATCAATTGAGCGCGCACAGAAAAAAGTGGAAGAGAACAACTTCGGCATTCGTAAGCGCCTTCTCGAGTACGACGACGTGATGAACAACCAGCGTGAGGTAATCTACAAACGCCGCCGCCACGCTCTGTTCGGCGACCGCCTGCAAGTGGACATCGTGAACAACATCTACGACGTGTGCGAGCAGATGGCCAACGAGTACAAGGACGCCAACGACTTCGAGGAACTGAAGCTCGCTAATGTGCGCACGCTTTCAATCGACACGCCGTTCGACGAGGACACCTTCAACCACGAGAGCGTTGCCGAGATTACAAACCGTCTCTATCAGGCCGCCATCGACGCCTACAAGCGCAAATCGGCTACGATTCAGCAGCGCGTATGGCCAGTTATCAAGAATGTGTATGAGACTCAAGGTCAGACATATACCAACATCGTAATTCCGATTACCGACGGCCGCAAGACATACAACATCGTCACCAATCTGAAACGCGCCTACGAGTCGGAAGGCAAGGATTTGGTAACGTCTATCGAAAAGAGTATCAGCTTGTTGACCATCGACGACGCTTGGCGCGAGCACTTACGTGAGATGGACGATTTGAAACAATCAGTTCAGAACGCCACCTACGAGCAGAAAGACCCGCTTTTGATTTATAAATTCGAGTCG
This sequence comes from Salinivirgaceae bacterium, assembly GCA_017557785.1. Classification (GTDB taxonomy): domain Bacteria; phylum Bacteroidota; class Bacteroidia; order Bacteroidales; family SZUA-534; genus RUG13583. The sequence goes on from JAFYYA010000050.1 coordinate 49,252, forward strand.
TTCAACCTATTCAAGGCGATGATTGAGAAGATTAATTCCGAGCTTGTGTCGATAATAATGAAAGGCAATCTGCCTGTTCAGGACCCCGAGCAGGTTCGCCAGGTTGAGCAGCGCCGCCAGCTCGATATGAGCCGATTCAACACAGGCCGCACCGAGCAAGGTCAGGGCCAACGCCCCGAGGACCGCAAGGTACAGCCCGTGAGAGTGGACAAGAAGGTTGGCCGCAACGACCCGTGCCCGTGTGGTAGCGGCAAGAAATTCAAGAACTGCCACGGAATGAATCTGCCTGAATAACAGCATTATGCAGAAACGGTACAATCCTATTCGGCTGAAATTGAGCCAACTCTTTGTTGGTGAGCACGATGTACAAAATCGTGTGGCCGTGCCTTGCCCGCTCGAGAAGGCCACAAGGGTGGGGTTGCTGTTCGCCGTTTCGTCAGATTCCGACATTGCCGACGCCAACTACGCCTACAGCCAGCTCTCGGCTTTCAAGGCGGGTGTGACAGCTTTGGGCTACGTGCCAAACCGCAAGGAACTGTCGGCCTATCAGCAGCAGTGCCATTTCAACCTGTTCACCGATGCCGACCTTGACTTTATGTACCGCCCCAAAAGCAGTATGGTGGCCGATTTCGAGGCAACAGCGTTCGACATTCTCATCGACTTGAATTCAGCCGATTACTATCCGACAAGGCTGATGCTGCATCGGACAGCCGCGAAGTTCCGCATAGGCCGCTTTGCCGAGCGTCAGCCGTTCGACCTGATGTTGAGCATCGACGACACAAAAGACGCGAAATACTATTTTGAACAGATACAGTTTTATCTAAAGAAATTTAATTGATTATCAATATGATGCAACAATTGCGAGGTGTGGGCGTGGCAATGGTAACGCCATTCAGCACCGATGGAAAAATTGATTATCAGGCACTTGAAAACATTATTGAGTCGCAAGTGGCCAACGGCACCGATTACATTGTGGCGTTAGGCACCACGGGCGAACCTGCAACTCTCTCAAAATCAGAGAAAGACGAGTTGCTCGACTTCATTATCGGCAAGGTCGCGGGCCGCATCCCGATTGTGGTGGGCTGTGGCGGCAACAACACCGCCGACGTGATTGCGCAGGCCAAGGAATACGCCAAAAACGACAAAATCGCGGCTCTGCTTTCGGTTGCGCCGTTCTACAACAAGCCCAACCAGCGCGGCGTGTACGCCCATTTCAAGGCTTTGGCCGACAATGTTGACAAACCGATACTTTTATATAACGTGCCAGGCCGCACGGGCATCAACATCTCGCCCGACGTGGTTGTGAGCCTTGCCAACGACTGCCGCAACATTGTGGGCGTGAAAGAGGCGTCGGGCAATGTGGCACAGTGTATGCAACTTGCCAGCCGCTGCCCGAAGGATTTCATCTTGATTTCGGGCGACGACGCACTGACTCTGCCGCTCATTGCCTGCGGATTCTCAGGCGTGATTTCGGTGCTTCAGAACGCATTCCCCGCGCAGTTCAGCAAGATTGTCCACCTTGCTCTCGACGGCCGTTTCAGCGATGCCCGCGAGCAGCATCTGAAGTTCCTGCCTGTCATCGATACTCTGTTTGCCGAGGGTAGTCCGTCGGGCGTAAAAGCCTATCTTGAACTGCAGGGCAAAGCGAAAAACATCGTTCGTCTGCCGCTTGCAACGGTGAGCGACACGCTCTATGAGAAAATCAAGACACTGAATGCCAGTGTTAAGTGATTGAATTTTATATTGTTGTGGTGGCAAATCTTTTTATTTAAAAAAAACATTTGCCAGGTTGCAACAATTCAAAAAACGCATATATTTGCAACCGCTTTAGGGCCCCGTAGCTCAACTGTATAGAGCATTTGACTACGGATCAAAAGGTTGTGGGTTAGAATCCCGCCGGGGTCACAAGTTTTTTAAACCTCTGTCAGACAATTGTTTGCAGGGGTTTTGCTATTTTTAGGCGATTATGCCTTTTCTTGTAAAAAACTGGTGATTTGAGCCGTTAATCCTTAGAATTTGTTGAAAGTCAGCCAACGGTAGAAACTTTCGCGCCAAGTGCCGCTGGTATTTCCCATGTCGTTAGGTCCAAATGGTCCGTAACCATCATCGTAGATATGAAGTTCGGCATTGGCACCGGCTTTTTTCCAATCGAGATAGAGCGATAATAGTCCGGCTGCAACGTTTTGGTGGTTGCCACGGGTGGCAATAAACAAATTAGGCGCATTTGCCGGTACATCAACATCAGTGAGTGCCGGACCGAAAATGGTGGCCAGGAATGCCGGTTTGTGCATGTTGTCGGCACGAACTGTTGCCCCGATGGCTACGCCGCCGCCAGCAGAAAAACCGAGATAGCCGATCTTTGTTGTGTCAATATTCCATTCAGCAGCATGTTGCTTGACGATTTCCATTGCACGCAAGGCGTCAGCAATGGCGTTGTTGATATTTGCATCGTCAGCATCAGTCAGATTGGGATTGGCGTTCGATTTCACCAGTTTATCGAAATTGGTAATGTCAACATTAAGCATTTTCAACGGGTCGAATTTGGGGCGGGGGCCGTTGGAAATGCGGGTGCGGTATTTGAGTCCGATGGCAACAATTCCACGCTTATTAAGCCATTCAGCCATATTAATCACGTTGTCGCCCCACGAGTGAGCCGACAGTCCGCCACCAGAGCAGAGAATCACGGCAGTGCAGCCTTTCGATTTGCTTGTTTCCGGCAGATATACAGTGATTGTAGGGTCGACAACGCCGTAGATGGTTTGAATCTGGCCGTTTGCATCGCGCAGGGCTTTCTCTTTGTTCTCAACGTTCTCGCTCCCTGGTGCAGTCCCTTCGTATAGTCTGATTTCTTGTTGCCCTAAGGCACCCATCGACAAAAAAATCAGCACAATTGCTAAAGTCTGTTTCATTATATTGCTGATTAACAATGTTGTTGCTGTGGTAAAACACCGCCAGCAATCATTTTTTAAAAATAGTCCGATTTTGTTATCGGCCTTCAGTCAATCATCAATAATAATTGATTGATAGTCAAATATGGAAGGATTATTGTCAATAGGAAAGGGGAATGGTATATCTGACGGGGGTACAAAAAAACAAGCAGAGCCGTCAATTTCTGGCGGCTCTGCATTGTAATTGGCTGACTATCTATTTATTATTTCTTCTCAATTGGTGTATAGCGGCCGCTCAGATGCATCAGAGCAAACAAGTTGAGCAAACCGTCGTAGTAAGCGTCGAAATAGCCGTCTTCGTATGGTTCGTGTTTCGAGTTCCAGAACTCGTTGATGAAGTCGCGGCTGTTGCGCAGCGGCTGTGTGAGAGACACTGCAGCAACCGTGCCTACAAGGCCGATTGAGTGGCGCAGAGCCTTGTATCCGCCGGCTTCGGCAATGTTCTCAACAGGAGTGCCATCCAAGTTGTACTGGTCAACAAAAGTGTTCACACCCTGGCTGCGGAAGAATGTCTGCAGACGGTAGCCATAGTCAAACTGCCAGTCAGCATCGGCGCCGCTCCATGTATAGTCGAGAGCGATGTTCATTGGCACGCGCCATGAGTCGAAGCGGAATTTTGCGCCCCAGTCACCGCGCGGCGGGGCCATCACTGTGCCGTCGTAGTTCGAGTAGTCGGGGTTCAGGCCGGTAATCGAGTCGCACGCACGGTGCAGATACTCACGCGATTTTTGTGCACATTCCAAATAGAAATCGGCACGGCCGTCTTCAGCATATTTAGCCCAAATCTCGTAGAAAGCAGGAATGTGGTACGACGGATCGGTGTAGCGTGCGCCAAAGCCGTCGGGCACAAAGGTGATGAGTTTCTCTTGTGTGTTGATGATGTTCAGAATCTCTGGCTCCGGGAACTTCATACCCGGACGGAAAGCCGGCATCTGTGGTGCGCCGCCTTGGCCGGCTTTGGGTGCTTCGCCAGGTTTGCGGTCGGGTTTCTGGCCGTTGCCGTCAGGCTTCTGCTGCGGTGGGCGTTGTCCGCCAAACGGACCAAATCCGCCTTGATTCTCGCTGTAGCCTTTCTTGGCAAACATCGCATTCAGAATGCGTTGTGCTTCAGCCAAGTAGTTGATATCGCCATCGTTGCCCCATTGGTTCGATGCCAGAATGAGCGAAGTGACATAGTAGAGTTCGCCGTCAGATGCTGAGCCGGGTGAGTTCTGCTCTCCGGTTGTTTTGCAACTCCATGCAAAATAACCATCGCGCGGGCCGCCTTGATGCTGCATGTATTTCTGCGACCAACGCCACAGACGATTGAACATATCCTGCTTGTTCCACTGCACGGTAATCATCATGCCGTAACTCATACCTTCGGTGCGAACATCGTGGTTTTTCACGTCAGAGATGTATGCCATCGAGTCGCCGACTTCGAAATAAACCTTGTTGGGGCCTTCGAAAACATTGTAGAATGCTTCGTTCAGTTTGGCGTCGATTTGTTCTTGAGTGTAACCGGCTTCGAGCAGAAGATTGCGCGTCTGGCCGGGTTGCGGCTTATTTGCGGGGTCCGATGTCGGTGTCTCGTTGTTGCACGATGCCAGCGAAAAAGCCATCGCGCAAGCCATAATCAAATTTGTTTTATTCATAATTCTCAATTTTTGGTTCGTTTATGGCTGCCAAAGTATCTTATTATAATATAAGGTGATTTTTAAAATCGATAAACCGACAATATTTGCCAACGAGATGGAAAGAAAGGGAAAAAATGAAATGGTCTTCAGTCTTTAGACTACGGACTGCAGACAACAGACTTCGGACATCAAAATCAGTTAATCAATTAATCAGTAAATCAATCATTTCCCTGTGATTGTCTCTGATTTCCAGCCTGTTTCGCGGGCGCGGGCAAAGTTGCGAAGGGCGGCTTCCTTGCTTGTGTTGGCGTAGCAATACTCGCATTGGTGCGGACAGGTGTTGTATTCGCCAATGTCTTTGCTCATAATGCAGCCGCAGGCGGGGCGTTGGCCTTTGTCGCGGTTGTCTTTCCGCTTGATGGCATACAGATTATCGTTGATAATCAGTGCGTTTTGCGGTAGTGGTTCTTCGCCGAAAAGCGACACTTCGCGCGTGTGGATTTCCACGCCCAGAAAGCCCATCAGTGCCTTGTCGTTGTGGGCAAAGCGAATCATCAAGTCGTCATCAACGCAGCGGTTGTGTTGGATGCCATATTGCTCAATATCAATCTTTTCGCCGCAGGTGGCAAGTTTGTAGTTCCATTGTTGGTTGAGTTCCGAAAGTTGCCGCGCAAATTGGTCCATCTGTTCAACGGTCCATTCGGAATAGTTCACGCGGTTGCGCTCAAGATTGGTCTTCACCTTTTTATACAAGGCAATGTCGGCAAAACTGAAAACAAGTTTTTCGGTATAGCCATTGAGTTGATTGCCAATGTGTTCAATTTTCTGCAAGAGCGTTTCGGGCGTGATTTTGTCAGTGAGAATCAGCGGGTCGAAGCGCCAGACAACGCGGCCTTTGCCCAATGTGTCAACCAGCCTTCGGAAGGTGTCGATACGGTGGGCAAGGGGCGGCACACCTCGCTCAAGGCCTTCGGTTTCGTAGTCGTTCAGTGTGAATTGAATGTAGCAACCGATATTGCGTTCTTTCAGATAATCAATGTGTTGCAGCAGCGGTTCGGGGTTCTTCGACCAAAAGACAATGAACCGCGTGTTTTGGTACGACACAAAACTCTGCGCGCCGTTGAACGGGTTGGTCCACGCCGAGTAGCCGACCTTGAGCCTGTGGAAGAACCAGTCGGCGTAGAAGGCGGGAATGTCGGTCGAGCGGCTTGCTGAGACAATCACAGGCGCCTGCGCTTCAGCCATCGCGCCGTTCTCTCGCTCAATTCGTATCTTATTCCATTGTGCCATAGCGGTTTATTGTCGGTTTTGTTAAATGCCCGCAACAGTCAAAGGTAATGAAAAAATGTGGCTAAAATGCACCAATTGTATGTTTCGGGTGACCTGAAGGTCGCTCGCGTGGACGGACAATAGACCTTTTTTCAGTCATTACAACATTCACACATTCAGTCCTTCAATCCTTCAATTTCCCGCCCTGTTCCGTCTGTAAAGCGGCACAGCCAGCAGAAAGGTCAGAAAATCGGATAGGGGTTGGGCGGCAATGATGCCCATCAGGCCGTAGAAGTGCGCGCCAACCACAAGCAGCGGCAGGAAGAACAAGCCCTGGCGGGCAACGGCCACAAGCAGAGCGCCAGCAGTGTGGCGGGTTGTCTGCAAATACATATTAGTCAGCACAATAAATCCGTTAAGAATGTAGGTGCAGCAGTGGAATTTTAGCACTAGGGCGCCAAGGCTTATCACATCGGTGTCGGCAACGCTGAAGAGCGACACAATGGCATCGGCAAAGACGATTCCCGCAGCGGCAACCGCACCGCAATAGGCCGTCGAGACTGCGACGCTGAACTTGAAAGCGCGGCTAACACGCTGATAGAGCCCCGCACCGTAGTTGAATCCGCACACGGGTTGGAATCCCTGCCCAAAGCCAAGCAGAGCGGCCGTAGCAAACATCATTATTCGTCCGACAACCGAAAAAGCCGCCACCGCCGAATCGCCGTAATGGCTTGCGTAGTTGTTCAGACAGATGCTCACAATGGCCATCAGGCATTGCCGCACAAGCGATGGCGAGCCACCCGCAAAAATCTCGTTGTAGCGTTCGGCAGATGGTTTGAAATTGCTGATTTTTAGTCGGATTCCACCGCGCAATCCCGTCATTTTCAGCATTATGACAAAACTTACGAATTGCGACAGAGCCGTGGCCAGGCCAGCACCGCCAATGCCCATATCGAGCGTGAAAATGAACAGTGGGTCGAGAACAATGTTGAGCGTGGCGCCAATCATCACGCCAACCATCGACATTGCCGCGTTGCCCTGAAAGCGCATCTGGTTGTTCATCACAAAAACGCCCGTAATGAACGGTGTTCCAGCCAGAATCCAGAAGAAATACTCTTTTGCGCGCGGCATAATGGTGGGGGTTGAGCCGAACAAGGTCAGCACGGGTTCCATCAGCGCCAACCCGACGCCGGCAATGCACGTTGTGAACGCAATGGCGGTGAAGAAGCCAGTGGACGCCATTGTTGCGGCCTGTTCTGACTTCTGCGCGCCCAAAGCCCGCGATATGAAATTGCCCGAGCCGTGGCCAAAGAAGAACGAAACGGCTTGAATGATAGCCATATATGAGAATACGATGCCCAGGGCGGCTGTCGATTGCGTGTCGATGCGGCCCACAAAATAGGTATCGACAATGTTGTAGAATGCGCTCACGAGCATACACACCATCGACGGCACGGCAAACTCGCAAACCAGTCGGCCGACGGGTTGGGTGGTGATTTTCGTGAATTTTTCGTGCTGATTCATCGCTTTTCTCGTTCTGTGGTGCAAAAATATGGCACTTCGGCGGCTGCCCTACATCGCGAAAGCGAAAAAAATGATTATTTTATTTCATTGATTATCAAATCGTTGAGCAAAAATTGAAAAATTTTTGCAAAAAAAACGCATTTCAAGGTAGGGTAATGTGCGGTTTGATTGTCTTATAGGTGTAAAAACGATAACAAAAAAGACACAATATATGGAACGTCAAGTTAGATTAGGAATGTACAGAGTGCTTCGCAAGGTGGGTGTTAACCGCCAGGATATTATGCCAGAAGCTTCATTTTCAAATGATTTGTTCTTTGACGAGATTGATTGGAAATGTTTCCTTTGCTTTGTTGAAGAGCGGTTCCACATTCTTCTCGGTGACGACGAGATTCGTCAACTTGTGACCGTTGAGAATTCGATTGAATTGGTGAATAAGCATTTGTCGCTTAATTAATTAGTTTTTAGTTTGAAAGACGAAGGCCTTTCGCGCGAGCGGAAGGCCTTTGGCGGTTTGGGGACAAGTGAAGGACTGAAGTCCCGATAGCTATCGGGATGAATAACTGAATAACTGTGGGAAATTGGGGGCGGGGCGATTTTTATCTTTGTCGTTGGGGCGAAAAAAATCTCACAACATATCATAAAATAGAGAAAAACGGCTATTCTTGTATCTGTAATGATAGAAGGTGAGAGCTTTATTATGACAGATTTTATTGCCTATTGCGGATTGGATTGCGAGAAGTGCGAAGCGCGTTTGGCCACAATCAACAACGATGACCGTCTGCGCAATAAAGTGGCGCGGCTTTGGTCGGAACTGAACCACGTGGAAATCACGCCTGAAATGATAAACTGCACGGGCTGCCGAATAGCGGGCGCCAAAACGCCATTCTGCGAGTCGATGTGCCCGATAAGGCTGTGCGCCAAAGGGCGGGGCTACGACACCTGCGGCTCTTGCGTCGAAATTGACGGCTGCAAAAAACTTGCTATGGTCACGGCCAACAACACGGAAGCACTCAACCGCTTGAAACAAAAATAGATATGAAGCACGAAATCGACCCGAAAGAGACCAGCCGCGCGCAGGCTTTCAGCCTTTGGATGACTTCGCCAATGCCGATGGTGACGCTCACTAAAACTTTCGATGTTACTCGCATTCAGAAGGTTAGCCGCAAAAAGCGGATGAAGTTCAATATGCTTTTGTGTTGGTGCGCGGGCAAGGCTGCGAGCAAGATTGACGAATTCTACACTCTGCCCGAAGGCGGAAAACTCTTCCGCTACGACCGTTTGGCCGTCAACGTGATTGTGAACAACGCGCGTGGCGGTATCAATTCGTGCGACATTCCGTACAGCGATGATATAGAGCAGTTTAACGCCGATTATATTGCCCGCACGCAGGCGGCAGCCGAATCGTGCGAAAGCAGTTTTGAAGATGGCGCAATGATTGTCGGCACGTCGGCTATGACCGCCACAGAACTTGACAGCATTGTCAATCAGTACACCGACAAATTCAGCAACCCAATGTTGATGTGGGGCCGCTACCGCAAGGGATTGTTTAAAACCACTCTGCCCATATCGTTCCAGTTTCACCACGTTCAGATGGACGGCGGCCAAGCGACACGGTTTCTTGAAGAGTTGCAAAGGGTGATAAACTCAATCAAATGACCCGATTATGTGCACAAGCATAGTAGTGAACAAGCGGAAGACCATTGTCGGGTGGAATCTCGACATTATGGATTTTGAGTACCGAATCCGACCGACCGACGATGGTGTTTACATTGAAATCAACGATGCCACCGAAGGGTGGATGCCGCTTTTCGGGGCCAACCGCCGCGGCGATTTTGTCGGGATGCCGACCTGTTGGCCGCACAACGAGCGCAGCAATCCCGTCGGCGGCGACACCAACATTATAATGCTGAATATCGACCTGCTTCTGATGAAAATGACATTGCAGCAGGTTCTTGATTTTGTGCAGACAAACAGAGTCTGCAGCGTGCCAGGGCTAACGTTTATGTCTTCATTGTCAGACAGCAGCGGCAACGTGCTGCATATTGTTCCAGGGCGCGGGTTCAAGTACTACGAGAAGCCCGATTACAAGATAATGACCAATTTTCCGCCGTTTGTGCCGACACCGCTGCAGCACCCGTGGATGGGGCTCGACCGCTATCAGAAGGCGGAAAGTCTGCTCGCCGCGGCCACCGACAATTTTGATGTTGACGACTGCTTCAGTGTGCTCAAAGAAGTGTCGCAAACCGTTTGTCCCACAGTGATTTCGATGTTTTACGATGTGACCGAGAAAACCGTCTATTGGTGCTACGACCGCAACTACAGCCAGATTGAGACTAAAAGGTTTTGATATTGTAACACAAAGACAATCAATTTGATTTCAGTTGATGATAAGCACAAAAAGAAAGTTGTTTGTCGTTTCAAGCATTATTTACTAATATTGTTTCCGTTTGCAGAAAAGACTATTATTGAATACTGATTTGCAACAATATGTTGAAACAAAAGTGATTTATATAAAAGTTATTGTGTGATTAAAAACTTATAACTGCCAATGAAATAAACAGATAGTAATGTACATATTTTAAATAGGGAAAAGCAAGTAGTTTGATTTGGATTCTTTGAAACTTCGACACTTTCAAATAGTCTGTCCAAAATCGGATAACGATGTGATTCACGCCTTTTGGCGTGGTATTATTCGTTGTAGTTGGATAGACACGGCAGTCGAAGGCCTCAAAGAGTCTGATGAACACGAAATTAGTATCACGCTTTTTTTATATGTGCATTTTTCCTCTGATACGGCGCTTCCGAAAAGCCTTACGAGTAGGAAATAATTGTATTACTATATATTGTTTGAATATGAAAAAGATATTTATACTACCATTGTTGCTTTTGCTTTGTGTAACGGCTTATTCTCAAAAAGGAAGTGACATTGTTTATCTGAAAAACGGGAGCAAGATAAAGGGAACAATAATTGAGCAAGTTCCAAATGTGTCGTTGAAAATACAATCAGGCGAAAATGTTTTTGTATATCAGATGGATGAAGTGGAAAAGATTGTTAAAGAGCAATTACAAACCAAAAACAATCTTTCGGAACCAGTTGAACTGAAAATAAATTACCCAAACAAGGGCTACCGTGGTTTTGGCGAAATAAACATTGGTGCAGGAAAGGATGGTGTTGATACAGAGTTTAATCATATTGGTTTTTTATCTGTTCACGGTTATCAATTTAATTCAAAACTATTTGTCGGTGGCGGAGCAGGTTTTTATGATTATTATAACGACAATGATGATGTCATTATGATACCATTGTTTGCTGATGTCAGGTTAGATATGGTTCCGTCAGGCATATCACCATTCCTTGATGTGCGATTAGGTTATTCCATTGGGGATAATGAAGGAGTATATTTTGCACCTTCGTTTGGTGTCCGTTTTTCGAAGTTTCATATATCTGCAGGCTATTTGCTGCAAGGGTATTACTATGAAGTAAACCAAAAAACGGCAGCAACAGATGTCGGATTTACCAAATCATTTTTTGCTCGTATAGCAATAGATTGGGGAGCAAGATACAAGTATGTTAACGTTGATTAACAACCTAAAAAGACAGAGATATGAAAAAGATATTGTTGTTTATGGCATTTGTATTTTGCTTTACAAATGCTTTCGGCAAAAAGAAAATCGAAGTCGCTTACGGAAACATTACGGTGTTGAAAGAAGTGGCTACAGCAAAATTCGTGTTAGATTTGGATGAAACCACTTGGGAAGGTAAAGAAAACTACAAGCAACGACTTGGGGACAAATTCCCTGAAAGGTTTAAACTTTCTAATGATGCTTTTGTTAGATACTTTAACGCAACGACAAAAGGTTTGAAGATAACCGATGATGAAGATGCTAAATATACAATAATCTTTAAAGTTGTTGATTTAGAGCAATATATGGGGGCTTATGGTAGGTTTGCCAAATACATACTCGGAACAATAGATATTGTTGACAATTCGACGAAAAATGTGGTATGCAGTGTTAATGTAAAACGGCTTGAAGGTAGTGCTGATTACACGGTTCCAGGCAGAATTGAAAAAGCCTATTCAACTGTCGCTATAAAACTAAATGAATTGAATAAAAAATAGTTGGGAATAGACAACAGCCACAATTGCAGGCCAAATTAGAATGCATTTGTGGCTGTTATTTTGTTTGATTCAAATAATCTGCGCAAATCCATTCAATCTGCGTTATCTGCGTTCCTCAAAACAACTATAATTCTGTGAAACTCTGTGTTCCCGATAGTTATCGGGGCTGTGTCGTCTGTGCGTGCAATTGCCGCCTTAAATCCGCCCTTTAAAATCCTCGTAACCGAATGATTTCCAGAGTCGGTAGTTGGCGCCTTCCTTGATGTAGATGTCGGGCAGGGGCATACCGTTGAAGGTGTTGTTTTTGACCATTGAGTAGATGGCCATATCGTCGAACGTAAGTTGTTGGCCTTCGGTGAGTTGCGTGTTGAATGAGTAGTCGCCGATGATGTCGCCAGCAAGGCACGTTGGTCCGCCAAGACGGTAGGTGAACGGCTTTTCGCCAGGCTCGCCGCTGCCTTCGAGTGGCGGGCGGTAGGGCATTTCAATCACGTCGGGCATATGGCAGGCCGCCGAAGCGTCGATAATGGCCACAGGGCGCTCTTTGTGCTGAATCTCGAGCACGGTTGTCCGCAGATAACCAGCGTTCAGCGCCACAGCCTCGCCAGGCTCAAGATAGACGGTTAGGCCGCGGGCGGTCATTCGGCCGATGCAGCGCTCAAGGCGCGGAATGTCGTAGTCGGCGCGGGTGATGTGGTGGCCGCCGCCAAAGTTCACCCATTTCATTGCGGGCAGCCAACGGCCGAATTTCTCTTCGAAAGCGTTGAGAGTCAGTTCCAAATCGTCGGAATTCTGCTCGCAGAGCGTGTGAAAGTGCAGCCCGTCGATTAAGTCGAGCAGTTGCGGCTGCTCGGCCAGTGCGGTCTCAAACTCTTGCAGAGTGGTGCCAAGGCGGCTTCCAGGGGCGCAGGGGTCGTAGATGGCGTGGCCTTCCTGTGTCGATTTTTCGGGGTTCACCCGCAATCCGACGCTCAATCCGCGCTGCCGTGCCTTTTCGCCGTAAAGGCTCAACTGACGCATTGAGTTGAAAACGATATGGTCGCAGATGGTTGTAATCTCGTCGAAATCAGCAGGTTTGAAAGCGGGTGAGAAGATGTGGTTCTCGCGCCCAGGCATTTCCTCGTGACAGAGCCTTGCCTCGTAGAGTCCGCTTGCCGTTGCTCCGCATAAATATTTGGCAATCAGCGGATAGAACGCATAACAACTGAACGCCTTCTGCGCAATCAATATGCGGCAGCCAGTGCGGTCCATAACGCCTTTCAAGATTTTTAGATTGCTCTCAATACGTTCGGTATCAATAATATAGCACGGCGTTCGAAGGTCCATTTCAGTTGTAAGTTTGAAAGTTATAAGTTATAAGTGGCAAGTTACAAGGCGATGCGTCATTAATATGAAGAACAGACAACAGCACGAACCGTAGTCCGTAGTCTGTTGTCTGTAGTCAGTTGTCAAATCTAATCGTCTTACGGCACCAGCGTCGGGTTTTCGTCGACAACCCACGGAAGGCCCCATTTGTTGAGAGCGTCCATATACGGATCGGGGTCGAAATCCTCGACATTGAACACGCCAGGTTTCTTCCACAGGCCCTGCATAACCATCATTGTGCCAATCATTGCGGGCACGCCAGTGGTGTACGATATGGCCTGCGAGCCAACCTCTTTGTAGCATTCCTGATGGTCGCAGACGTTGTAGATGTAGATTTTGCGCTCTTTGCCGTCTTTCACGCCAGTGAAAATGCAGCCGATGTTGGTCTTGCCCACGGTGCGCGGACCGAGCGACGCAGGGTCGGGCAGAAGGGCTTTCAGGAACTGAATGGGCACAATTTCCTGACCGTTGAAATTAACGGTGTCGGTGCGAAGCATTCCAACGTTCTCAAGACACTTCATATGAGTCAGATAACTCTGTCCGAAGGTCATAAAGAAGCGGATTCGCTTAACGCCAGGGATATTTTTTGCAAGCGATTCAATTTCCTCGTGGTGAAGCAGATACATATCTTTCGGGCCCACGCCGTCGAAATTGTATTCGCGTTTGATTTCCATTGGTTTGGTCTCAACCCAGTGGCCGTTTTCCCAGTATGAGCCGTTGGCCGAAACCTCGCGCAGGTTGATTTCAGGGTTGAAGTTGGTGGCAAACGGATAGCCGTGGTCGCCGCCGTTGCAGTCGAGAATATCGATGGTGTGAATCTCGTCGAAATAGTGCTTCAGGGCGTAGGCCGAGAACACGCTTGTCACACCAGGGTCGAAGCCAGTGCCGAGCAGACCAGTGATGCCTTTGGCTTTGAAGCGGTCGTTGTAGGCCCATTGCCACGAGTAGTCGAAATAAGCCGTGAAGCCCTTCTCTTTGCAGCGTTTCTCGTAGATGGCGCGCCACGTCGGGTCTTCAGTGTCTTCGGCCTCGTAGTTGGCTGTGTCGATGTAGTGCACGCCAGTTTCAAGGCAGGCGTCCATAATGGTCAGGTCCTGATAGGGCAGAGCAAGGTTCAAAACCACGTCGGGCTTCACCTCGCGGATAAGGCTCACCAGTTCGTTCACATTGTCGGCGTCAACCTTTGCGGTAGTGATTTTTGCCTTTGTCGAGCCTTCGATTTTGGCTTTCAGCGCGTCGCATTTGCTCACCGTGCGGCTTGCAATGCAAATCTCGTTAAACACTTCGCTGTTTTGTGCGCATTTCTGAATTGCGACACCAGCCACGCCGCCGCAACCGATAATTAAAACTTTTCCCATTTTCGATACAATTTTTTGGACTTCGGACTACAGACTACAGACAACAGTCTTTGAAATGCCTTCTGTGCTTTAATCTTCCGTCACTGTTATTTGTTAATTATTTAATTGTTAAATATTTATTCTGAATTCTGAATTCAAAATTCTAAATTGACAACAACAACTCTCTCACCACCTTGCACGCCACTGCTGTCGAAACGCCGCTTTGGTCGTATGTGGGGCAGAGTTCGTTCACGTCGGCGGCCACAATGTTGCAGTTGTCGCAGACTGTCGATATCGCGTTCAGCATGTCGTTGAAGCCAACGCCGCCTGCTTCGGGCGTGCCAGTGCCAGGGAATATCGACGGGTCGAGCACGTCAAGGTCGATGGTGAAGTATATCGGCTTGCCAGCCAGTTGTTTAACCGTGGCTTCCAGACCGTCGAAATTGAATTTGTGCAGGTCGGTGTGCCCTTCGGCGGCCCAGCGGAACTCGTTGCGCTCACCCGAGCGGATGCCGAACTGGTGAATGCGGCCGTCGCCAATCAAATCGTGGCAGCGGCGGATGACGCAAGCGTGCGACAGACTGACGCCCAGATACTCGTCGCGAAGGTCGGTGTGGGCGTCGAAATGGATGATGTGCACGTCGGGGTACACCTTCAGAACTTCGCGGAAAGCGCCAAGAGTGACAAGATGCTCGCCGCCAATCATTAGCGGTATCTTTTTGTCGTTGAGAATGATAGCCGTGCGTTCCGAAATCTGCTCGAGAGCCGTTTGGCTGTTGCCAATGCAAAGTTCGATGTCGCCGCTGTCGAACACGCTGATGTCCTCAAGGTCGCGGTCGAGTCGGGGGCTGTAGGTCTCGATTCCGAACGACTCGCTGCGGATGGCGTGGCTGCCGAATCGCGTGCCAGGCCTGAACGATGTTGTTGAGTCGAACGGCGCCCCGAAAATCACAATTCGAGCATCACTGTATTCGGCGTCGCAGCCGATGAATGTTTCGATGTTCTTGTTAAGCATTGTCGGTCAGTCTTTTATCGATTCCACGTCCTCAAGCATTCGCTCAACATACGCGGGCAGCGCAAAGCAGCCTTTGTGCAGGTTGGTGGTGTAATAATCGGTTTTGATTCCTAATTTGTTCCACGCGTCGGCGTTCAGGTCGAGCACGGGGCGGTACTTCTTCGACGCGAATCCGAACAGCCAGTAACCCGACGGGTACGATGGTATATGTGCCTGATACACACGGCTAATCGGGAAACTGTCAACAATCCGCTTGTGGGCTTTCTGCGTCTCAATGCGGTCTTCCTCGTAGAACGGGCTCTGATGCTGATTCACCATAATGCCGTCGTCTTTGAGTGCCTTGTAGCAGCCGCCGTAGAACTCGCGCGTCAGAAGGCTCTCGCCAGGACCGTAGAATCCCGCCGAGTCAACAATTATCACATCGTACTCATTCTCGATGTGTCGGATGAACCGAAGTGCGTTTTCAGTGTAGACGGTCACGCGCTCGTCGTCCAGACTCGATGCCGTTTCGGGGAAGAACTTGCGGCAGGCTTCAACCACACCGTCGTTAACTTCCACAAGGTCAATGCGTTCAAGGCTCTTGTATTTGAGCAGTTCCTCGACAACGCCACCGTCGCCCGAACCAAAAATCAGCACGCTTTTCGGGTTTGGATGGACGGCCATTGGCACGTGACTCAACATTTCGTCGTAGATGAACTCGTCGCGGTCAGTGAAAATAATGTAGCCGTCAACCGCCAGAAAGCGCCCGAACTCAAGCGACTCGAAAATATCGACGCGCCCCAAATCGGTCTCGTTGCTGTAAAGGTGCTTGTCCACTTTCACAGAGAACTTTACGTTTTCGGTATGATGTTCAGAAAACCAGAATTCCATTTTTCAGTTACAAGTTATAAGTTCTTAAGTTTTAAGTTATTGCTGATTAATGACTATCGTATTCGACTTCAGTTCCCCTTTAAATAATGAATATCCATTGATTTTATCAAGATATTTCTCATTCCATTCAAAATAGCAAGAATCCAATTGTTCTGCATTTATTTGGGACCGATTGTAATTAATGTATCGTAAGAAAACATTGCATTTTTTTCCAGAAACCACAAGCGAATCTATTGGAATATAGTCATATACAGTCCCTTTCGCAGGAATTAGAACTATATCGGAATACTTTAATTTTAATATTGATTCTAATAACTCCTTGCTTTCTGTATTGTGTTTTATTTCCACAGGAAAACAATAATTAAGCGCAACAGGTGCTTTTAAATAATTCCGCATTTCATATAAATAGGCACTATCAACAAAATTTAAATAATCATTGAATTTTGTGTTATGTCTTATAGAATCAATATTATACATTGTGGTTTCTGCATTCAAACGCAAAATGTGTTGTATGTCTGACAGAGAGTTGATGTTTGCATCAGTATTTATTGTTTCGGAAAATGAAAAATGCTTCTCAAAATATTTAATCTCTTTGTCAGTCACATCATTAGTGATGTCAGTGGATGACTCATCCAACATTATAATGTTTTGATTTTGTGATAGATTGGCTATATATATATTGCTGTCGGAAAGATTTTGAATGGATATTTTTATTTGATTCTCATATATTGATGATTCATTTTTAACCAATTCGAGATTAACGATAACAGATGTCTTTTCATTATTGCACGAATGCAGTAATGGTATGGAAATCATTATAATAAAGATTTTCACATTCCGCATTTCAAACGAGTTCTTCCAATTATTCAAATTCCATTTCATCTTTAAATGAAAAAAACTTTAAATCAATGATTTACCCAATATTTTCAAGTTTTTCAAGAAATTCCTGCCTTGTGACATTCAGTCCTGCAATGGCGTTCTTTACAATAAATTCAGGTACGGGTTCAACGTGTGTTTGGAAGATTATGGGGCGCAACATTCCCTCTTTTGCCCACGCCTCGTGTCCGCCTTTTGTTCGTAACACTTTGAGTCCGTAACTGTTAAGCACGGCTCTGAATTCAGCAATGGTTATGTTCGACAATTTTTTCATACCAGAGCCGAAAGTCTGACAGGTGCCACAATGCGCTGAAAATTAACGTTTTTTTCCAGCAGTTCAATCATTGGCTTGTCTCTCAATTGCATTCGTGTTGTCGGCGGCGTGATGGATTTTTTAGTGACTTTCCACCCGTGCGCTTTCAAATCGGCGGTCAGAGTGCCCATTTCAAGGCAACTTTCGATATAGAGTTGGAAGCACTCGTAGAAATTCTTCACTGCGTCCAAATAATCCGTTCCCGAAGTTGAAAGGTCGAGCGACGGACAATAGGCAATCTGCACGTCACCTTCCTGAAACACATAAAACGAAATAACAAACTGATAGTCAGCATTGTTGCCTTCGGTCGCATTAACGCGAAGTTTGACTTTTTTCTTCGTTGAAATCCGTTCTGCCATTTTCACTTCCATAACCTTAATATTTGCTTTGTCCAAATATAATTCAAATTCTACACACTTTTGCCTAAAACCTAACCAACACCTAACACCCAATACCCAACACCTAATAAATGGTTTGCTCACGAATCACGTTCAGCCTCTCGATTTTCTCGTCTTCGGGGCCAGTCATTGAGCAGCCTTTCTCTTTGGCGTACAGAATATAGTCGATGATTTCCTGCGTGATACGCTCGCCAGGCGCCAGAATTGGGATTCCAGGGGGGTAGCACATAACAAATTCGGTGCAGATGCGGCCGTTGGTCTCGCGGATGGGAATCATTTCCTCTTTGGCGGCGTAGAAGGCCTCTTGCGGCGTCATTACCACCGACGGATTGATGTACTCGTGGTCGAACAGGCCAGTGCGTTCCTTGCGGTAGCGGCGCTGAATGTCGTAGAGCGCGCTCACAAGCCTCTCAACCTCGCGCATACGGTCGCCTATCGATATGTAGGCCAATATGTTACCAATGTCGCCCAACTCAACCTGAATGTCGTACTCGTCGCGCAGAAGGTCGTAAACCTCAATTCCAGCCAAGCCGATATCAAGAGTGAAGACCGTCAGTTTTGTGGTGTCGAAATCGTAGATGCTATCGTTGTTAATCAACTCTTTACCGTATGCGTAGTAGCCACCGATTTTGTTTATTTCGGTTCGCGCGTATTCGGCAATGCGCTGCACTTCGGCGAAAGCCTCTTTGCCGTGGATGGCCAGATTGCGCCGCGAGATGTCGAGACTTGCCAGCAGCAGATACGACGCGCTTGTGGTCTGTGTCAGGTTGATGACCTGCCGAACGTAGCCAGGGCTTACGCTTTTGCCGATGAGCAGGAACGAACTCTGCGTCAGGCTTCCGCCCGATTTGTGCATACTGATTGACGACATATCGGCGCCAGCGGCCATTGCCGTAAGTGGCATATTCTCACCAAAATAGAAGTGTGTTCCGTGAGCCTCGTCAACCAGCACCAGCATATTGTGTGCGTGCGCCAACTCGACAATCTTTTTCAGATTCGAGCAGATGCCGTAGTAGGTTGGGTTGTTCACCAGAATGGCCACAGCGTCGGGGTTGGCCTCGATGGCCTTCTCAACCTGCGAAATCTTCATTCCAAGGGCGATACCCAGTCGGCGGTCCATATCGGGATTGACGTAGATGGGCGTTGCGCCGTTCACCACCAGCGCGTTGATGACGCTACGGTGCACGTTTCGCGGCAGAATGATTTTCTCGCCCTTTTTGCAGGCCGTCAGCACCATTGTCTGCACCGACGATGTTGTTCCGCCAACCATAAGGAATGCGTGGGCCGCGCCAAATGCTTCGGCGGCAAGGTCTTCGGCCTTTTTTATCACCGAAATGGGGTGGCACAGGTTGTCGAGTGGTTTCATTGAGTTCACGTCAATCTCAACACACTGTTTTCCAAAGAGTTTGGCTAATTCAGGGTTTCCGCGTCCGCGTTTGTGGCCAGGAACGTCGAAGGGTACGATTTTCTTGCGTCGGAATTCTTCCAGAGCCTCGTAGATAGGTGCCTCGTTTTGATTCATTTACAAGCGTTTAAAAATTAAACAAAACTACCTTTCTTGTTTACTTTATCTGCTTGTGGCGAACCTTCGGCAGATTGTCAGAGTCTATATAGTAAATATTTACTTTTACTACTCTTATTGACCGTTTCTCAAGTCGGGTGGTTATAAGTAACCAACTTTAAAAAAACTGCACATTTAAGTGCAAATCAATAAAATGGAATTACTCTAACAATCTAAAGTTTGCTCCATCGGTGCAAATGTAGTCATTTATTGTAATGCTGACTGCAATTGGCGGGAAAAATAGAGAAAAAACGCGACTAGCCGTTAAACTTCCTTTTTGCCTTTTTGTCCTTCTTATCCTTTTGGTGCTTGTCTTTCTTTTTCTTCAAGTCAGATTGGGCGGTTGCACGCTTTTTTGATTTGTGACGCGGAACAGCCATAAACTCGGGTTCGTCGTTTCTTTTAGCCTTGCGGCCATGGCGGCGTTCAATGTTATCGTTGAAGAAATCGAAATTGAAGTTTGTCTCGTCGAATACGGCACCGTTGAATTTCTTCTTTTCAATTTTCAGGTTTGAGCGCTTACCACGACCTTTGTCCTTGGCGCTGTCGCGATTGCTGCGAGCGTCGGCAGCCTGCGGTTTCTTTTTCACGCGTTTGGCAGATGGGGGTGTGGTTTGATTTGTAGCCAGCCCGAATTCCACATTCTCGTTGTCGTACATGACACTTTTCAATGCGTCCATTACTTTCTCAACAGCTTCGTTTTCAATCTCGAAGAACGAGAAGTTGCGTTGAAGGTCGATTCGGCCAATGTCGATGCTCTTGTCGTGCGTGGCGTCGTTAATCATTCCCAGAAGGCGCGGAACCGACAGCCCGCGTTTTGTGCCCACATTGATGAACAGACGCGTGTAATCTTCATCGTTGCGGTGTTTGCGCTCTTTGCGTTCCTTGCGTTCTTCGCCGTCGCTCTTGCCTTTGCCTTGGCCGGGCTCAACATTAAGGTCTTCGGCCGATTTGTAGTAATCAATGAATCGGTTGAATTCGAGCCATACAACCCGTTTGATGAGTTCGTCCTTGTCGAGCCAAGACAGTTTTTTCGTGGCCATCGGCAGATATGCGGCAATTTCGTCGTCGTTCACTTCAACACGCTCAAGCCTATCGAGCACGTTGTAAAGCCGCTTTTCGCAGATTTCGGCGCCGGTGGGCACTTTTTTAAGTTCGAACGGCTTTCCGACAAGTTTTTCAAGCTCTTTAATCTTGCGCATCTCACGCGAATGTACAATGGTCATTGCCACACCTGATTTTCCGGCTCGTCCGGTTCGTCCGCTGCGGTGGATATACACTTCAGGGTCATCGGGCAGATTGTAGTTGATGACGTGCGTCAAGTCGTTCACATCAAGTCCGCGAGCGGCCACATCGGTGGCAATCAGCAGTTGCAGCGAGCGGTTGCGGAAGCGGTTCATAACAGTATCGCGTTGGTCTTGCGACAAGTCGCCGTGCAGTGCGTCGGCGTTGTAGCCGTCCTGAATCAATTTTGCGGCAACTTCTTTTGTCTCGATGCGGGTGCGGCAGAACACAATACCGTATATGTTCGGATTGATGTCGGCAAGGCGTTTGAGCGCCAGATAGCGGTCGGCTGCCTTTACCATATAATACTCATGCTTAACGTTCTCGGCGCCAGAGTTTTTCTTGCCAACGGCAATTTCCTCGGCATCGTGCATGTAGTTCATTGCAATTTTGCGCACGCCGTCGGGCATGGTGGCCGAAAAGAGCAGCGTTTGCTTCGTATCGGGTGCTGAACTCAGAATGTTGTCCAAGTCTTCCTGAAAGCCCATATTGAGCATTTCATCCGCTTCGTCAAGCACCAGCCAACTGATGTTGTTTATTTTCAGTGCACCGCGACTAATCACATCGAGCACGCGGCCGGGTGTGCCAACCACAATATGCGCACCGCTTTTGAGTTGTTTTATCTGCGGATTGATGTTTGCGCCGCCATAAACGGCAACAATCGACACGCCCTCGGTGTATTTTGCGAATTTGGTCAGATCGTTTGCTATTTGCAGACACAGTTCGCGTGTCGGGCAGAGAATGAGCGCCTGAACATCGTCCGACTGCAAGTCGATTTGTTGCAGAAGTGGCAGCCCGAAGCTGGCCGTTTTGCCCGTGCCGGTTTGCGCCAATGCAACCAAATCGGTCTTTGATGCTATTATTGTCGGGATTGTCTTTTCCTGAATAGGTGTGGGTGATTCAAAGCCCATTTCGCTTATGGCCTTGATAATGTTCTCGTTAAGGCCGAAATCGGTAAAATTGCTCATTCTTGATTTTTTAGGCCGCAAAAGTAGTTAAAATCAGCAATTTGCCAATTGGTAGTGGGTTTATTATTTTCATCATTGCAAACAGCTGGTCGGAACCATGTTTTACCAATAAAAAATCCTACCCGCAAAGCAGATAGGATTCGTGGCGGAAAGATAGGGATTCGAACCCTAGGAACAGTTACCCGTTCACCGCATTTCGAGTGCGGCCCGATCGACCACTCCGGCATCTTTCCGGGCGCAAAAGTAGTTAATTATTGATACCAACAACTAATTGGTACAAAAAAAATGAAAGGGTGGTGCAGGCTTGAAATTCGTTTGACTGACAGGCAAACAAAAATCGAAAATTATGCCAGTGTTCGTGTTTTTATTTATCTTTCGCATCGATTTGAACTACCTTAAATGTAAATGAAAATGAAAAAAAGAGAGATTACAGCCATTGCGCCGATGTTGCTTGCGGCGGCGTTGATGGCCAGTTGCGACAGCAACTCAAAGACGCAAGCCATGTTCGACAGCATCGAACTGACACAAGCCTACAAGCAACAAAACGAGCATAATCCGCTGGCAACTCAGCGTTTCGGCGCCGACCCCTATGCAATGGAATACAACGGCCGCGTTTATGTCTACATGACTAACGACGTGCTTGAGTACGACACCGCCGGCGTTGCCAAAAACAACTCATTCCAGACTATCAACAAGATTTTCTGCATCTCGTCGGACGATTTGGTTAACTGGACCGACCACGGTGCAATGCCGATTGCGGGACCCGACGGCGCCGCCAAATGGGCGCAGTTCTCATGGGCACCAACTGCCTGCCACAAGACTATCGACGGCAAGGAAAAATTCTTCCTTTATTTCGCAAACAGCGGCAACGGCATTGGCGTTGTAACATCTGACACACCTTATGGCCCGTGGACTGATCCGATTGGCAAGGCTCTTATCTCTCGCGAGACACCAACCTGCGCAAGCGTTACGTGGCTGTTCGACCCTGCAGTTTTGGTCGATGACAATGGCGACGGCTATCTGTTCGTTGGTGGTGGCGTGCCGTTCATTCCCGGCAAGGGCCCGCAATATGCTGACCCAGGCACGGCTCGTGTAGTGAAACTCGATGCCAGCCTTACCGCTCTCGATGGCGACCCAGTGGCCATTAACCCACCGTATCTGTTTGAAGATGCTGGCGCTAACAAGATTGGTGATACCTATTATTACAGTTACTGCACCAACTTCAACAGCCCCGAACTTGGCAACGGCCGTATTGCCTACATGACCAGCAAGAACCCGATGGGCCCGTATACCTTCCAGGGCACATTCTTCAACAATCCGGGAGATTTCTTCGGCATTGGCGGTAACAACCACCATGCTGTCTGCAAACTTGGTGACGAATACTATCTGTTCTATCATGCACAGATTCTTCGTGAGCGCATGGGCATTACTGCCGACGGCTATCGTTCAACAAATGTTGATAAGGTTACTATCACCGAAGATGGTAAAATTGAGCAAGTTACAGGTACATACACGGGCGTTGAGCAGATAAAACCATTCAATCCGTTCAACTACACCGAAGCCGAAACAATGGCTTGGATGGGCGGAATCGAAACGCGCTATCTTGACGGTACCAATATGTGTGTAACCAGCATTACTACAGGCGATTGGATTGGTTTGGCAGGCGTTGATTTTGCCGAAGGTGCAAGTCAGTTCACAGGCCGCGTGGCTAGCAACGGCAAAGGTGCTATCAAAATCTGTCTTGACAAGGTTGATGGCGAATGTGCCGGCTATCTGAATATTAAGAACACTAACGGCCAGTTTGCCAGCGTAACTGCACAACTCGCAAATCCGATCAGCGGCAAGCACGATTTGTTCTTCGTCTTTGCCGGCGATTTGGAATTTGATGGCTGGCAGTTTAAATAACGGTTAACTAATTATTAGAAACGTATTCAAAAGGGCGGGAGAGATTCCGCCCTTTTTTCGTGATGAAACCAGTGTGCAGTTTAACTTGCTACAGAGTCGCCCAAATATTCATTACCCTAAAAAACATTTTCATTTCACACCGAACATTTCTATTTTTGACAAATTTTGAAAAATGAACGTGTTTGTGTGATACGCAATGCGTAGCGTCTCATTTATTGGAAATTAGAATAGGTTTTGTCTATGAATAAGATAAGTTGTTTCGCTGTTACAGTTGCTCTGACGGCTTCGTTGATTGGGTGCTCAACTAACGAAGATAGAATACCGAGCCTTTGCGAGTCGTTTTCCGATTATTTTCCTGTGGGAGTGATGATTAACCGCAGCATTGTGCGCAGTATGAACGACACCGTTTTTGTCAAGAAGCACTATAACAGCCTTACGAGCGAGGAAGAGATGCTGCCCGAGATTATGCATCCGAGGAAGAACCGTTTCCGCTGGCGTGTGGCCGATGAAGTGGTCGCTTTTGCGCAGCGCAACAATATGAAGGTGCGCGGCAACGCCCTTATCCGTTACGACCGCATGCCTGATTGGATGTGTTTCGACGGTGAGCGTATTACGTCGAAAGACTCGCTATTCAGCCGTATGAAAACACACATTGACTCAATAATGACGCGTTACAAGGGCAAGATTTACTGTTGGGATGTGGTGAGCAATGCCGTTGCCGACGATACAACTATTATTCTGCGTCAGAATACTTGGCTCTATCAGATTGCCGGCGACGAGTATGTTGAGCAAGCTTTCCGCTGTGCTCACGAAGCCGATTCAACCGCCTTGCTCTTCTACAACGATTACAACCTTAACCGCCCGGACAAACTTGAGCGTACCTGCCAGATGCTCCAGCGGTTGATTGACAAAGGTGTGCATATTGACGGTGTTGGAATGCAAGGCCACTGGTCGCTCTATGAGCCGACACGCGAACAGCTCGAGACAGCCATTGCTCGATTCCGCTCAATGGGGCTTCAAGTGCACATCACGCAACTCGATGTGTCGCTCTACAAATGGGAGCCTGCTCGCCGCACAATGCGCCGTCGTGAGGTAACTGTATATGACGAAGAGAAAAAGACTGCACAATCTGCTCAATATCAGATGATTTTCGATGTTCTGTGCAAAAACAGCGATGTGGTTACCAACGTGACATTTTGGGGACTCGACGACCGCAACTCGTGGCTGAACAACTATCCGGTGCGCGGACGAAAGAACTTCCCGCTGCTTTTCGACACCTATCGTTGCCCGAAACAGGTTTTCTTCAAGTTGGTTGACGACGCAAAGGGCGTACATGGTGGCCCGGTTGAGAATTGACGCATTTTTATTAATTTCGTGCGCTTTAAAATTATAGCAGTATGATACGAAAACCTATTTGCTGGATACCTGTTGCGGTGTCCTACGCAGTTTTGGCGTGGTTCGTCTTTCTTGTTGTCAATCCGTTGTGTTATAATATCTTTCAGCAACCAGCCTTTGTGTTGACTGCTGATTTTTTCTGGTCAAAAGTCGGAGTGCCGGGTGGCTTGTCAGATTATCTTCAAACCTTCATCGACCAATTCACAATGTTCCGCTTTTGGGGAACTCTGTTTTTGGTGGCAGAAGTGTTTCTGACGGCATTCCTTACAGACCGCTATGTGCGGAAAATTACATGCGACAATCCTTTTGTGTCGTTGTTAGTCTATATCCTGCCCGTGGCCGTATCGGTTGTTGCCTGGTCTGATGTCAAATATTCGTTCGCAATCAATATGCAGGTTTTGCTGTTGGCTGCGGTGTTGAATCTGCATCTGATTCTGTCGAAGTATGACTGGCATAAATATGTTACGCCGCTGTTGGCCATTTTGGTTTATCACGCTTGCGGGCCTGTGGCGCTCTATACGTTTGCTTTGTGCGGCATTTTGGCTTATGCACTGAAACCCGACAAACGCGAATTGGTCAGTGTGGTTGGGGCGGTGGCAGTGGCTGCGCTTTGGCCGGTGCTGGTTTATAAGTTTATGTTGCCCATCAAACCGAATGCAGCCTTCTATGATATGCGTCCGCAGGAGCAAATGTTTACAAGTTTCAAGCTCACGCCAGCGCTTTATATGCTGTATGTCAGTATGCTGGCATCAATGTTCATAGGTTATGCCTACAGTAAGGTTGGGGGAGAGAAGAGGAATCTTATAATCACCGTTGCTGCTGTCGTTGTGTTGGTTGGCTGCACTGTGTCATCACAAAAAAAACACGACAAACCAATTGAGCGCATTGGTTTTAAGATGGAAGTTGCAGCCTATAATAAAGATTGGAACCAGATTCTTCGTTATATCAAGGAAAACAAACAGTTGTGCGAAAGAGCGAATTATGACCGTACAGTGAATTTTTGTTACGATTGGGCTTTGGCCGAGACAAACCAATTGGCTGATAGGATATTTACATATCCACAGATATTGGGTATCGATGGATTGTTTCTTGACCGGCCTACAGTCGTAAATGTATGTCTGCCGGTATCATTGTTTTACTATAATGCAGGTCTCATATCCAGTGCGTTGCATTATGCTTTCGAAGCGCAAACCGTATACGTCAACAGCCATTATCTGATGCGGATGGTTATTGATTGTCTGATAATTATTGGAGATTACGATACAGCTCGTTTATTCTTGGATAAGTATAACAATGAGATGTTCTCGAAGAAGTATTGTGCTGACAGATTGGCGTTTATCAACGGTAGCCATAAAACCGAATTTGAGAAGCAGAATATTAGCACGATTCGCGAAAACCAACCCAAAAGGGACTTTTACATTTCGGGGCAGCAGAACAATGTATTGCAGCTTTTACTTGCCAATCGCCAGAACAAAATAGCCGACCAGTATCTGACATGCAGTGCATTGCTGCAGAACGATTTAGACCTTTTCACAAATATGTTGTTAGGTGGTTATAGTAACGTCAGTCTCAACAATCTGCCTAGGGCCTATCAAGAAGCCGTGGTACTCTATAAGGCAATGAACAAAGAGTGGAAATCAGGAATTGAAAAGTATAATATTCAACCATATATTGATGAACAGTTTCAGGCGTTCCAAAAGCTTGTAAACTCGCGGCAGTCAAATAAGGATGAAGTCCTTCGAACCAGATTCGGCAATACATATTGGAAGTATTATTTCTTTGATAGTCCTAAGGTTACTGGAGTCTCGTTAAAATAAAACAATTTAAAAAGATGAAAAAGTTGCTTTATATCGCATTGGGGCTGTTAGCTTTGGTTTCGTGTTCAAAATCATACGACAGTGTCAAAGTAAACTATAAACCAAATATTTATCCCGATTACACCGACATTGTCATTCCGGTCAATATTGCACCGCTCAATTTCAAGGCCGATGGCAAAGCCAAATTGCTTGCCGTTGAGGTCAAGGCTGGTACTGATGTTGTCAATCTAAAGTGCAGCGACGGTAAGGCCGTTTGGAATAACCATAAATGGCGTTCACATCTTCGTGCTCACGTTGGCGACACAATGTTCTACTCTGTTACAATGGCTGACTCTACCGGACGGATAGTCTGCTGTGCACCGTTTTTTCAGGTGGTTTCGCCCGACAGTATCGATTCGTACATTGCCTACCGTTTAATAAATACAGGCTATGTGCAATGGGATAAAATGGGCATTTACGAGCGTTGTCTCGAAAATTTCAAACAAAAGCCTATAATAGAAAACAAATCAATTGATGTTGCCTGCGTTAACTGCCATTCGTTCAGTGCACAGAATCCGAACACAATGCTTCTGCACATCCGTAAATTCAATGGCGGCACGGCGATTTTGTACGATGGTAAGTTGCAGAAATTCAACACGAAAACAAATATTTCTATGTCTGCTGGCGTCTATCCGTCGTGGAATCCGAACGGATATATGATTGCAATGTCAACAAACCTGATAAGTCAGCAGTTTCATAACGATTACAGCAAGCGTATCTATGTATCTGATTCAAAATCAGATATAGTGCTACTGAATATGAAGACGCAGACGCTGACAACCTGTCCGCAGCTGTCTACTAAGGATTTGGAAAACCTTCCTAATTGGGCACCTGATGGTCGAACACTATATTATATTAGTGCGCCAGAACGGAAAGGAGAGAAGGGGTATGATGTAGGGTATTGGTACAGTCTGTTGCGAATCACCTATGACGAAGCAACAAACTCGTGGGGCACGGCTGACACAGTTCTGCGGGCCAACGATTTGGGCGGCAGCATCACTTTCCCAAAGGTTTCGCCCGATGGCCGCTATATTGCCTACACGTTTGCCAATCGTGGCTATTTCACGCCGTTCAATCGCGAAGCCGACATCTATTTGCTTGACTTGCAGACAATGCAAATAACACCGCAGCCCAATGTGAACAGTAATTGTTCAGAAAGCAACCATGGTTGGTCGCACAACGGTCACTGGCTTGTTGTTGGCAGCAAATGGCCCGACGGACTGTTCACAAAGCCATATTTCGCTCATTTCGATGGCAATGGCAACTTCTCAAAACGTTTTCTTCTGCCACAGGAAGATCCTGATTTCTACGACGATTACACGCTGAATTATAACAACACCGATTTCATTACTGGTGAAGTTCCGACAACGCCAATCCAATGGCGCGATGCCATCAAAACTGATCCGATTCCGGTGAAGGCCGATCCGTCAGTTGATATTGATGCGCTGTCAGGTGCAACCCAACCGGCTAAAAAGTGATTTTCGGACAACAGACAACAGATTTCAGACATTAGATATCAACGACTTGTATCTTGTAACTAATAACTTATAACTCCAAATGAATCCCCAAGTTGAAAAGATGTCGCCATTCATTGTGATGGAAGTGCTCGAGCGCGCCAACGAGTTGCAGCGTCAGGGCGTTGATGTGATTCATCTTGAGGTTGGTGAGCCTGATTTTGATATTCCCGAGTGCGTGTCGCAAGCAACGGTTGAAGCATTACAGAAGTCGAAAACGCACTATACGCACTCATTGGGTGACTTCGCTTTGCGGCAGGCAATTGCCGATTTTTACAAGCGCGAATGCGATGTTTTTGTAACCCCGGAATGCGTCGTCGCAACAAGCGGATCGTCGCCGGCCATCTTGCTGGCGCTTATGGTTTTGTGTGAGGCTGGGGGCGAGGTCATTGTTTCAAATCCGGGCTATGCCTGCTACAGCAATTTCATTTTGGCTTGCGGTGGCATTCCGGTTGAGGTTTCGCTCAAGGCGGAAGACGGCTTTCAGTTCGATGTTGAGGCTGTTAAGCGGGCCATCACACCCAAAACACGCGCCATCTTCATCAACTCACCAATGAATCCCACGGGTACACTTTTGAGTGCCAATGTGATGTCAGAGTTGGCGAAGTTGGATGTGCCGATTCTTTCCGACGAGATTTACCACGGCCTTGTTTATGAAGGGCGGGCGCACTCGATGCTTGAGTTCACCAACAATGCGTTCATTCTTAACGGATTCAGCAAGCGTTTTGCAATGACGGGTTTGCGATTGGGCTATCTGATTGCGCCGCAGCAATATATGCGCAGTTTGCAAATCTTGCAGCAGAATCTTTTCATTTGTGCACCGTCGCTGGCGCAGTATGCCGGAATTGCAGCCTTGCAGAGTGCTGACGCCGATGTGGCCGCAATGCGCCAGACCTACAACGAGCGTCGCATCTATATGATTGACCGTCTGCGGCAGATGGGCTTCACCATTCACACCGAACCGCAGGGCGCCTTCTACATCTTTGCCGACGCCAGCCGTTTCACTACCGACTCATACAAGTTCGCCTTCGACATTCTCGAAAAAGCCCACGTTGGCGTAACGCCTGGCACCGATTTCGGCTCGAACGGCGAAGGTTTCATCCGTTTCTCGTACGCCAATTCGCTCGAAAACATCGCGAAGGCGCTTGACCGCATTGCCGACTATCTGCAAAAAATAGGTTGAGAATCAGATTGTTCAATATCGCGAAAGCGGCTATTGATGGTGAAAAAAATGTTGTTTTTCTTTTGTCAACATCGGTATCGCAAAAAATTATATATTAGTGAGTTTTTAAAAAATTACAATTATGGCAAGTATTAGAGATTTAAAAAGCGACGTAAAGTATTTAGTTTCAGAAATAGTTTCTGATTGCAGCAATGTCATTGTTCTTCATCCGGAAAAGAAGGACGACGTGGTGAGTCTGATTGAAAAGGCTCTCGACATTCTTGATTCGAGCCTGAACAAAATCAACGAAGGAAACGGCAAGGACAAGGCATATTTCAATGGTATCAAAAACGAAGCGATTGCCGCTGCCGACGACATCTACAACAAATTGCGTGAGATTGTGGGCGCAAAATAAATGCGTTGAACGATGATTGAAGATTTCAAAAGAACAGCCGAATTCGTCTTGCAGGGGCTTAATTACAAGCCGCAGGTGGGAATTGTGCTGGGTAGTGGTCTGGGCGGTTTGGGCGACAAAATAAAAGTTGATAAATCAATTGCTTACAAAGACATTCCTGGCTTCCCGATTTCGACTGTCGATGGGCATAAGGGACAGTTGCTGCTGGGTTCGCTCGGCAACAAGAAAGTGGTGGCAATGCAGGGGCGGTTCCATTACTACGAGAACTACGAGATGAACCAACTCACATTCCCCATCCGCGTGATGAAATTCCTGGGCATCGAGATTCTGATTGTGTCGAACGCTTCGGGCGGAATCAACCCCACGTTCAAGGTTGGCGACATTATGGTCATCCGCGACCACATCAACAATTTCCCCGAAAATCCGCTGCGCGGCTACAACTATCACGAACTGGGCCCGCGTTTCCCCGATATGAGCAAGACCTACGACGGCGAACTCATTTCGCGCGCGCACAAAATTGCCGAACGGCACGGAATCAAACTGCAAGAAGGCGTGTACATTGGCAGCCCTGGCCCGACGCTTGAGACGCCTGCCGAATACAAGATGTTCCGCATCTGGGGCGCCGACGCCACTGGAATGTCGACTGTGCCCGAAGTGATTGTGGCCCATCATATGGGAATCCGCGTTCTTGGCCTGTCGATAATCACCAACACCGACAAGCCCGCAACGCCCGATGGCGAGACCACGCACGACGAAGTTCAGGACGTGGCAGGCCGCGTTGAACCGCAAATGACAACAATAATCACAGAACTTATAAACGAACTGTAATCTGATACAGAGTTGATAATCTGCGATTTAAGTCGAGATAAAATGAGAACAGCAATGAGCCATACAAAAATCAGGCGGTTGCTGTTCTTGTTTTTTGCGCTTTTCGCGATGTCGGCGCAAGGCCAATTCTACGATAGCGGTCAGGACCGTTTCCGCAGGCTATCTTACATCAGGACAGCGCATTTCGACGTGATTTTTCCGCAGAGCGAAACGGCGCTGGGGCAAATCTACGCCAACAATCTTGAGCAGGCTTACAAGTTCGGCGGCAAAACGCTCGACTGGCAGCCGCGAAGGGTTCCTGCCGTGCTGTTCACTTCGTCGGCGTACGCCAATGGCGAAGTGGCTTGGGCGCCGCGGCGGATG
This sequence comes from Salinivirgaceae bacterium, assembly GCA_017557785.1. GTDB lineage: Bacteria > Bacteroidota > Bacteroidia > Bacteroidales > SZUA-534 > RUG13583. Next base: position 80,155 of record JAFYYA010000050.1, read on the forward strand.
AACTTGCTCACAACGGCTTCGCCCGATAACTACCAACACGTTTGGAATCAGCAACTTGTGCTGCACGAATTCCGCCACGTGGTGCAAACCGATATGCTGAATCAGGGCGCATCGCGGTTTTTCAGCATCTTGCTCGGCGAGCAGTACACAGGGCTTCTGCTCGGGCTGCACGTGCCTTACTGGTTTTTGGAAGGCGATGCTGTGGCGTACGAAACGGGCGCTTCAACATCGGGGCGCGGGCGCACGGGCGATTTCACCAACCGTCTGGCCGCACAGGTGGCGCAGAAGGGCGTTTTCAGTTATCAGAAAGCAATGTTCGGCTCGTTTGCCGACAATGTGCCAACGCGCTATCATCTTGGCTATCAACTAATAAGTTATGGTCGGCAGCAATATGGCGCACAACTTTGGCCGAATGCGATGACACGAGTGGCGCGCCACCCGATTGCGCTGCGACCGTTTGGCCGAGGAATACGCGAAACCACTGGTTTAAAGGAAGTTGAGTTCTATCGTGCGGCACTTCAACCGCTTGCCACGGGCCCGAAAAACGCCGCCCCCGACAATGCCCGACTGCTTACAAAGCCAACGCCGCGCGACTACACAAGTTATTTTGTGCCGCAGAAAAATGCACAGGGTGAGGTTGTGGCCTTACGCGAGCAACTGTCTGATATTCCGTCATTTGTAGTAATTGACACCACCAAACACCGCGTCAGAAAAATCACCCGACCTGGGCCGATGAACATCAAGCATTTCTCAACATCGGGCAACTTGTTGGTTTGGAATCAGTTGCGCTACACTCGTTGGGAAAATGCCAACCACAGTCAGATTGTGACTTACGACCTTGACCGTCAACGAAAACGCACTCTGGTTCGCCGTGGGCGGTACTACGGCTCAACGCTTTCGCACTCGGCAACTCAAATAGCGTCAATCAGTTATAGCGATTCATCACAGTGGGCTGTCGAACTTCACAACCTTGACGGCAGTCGGGCGGCGCGGTTTCAAACGGGCAATTCCGTGCCTGTGCGCGTGGCTTGGTCCGACGATGATAAACGGCTGGCTTACATTGCGATAGAGCAGGATAGCAAGTCGGTTTCGGTGATTGATTTGGAACACCACACCATCGACACCGTGCTGCCACAAATCAACGATGACATCTCGAATCTACTGTTCTGCGGCAACAAACTCTATATGACTGGCAACCACAACGGCAACACCGCCTGGTATGCTTACAGCCTGACTGACAGTACTTTCGGCGTTGTGGCTGAAAGTCCGTTCGGGGTGGGCACAGGCAGCGTGAACGGCGACAGCCTGCTGTTCACTTACTACACCGCCGATGGCTTTCAGATTGCTGAAAAACAGATTGATAGACTTACTAAAACTGAAATGCCGACGGCCATTGTAAACAGTCAGACGCAAGCGCTCGCCGAACAAGAGCAAAGGGTTGTTTTCGGCGGCGATAGCGTGTATAAAGTACAGCGTTACAGCCGTTTGGCGCATCTGCTCAACATTCACAGTTGGGGACCGCTCTCGGTGCGGATTGACGATTCGGAAGTTGGTCCTGGCTTGACCATAATGTCGCAAGACGCACTTTCCACATCGTTCCTAACGGCTGGTTATCAATGGCTTACCGCTGAAAGCAAAGACGATTATTTCCTTGAATACCGCTACAAGGGCTTTTTTCCGATAATCGGTGCGCGTGGCGACATCTATAAGTTTAAGGCACAGCAAGAAACGAACAAAGGCAACATTACGATTGACGTTTTGCGGAAACGCGGTGTGGCGTTTTTACAAGTGCCTATGACGCTGAAAACTAGCGTTTTCACCACATCGCTTACAGCGCAAGCATCATACCAATATCTAAACACAGAATTAAACTACGATGACTACGACCGCCGCGGCCGCCGCGTGAGCAACTCTCGCGACACCACCGACCATACACTGGGCTATTGCCTTTATTTTCAATCGTTAAGGCGGCTTGCACACCGCGATTTGCAGTCGCGATGGGGCATCGTTCTTCGCGGCGACTACCATCACTACATCGACCAGCCCGAAAACCATCAAATTGCGGCGCAGGCGTGGCTCTATCTGCCAGGACCGTACCGCAACCAGGGCATTACGATTTATGGCGGCTGGCAGGAAAACAACCGTAACAATCTTGTATTCAATTCGTTGGTACTTTATCCGCGTGGTTACAAAGCGGTGCCGAACACTCGGCTCAAAACATTAATGATATCGTACTGTGGACCGCTTTTCTATCCCGATTTGAGTATCGGCAGTGCGCTGTATATCAAGCGAATAAAAGGTAAACTCTTTTGTGATTTCGCCGAAGCCGTCAACGAAGGAAAAACCACATCAATGCGCTCAACAGGCTACGACCTGACGGTCGATTTCCACATCTATCGCTTTGCGGTGCCCATCTCGGCTGGTATGCGATATGCCCACTGTTTGACGCTGAACGACAATTACTTCGGTTTGCTGCTTTCGATGAATTTCAGCGGATTGTTCGGCCAATCGCCACGTGAATAGTAAGTGAAAAACGTACAATCTAACGGCTTTTCTTGCTCAAATCCTACATTTATCTACTTTTATGGACTTTTTTAAACATCAATTTTAATACGATTTAGCAATGTTTGGAATTTCCGACCCTGGTATCTGGATTGTCTATCTGCTGTCGATTTTATGCGTGATAGGCTCGATAATTTTTGGCATAAAGTATTGGAACAAAGAAGACGATGCCGACAATCTTTAGTATTAACTATCAATAATTTATAGATGGAAAATTTTTCGATGTATATGATTGTGATGGTCTACTTCCTGGCCATCGCGTTTTTGGGATTTTTGGGCTATAAGAAGACGAAAAACTCAAAGGATTTCTTGATTGGCGGCGGCGAGATGAACCCCATCGTGATGTCGCTCTCGTATGGCGCAACGTTCATATCTGCTTCAGCCATAGTGGGTTTCGGCGGTGTGGCCGCAACCTTCGGAATGGGCATTCAGTGGCTGATGTTCCTGAATATGTTTGTGGGCGTGGTCATCGCGTTCATCATCTTCGGACGGCCAACGCGTCGCATCGGCGCGAAACTGCACGCCACATCGTTCGCCCACTTCCTTGGTGCTTACTACAACTCAAAGAGAATCAGAGTTTTTGCAGCATCGGTCATCTTCCTTTGTATGCCACTCTACGCTGCGGCAGTGCTTCGCGGCGGCGTGTTCTGTATGCAGGAAGTGTTCGGAATCAGTTTCGACCTTTCTTTGCTGATTTTCACCGTGATAGTTGCATCGTATGTGATGGCTGGCGGTATGAAGGGTGTGATGTACACCGATGCCCTGCAGGCCGTGATAATGTTCATATGTATGGGCGTGCTGGTTTTCGGCGTTTACAAGGCTCTGCATATGGGCTTCGGCGAAGCCAACCGTGCGCTCGAAGCAATGTCGGACCGCGTGCCCGAGAAACTTGCCGCTATCGGTCACCAGGGCTGGACGGCAATGCCGCGCTTCGGGTCGCAGCAATGGTTCACGCTTGTCACATCGATGATTATGGGCGTGGGCATCGGCTGCCTTGCGCAACCGCAATTGGTTGTCCGCTTTATGACCGTCAACAGCACAAAGAAACTGAACCAAGGCGTTGCCATCGGCTGCGTGTTCCTGATTATCACCGTTGGCGTGATTTACCACGTTGGCGCACTCTCGAACCTTTATTTCCTGCAAAACGATGGCAAAATCGCCGCAGCAATGGTTGACGCATCCGACAAGATTATTCCGTATTTCATTGGCCGCGTGATGCCGACTTGGTTCGTGACCATCTTTATGCTCTGCATTCTGTCGGCAAGTATGTCGACGTTGAGCGCGCAGTTCCACACAATGGGCGCGTCGGCTGGCGGCGACATCTACGGCACTTACATCAATTCGGGCCGTCGCCTGAACCGCGAGCACAAAGACCGTATGACCATTATGATTCGTCTGGCGGTTTTGGTTTCGATACTCATCAGTTACGTAATTTGCTTTGTATTAGGCGAAAGCAGCGACTCGCCAGTCATCGCCATCAGCACATCGCTCTTTATGGGCATCTGCGCTTCGGCGTTCCTGCCGTCGTACTTCTGCGCTCTCTACTGGAAACGTGTGACTAAGCAAGGCGCTTTCGCGAGTATGATTGTGGGCGTGGTGGTGACCATTCTGCTGCTGCTGTTCATCCACGCCAAAGAAGCCACGGCGCTTGGCGTCTGCAAGGCTCTGTTCGGCACCGATGTGCTCATCACTGATGGTATGATGAAATTCATTGACCCGATTATGTTCGCCTTCCCGCTCTCGTGCATCACCATTGTTGTGGTTAGTCTGCTGACGGGGAAGAAGAAAAAGAAGATTGCCGCATAATAAACTAGCAGTCAATCTGCAGTTTACAAATCATTCCAGCAATTCCGAAATTCGGGGTTGCTGGATTTTTTTGTGGAAAAACTCAAATTACAAGCCAATTACAGAATAAATGTTATCTTGCTTTGCTGTGCGATTTGAATTTAATGCATAGCGAAACCGATTGTCGATGAGTAAATTATATAAATCGATTCCTTACGTTGCTGTGGCGCTTGCCGTGTACGCCTTTTACGCTTTCGCTTATGGCGCGACGTTGCAGTACGGCGAGCAATACCAACTTTTTCAGTCCACAACAGGCTATTTTCTCGGCCTGCTTGCCCGTCCAGGCGGATTGGCAATGTATGTCGGTCGGTTTCTGACGCAGTTTTTCATAATCCCGCTAGTGGGGGCCATATTTATTTCGATGCTGTCGACTGGGATATTTGCTTGCGTGCTGCGTCTTTCAAAATCAAGCAAATACGGTTGTCAGATGGCGGTTCTGGTGGCCTTGTTGTCGGCTTGCATTTTGCTCGATAGGCAGACGCTGCTCAACGGGCTGGTTTGTATTTCGATAGGATGCTTTATTTTGCTATTAATCAACTCGATAAAAAACGATAGGTTAGTTGCCGCACTGCTTCCGATAATTGTTTTTGCCACATATTGGATTGCTGACGGAATTCCCGCGGCGATTGTTGCGGGATACGTGCTTTGCAATTATTTCGTGGCGCAAAAAGATAAATCACTATTGGTCAGTGCTTTAATCTCGCTGCTGATAGTTGTTGCGTCACCATTTATGGCGCGTCAACTGTTTGGTGTTCAACTAAATGCAACGCGCGCCTTCTTAGGGGCCGATTATTCGCGATATGTGATTTTTCTGCCGACGCTGCCAATCGTCATTGGCTGTCTTTTGGCCTTTCTACCGATAATCGACAAATTGTTGAACAGCAACTTTTTGCAAAAGTTTGACAAGCCTTCTCGTCATTTTTCTATTTCATCAGTAACCGTCTGGATATTAGCGTTTTCAGTTGTAAGTGCAGTTTTTGCTAGCAATGTTGATTTCAATACCAATCGCAAGTGCGCCATTGAATATAATGTGCGGACGCAGAATTGGAAGAAGGCTGTCGAAATTGCTGACAATGAGCAAGAAATTGATGCCTTGACAATGTCGTATATCAATCTGGCTCTGGCCAAAACCAATCGGCTGGGCGAAAAGATGTTCGCTTACAAGCAGATTGGCTCATTGGGGTTGATTCCTGATTTCGAGACAGATAGCGACGTGTCAATGGCTTTGAGCGAGATTTATTACCATTTGGGATTCATCAATTTTGCCGAGCGTTTTGCTTTTGAAGCCGCCAAAGCCAGCCCCGACTACCAGGAAAGCGTTCGTGCGGTCAAGCGGCTTGCCGAGACGAACATCATCAAAAAGAACTATCCGCTGGCTCGCAAGTATCTTGCAATGCTCGAAAACACAACGTTTTACGCCAAATGGGCACAAAAATGTCGTCGCGCCATCGACAGCAATCGCACCGATGAAAATGCCGAATGGGCGCAACTGAGAAGTTTTCGGAATGCCAGCGACTATTATTACACTGAAAGAGAGAAAGATGCAATGCTGTTTGATAAATTCTCGATGAACCAGAATAATCGGTTGGCCTACGAGTATCTGATGACTTTCTATCTGTTAAACAAAGATATAGAGCACTTTATGCAATATGCCGAGTATGGCGGGCGTTTCTATGGCATTGCGTTCCCGCGGGCGTTCCGCGAAGCGGCCATTTTCCATCTGCGAATGACGAACCCCGAAGCGGTGAAGGATTTCGGCACGGCCGACCGCCTGATGCTCGACAAATTCTACGAGTTCGGCAAAATTTACAACGCCAACCATCACGATTCGCGTCTGGCCGCACGTTTTGGCGACACCTATTGGTTTTATCTGTTTAACGAATGATGGCAATGAGAATAAATATTATAATCGTTTTATTGTCAATGTTTTGTGCAGCGTGCAACGAACGAGTTGACCTTTCGGCAACTTCCGATGCGCTGCCGCCCGTAACGCCCGATTATGCGTCGGTGACAGTGCCTGTAAACATTGCCCCGCTTAACATTATGGCTGACGGCAAGGCCGAAAAAATCGACGTGACTATTTGTTCGTCAGACGGGAAAGCGGTTCTTCACTCGCAATCGGCACAAGCCACAAGTTTCAACATTGCCGAATGGCATCGTCTGCTTGCCGAAAATATCGGTAAATCAATCGTTTACAAAGTAGCGATAAAAAAGAATGGCAAATGGACGCAATACAAACCTTTTGATATTTTTGTCAGCCCCGACAGTATCGATTACGGATTGGTTTACAGGCTGATAGCGCCTGGTTACGAGACATTTGCAAGTATGGGCATCTATGAGCGCAATCTCTCAAACTTCGAGCAACGCACGATTGTTGAGAACAACTTGCTGCAGAACAACTGCGTCAACTGCCACTCGTTTTGCCAATGGAAAACCGACAAGATGAGCCTGCACGTCCGCGGTTCGCACGGCTGCACAATAATTCTGACGGACAATCAGTTGCAAGTTTATAACACCCGAACCGACAGCACTCGCGGCAACTGCGTTTATCCGTCGTGGCACCCTGACGGCCGCCATATTGCCTATTCGGTGAACGAAACCCGACAGATTTTCCACGCCGCCAATCCTAAGCGCATCGAAGTCATCGACCGCTGGTCGGATGTGGTTGTGCTTGATACCAAGACAAATACGCTCTCGAGTTCGCCGCTTTTGATGTCGAAAGACAAATTTGAGACGTTCCCTTATTTTTCACCCGACGGCAAATGGCTCTATTTCTGCAGCGCAAAAGCCGTTGATATGGACACCGCGCCCCAAAGCGTGCATTACGACCTTTGCCGCATTGCTTTCGATAGCGAATTGGGTACGTTGGGCAATCAGGTAGATACGATTGTAAACGCTTCATCCATCGGCAAAAGCGTTTCGTTTCCGCGTCCGTCGCCCGATGGCAGGTTTGTGGCCTACACGCTTTCCGATTACGGGCAATTCTCAATCTGGCATCCCGAGTCTGACGTTTGGCTGCTCAATCTTTCCGATGGCACAACCCGCCGTCTCGACAACCTGAACAGCAATGATGTCGACAGTTATCATAGTTGGTCGTCTAACGGACGATGGATGGTGGTTTCGAGCCGCCGCGAGAACGGGTTGTTTACGCAGCCGTATTTTGCCCATATCGACACCTGCGGCAATGCAACAAAGGCTTTCCGTCTGCCGCTTCGTTCGCCCGCCGACTTCGACGAGATGTTCTACTCATTCAACGTTCCTGAATTTATTGCCGAGCCCATTCGGTTGAATGTCAGAGAATTGGAAAAGAAGGTTGAACGGCATGATTTGAAGAAATTCACGTTTAAATAAAACGGGCGTAGTGCATTGAATCAACTTCGCCCTTTCAGTGCTTCGTCTTCTTCTGCGGTGTCGTCTTTCATCAGCGGCAGACTGGCACTTTTGCGGACGGCCCAGATGCGAATCAGAATCACTGACGATGCGCTCAAAATCTCGCACATGGCATTGCCGATGCCAATTTTTTGGCAAATATAAAAGATGAAACCGCCTAATATGCAGGCAGTTGCGTATACGTCTTTGCGGAAGATGAGCGGCACTTCGTTGATGAGCGTGTCGCGCAGAATGCCGCCCGCCGCGCCCGTCAGCGTGCCCATGATGATGTTCACCCAAATAGGAAATCCCGCTGCAAGGCTTTTCTCGAATCCCACAACAGTGAACAGACCAAGCCCGATGGCATCGAACAGGAACATTGTGGTGTTCATTCGAACCAGTTGCTTGCCGAGAATTATCACCAGCAGAAGTGCAAAACCTGTGACAATCAGATAAGAAGGCTGTAGCATCCAAAAAGGTGTGACGCCGAGCAGAAGGTCGCGGATGGTGCCGCCGCCCACAGCCGTCACCAAACCGACAACGTAGGCGCCAAACCAGTCGAATTTCTTCGCTGCCGCCATGCGGATTCCGCTTATCGCGAAAGCGAAAGTTCCGATGTAGTCGAGTATGATGGTGAAAGTCATGGAAGTTAGGTGTTGGGGGGTAGGTGTTAGTTAATTACGAATTTTGAATTACGAATTACGACCATTGTCCGTTGTCTGTAGTCTAAATAACAATTGCTTCTGGTTCTATTTTTACACCAAAATTTTCAAACACAGCGTTTTGAACGTGGTGAGCCACATCAATGATGTCGCGGCCAGTGGCGCCGCCCAGATTGACGAGCACCAACGCCTGCTGTGTGTGTACACCTGCCGTTTTTGCCGCATTGGTATAGCCTTTCAGTCCGCAGCGGTCAATCATCCAGCCGGCGGCAACCTTCACGCGGCCTTCGCCCGCAGGGTAGGTAACCATGTCCGGAAACTTGGCCAAGAGTTTTTCGGCCACAACAGCATCAACCGTCGGGTTTTTGAAGAAACTGCCCACATTGCCCAGCACTTTCGGGTCGGGCAGTTTGCTGTTGCGAATGTTGATAATTGCCTGTCGGATAGTACGCAGCGATGGTCCACCCAGTTTTTCAATCTCGCCGCTCAAACTGCCGTAATGAGTCACAAACTGCGGCTTTTTCGATAGTCGATATACCACAGAGTCAACCAGATACTTGTCTTTCAACTCGTGCTTGAACGCGCTGTCGCGATAGCCGAAACGGCATTCGGCATTGGTCAGAGTGGTGGTTGAGCCATCGGTCAGGCTGACAATGTTCACACTTTCAATAGCGTCTTTGGCTTCACGGCCGTATGCACCAATGTTCTGTACAGGTGATGCGCCAACAGTTCCCGGAATAAGCGACAGATTCTCGATTCCGCCCAAATTGCGCTCAACGGCCCATTCCACAAGCGTGTCCCACACGGTTCCCGCGCCAGCCTTCACAAGGCAGTAATCGTCGGTTTCGCTCTCAATGCTGATGCCCGAATTGTCAGGATGGATTATAATGCCATCGAAATTATTGACAAACAAGATGTTGCATCCGCCGCCGAGAATCAGAATCCGCTTGTCGGTCAACGCACCAATCTGGCTGATGAGTTGACGTATGTCGTCGGGTGAGTGGTAGATGCAAAGTCGTTTGGTCGTCACATCTAACCCAAACGAATTCAATTCTTTAAGCCGAGCGTTTTCAACAATCTGTGGCATATCTGTTGTTTTTGGCAAAGGTAATCGGCGCACGTTGATTGCCGACAGCAATTTATCAACAGTTAGAGTTGATAGGTTAGGGGCGTATAGGTTTCACAATGAATAAACGAATCGTTGAAAACTTGCTTTTAAGTCGGCTGGTTTAAGTTTTCAGTTTGCGTTTACGTTTTTATATTTGCCTGATAAAACAATACATCAATGTTCAAAAATCATCCAAAAGGGCTTTTGGCGGCAGCCTTGAGTAATATGGGCGAGCGGTTTGGCTACTATATTATGAATGCCGTTCTGGTGCTGTTTCTTTGCTCAAAATTCGGTTTGTCCGAAGAGAAGGCGACAGCCATCTATTCAGTGTTTTATATGGGAATCTACATTCTGAGCCTTGTGGGTGGCATTATTGCCGACCGCACTCAGAACTACAAGGCCACCATCCAGTCGGGTTTGTTGGTTATGGCCACGGGCTATGTCATTCTGGCGGTGCCTATTCTGGCCACTGCTGGCAACATTGGGTGGCTTCTGCCGCTCACTTGCGTGGCACTATTCCTGATTGCTTTCGGCAACGGTCTGTTCAAGGGCAACTTGCAGGCCATTGTGGGTCAGATGTATGACAATTTCGAAGCCGAAGCCGCCAAGCAGGGCGAAGAAGCGCTGGCTATTGCCAAAAGCCGCCGTGACCCTGGTTTCCAGATTTTCTATATGTTCATCAATGTAGGCGGACTGATTGCGCCGTTTGTAGCACCTGTTCTGCGTGGTTGGTGGTTGGGTGTCAACGATTTGGCCTACAACGCCGACCTTCCGGCACTCTGCCATCAGTATATTGCTGCTGGTGCGGCTATGGCGCCTGATGCTCTTGCAAAACTCAACGACCTGATTCCGGCAGTGGCTGCTGCAGTTCCTGCCGATTTGGGCGCGTTCTGCCGCAACTATCTCGATGTGTTCAACACCGGCGTTCACTATTCATTTATCGCTTCGGTGGTGGCAATGCTCATTTCGCTCACCATTTTTGTGACAACCAAACGCCAACTGCCTACACCGGCAAAACGTACGGCTCAGGCAAGTGTTGAGTACACAGCGGAAGAAAAGGCTGCAATGGCCACCGAAATCCGCCAGCGCATCTATGCTCTTTTTGCAGTGCTGGTGATTGCAGTGTTCTTCTGGTGGTCGTTCCATCAGAATGGCACGTCGATGTCGCTCTTTGCACGCGATTTTGTCATCACATCGGCCATTCCGCCAGAGATTTGGCAGGCCGTCAATCCATTCTTTGTCATTGTGCTCACATTCCCGATAATGTGGCTTTTCGGCACTCGCTGGGGGCGTACATTCTCGACGCCGCGTAAGATTGGCATCGGTATGGGCATTGCCGGATTGGCTTATATCATTATGACTGTGTTCTGTGCAACTAAAGGCTATCCTTCGGCAACCGCATTCCGTGAACTTGATGCTGCAACAGCCGGCACACTTAAATCGGGTCCGGTGATACTGATAATTTATTATTTCTTCATGACTGTGGCCGAGTTGTTCATCAGTCCGCTTGGCCTGAGTTTCGTGTCGAAGGTGGCACCTAAAAACCTGCTCGGTCTGTGCCAGGGACTTTGGCTTGGCGCAACGGCCGTGGGCAACGGATTCCTTTGGATTGGACCGCTCATGTATAATAAAATTCCTATCTGGCAATGCTGGGCTGTGTTCTTTGCTGTCTGCTTCATCTCAATGGCCGTAATGTTCGGAATGGTCAAGTGGCTTGAGAAGGTGACGAAGTAAACAACACGCTTATGTACGTAGCATATCAGAAAAAGAGAGAGAATATCTGCGAGTATTTTCTCTATATGTTTCAGATAGAAGACATTATCAGGGCTTGCGGACTTAACCGGCAGACGATTGAGCAAACCGTTATGCCACGATACTCGCACGAGCCTGCTGTTCAGGCCGAAGTGAGCCAATGGTATTTCGGTCTTGCCGACCAAATGGAAGAAGAGCGCATTCAAGCGCACGGGCATCTGGTATCGCTGGCTAACAAAATCAACGAAGTGCTTGATTTTCATCTCTACCTGATGAATAATCCAAAGGAAGTGGCTTATCAGATGCAGTTTGCAAAAGTTGAGCCAATCATTGGCGAACTGCGTCAGAAACAGCCGTCAGCCGATACGCTTAGCGACTTGCATCTGGCGCTCAACGCTGTATATGGCTTCACCATTCTGCGGCTGAAAGGCACACAGGTGTCGAAAGAAACGGCTGCTGCCATCTCATCGCTGGTGGTATGGCTCAACGCTCTGTCAGCCAAATTCAAAGATTACGAAACGGGTGAGTTGAAACTTGATTTGTAATCAAAGGTCCTGAGAGTTGTAGCGGATTCCGATTACAAGAATGTCATCAACCTGGTCGTAGCGGCCGCGCCATTCGTCGTGAGCCTTTATAATCAGGTTTTTCTGCTCTTTCATTGGCAGGTCTTTGATTTCGTCGAGCAGGTCCTTGAATCGTTTTGTAAGGTATTTCTTGCCATCGCCGCCGCCAAACTGGTCGATAATACCGTCAGAGAAGATGTAGAACTGGTCGCCTGGTTTGAACGTGTGCTCGTGGTTAGTGTAGTTGCTGTTTACCGCTGTGCCCGAAATGTTGCTCGTAATAGGAATCTTGTCGCCTTTCAACTCAACAAACTCGTTACCACTGTAAAGGTACATCGGGCGTAGGGCACCGGCATATTCAATCAGGTGATTCTCTTTGTCGATGACAGCAACGGCAATGTCCATTCCGTCATTGTTCTGATCAAGCATTCCTTCGCTTTTCAGCGATATTTTGATTTTCCGGTTCAGGTGCTTGAGAATGTCGGCAGGGCGGTATATGGCATTGTGAATCACAATCGAATTCAGCAGATAACTTCCAATGATTGAAAGGAATGCGCCAGGAACGCCATGTCCGGTGCAGTCGACAGCGGCAATAAAATACTTGTTGTCGATGCGGTGATACCAGTAGAAGTCGCCGCTGACAATGTCTTTCGGCATGAAGAGCACGAAACTGTCGCTGAAGTCGCGTTGTATCTGCTTGATTTTTGGCATCATGGCTGTCTGTATGCGCTTTGCGTAGCGTATGCTGCCGAAAATCTCGTTCTGCTTGGCTTCAATCTCGTCTTTTTGCAGCAAGGCAAGGTTGCGCTGCTTTTCGGCTTCAGCCTTCTGTTGCTCGACTTTCTTCTCGTACAGTTTCAGTTGGGTGATGTCGGCATCCACAGCGATAATGAGTGTCACATTCTCTTGAGCGTCTAGAATAGGGGTAAGGGTTGTCTGCATCCAGATGCTCTCGTCGTCGTCAGATTTTTCTTCCGACTCGTACGAAGCGACCACTTTCTGGTTCAGGCAGGTAGAGAGTGCGTCCTGCAGGCTCTCTGGGGTTGCGCTGACATCGACAATGTTGATATGCGGTCCAGCCTTGTATTCTTCAAGGGTTTTGTTGATGAGTTTGCCAAACGCGGCGTTGAACCAGTCGATCTCGCCGTTGGGTTGGAATATCGAGATGCGGTTGTTCGACAGATTTGTCACCTGCGATATTTTGTTCAACTCATTGTTTTTCAGTTGCAACAGTTCTTTTTGTGCCCGCAACTCTTCGCGTTGGTCTTGAAGTGCGTTTTTCTGTTGAATCAGTTCTTCACGTTGTGAGTTCAACTCTTCGTTCTGCTGGTTAATCAGTTCGGTGCGCTTGCTAATGCTTTTTTCCAGATTCTGGTTCATTTCGTAATATTCGGTACGCGATTTGACAAATTTCCGTCCGAAATGAAGCAGCGATAGTGCAGCCAAAGCCATCAGTGCAATCTTCACGTAATGCTCGTTGGTATAGACAAGCATGCCGTGTTCTTTGTCGATAATATTCCTATAAATGAGCGAAATAAGAATTGTGGCCGATATCAAAACGTGCAGGATGAATACGGGTGAGCGTTTTTGCCAGTTCGATGCCACACTATAGAAGAAATATGCAAATGTGAGTGTGATCAATATCTTCAGCATTATTACCCTTGACAGGGAATCGAACGATACTAATGATATGATTGTGGTTATAGCACCCAGCAAAATCATCATGTTCGATAAATCGTAACGCAGTTTTTTGATTGGTCGCGGCGGCATATTGTATTTCTGATAGTAGATGAACGCCGTGATCGCCAGCGGTTTCATCAATTTGCCAAACAAAATGTTGGTCGATGGTGAGTTCGGAACAAGATATCGGAAAAGAGTAAGGTCGTAATGCAGCAGCAGAAACAATAGGCAGAGCATCAGATTCAGACTGGCGACGTAAACTTTCTGATGTTCTGAAATGTACAGCAACAGCATTGCTAGAATGGTCAGCAGGGCGAGCGCGTACACCAGTCCGTTCATTGTTTGGTCGAAGGTGCCTTCGTCGAAGAACTGCTTGCCGGGTTTCATCTCTATTGGGATTTGCACCACGTGGGGCTGTGCCGAGAATTTTATGCAATAAGTTGCTGTGGTCAAAGGCATTATTGTCACCACAAAATTATAGAACTTTGAGTCGCTGGGGCGCTGTGAGAATGGGTAGTTCAAGCCTGTATTAAAGAATGTTGAGTCGTTGACTGAGTGAAAGACCAGTTCGTAAATCGTTGGGTTTTTCAGGCTTAAAAAGAACGATTGCCGGCGTTTGGTGTTGTTAGTCACGCTGAAGAGCACCCATGTGTCGTTTTTGTTGCCGCCGATGGTTATCACATTGCCGGGCAGTTGGTTGTAGTTGCGGAAGAATTTTTCCGATGTGGCGGTTTCGAATGTCATTCCGCCTGTTGGGTCTTCATAGTAGAAGATGTTTTCCGAAAGGTCGAGTTGCTTGTCAACGTTGGCATCAGTCAACACAATGGCTGCCTGACACAAAAAGGTCAGATTCAGCAAAATCGCTATAATAGAGAGTCTCTTCATTGCCCTTCACCAACGAGCCCTAAATATAGCAAATAATATTCTAGAATTGAAATCTATTTCTTTTCGTCGAATTTCTCGATTCCCTTGTCCAGAAATTCAACAAACTCGCTGACGTTCAGGTTGTAACCCATCGGGTCGGCAAGCAGGTTGCCGTCGGTGTCGAGCAGGCAGTAGTAGGGTTGGGCGTTGATTTTAAAGCGGCTAATTTGAAAATCGGCGTTCACTTTGCCAATGCTTTTCTTCACTTTCCCGTCGTATTCCGATGTTACCCATTCGCTTTCGGGCAACACGGTCTTGTCATCGACATAGAGCGCCACCACAATGTAGTCGTTGCGCAGCCGATCGAGTACTTCGGCATCGGCCCAGACGCGGGCTTCCATCTCGCGGCAGTTAACACATCCGTGACCGGTAAAGTCGATAAACAGCGGTTTGTCTTGCTCTTTGGCGCATTCAAGTGCCTGGTTATAATCGAAATAGCCTTGTAGGCCGTGCGGCAGATGCAGTAGGTCGGCATATTTGGGCGTTTCGCATAATGATAATTCATAGTCGTCTGCGGCAACAGTGGCTTTCGCTGAAAGGTCAAAATCGATGGTGGTTTGCGGCGGCAGATATCCCGAAAGGGCCTTCAGTGGCGCGCCCCACATTCCGGGAATCAGGTAGATAGTAAACGCCGTTGTGAGCAGTCCGAGCAGCAACCGAAACACTTTCGGCGGGTTGTTTTGTGTTTCGCCAATCTGCAGTTTTCCAAGCAAAAACAGGCTCAAAAGGGCGAAAACGGCAATCCAGATGGCAAGATAGACTTCGCGGTCCAGAATGCCCCAGTGGTAGGTTTGGTCGGCTACGCTCAGGAATTTCAAGCCGAGTGCAATCTCAATAAAGCCCAGCGTAACCTTCACGGTATTGAGCCAACTGCCTGATTTGGGCAGTTTTGTGAGCCACGACGGAAAAAACGCCAGCAGAGTGAACGGCAGCGCGAAAGCCGCCGAGAAGGCCAGCATTGTGACAATCGGTTCCCAGATGTCGCCTTGCGTCGATTTGACAAGGATTGTGCCCACTATGGGACCGGTGCACGAGAATGACACCAGAACCAGCGTCAGCGCCATAAAAAGCACGCCAACCAGTCCGCCACGGTTCGATTTTGAGTCGGCTTTGTTGATTAGCGAGCTTGGCAGAACAATCTCGAACGCGCCCAGAAACGATGCGGCAAACACCATAAAAATGATGAAAAACAGCACGTTAGGCAACCAATGTGTCGACAGCCAGTTAAAAATATCGGCGGTAACCGATTGTCCGCCAATCAGATATGTGGCAACAATAATTATTGCGATTGGAATGGTGTAGAGCGCCACAATTGCAAGTCCGAATGCCGACGCCATTGTGCGCGAGCGGCCTTTGTTCTGTTCGTTTTTCAGAAAGAACGACACGGTCATCGGAACCATGGGGAAGACGCACGGCGTGAGCAACGCGGCAAAGCCCCAAAGAATGGCCTCGAGAATCACCTTCCAGATTGAGTTTGAGTTGGCGGTGTGCACAACGGGCTCACTTTCAGTTAATTTTGCACCGTCCGATGGCTCGGCAGGGGCAGGAACAGAACTTTGTCCGCCGTCCAGAATCGACAGGCTGAACTCTTTGTCGCCCATTACGCACATCTCGTCGGAACAAGTCTGATACTCAATTTTGCCACTCACTGTGGGGGCAGGGCCAATCACTTTTACAGTTTGCGCAAAAATGGCTTCGTTGCAGAAATAGCGCACGACGGCGCCTGCTATCTCATCTTTCTCTTCAGTCACTTTCGACAATTCGCGCACAGTGTCAACGCGCTCAACATCAGTCAGTTGCTCAAACGAGAAACTTGTCGGCAACGAGTAGTTGCCTTTGGGCAGATACTGCGCAAAGATGTGCCAGCCTGCGTCAATCTTGGCTTTGAAGTTGATTTGATACTCGTTTTCGCCTGTCTTTTGGCTGCTGATATCCCATTTTACAGGGTTTTGAATCTGCGCGGTAGCCGAGCAAACCACAAACGTGGCAATTGCTAAAAGGCTTTGTTTCAAGAATTTCATAGTTCTTTTGCTTAGATTGTTTTGTGTGATAAAAATTGTTACCAATCAATAGTTCAAAAATAACTATGCGTTTGATTGTATTCCAATTTTTCGGTGAGATTTTTGCGCCGATTCAGTTTTTTGTCAGCAACGGCAGTGCATCAAGCAGTTGTAACATATTGTCGAACACAATGTTGGCACCGGCTGCCGTAAGGTCCGATTTGGCGAGAATTCCTGTGTTGACGCCAACAGTGAACACGCCTGCAGCCACACCTGCCATAATGCCTAGCGGTGCATTCTCAACCACCAGTGCTTCGTTGGGGGCCACGCCGAGTTTTTGCAACCCCATCAGGTACGGTTCAGGGTAAGGCTTGCCGTGCGTCACATCGAGAGCGGTAACCATCAGTTCGCGGCTGAACCGGCCGTTGAAAAGGCTCTCAACACGCTCGAGAGTAGTGCTCTCGCCAGAGCCGGTGACAATGGTTCTTGCAATATTGTTTTCGGCCAGATAGTCAACCACATCGGTAATGTTGCTGATGAGTTCGGGGGCGGGCATCTGACGGAAAAATCCGCTCTTGATGCGGTAGATTTCACGTTGCTCGTCGGGTGTGCTGTGACGGCCAAAGGCTTTCTGAAACTCTTCGTCGATGGTTGACGCGCCAGTGCGGCCTTCGTTAAGATAGACTTGATACTCAGAGAATTGAACCCCGCATTCGGCGAAAGCCTTAACCCACGCTTTGGCGTGCAGGGGCATGCTGTTGAAGATGACGCCGTCCATATCGAACATAACAGCCTTGATATTCAGCGCTGTATGTCCTGTAGCCGACAGATAGTTACGTATGGCGGTTTGTATCATCTCTCTCAAATTGCGGCCGCAAAAGTAAACGAAAATCGCACTCGGGCAATGGTGAAGCCGTAAGCGGCAAGCCGCGTCATAATTCGTGATTTGTTCATAACCTTCCGAAATCTTTTGTTTTGCACGCATTGCGCCGACATGGATTGTTAGTTTTATGTGCACTAAAAAAGATATTTGCAATGCGTTTTTATGTATCTTGAGCCCACTTTTTTGAATCGAAATAAAAGATAATACCGATGAACAAAAAATTTGTCAAATTACTCGGAATCTTGTGCGCATGTCCGGCACTTCTGGTCGCGCAAGAAGTTGAAGATGAGACCAATATGGTGTTCAATCCGAGTTTCGAACAGTATGAGAAGTGCCCTGAAGGCTACATTTACAACGACAAGTCACACAGGCTGATTCCGCACTGGACCTACCCGTCGTACACTACGCCCGACTATTTCAACAAATGCAGCACAGGCGATGTAAAGGTGCCCGACAATTTTGCCGGCTACAGCCAGCCGCACAGCGGAAAAGGCTATATGGGCGCAATCCTGACAGGTTCTGACCGCGATTACCGTGAGTACATTCAAGGCGAACTGAAAACCCCGATGAAGTCAGGGCAGGTTTACTGCGTGTCGTTCTGGTACAAACTGGCCAATGGCTCAATGTTCGCTGTCGACCAATTGAGTATATACTTCTCGCAAGAGAAGATTGAAAACGCCAACACCACCTATCTGAATTACAACGGACAATTGAACAACGAGTCGGGACTTTTCCTTGACAACACCGAAGAGTGGAAGCACTATTGCATGCTCTACACCGCTTCAGGCAATGAGATGTTCTTTACTGTCGGCAATTTCAAGAACTATGAGAACACCAACTACGTAGTCACAGGCAAGGACGTGCAGAACAAGAAAGGCAAGAAGTACGCATATTATTTCTTCGACGATTTCGAAATCCGTCCGCTAACCGACTGCGATGTGTGCGCTTGCGTGCCTAAAGGTCTTGAGACTGTGATTGTTGATTCGATTTACACCGGCGGTCTTGACCCTGTGACGGGTAAAATCCAGCGCATTGTTGACGATGGTGTCATTAGCCTGGGTATTTCGGGCGGAACACCGCCATACGATGTCAAATGGTCGAATGGCGCGACAGGGCAGAAACTTACCAATCTGCCGGCCGGCACTTATACATATAAAGTGACAGACAAAAACAACTGCCGCAACAGTGGCAAGGTGGTTTTTGTTCAGCCGGAAATCCCCGAAGACCCGTTCACCGACGGTTTGCGCAATATAGAAGAAGGCTCGGCGCTCATTCTGAACAACATCTTCTTCGAGACAGGCAAAAGCACGCTTCTGCCGCAGTCGAACGCCGAACTCGACAAGATAGCGGCATTCTTGGCCGAAGGCACTGTAAGTCAGATAGAAATCAGCGGCCACACCGATAATGTGGGTTCCGACGAAGTGAACCAGAAACTGAGTCAGGCACGTGCTCAAGCAGTTGTCAACTATCTGGTATCGAAGGGAATAAGTCCGAATATGCTGCAAGCAAAGGGCTACGGCAAAACTCGCCCCATCGACACCAACCTGACTGAGCAGGGTAAGAGCAATAACCGCAGAGTTGAATTTTTTGTTTTAAAGAAGTAATCTAACCGACTATGAACAAGCGTTTTATATTTGCAATATTACTGTCGGCGGCTGTTGCTCTGCCGGCATTGGCACAAAAGCCCGACAAGGCTTTCGAAGACATTGTTGCCGGTGTGAAGGCTAAAGACCGTCAGCCCGATGTCGACAACAACATGAACAAGGCGCGCGCCACACTTGAGAAGATTCTGGCAAAAGACGCCAGCAACGCCATGGCCAACATGGGAATGGCCATTGTCCTGTCGTACGACGCTTACTCGCAGAAAGACTATTTCCGCGGTTGGCACTATTTTAAGAAAGCCGATGCGGGAATGTCGACATTCACGCCCGATGACAAAAAAGTGCTCGACACGTATTTCACAGCACAGAAACTTGAACGTCGTGGAAAACCAGTCGACAAGAATATGGAAATTGAGCGTAAAGCAGTGGAAGAGAAGTTGATAAAGTTTGTCCGCGAAGAGAATAATCTGCAATACGCTGAGAAATTCCTTGAAGAGTTCCCCGACTCGAAGTACTATGCCAATGTGGTTCACATCCGCAACTACATTGAGTTCCGCAAGGCTGAGAATGCCGGTTCGGTTGACGCATTCAACTATTTCCTGAACAAGTACCCCGACGCAGCACAAGTGAAAATTGCCACCGACGAGCGTAACGAACTGGCTTACAAACAGACACAGGAAGCCAATACGTTTGCGGCTTATAAGAACTTTGTCGATAATTATCCCGATGCGGTTCAATATGAAGAAGCCAAGAAGAAATTGGGCATTCTGGCGTTCGACGAAGCCGCCAAAAAGCACACTCTCGAAGCCATCGAGCAGTTTATGGAACAGTATCCGAACTCGCCCAAAATGCCCGATGCCAAGGTAATGAAGCGCCAACTGCTGTTTGAGTGGGCAAAATCGGTCAACAGCATCGAAGCATATAACAAATTCGTGTCGCAATATCCTGAAGGTGAGATGTTTATCGATATCTTCAACCTTAAGTCGGCCGCTTTAGGACAGTCCATTGCTGCCGACCTGCCGATGGAAAACTACAAGGTAATCCGCGGGTTCGACAACAAGCAGGCACGCGACTATGGTGGCGCAATTGCAACCTACACTGACGGCTCTCTGCTGGTCATTGCAAACACACCATCGCTCAACGATGATATGGACGATGTGTGGATGATTAAACTCGATGCCACAGGCAAGATGATTAAGAACGATATTCTTGGCAACGATTTTGACGACCGTGTGAACGCCGCCTACATTGACAAAGCAGGCGCTCTGTTTGCTGCCGGACTCACCAACGCCATCAAAAACAATGTGCCTGGCCAGTCGTGGTTCTTCAAGATGAATGCGCAAGGCAAGAATGTATGCAACGCCAAATTTGAAGGCAACGAAGTGCTGTCGATGGTTGTATACGAAGACGGTCGCTCGCTGCTTGGTGGTTATCTGCAAGCATCTGACACTGCTCTGCCGACACCGCTCATCACCAAACTCAACGCTCAGGGCCGCAAACTCTGGACGCGCACCTATGCGCCGGGCAACAAGGTTACATCGCTTGCATCGGACGGCCACGTGTGCAGCATTGCCTTCAACGGCAGTTGGGTGATGCAGATTGATGAACTTGGCTACATCAAGTGGGATGCAATGGCCGATGAAGGTACCAAACTTTCGGCTGCCGCAATCGCCAACGGAAAGACTGTATACACCGGAATCAAAGGCGGGCAGGGCTGTGCCATTGGTTTCGACGGCGCCGGCAAGAAACTCTGGGAAACTGGTTTCGCATTGCCAGCCGACGGCAGTTTCACTCAAAGTTGCACCATGCCCGACGGCTCTGTTGTGAGCGGCGGAACATTCGGCAACGCTATGGTTCTTGTTAAGATTGACGCCAGCGGCAAAGTGGTCTTCACAAAAATTTTCGATGGTTCGAAGCAGGTGGCATTCAACGGCTTAGCCGCATCTGCCGCCGACAACTCGGTTTGGGTAAGTGCCACCTACGCCGATTCCGACATTGTGGTGTTCAAACTGGGACTGTAAATTTTGTTTTCACATAAAATGCGTCTTAGCGCATTAAAGGGCTGCCCTTACGAGGGTAGCCTTTTTTTGTTGTTGCACAAAAAAGGATTTTCAAATTCGCCAAACATTTCTACCTTTGAAAGATTTTGAAAAAAATAACGTACACATTGTAGAAACGCGCCCTGGCACGTCTTTTATCATGAGCAATTAATAAAACATTAATATTCAACAAAATAATTTTAATATGAAACGCATTTTGGTTTTATGTTTCGCAGCAATGCTTGCCATACAGGCATGGGCACAAACAACTTTTGAAATTGATGGTTTGAAATACACAGTAACAAATGAAACAAAACATTATGTTTCAGTTGCCAAAGGCTCAACTGAACCAACATGTGATTTAGAAATTCCTAAAACAGTAAGGAGGAATATAATAACATATACAGTTACATGCATTAGTGAATATGCGTTCAAGGACTGCAGCGGCCTTACTTCGGTAACCATTCCAAAATCGGTTACAAGTATTGGTGAAGGTGCATTTAGCGGTTGTTCATCGTTGGAGTCAATATCATTGCCCTTTGTAGGTGACAAGCCTCACGAACCAACTGATAATTACCAATATCCATTTGGCTATATATTTGGCACAGAAAGTTATGATGGTGGTACGAAAACAACGCAATATTATTATAATTACGACACAAATAGCCCAACGGAAATTGAATATTATATTCCATCATCGCTAAGAGCAGTGACATTAACTGGCGGCAGTTTTATTCCATATCGTGCATTTTTTTGTTGCCAAGAATTGACATCAGTAACCATTCCAGATGGCACTACAAGTATAGGAGATGGTGCATTCGCAAGTTGCGGTGAATTGGCATCCGTAAACCTCCCTGTTGGTGTCACAAGCATTGGGGAAGATGCATTCCGGGGGTGTTTTAAAGTATCTGTAACCATTCCCAATGGTGTTGTTAGCATCGGCAGAAGTGCGTTTTCTTATTGCAATAATTTGACCACCGTAATCATTCCTAATTCTGTTACTAATCTTGGTAAAGGGGTGTTTAGTTATTGCGGAGGATTGACTTCGGTAACATTTCCCGATGGAATCACAAGTATTCCTAATGGCACATTTGAAAGATGTGACAATCTCTCATCATTTAACATTCCCAATTCTGTTACCAGCATTGGCAATCATGCATTCTATAGAAGTGGTCTGACATCAATAACAATTCCAAGTTCTGTCAATAGCATTGGAAGTGAGACATTTGCATTGTGCTTTTCGTTGACAGAAATAAATGTTGAGAACGACAATACAAATTTTGCATCAGAAGACGGCGTCTTGTTCAACAAGGATAAAACAATATTGATATGTTGTCCGGCAAGCAGAACCGGTGCGTATACCGTTCCTAATTCTGTAACTAATATTGGTGAACAAGCATTCGATTGCTGTAATCTTACATCGGTAACTATTTCAGAAAATGTTAAAACTATCGGTAATTCTGCATTTAATTGGTGTCGCAACCTTACATTGATAACCATTCCTGATGGAGTTACAAACATTGGAGAATTAGCGTTCTATTTGTGTGAAAACCTTACATCAATAACAATTCCTAATTCTGTTACAAGTATTGGTGGAAATGCATTCGAAGGTTGCGATTTATTAACATTTAATAAATACGATAATGCATTATACCTAGGCAATGCTAATAATCCATATCACGCGTTGATAAAAGCAAACAATGAATCCATAACAATATGTGAAATTAATAACAATTGTAAAGTCATTGCTGGTGGTTCGTTCTCTGGTTGCGGCAGACTGACTTCAATAACTATTCCTAATTTGGTTAGAAGCATAGGTGAATTTGCATTCGATTGATGCAGCAGTCTAACTTCAGTAACCATCCCTAATTCGGTAACAAGCATTGGCGACTATGCATTTTATGAATGTGGCAGTCTAACTTCAGTAACCATTCCTAATTCGGTTACAAGCATTGGCAACTTTACGTTCTCTGATTGCAGCAACCTGACTTTTGTGACTATTCCTAATTCAGTTACAGACATTAGCCATGACGCGTTTATACAATGCAGCAATGCAACTTTTTATTGTGAAGCGGAATCAAAACCGGAAAACTGGGTGTCAGGTTGGACAAATAGAAATGAAAACTATATAAAATGGGGGTGTAAGGTGTTGAATTTGGATGTTAATAATACAGAGCACGGTTCAGCAACTGCTGCAGGCTATACGGTTCAAGCAGCAGACGGCTCAATGTGGTACTTAAACAATGCACAAGTAACCATGACTGCCACGCCAAACGAAGGTTGCCATGTAATATGGGAAGACAACAGCACTGATAATGTTAGATCTTTCACAGCAACAGAGAGTAAAACTTATACTGCAACATTTGAAGCACACGTAGAAGAGATTGACGCTGCATATGTTGCAGCAACTTGCACAGAAACAGGCTTAACCGAAGGTAAACGTTGCTCCGAATGCGGTGCGATTTTAGTGGCTCAAGAAGAAATTCCTGCTTTAGGCCACAACTACGGCACACCAACATACGAGTGGGGTGAAGGCAACTCAACATGCACTGCTACAAAAGTTTGTGCTAATGATAATGAACATGTTGTTACAGAGACAGTTGATGCAACTTCATCTGTAACTGTAGCCGCTACTTGTGAAGCCGTTGGAACAAGAACCTTCACGGCAGAGTTTACGGATGAAGGTTTTGCTACACAGCAGAAAACTGAAGATATCGCTGCCACTGGCCACACCGCAGGTGAAGCCGTTGCAGAGAACAACGTTGCGCCAACCTGCACTGTGGCAGGTTCAGTAGATTCAGTGGTTTACTGCACAGTTTGTGAAAGCGAGATAAGCCGTAAGCCAATAGAAATCCCCGCCACAGGCCACAAAGAAGCAGTGGATGCCGCTGTGGCAGCAACTTGCACCGCAGCAGGCAAAACTGAAGGCAAGCATTGTTCGGTTTGCTATGCGGAACTTGTTGCACAGGAAGAAATTGCCGCCACCGGCCACAAAGAAGTTGTGGATGCCGCTGTGGCAGCAACCTGTACTGCAGCTGGCAAAACCGAAGGCAAGCACTGTGAAGTTTGTAATGCTGTTTTGGTGGCACAAGAAGATATTCCTGCTTTAGGGCATGATTTCAAAACCTACACATTCGACAACAACGCCACCACCGAAGCCGATGGCACCGAGACGGCACTGTGTGAGCACGGTTGCGGCACAACCGACACACGTACTGCCGCCGGCACTAAGATTGCCACAACACCCGAGAAAGGCACCGCCGTCGCCGAGTCTGCTGCCAACGCCGTTAGCATCTATACACAGAATAATATAATTGTGGTTGAAAACGCCACCGCAGAAATCCGCATTTATGATGCAATGGGACGTTTGATTGTAGAGACGCCACATTGTGACGTCTCTACGGAAATCCGCATCAACACCGCCGGCGTTTACATTGTAAGGGTAGGGAATGTGGCAAAACGAGTGATGATAAATAATTAATAATGAATTAAATATAATTTCTATGAAACGCATTTTAGTATTATGCTTCGCTGCAATGCTTGCCACACAGGCATGGGCACAAACAACTTTTGAAGTTGGTAACCTGAAATACACTGTTATTGAAGGCACAACCAATGTTTCAGTTACCCAAGGCTCAACAAAGCCTACCGGTGCTCTCGATATCCCGGACAAAGTAACCAATCCCGACAATAGTGTGGAATATACAGTTACAAGCATTGGCGGCAATGCGTTCAGCAGTTGCAGCGAACTTACTTCGATAACTATCCCTAACTCTATTAAAAAGATTGGAGAGTCTGCGTTTAATAATTGCAATAGTCTGGCGAAAGTCGAATTTGCTAGCATAGAAAGCATATGTGGAATAGAATTTCCAGTATGGGGTAACCCATTATATATAACTCATCATTTATTCATTGATGGAGTGGAAATTACAGAATTGATTATTCCAAATACTGTAACAACTATTTCAAACTATGCATTTATGGGGTGCAGTGAAATAACATCGGTAAAAATTTCAAATTCTGTAAAAAACATTGGTCAATATGCTTTTAGGTATTGCGAAAAGTTAGCGACAGTATCCCTTGGCAATGGTGTTACAAGTGTTGATGCGACAGCGTTCGATGAGTGCAGCAACTTGACAAATATAAATGTTGATAGCGGTAATTTAGAATTCACATCGGAAGATGGTGTCTTATTTAACTATAATAAAACAAAATTGATATGCTATCCTGCAGGCAAGTCCGGAAACTATACCACACCTAATTCTGTAACAAGCATCGACGATTTTGCATTCAATCTTTGTAGAAATCTTACAGAAATTAATATTTCCAACTCTGTAATTAGTATTGGTTATGAAG
Organism: Salinivirgaceae bacterium; assembly: GCA_017557785.1. GTDB lineage: Bacteria > Bacteroidota > Bacteroidia > Bacteroidales > SZUA-534 > RUG13583. The sequence goes on from JAFYYA010000050.1 coordinate 105,499, forward strand.
CATTTCGTGGTTGTAACGGCTTAACTACATTATCTATTCCTAATTCTGTAACAAGAATTAGTAGTTATGCATTTTTAGGTTGCACAGAATTATCATCTATAACAATTCCTAATTCTGTTAAAAGTATAGGTGAACGAGCATTCGAAAACTGTAAAAAATTGGCGAAAGCCGAATTTGCAAGCATAGAAAGTTTGTGCAGAATATCTTTTGGCGGCTATAATGCAAACCCCTTATCCTATGCCCACAATCTATACATTAATGGAGAAATTGTTACGAGCTTAGCAATTCCCGAATCTATTACAAGCATTAACAACTACGCATTCTTTGGTTGCAGCGGCCTGACTTCGGTTACCATTCCTAATACCGTTACAACCATTGGCTACTCTGCATTCGAAGGTTGCAGCGGACTGACTTCGGTTACCATTCCCGAATCTATTACAAGCATTAACAACTACGCATTCTTTGGTTGCAGCGGACTGACTTCGGTAACCATCCCTAATTCGGTTACTAGCATTGGCTACTATGCGTTCGAAGGTTGCAGCGGACTGACTTCGGTTACCATTCCTAATTCGGTTACTAGCATTGGCAACTCTGCGTTCGCAGGTTGCACGGGACTAACAAAAGCCGACTTTGCTAGCGTTGAAAGTTTGTGCAGAATAACTTTTAGCAGTGAAGTTGCAAATCCTTTATACTATGCTCATAACCTATTCATTAATGGAGAAAATGTTACGAACTTAGCTATTCCCGAATCAGTTACAAGCATCGGTAACTACGCATTCTCTGGTTGCAGCGGCCTGACTTCGGTTTCCATTCCTAATTCGGTTACAAGCATTGGCAGCAATGCGTTCGATGATTGCACCGGTCTAACTTCGGTAACGATTCCCAATTCAGTTACAAGCATCGGTGATTATGCGTTCCATGGTTGCATCGGTCTAACTTCGGTAACCATTCCCAATTCGGTTATAAGGATTGGTCGTTTATCGTTTTTTAATGTAAAAAACATAATATATTCAGGACGAGCTAGAGGAAACCCCTGGGGAGCATTAACTGTCAACGGAATAATTGATGAAGATTTTGTATACATCGATGTTGCAAAGACTAGACTTACAGCATATATAGGAGTTGGCGGAGATGTTAATATTCCTGAATCGGTTAAAAGCATTGGCAGCTCTGCATTCAAGGGGTGCAGCGGCCTGTCTTCAGTTACAATTCCTAATTCTGTCACAAGTATAGGCAACTCTACGTTCTCTGGTTGCAGCGGCCTGACTATGGTTATCATTGGCAATTCTGTCACAAGCATCGGCGACTACGCGTTCGAAAAATGCAACAGCCTGACAAACATAAATGTGGAAAACGAAAATACATATTACTCTTCAGAAGACGGGGTTTTATTCAACTATAATAAAACAACACTAATATGTTATCCTGCAGGCAAAACAATGTCTTCTTATAACATTCCTAATTCTGTTACAAGCATTGGTGGCTATGCGTTCAATGGTTGCAGCGGTCTGATTTCGGTTTCCATCCCTAATTCGGTTACAAATATTGGCGACTATGCGTTCCAGAGTTGCATCGGTCTGACTTCGGTTTCCATCCCTAATTCGGTTACAAGAATTGGTTCCTATGCGTTTAATGGTTGCAGCGGTCTTACTTTGGTTACCATTCCAAATTCTGTTACAAGCATTGGCGGCTATGCGTTCTCTGGTTGCAGATGCCTGACTTCTATTACCATTCCAAATTCCATTACCACCATTGGCGGCTATGCGTTCTCTGGTTGCAGCGGCCTTATTTCGGTAACCATTCCAAATTCGGTTAAATATATTAACGAATATGCGTTCGCTGATTGCAACAGCTTGACTACGGTAACCATCCCTAATTCAGTTACAAGCATTAATAGATATGCGTTCTCTGGTTGCGGAAACTTGAATGCTATAGCCTTCGATGGAACAAGCGAACCCACTATAGGAACGGATGCTTTTAAAAATGTTAGTAGTTTAGTTAAAGTATGTGTTCCGGAAAATTATAGTTCAGATTCTTTTGGTGGATTTAGTGTATATAAAGGACATAATAAAGTAACAGACCAGGCTGTTCCACCAACCTGCACAGAAACAGGCTTAACCGAAGGTGTACATTGTGCTAATTGCGGTAGAGTATTTGTCGCACAAGAAGAAGCGGCTGCAGCTTTAGGCCATAACTACAGCACACCAACATACGAGTGGGGTGAAGGCAACTCAACCTGCACTGCCACAAAAGTTTGTGCAAATGATAATGAGCACGTTGTTACAGAGACTGCTGATGCAACTTCAGCGGTAACTGTAGCAGCTACTTGCGAAGCTGTGGGCACAAAAACTTTCACCGCAGAGTTTGCGGATGAAGATTTTGCAACACAGCAGACAACTGAAGAGATTGCCGCCACCGGCCACAAAGAAGTAGTTGATGCCGCTGTGGCGGCAACCTGCACCGCAGCAGGCAAAACCGAAGGCAAGCACTGTGAAGTTTGCAATGCGGTTTTGGTGGCACAAGCAGAAATACCTGCTTTAGGGCACGATTTCAAAACCTACAAGTTCGACAACAACGCCACCACCGAAGCCGATGGCACAGAGACGGCATTGTGTGAGCACGGCTGCGGCACAACCGACACCCGCACGGCTGCCGGCACCAAGATTGCCACAACACCCGAAAAAGGCACCGCCGTTGCCGAATCGACCGCCAACGCCGTCAGCATCTACACAAGCAACAATATAATTGTGGTTGAGAACGCCACCACAGAAATCCGCGTTTATGATGCAATGGGCAGAATGATTTGTAGGGACGCGATTAATCGCGTCCGTACGGAAATCCCCGCCAACACCCCCGGCCTTTACATTGTAAGGGTAGGGAACGTGGCAAAACGGGTGATGATTAATGAATGATATCATGTAGAGACGCAATGCATTGCGTCTCTACAAAAAATGAATAAAAAATTGCTTGGGGTGAAGAAATATTCACCCCTTTGCTTTTATATGCGCCACCGTGCAAAACACATTACGTAATCTACGCATGCCTTGTGCAAACGTTAAACTATACTATTGGGGCGGTTTTGCAACTGACAATTATCAGTTTCCGAAAATTGATTTTCTGTAACCGCTTTAGCAAATAAATACGTAACTTTGCGCAACTTTTCTGGGAAAAGTGTGTAATACTTTTAAGGTAAAAACTTAATTCTTTAAAGTGTTAGAAACGAGATTCAACGAAATAATTGTAATTCTATAAAAAATAAAACGATGGGATATTTAGAGTTTGACAAAACAGAACTTGTAAATCTTGAGAATTCCTTGACCAAAGAAGTGTTGCGGACCAACCGTGCGGGTGCGTACTCGCTTACAACCCTGATTGGCTGCAACAACCGTAAGTATCACGGAATGTTGGTGTGCCCGCTGCCGCAGGTCGATGGTGGCCGCCACGTGTTGCTTTCTTCGCTCGACGAGACTATTATTCAGCACGAACGCGAGTTCAATCTGGCTTTGCATAAATATGAGGGTGACAACTATGAGCCGAAAGGTCACAAGTATGTTACCGAATTCTATACCAACCCGATACCGACACTCATTTACGGTGTTGGCGGCGTTGTTCTGAAAAAAGAGAAAATCCTTGTCAAGAGTGAGCCGCGAATCCTTGTCCGCTACACTCTGCTCGACGCTCACAGCGAGACTAAAATCCGCTTCAAACCGTTCCTTGCTTTCCGCAACATTCACGCTTTGAGCAAGGCCAACCTTGATGCCAACACCAAGGTGAAGATGGTTGACAACGGCATTTCGTCGTGTATGTATCAGGGCTATCCCGACCTTTATATCCAAACTTCGAAGAAGTGCGAGTTTGTTTCGGCACCCGACTGGTACTACAACATTGAGTACATTCTGGAGCAGAAGCGTGGCTACGATTTCAAAGAGGATTTGTTCGTGCCCGGATATTTCGAGGCGCCAATCAAGAAGGGCGAGAGCATTATTGTTTCGGCCGGATTGAGCGAGATTAAGCCTAACACGCTGAAGAAGAAATTCGACGACGAGGTTAGCGACCGCACACCGCGCAACAGTTTCGAGAACTGCCTGATAAACGGTGCAGCGCAGTTGTTCCTGAACGAGGGCAAGGAAACCCGCATTCTGGCTGGTTTCCCGTGGTATCCGGCTCGCACACGCGACGCGCTTATCGCCCTGCCGAACCTGCTCTACAAGAACGAGACCCCGATGATTTACAAGAGCGTTCTCTCAACGCTCATTAGTCAGATAATCAACACCTTGACAAGCGGAAGCACCAATCTTGACGATTATGCCGACTGCCGTTCCGACGTTCCGATGTGGCTTGTTTGGTGCATTCAGCAAATCGACAAGCAATATCCGCAATATGACGTCTGGAAGGAATACGGAAAAGACGTTAAAAAGGTGATGAACAGCTATTTGGAGCACAAAATCAGTTTCCGTATCGACGAGAACGGAATGGTTTACAACACTTCGGATGCTGTGGCCAACACTTGGATGAACTCAACCATTCACGGCCGTCCGGTTCTGCCGCGCAACGGTTATGCTGTCGAGACTAACGCATTGTGGTACAACGCAATAATGTACGTTCTCGAGAAGAGCAAAGGCGACAAGACCTTTGGTAAGAAATGGGTTGAGTTGGCCGAAAAACTGAAAAATAGTTTCGTTGCCACATTCTGGAACGATGAGCGCGGCTATCTGGCTGACTATGTTACTTATGACTATGCAAACACGCAAGTTCGTCCGAACCAATTGCTGGCTTGCGCAGTTGACTATACAATGCTCGACAAGCACCAAATCAAAGCCGTGTTGCGTGTGGTTGAGGAGCAACTGATGACCGCTTACGGTATCCGTTCGCTTTCACCCGATGATCCGCGCTATGTATCGCACTACCGTGGCACCGAAGAACAGCGTGAGAACGCAGCCTTCAACGGCTCGGTTTGGCCGTGGCTTTACGCTGCATATATCGACGCTTTGGCGAAAATCCAACCGCGTATGGTTGAATCGTCGGTCAACAAGTTCCTTGAGACCTTCGAGCCTGAAATGAGAACTGCCGGTATCAGTTGCTTGTCGGAGATGTACCACGGCGACCCACCGTATCACGGAAAGGGTGCCATTTCGTTCGCATTGAGTTTTGCAGCATTGCTTTATATGACTAGACTGTCGAAATCTTTTGCTGGCGAGACAGAGGTTGAGGCCAAAGCCGTGAAGAAATCGGTGAAAGCCACCGCAAAAGCCGACAAGAAAGAACCGAAAAAGGCAGAAGCAAAGAAGGAAGTGAAGAAGGCAGAGCCGAAGAAAGCCACTGCAAAGAAGGAAGTGAAGAAAGCAGAACCGAAGAAGGCTACTGCAACGAAAGAAGTGAAGAAGGCTGAACCGAAGAAAGCCGCAGCAAAGAAGGAAGTGAAGAAGGCAGAGCCGAAGAAAGCCGCTGCAAAGAAAGAAGTGAAGAAGGCAGAACCGAAAAAGGCTGCAGCAAAGAAGGAAGTGAAGAAAGCGGAGCCGAAAAAGGCGGCACCAAAAGCAGCGGCAAAGAAACCGGCCAAAGCGGCAACGAAAAAGAAATAAAGAACAATAAAAATAACTGATAATGAAAGTCTTAATGTTTGGGTGGGAGTTTCCGCCGCACATATCCGGAGGTTTGGGCACCGCTTGCTACGGCCTGACTAAAGGAATGTCGAAGATTGAGGACCTTGAGGTAACTTTCGTTGTGCCAAAGGCTTACGGCGATGAGGATCAAGAGGCTATCAAACTTGTGGGTGCGGGAAACATACCATTGCGATTCACAAAATCGGAGAGTTTCTCGGGTCAAATCAAGAATCTTCAGTACATTGAGGTAGGTTCGAATCTGGTTCCGTACTCAACGCCCGAAGAATTCTACTCGCTGAAGAACGACCGTCGGTACAGTGGCAAGCACATTGTTGAAGTGGGAGAGTCGGGCTGTATTCCGTTCACCGGAAAATACGGCGACAATCTGTTCACCGAAATCTACTATTACAGCCTGATTGCGGAGCAGATTGCCACAATGTACGATTTCGACATTATCCACGCACACGACTGGCTGGCTTACCCGGCTGGAATGGCGGCCAAACGCGTATCGGGCAAACCGCTTGTTGTGCACGTTCACGCCACCGATTTCGACCGTAGCGGCGGCAGCGTGAATCCGGCAGTCTACAATATCGAAAAGGCCGGTCTCGACGCAGCCGACAAGGCAATCACCGTGAGCAACCTGACCCGCGATATCGTTATCAACAAATATGGTCAGTCGCCTGACAAGGTTGAGACCGTTTACAACGCCGTTGAGCCTAACCTGAAGGCAGTCGACCGTCAGAAGAAAGGTTTCGACGAGAAGGTTGTGACGTTCCTTGGCCGTATCACAATGCAGAAGGGTCCTGAATTCTTTATTGAGGCCGCCTACAAGGTTCTCAAGAAGATGGACAACGTGCGCTTTGTGATGGCCGGCAGCGGCGATATGATGAACAAGATGATTGAACGTGCTGCAAGTCTGGGAATTATGGACAAGTTCCACTTCACAGGCTTCCTTCGCGGCGACGCTGTGTTCCGTATGTTCAACTACAGCGACGTTTACATAATGCCTTCAGTATCAGAGCCTTTCGGTATCTCGCCACTTGAGGCTATGCAATCGGGCGTGCCTGTAATCATTTCGAAGCAGTCGGGTGTGAGCGAGATTCTGAAACACGCCATCAAGATTGACTTCTGGGACATCGACAAAATGGCAAACGCAATTTACGCGCTGCTCAACTATCCGTCGCTTGCGAAAACAATCGGCGAAAACGGCTTGAAAGAGGCCAACAGCCTGCGCTGGGAGGAATCGGCAAAGCACGTTTACAATATCTATAAATCAGTATTAAATAAGTAACCTTATAAAATTTGGAACTATGAAGCATTTATGTCTTTATTTTCAGGTTCATCAACCATTCCGCTTCCGCAAATACTCGTTCTTCGATATCGGCAGCGACCATTATTACTATGACGACTATCTTAATGAGTCGATTCTGCAAAAGGTGGCACGCAACTGCTATCTGCCAACTAACGAATTGCTGCTCAAACTGATAGAGAAGCACGGACGCAACTTTAAGGTTACTTTCTCAATCACAGGCATCGCGCTCGACCAATTTGAGTTGTATGCACCGGAGGTGATTGAGAGTTTCCAACGCCTGGCTAAAACCGGTCAGGTTGAGTTCCTTGCCGAAACTTACTCGCACTCGCTGGCTTCGCAGGCCAACCTTGACGTTATGAAGAAGCAGGTTAAGGAGCACTCGGCAAAGATTGAGAAACTGTTCGGTCAGAAGCCGAAAGTGTTCCGCAACACAGAGTTGATTTACTCTGACGAGGTTGGTGCAGCCGTTTACAAAATGGGTTACAAGGGAATGCTCACAGAGGGAGCAAAACATATCTTGGGCTGGAAATCGCCTAACTTCTTGTACTACAACGCTAAAGAGCCGCAGTTGAAGTTGCTGCTTCGCAACTATACGTTGAGCGACGACATCTCGTTCCGCTTCTGCGCAAAGCATTGGACTGCTGACTCTTATGCCGCAAAACTGAACGAAATTCCTGACAAGGAGGAAGTTGTGAATCTGTTTATGGATTACGAGACGTTTGGCGAGCATCAGGAGAAGGAGACAGGCATCTTCCAATTCCTTGAGCATCTGCCTGACGCAATTCTGAATCAGACCGATTTCCGCTTTGCAACACCGTCGTCGATAATCAAGAACGTGCAGCCGGTGGCCGCCATCAATGTTCCTTACCCGATTTCGTGGGCCGACGAGGAGCGCGACATCACCGCCTGGCTGGGTAACAATATGCAGAACGAGGCGTTCAGCAAACTCTACGCCCTGACCGACAAGATTGCGCTGGTGAAAGACTCGCAGGTTCTTCAGGACTGGGAGTATCTGCAGACGAGCGACCATTTCTACTATATGTCGACAAAATGGTTCAGCGACGGCGAGGTTCACGCATATTTCAACCCCTACAAGACACCGTACGACGCGTTCATCAACTATATGAACGTGCTGACTGACTTTACGTTGCGTGTGAACAAGGCTCTGCCTGACTCTGAAATCAGAACCTGCCGCGACGTTGAGAAACTGCAGGATATGGTGATTGAGCAGAAGGCTGAAATCAAGAAACTTAAATCGAAAAAATCGAAAACTGAATAATCCTTGTTTAATTTGAAGTAAATGAGTGATTTAATTAAACCTGCGTTTCTTTTCGAGACAAGTTGGGAAGTTTGCAACAAGGTGGGCGGTATCCACACTGTGATAACTTCGAAAATGCCGAATGAGTATGCCGCTTATGGCGACAACATCATATTCATCGGCCCCGATTTGGTACGGGAGGACGGCAATCCGGAGTTCATCGAGGATAAAAGCCTGAAACCCGAATGGAAGGAAGTCGCTGAAAAAGAAGGCCTTCGCCTGAAAATAGGCCGTTGGAACGTGGCTCACAAACCAATGGCGGTGCTGGTCGATTACACCGTATTCATCCCGTTGAAGGACAAATTGTTCGCTTCGTGGTGGGAGACCTACAAACTCGATTCGATTACGGGCGAGTGGGAGTATATTGAGTCGGTGCTGTTCGGCTATGCGGCCGGAAAGGTTGTTGAGAGTTACAAGAATTTCTATCTGCCCGATTCGCCGGTTGTGGCGCAGTTCCACGAGTGGCAGACGGGTTCGGGTGTGCTTTATCTCGACAGAGCCTGCCCGAAGGTGGCAACCGTGTTCACCACACACGCCACAGTGCTCGGCCGCTCGGTGGCTGGCAACGGATTCCCGCTCTACAAGAGTCTGGGCTCGTTCGACCCCGATATCCGCGCACGCGAACTTGGCGTAATGGCCAAACACTCGCTCGAGAAAACCGCCGCTCAAGTGGCTTCGGTTTACACAACAGTGAGTCAGGTTACGGCCAACGAGTGCAAGGTGCTGCTCAACAATGAGCCCGACGCCGTTACACCTAACGGATTCGCACTCAACCATCTGCCGAAAATGGACGCCGACGTGGCCAAAAACGCCCGCAAGAAACTTGCGGAGGTTACAGAGGCTCTGACAGGCAACAAATGCGACGACGAGACACTATTTGTGGCAATCTCGGGACGCTATGAGTTCAAAAACAAAGGCATCGACATCTTTATCGACGCTCTTGGAAAACTCAACACCCGCAGCGAATACAAGCACAATGTTGTGGGCTTCATTCTGGTGCCGAACTTCAACTACGGCCCGCGCAAGTGTGTTGCCGACCGTCTGGCCGACAGCAACGTCCGCATACCCGACGAGCGCATCACAACGCACTCGCTCAATCCTGACTACTACGACCCGGTAATGGATAAAACCAATCAGTTGCAACTGACTAACAATCAGGGGCAGCAGGTGAACGTGGTTCTGGTGCCGGTTTATCTGAACGGCAACGACGGCATTTTCAATATGCCTTACTACGAACTTTTGAGCGGTTTCGACTTGACAGCCTTCCCGTCGTACTACGAGCCGTGGGGCTACACGCCGCTTGAGAGCATTGCAGTTGGAGTGCCCACAGTAACAACGAGTATGGCCGGATTCGGACAGTGGATGCAGAAGCGCACAAGCGGCATTGCCGACGGAATTGAGGTTCTGAACCGCACCGAAGACAACTACTGGGAAGTGGTTGACGATTTGGCGGGCATCATCACGAAAGTGTACAAAATGCCGGCTGCCGACCGCCAAAAACTTCGCCAAAAGGCAAAAGAACAGGCGCAGGAAATCAGTTGGGACAATCTGTTCCACTATTACACCGAAGCCTACAGCAAGGCTCTGACACTGTCGCTGGCACGTGCCGAAGACCAAACAACGCATATAAACAACAATTTTAATAATAGTCAAAAACTTATGAGTAACGAACCAATTTGGAAGAAAATGGTTATCCACTCGGACCTTCCCGAAAGGCTGAAAAACCTGGATAATCTTGCAAATAACCTTTGGTGGTGCTGGAACTACGAGGCAATCGAAATGTTCAAGTACATCGACCCCGAACTGTGGGCGAAAGTGGAGAAGAACCCGATAGCATTGCTGAAGGTTGTCTCGACGGCGCGTCTGGCCGAACTTGAGAAAGACACCGCCTTCCTGGCAAAATTCGACCGCGTGTCGAAGACGTTTGCCGAATATATGAGCGCATCGCCGCGTAAGGATATGCCGCTTGTGGGCTACTTCAGTATGGAGTACGGCCTGACCGACAACCTGAAGATTTTCTCGGGTGGTCTGGGTATTCTGGCCGGTGACTATCTGAAAGAGGCGAGCGATTCGAATATGCCTATGGTGGGCATCGGATTCCTTTACAAATACGGATATTTCACACAGGAACTGACGGTTTCGGGCGAGCAGCAGGCTAGCCTGGTTCCGCAGAATATGGATAATCTGCCGATTTCGGCTGTTCTTGACGAGTTCAAACGTCAACTGACAATATCGCTCAATCTGCCGGGTCGTATGGTTAAAGCCCGCATTTGGAAGGTTCAGGTTGGCCGTATTCCTTTGTATCTGCTCGACACCGAACATCCTGACAACAGTCCGGAGGATCGCGCTATCACACAACAGTTGTATGGTGGCGACTGGGAGAACCGTCTGAAACAGGAAATGTTGCTCGGTATGGGCGGTATCAGGGCTCTGAAGGCTATGAACATCAAGCCGAATGTGTTCCACTGCAACGAGGGACACGCCGCAATGATCAACGTTGAGCGTCTGTCGGACTATGTTCAGCACGAGAATCTGACCTTCAACGAGGCTCTTGAGGCTGTTCGCGCTTCGTCGCTGTTCACCACACACACACCGGTTCCGGCTGGTCACGACGCCTTCGACCAAAACTTGATTCGCACCTATCTGCGTCCTGTTCCGGAGCGTCTGAAGATTGATTGGGACACATTTATGAACCTTGGCCTGGCACCCGACGGCAAGTTCTCTATGAGCGTTCTTGCCACCCGCACATCGCAGGAAATGAACGGCGTTAGTATGTTGCACGGCGAGGTTACAAAAGATATGTTCAAGTATATGTGGCCGGGTTTCTCGACCAACGAGTTGTATATCAACTATGTAACCAACGGTGTTCATATGCCGACCTGGGCAGCCAAAGAGTGGCGCCGTCTGTATGAGAGCACCTTCGGCGACGGCTTTATGCAAGACCAATCGAACACCAAATACTGGGAGAAGATTTTCGACGTTCAGGACAGCGTTATCTGGGATTTGCGTAACCAACTGCGTAAGAAGTTGATTGACTATGTGAAGGCACGTTTCGAGAAGAGTTCGATTATGCGTCACGAGAGCCCGAAATATGTTGTTGAGACTTTGAGCAGACTCAACGAGCACACTCTGACAATCGGCTTCGCACGCCGCTTTGCTACTTACAAGCGCGCTCACTTGCTCTTCAGCGACATCGACCGTCTGGCAAAGATTGTCAACAATCCTTCTTGCCCGGTACAGTTCCTGTTTGCTGGTAAGGCTCACCCGCACGATAAGGCTGGTCAGGACTTGATTAAGAATATTGTTGAGATTTCGCGCCGTCCGGAGTTCGTGGGCAAGATTCTGTTCCTTGAGAACTACGATATGGACCTTGCAAAACGCTTGGTTCGCGGTGTCGACGTTTGGTTGAACAACCCGACTCGTCCGTTGGAGGCTAGTGGTACTAGCGGTCAGAAGGCTGAAATGAACGGCGTTCTGAACTTCAGCGTGCTCGACGGCTGGTGGGTTGAGGGCTACAAAGAGAAGGCCGGCTGGGCTCTTCCGCAGGAGCAGACCTATCAGAACAATCAGTTCCAAAACGAGTTGGACGCTGCCACAATCTACAGCATCCTGGAGAACGAGATTATCCCGTTGTTCTATCAGCGTAACAACTTCGGCATCCCGACAGAGTGGGTTCAGTACATCAAACGTTCGATTGCAGGCATCGCACCGCACTTCACAACAAAGCGTATGCTCGACGACTACATCAACAAGTACTACTCGCCGTTGTATGCCCGCAGCAGCAAGGTTATTGCCGACAACTTCAAGTTGGCTCGCGAACTGTCGCGCTGGAAGAACAAGATTTACGAGAACTGGGATAAGGTAGAGGTTGTGTCGGTTGACTTCCCGAGCACACTGAAAACCGAATTCAAGGCTGGTCAGAACTATCACGGCGAAGTGATTGTCGATATCAAAGACCTTGACATCAACGACATAGGCGTGGAAATGGTTATTATGGACCAAAACTGCACCAAACTGCTCGAGTGCAAAGAGTTGAAACTCAACAAGCACGTCGATTCAATGGCGTTCTTTGAAATCGACTTCAAACTCAACCACCCGGGTTCGTACGACTACGGTGTTCGTCTGTTCGCAAAGAATACCGAACTGCCGCACCGTCAGGATGTTCCACTGCTGCGTTGGGTATAATCAATGATTGATTAATTGAATTCAATAGAAAACCCCGAAAGGCTGAAGCTTTTCGGGGTTTTAGTTTATCGTTCCGGAATTGGAACGGTTTGTTGCGGTGTTTTATTCCGTTTTGTCGGTTCCTTCCGTATCGCTTTCCTTGTCTTTGCTGCCGACTTTGAACTCAAGCTTGTCGTTCTTCTTGTCGAAAGAGCAGGTGATGGTGTCGCCGTTGGCCACTTCAGCCTTCAGAATCACTTCAGCCATCTCGTCTTCAATGTATTTCTGAATGGCGCGTTTCAGCGGACGGGCGCCGTATTGTGCGTCATAGCCCTTGTCGGCCAACCAATCTTTCGCTTTCGGCGTGATTTTCAGAGTGTAACCCATTTGAGCCACACGCTCGAACAAGCCTTTCAACTCAATGTCGATAATCTTGTGGATGTCGTCTTTTGTGAGTTGGTTGAACATTATCACATCATCGATACGGTTCAGGAATTCGGGTGCGAAGGCGTTCTTCAAAGCCTTCTCTATCACACCTTTAGCCAACTCGTCCGATGAGTTCTGCCTTGCTGTTGTTGAGAATCCGACGCCTGTGCCGAAATCTTTGAGTTGGCGCGAACCAATGTTCGATGTCATAATGATGATGGTGTTGCGGAAATCGACGCGACGGCCAAGACTGTCGGTCAGGCGGCCTTCGTCGAGCACCTGCAGCAGAATGTGGAACACATCAGGGTGAGCCTTCTCAATCTCGTCCAAAAGAACGACAGAGTAGGGCTTACGGCGCACTTTTTCAGTCAGTTGGCCGCCTTCTTCGTAGCCCACATATCCCGGAGGCGCACCCACAAGGCGCGACACGCTGAATTTTTCCATATACTCGCTCATATCGATGCGGATAAGCGCATCGTTGCTGTCGAACAGGTATTTCGACAGAACCTTTGCCAATTGCGTTTTTCCCACGCCTGTCGGGCCAAGGAAGATGAACGTGCCGATTGGCTTGTTCGGGTCTTTCAGTCCGGCGCGGTTGCGCTGTATCGATTTGACAATCTTCGAAATGGCTTCGTCCTGACCAATCACGCTGCCCTTCAGTTCTTCGCCCATTTTCAGCAGGCGGTTGCCTTCGGTCTGTGCGATTCGCTGAACCGGCACGCCGGTCATCATTGCCACCACTTCGGCCACGTTTTCAGCCGTAACCACTTCGCGGTGCTTAATCAGGTCGTCTTCCCACTTTTTCTTCTCATTCTCAAGTTGTTCGATAGTCTTTTTCTCGCTGTCGCGATAGTTGGCCGCTTCTTCGAACTTCTGCTGACGAACCGACTCGATTTTCTTTCCGCGAATCTCTTCGATTGCTTTTTCGAGATCGGTTATCTTTTTGGGAACGTGGATGTTCGATATGTGAACGCGCGAGCCTGCTTCGTCAAGAGCGTCGATGGCCTTGTCGGGCAGGTGACGGTCCGATATGTAGCGGGTTGTGAGTTTCACGCAGGCGTCAAGGGCTTCGTCGGAGTAGGTCACGTTGTGGTGCTCTTCGTAGCGGGCCTTGATGTTGTTCAGAATCTCGCGTGTCTCTTCGGCCGATGTCGGTTCAACCATAACCTTTTGGAAACGGCGTTCGAGCGCACCGTCCTTCTCAATATATTGGCGATACTCGTCGAGCGTTGTGGCACCGATGCACTGAATCTCGCCGCGAGCGAGAGCAGGTTTTAGCATATTGGCTGCATCGAGAGAGCCGCTTGCACCGCCAGCGCCCACAATGGTGTGAATCTCGTCGATGAACAGAATCACGTTCGGGTTGCGCTGTAACTCGTTCAGAATGGCCTTCATACGCTCTTCAAATTGTCCGCGGTATTTGGTTCCCGCAACAATCGACGCAAGGTCGAGTGTGATGATGCGCTTGCCGAACAGAATCCTTGAAACGCGCTTCTGCACAATGCGGATGGCCATTCCTTCGGCAATAGCCGATTTTCCAACGCCAGGTTCGCCAATCAGCACGGGATTGTTCTTTTTGCGGCGGCTCAAAATCTGCGCAAGTCGCTCAATTTCAGTTTCGCGGCCCACAATCGGGTCCAGGCGGTTCTCTTCGGCGGCCTTTGTCAGGTCGATGCCAAAGTTGTCGAGCACAGGCGTGTCAGAGTTCGATTTTGGTTGTCCGCCGTCTTTCGGCTGGTTTTTCTTGTGGATGTTCTCGTAAACATCGTCATCATCGTCGTCGTCATCGTCGAAGATATCCTGCGGCTGCTGGTGAGCTTTGTGTGGCTCTTCGGCAGGACTTGCGATTATCGATTTGATTAACTGGTAGTTAATATCTTGCTCATTGAGAATGGTGGTTGCCAGACTGCTCTCATCGCGCAGGATTGACAACAGCAGGTGACCAGTGTTTATGGTGTCGCTTTTCATCGAGCGCGCTTCAAGATAGACGATTGTCAGCGCGTTTTCGGCGGCCTTGAGCAGTGGAATGGCATCGTTGGGTTGTATGGTACTTTGCGGTTGCCGCAACTTGTCTTCAAGTTCGTGCTTGAGAGCGGGAATGTCAGCGCCAGCGCGGTTCAGCGCGTCGATGGCAATTCCGTCGCCGTCGCGCAGAATGCCCAAAAGCAGATGTTCGGTCCCGATGCAGTCGTTGTTCAGCCGTACGGCTTCTTCCTTGCTGTAAATCAGAATCTTGTTGATTTTCGGAGAAAATTTCGAATTCATATATTCTAGAAATTTTTAACAAGGCGAATGTACGGAATTATACAAAAGAAAAGGGCAGAGGAAGGGATTTTTCTTTTCACGGCGGATGGTGAATTGTAATGTTGTGATGGTTAGACGTTTAGGTTGCCTAAAACTGAACATCTGACACCTGATTATCAATACTTAAAACCTGAAACAAAAATATCAACAATCGCGCCGTTTTTCTGTTGATAAAACATCGTTTTTGAAGCGCGTTTAAGGCGGTTGGTTGGCTTGAAAATTGTACTTTTAGGCACTTGAAAAATTAGACGAAATTATCAAAATTGTTAATATAAATGATTGACGGACAAAGAATTATTAAAATCAATATCGAAGAGGAGATGAAATCTTCGTATATTGATTATTCAATGTCGGTGATTGTGGCACGTGCCCTTCCCGACGTGCGCGACGGACTCAAACCTGTTCACCGTAGGGTGCTCTTCGGTATGAACGGTTTGGGCAATACATCGAGTGCACCATATAAAAAATCGGCCAGAATCGTAGGTGAGGTGATGGGTAAGTTCCACCCGCACGGCGATTCATCAATCTACGGCACGCTTGTGCGTATGGCGCAGAATTGGGCTATGCGATACACGCTGGTTGATGGCCAGGGCAACTTCGGCTCAATCGATGGTGACAACCCTGCAGCCATGCGTTACACCGAGGCGCGTATGACGAAGATTTCGGAAGAGATTCTTGCTGATATCGACAAAGATACGGTGGATATGACGATGAACTTCGACGAGACTATTCCCGAGCCAACCGTCATGCCAACCAAAATTCCTAACCTGCTTGTCAACGGTGCGTCGGGTATTGCTGTGGGTATGGCCACTAACATGCCGACACACAACCTTGGCGAGGTGGTTGACGGCTTGTGCGCTACTATCGACAATCCTGAAATCACAGTCGATGAGTTGCTGCACTTCATTAAAGGCCCCGATTTCCCGACAGGCGGCATAATCTATGGTTTCCAGGGAATACGCGACGCCTACGAGACTGGTCGCGGCCGCATTGTTCTGCGTGGCAAGGCCGAGATTGAGAGCGCCGAGAACGGAAAATCACGCATTGTGATTACTGAGATTCCGTACAACGTGAACAAGGCCGAAATGATTAAGCACACGGCCGATTTGGTTAAGGAAGGCAAGATAGATGGTATCACCAATCTGAACGATGAATCAGACCGCGAGGGTATGCGCATTGTTTACGATTTGCGTAAAGATGTTGTTCCGTCGGTGGTTCTCAATAAGTTATACAAATTCACCGAGTTGCAGTCGTCGTTCAGCGTGAACAACGTTGCATTGGTGGATGGGCGTCCTTACACGCTCACACTCAAAGAGTTGCTCTCTCACTTCATCGACCACCGCCACGACGTGGTTGTACGTCGCACGAAATTCGACCTTCGCAAGGCAGAGGAACGCGCCCATATACTTGAGGGATTGATAATTGCTGTTGATAATATCGATGAAGTTATTGCCATTATCCGTGCATCGAAAAATGCCGATGAAGCGCGTCAAAGCTTGATGAACAGATTCGGCTTGACCGAGATTCAGGCCAATGCCATTGTTGAAATGAGGTTGCGCCAACTCACAGGACTGGAGCAAGAGAAGCTGCGTGCCGAGTACGAGAATATCTGCAAACTGATTGAGCACTTGAAAGCCTTGTTAGAGAGCCGCGAACTGCGTATGCAACTCATCAAGGACGAACTCATCGAAATGAAGCAGAAATACGGCGACGCACGCCGCACCGAGATTGTTCCCGACGAGGGCGAGTTCAATCCAGAAGATTTCTATGCCGACGAGGACGTGATTATCACCATATCGCACCTGGGCTACATCAAACGCACTGCTTTGAGCGAGTTCAAGACTCAAGGCCGCGGCGGCATCGGCTCAAAGGGCAGCAACACCCGCGACGAGGATTTCATCGAACACATGTACAACGCCAATATGCACAGCACAATGCTCTTCTTCACACAGATGGGCCGCTGCTTCTGGCTCAAGGTCTATGAGATTCCCGAAGGCACACGCACATCGAAAGGCCGCGCCATTCAGAACCTTCTGCAAATCGACCCGAACGACCGTGTGATGGCATATATTAATGTGAAGACGCTCACTGACGCCGAATACATCCAGAACCATTTCATCATGCTTATTTCGAAACAAGGCATTGTGAAGAAGACCAATCTGGAATCCTACTCGCGTCCGCGTCAGAACGGTGTGAACGCCATCAATATCCGTGAAGACGACCAACTGCTGGCCGCAGCGCTCACCGATGGCAAGAACGAGATTATTCTTGGTGTGAAGAGCGGCAAGGCTGTACGCTTCAACGAGCAGGATGTCCGGCCGATGGGCCGCACAGCCACTGGCGTCAAGGGCGTAACGCTCGAAAACGGCGACGAGGTTGTGGGCGTTGTGAACGTGGGCGAGGAGAAGCAGGATATTCTGGTTGTATCGGAAAACGGCTTCGGCAAACGTTCCGACCTTGACGACTACCGCATCACCAAACGTGGCGCGAAGGGCGTTAAGACTCTCAATATCACCGACAAGACTGGCGACATGGTAGCCATCATGGGTGTGGTTGACGACGAGGACCTGATGATTATCACCAAAAACGGTCTGACTATCCGCCAGACGGTGGCCGAACTGCGTGTGATGGGCCGCGCCACACAGGGCGTCAAACTCATCAAACTGCGCGCCAACGACGCCATTGCAGCCGTTGAAGTGGTTCCGCACCAAGACGAGGAAGAAGCCCCCGCCGAAGGAGAGCAAACCGAAGGACAGACTGACGGTCAAGCCGAAAACCAGGCCGACGAATAACATCGCGAAAAGCATAAAAATGAGAACGGGTAGGGCGACTTACCCGTTTTTTTATGGATAATATCGGATTTTTGGTGAATAAAATGTTTCAACTATTAAAGTAAGGACTATATTTGTACCATTAAGAACTAACAAAAACATAGTATATGAAACGTTTTGGATTAATGCTAACACTGGTTGCCTTCAGTGCTACAGCAATGGCACAGGGAGCCAAAGTAACAAGTGCATCCAGCAATGTCAAATACGGACAGTTGGATAAGGCAAAAGAAGCAATCGAAGAGGCAATTCTTCATGAGAAAACCAAAGGCCAGGCAAAAACTTGGATGGTTCGCGGTGATGTCTATAAGGCTATTGCCGAATCGAAGAACCCTGATATGAAGGCTTTGTCTGAGACACCAACTCGTATTGCACTCGATTCGTACAAAAAAGCCCTCGAGCTTGACACAAAAGGCAGTCTGCGCAAGCAAATCAACAACCAACTTTCGCTGATGTCGTTCACGGTTGTCAATGCTGCTTATGAGTTCAATGACAAGAAGGATCTTGTCAACTCTCTCGACTGCTTCGAGCAATCGCTTTCAATCGATAGTATAACAACTCCGGGCAAGATTGACTCTGCAATTGTATACAACGCCGGTTTGATTGCCGATCAATCTAAGAATTACGAAAAAGCACGTTTCTACTACAATCGCTGCATCGATATTCGCTACGGTGGTTCGCAAGTGTTTGGTTTGCTTGCTATTACCTATAGAAATCAAGGTGATACAGCAACGTATATGGCAACTCTTGAGCGCGGCATGAAGGTTTACCCAGAAGATTGCAGCCCACTGCTTGTTGAACTTATCAACCATTACATTTCGCAAAACCAATCGGATTTGGCTCTTGAATATCTGGCAAAAGCCATTGAGCGTGAGTCAAATAACGCATCTTTTTATCAGGCACAAGGTGCATTGCTCGATAAGATTGGCAAGCCCGATGAAGCAAAAGTATCGTATGAAAAGGCTATCGAAATCAATCCTGAATTCTTCGATCCATGGTTGAACCTTGGCGTTCAAGTATACAACAAGGCTGTTGAGATGGCCAAAGCTGCCAATGACATTCCGACTAATAAGCCGAAAGAGTATGATGCTGCAATTGACGCTGCATATGATCAAATGAACAAGGCCATCCCGTATTTTGAGAAGGCTCTCAGCGTTAAACCTGATGATACCTATACAATGCAGGCTTTGAAGGAATGCTACTACAAACTGCGCAGCAAACATCCTGAGTATAACGACAAATACAACGATATTAAGGCTAAACTTGATGCTGCAGATCAGAAATAATGATCTGAATGTTAAAAACTAAAAACAACCGCATCTAATTGGTGCGGTTGTTTTTTTTATGCCAATTCTGCAATCATTTCTATAAAAACAAGCAGAGACGCCACAAAGTGACGTCCCCACTACTTTAACCACCAATAAAACTAACTAATTATTTCTTCTTCGTCATTTCATATTCAATTCCAGCCATAAGCCCCGAGATTTCTGCCAAGCCGCGCATACGGCCGCAGAGCGGGTAGCCGGCGTTGTAGATATTCTTATCGGGGTCAAGGTCGTTCAGGATGCGGATGCCGTGGTCGGGGCGGAAGGGCATACGAATGTCCTTGCGGCCCTCGCGGATGCGGCGCTGTTGCTCTTTGAGCAGAGCCTCCACAATGGCCGGCATATCAAGGCTGCCTTTCAGGTGGCCCGACTCGTAGAAACTGAAATCGTCCAAATGCTGCGTGTTGCGCAGGTGCACAAAGTGGATGGCGTCGGCAAAGCGTTCGGCAATGGCCACCAGGTCGTTGTCGGGGCGGCCCGACAGTGAGCCCGTGCAATAGGTAATGCCGTTCCGCAATGACGGATTGGCCTTGCGCAGCCACTCCAGGTCGTCCATACAGCCGATGATGCGCGGCATTCCCAAAACGGGGTACGGCGGGTCGTCGGGGTGGACGCACAGGTTCACGTTGTACTCCTCGCAGGTTGGAATCACGTCGTCAAGGAATCGTTTCATATTGGCGCGCAACTTCTCCTTGTCAATGTCTTTGTAAGTCGATATGTACTTCAGGAACAGCGCCTTCGGGTCTTTCACAGTGCCGTCAATTACACCATTTACAAAGCCTTGCGTCAGCACAATGATGATGTAGGTCAACTCCTCGCATTTCTCCTTGCTGAAGGTCTTGAACATTTCCTTCGCTTTCGCCACCACGTCGGCAGGATATTCGTTTTCGGCGTTCGGGCGGTTCAGAATGTAGCAGTCCCAAGCCACAAAAGTGGTGTAGTCGAAATACAGACCTTCGCCACCGCCAAAATGCTTGTATGTCAGCGATGTGCGAGTCCAGTCGAGCACGGGCATAAAGTTGTAGCAGACAGTGTCGATGCCGCACTCGCCAAGGTTGCGCAGCGATTTCTTGTAGTTCTCGATGTGCAGGTCGCGCTCCGCCGAGCAGGTTTTGATGGCCTCGCTCACGGGCAGACTCTCCACCACGCTCCAGCGCATTCCTTTCGCCTCGATGGCGTTCTTCACTTTCAGAATCTCGTCTTTCTCCCATACAACGCCGATGGGAAGGTGGTGCAAGGCCGTCACAACGCCTTCAACACCCATTTGTACTAAATTGTCGAGCGTGATTGGGTCGTTGAACCCAAACCAGCGCCAAGTTTTTTCTAGTGCCATTTATTGAATAATAGACTAATTGACTAATAGATTGATAGAATAATTGAGTAAAAGAATAACTGAATAAAAGATTTATGATTCTTCTTGATTGTTTCCAGATTTGTTGGATTCGGGTTTGCTGTTCTTTTTGATTGTAGCCATTATTTTCACTATTTCTTCGTTTTCCTGATAGATTGAAGAAACGTTATCATTCGTTACGATTCCTGATTCGGTAAGCATTTCCAGCCAAAATAATGTTTCGTCGGCTTCTTCGACAACGATACATATTTTGCTATAAAACTCATTGCCAGACCTTGCGCGGCAGGCGGCTCTATAGTTTGCGGCAACCGATGTGGCAGACCTAAGAAACTGATTTCCGATGATTCTGTTTTCACCAGTTGAAGGAAGTGACTGATAGAATTTTATGCAGGCCAAAGCAAACTGTTTAGTTCGATTTTTCAGACCCTCACGAAATTCATATTTATCCATATATTCCATATCGCAGATTTATTTGATTATCAATTATATGAAAAATATCGATTATTTAACCTTTAATTAATCATCATTTCAGTCAATCAGTTAATCAGTCAGTCCGTCAATCAATTATTCAGTTAATCAGTTAATCAGTAAATGTTTACACTCCGCTAAATGTGCTGAATCCACCGTCGATTGGCAGGTTGGCGCCAGTGATGAACGATGCGGCGTCAGAGCACAGGAATTGGATGGCGCCGTTCAACTCGTTGATGTCGCCAAAGCGGCGCATTGGCGTGTTAGCTAGCACTTTGTGACTGCGTTCGGTGAGCGAGCCGTCGGGGTTCAAGAGCACGGCGCGGTTTTGATCGCCGATGAAGAATCCTGGTGCAACAGAGTTTACGCGGATGCCGTCGCCATATTTCAGCGCCATTTCCATTGCCATCCACTGCGTGAAGTTGGTCACAGCGGCTTTGGCGGCCGAGTAGCCGGGCACGTTGGTCATCGACTGCAGTGCGGCCATCGATGATATGTTCACCATTGCGCCCTTCTTCTGTTTGGCCATAATCTCGCCAATCACAATCGACGGGTAAACTGTTCCGTTCATATTCAGGTTGGTAACCTTGTTCCAGTCTTCAATTTTCATATCGAAGATAGGTTGGTCGGGGCGGAGAGTGGCGCCAGGCATATTGCCGCCTGCAATGTTGATAAGGATGTCGATGCGGCCCCATTTCTCAACCACCTTGTTTGCCATTGCTTTGATTGAATCGATGTCCAAAACGTTGCAAATCAAGCCCATTGCCTCGCCGTTGCCGATGGCGTTCAGTTCCTCGATGCGTTTGTCGAGTTGTTCCTGACGGATGTCAAGAGCCACCACTTTCGCGCCAGCGCGCATAAAACTTTTGGCTACGCTGCCACCCAGAACGCCACCTGCGCCCGTGATGATGGCAACCTTGCCCTCAATGCTGTACATTTGAGTGTTGTTGTCCATAATACTTTGATTTTTAAATGTTTTTGATTCTATTTTTGGACTTCAGACCACAGACTTCAGACAACGGACTTTCGCCGTCTCTCAACTGCGCCTTCAGTCATAAAGTTTTCAATTTACTTCAACTGATATTCAGGCAGTGTTTCAATCTTCGGATTCTCGTAGTTGGTGATTCCGATGCGGTACTTCATAAGTTTGTCGAGTTTCTGTTGGAACGGTTGGCAGCCGTCGGGCAGGCTCATTCCCGAGAATTGTTGGAAGTATTGGATTGTCGCGTCGCGCCACCAGATAGCGTCCTTCGCCTGGCGCTCAAGCCGAACTTTTACGTCGGCAAAACGCTGATGGTCAACATATTGCTCAACCGAGTTCCAGATATCGACGAACGAGCGCGCGTCGTTGATACCCGACTGGAAGGTCAGGCACAACTCGTCCCAGAGCGTGCGTCCGCTCTTCATTTTGTAGTCCCACGGCAGGTGGTGGAACCACAGAATCAGGTTCTCGGGGCAGGTGGCCACGTTGTTGTAGAGCGATTGCAGCGGTTCGTGATACTGAGCCACGGCGCCCGAGCCCGTCATTGTGCGGTCGAAGCCAACGCCGTCGGCGGCAGCCTTGTGGTAGTAGGCAGGTTCCCAGTCGGGGCGGATTGAGCGGTCCCATGGGCCTGGTCCGTAGTGGTCGGGGCCTTTGAATGTGTGGTGCAAGCCGAGCGGCATTTCGTAGTGTACGCACGCTTCGCGCGATGCCAGCATTATCTTTTTCACAGGCTCAACAAAATCTTTCTCTTTCGAGAATGTCTGCATAATCCATTCATTAGCAATTTGTTCCGATGATAATTCGGGATTCCAGGCCATTCGTCCGTAGGCGTACCAGTTTGCTTGCGCGAAATGGTGTCCGCACCAGTTGCGGTCGTTGCCAACGTTGCTCACGCCCGCAATGGCCGTGTATTTATAAGGCATAACCTTGCCTTCGGTGATGGCGCCTACAGTTGAGCCTTCGCCACGCTCGTAAGTGTCTGAATCCAAGCACTCTTTCCACATTGGGTGCAGGTAAACCAGATGGTTCGAGTGGCCCAGATATTCTTGCGTTATCTGCACTTCAACCATTGCCTGTGTCTTCTCAAACTGTCCGAAAAGCGGACTGAACGGCTCACGCGGTTGGAAATCCACAGGTCCGTTCTTTATCTGAATCAGCACATTATCAGCAAATTGACCGTCCAACGGCATAAACTCTTCAACCGCTTGTTTGGCGCGGTCGGGACTTTTGGCGTCGTAGACGAAGGCGCGCCACATTACAATTCCGCCAAATGGCTCGAGCGCTTTAGCAATCATATTGGCGCCGTCGGCGTGCGTGCGGCCATAGTCCTGCGGTCCCGATTGTCCTTCAGAGTTGGCTTTCACCAGAAAACCGCCAAAATCGGGAATCAGTTTGTAGATTTCGGCCACCTTCGCGTTCCACCACGCAACCACTTCATTATCAAGCGGGTCCGATGTGTTCAAATTTGCCAGATGCTTCGGTGCCGCAAAGTTCAGCGACAGATAGACCTTCAGTCCGTATGGGCGGAAAATTTCGGCTAAAGCCTTCACTTTCAGCAGATAATCTTCGGTCAAGATGTCGGCGTTGGCGTTCACGTTGTTCAGCACCGTGCCGTTGATGCCCACCGACGCGTTGGCGCGGGCGTATTCAGCGTAGATGTTGCTGTTGGCGGCCACGTCGTTGGCGTTGATTTCGTCCCATTTCCAAAGCGAATGTCCCGCAAAACCGCGCTCAACAGTGCCGTCAAGGTTGTCCCAGTGGTTGAGCACGCGGCGCTCGAAGGCGGGAACGCTCGTCAGTTTGCCGTTTTGGGCGGCCAGCCCGTCAGTTTCCTGAAGGCGCAGAAGTTCGTACGAAGCGTAGAGCAGACCAACTTCGCTATTGGCTGATATACAGATATTTGCACCCGAAAAATCGATTTCGAAGCCTTCCTTTCCAAGTTCGGCCACAGCCTCGCTGTTCAGTTTTAGTTCAACCTTGCTATCTGATTTCCAATATTTTGCGATATTGTCTTGTGCGATTTGCAGCGTTTTTGTGCCGTAAGGCGCAGGCGCTTCCATTTGTAACGAGTTGAACCACAGCAGGTGGCCGTCGTTGCCGATTTCCGAACTTTTCTTGTTGCTTGAGCACGATGCCAAAGCCATTAGTCCAGCCACGCACGCAATCGTTGATAATGTTCTGATATTCATATCTTTAATGTTTTGGTGTTTTGCAAGTTGAAAAATCGTAATTCATAATTCGTAATTCGTAAATCCACCCTAATGCCTAGTGCCTTATGCCTGATGCCTTATCGATGACTCTCTCACAATCAAATCCGATTTCAGCACCACTTGATTGGTAACATACAGATTGTTAACGCCTTGCAGGTGGTCGATGATGTGGTTTGTCGCCATTGTTCCGAGTTCGTTGGCAGGGTAGTTGATGGTTGTCAGGTTCGGTTTCACAATTCGGCTTGTGATGTCGTTGTTGAATCCCACAACTGCCACGTCGTCAGGCACTTTCATACCCAAATCCTGCACGCCAGTGATGAATCCCGCAGCCGACATATCGTTGCTGAAAAACGCACCGTCGGGCATTTGTCCGTTGGCTTTCAGCGAGTTGGCCAAATCCTTACCCGACTCAAAATCGATGTTCGGCATTAGTAGCGTGCGGTGCCTGATTCCGAGCCTGTCGAGCGTCTCATTGAATCCGCGCTCGCGCTCGCGATACACCATTGAAGTTGATTCGATGGTGGCGTGCACAATGTCGCGGCAGCCTTGCTCGGCAAGGTGTGTGGCCACTTTGCAGGCCGCCGAGTAGTTGTCAATCGAGAAACTTGCGCAGTCAAGGTTCGGGATGATGCGGTCGAAGAATACGAGCGGAATTCCGAAGTTGTTGAACGGCTTGAAGTGCGCTACCGAGTCGCTGTTTTTGGCCACAGCCACCAGCAGTCCGTCAACGCGCTTCTCGAGCATTGTTTTGGCATTTGCAATCTCTTTGTTTGAGTCTTCAAATGATTGAACTATAATTAGTTGGTATCCGCGCGAAGCCGCCGCCTTTTCCGCCCCGCTCAAGAAAGCCGAGATGAAAAGGCTGTCCAGCCTGTGCACAATCACGCCGATGGTGTTGGTTGTACCCTTGCGCAGGTTTGCCGCAAACGGGTTGTTGCGGTAGCCGAGCCGCTCGGCGCAGTCGGCCACTTCCTGCCGCGTTTTCTGGCTCACGCTTGCGTTGTTGTTCAGCGCGCGGCTCACGGTCGAAGCCGATATGCCTAACTCTTTGGCAATGTCGTAGATGGTTATTTCGCTTTTATCCATTTCCTGAATGTTTGTCTGGCAAATATACAACTTTCGCAACAAGTTTTGCAATCGGTTGCAAAATATTTTTTATTATCGTTAAAACACGACTATATTATATGTGAAGATTCAAAAAAATGAGTATTAGTAATGATGTGCAAAAGAATCTCTACAAGAAACCGTGTGTCTTGTCATTTTTTCTGCTTTATTTTGCGAAAAATCATTCGGTATGAACCTGCTTTACATTCATTGGCATCCGTCGCCTGAAATCTTCAGCATTGGCGCCTTCGGGCCGCGTTGGTATGGTGTGCTATTTGCCATAGCGTTCGTGGTGGGCTACTATCTTATGAAGCACATTTTCAAGCGCGAGGGCGTCAAACTCGACTACATCGACAATCTGTTGCTGTATTTCTTTATAGGAACTATTGTGGGCGCACGGTTGGGGCACTGCTTGTTCTACGAGCCGGAAATCTACCTGCGTCACCCGCTGCAGATTCTGAAAATATGGGAGGGAGGCCTGGCAAGTCACGGCGCAGGAATCGGACTGTTCATCGCTTTGGGGCTTTTTGTCCATAAATACAAGGTCGATACGCTCTGGCTTTTCGACCGTCTAGCCATAATGATTGCCCTTTCGGGATTCTTTATCAGGATGGGAAACCTGATGAACTCAGAGATTGTTGGCTGCCCGACAACGCTGCCGTGGGGCTTCATCTTCGAGAACAACGGCGAGGATTTTCCGCGCCATCCGTCGCAACTCTATGAGGCGCTGGGCTACCTTACAATGGGGCTTACGCTGCTCTGGATGTATTTCAAAACCGATGCCCCGAAGCGCAAGGGACTGATTTTCGGCCTGACAATGGCTCTCATCTTCTCGTTCCGATTCTTCATCGAGTTCACCAAAGAGACGCAGGTGGAGTTTGAGAAGTCGATGACTCTTGATATGGGGCAGTGGCTGAGCATCCCGTTCGTGATTTTGGGCTTGACATTCATTGTGTTATCAATAATTCGAAATAAAAATGCAAAAGTTTAAATCAGCACTCATTGCTGCTGCCGGATTGGCTGTTTTGGCGGCTTGCGGCGATGGCAACGACCCGAAATACATCACCCCCGAGGCCTATCTGCCGGCATATCCGGGTTCTTATTGGGACTACACCGATGGCACCCGCGTGCGCGCCACAGCCTACGAGTTGCACAGTTACCGTCCGTCAACCACATCGACCGACTACACCGACGAGTGCTACGTGCCCATTTGGGACGGCCATTATCTTTATAAGTACAGCATCTACCAATCGTCACCGCTCTATCCGATGAAGGAACTGCTTCGCGCCAAAGGCAGTGCGGTGTGGATTGTGGATGAGAGCAACGGCGACAAACTGAAGCGCACTGAAGTTCTTATCGATTCACTGGCCGTGGGCGACTCGCTTTACAAGAGTGTCTATTGCGTTACCGAATTTCTTGAAAGTCTTGACAATATCGACCATTGGAACACTCGCGAGTATTATGCCAAGAATGTCGGTCTTGTCAAGGTTGAAGTGAACAACCCGCACGACTCAGCCGACTTTGTTGTGCAGAAAGAGTTGCGCAGTTACTTTATTAACAAATAAATGCCTTCCCGTCCGCCATTCTGGTATTCTGACAGCGTTGAATTTTACAATTCAGCCGACCTTCAGTTGCCTGATGCTGCGGATGCGGTAGGTGAGACTTTGAATCTGAAAATCGAAGGTAATCAGCAATTTATTCACGACTGGCATCGATTGTTCCTTGTACCGACGCCCGTCAGCATCAGCGTGCGCACCGAGCCATCGAAGGCGGTTGTGAGTTATGGTTTCAGCCTGAAAAACGCGCTTTTTCTGACGGCGATGATAGCCATTGCGGCCGCTGTGGTTGGTATGAACAACTTTAAAACAGCCACCTATCTGCTTTTGGTGGCCGCTGTGGCTGTTGGTTTTCTAACGGCATCGATTCAGAACTCATTCATTCGCAAGGCGATAGCCGACATTATTTGTCTTCCAACTTTCGAAGGCGAAGCGCAAGTGCAACATAATCAAATGGTTTGGATGTCGAATCCGGGCATTTGTCCGGCGTGCGGCACACCACGGACTACGGATTCCACTGAAATTTGTCAAAATTGTGGAATAAAATTGCCGCCGTTGAATCCAACGAAAGAGCGAAATAATAAATTTACGCCTGAAAAAATTTAACAAACTATTGCATTTATCAGCAACAATATGAGAAAGATAGCAGCAAACGTGGTTTATCCGTGCATCGAAAAACCAATCAAATTCGGACATTTAGTGGTTGACGACGACGGAACAATTCTCGACATTGTCGATACAGGCGGCAAACTGATTGAAGAAGAAGGACTTGAGTATCACAACGGTGTTCTGGTTCCGGGCTTCATCATCAACTCAACCAAAGCCGATATGACCGAAAAAGGTGTGCGTATTCGCTTGCTTTCTGGTGTTCAAATCGATGTTACCGACCCGAACCAACTGCCGTTTAATGCTAAAGAACCGGTTGTAAACCAAATGTTTGGCTTGCAAACTGATGGTGCATCTTTTGACGACGCTTTGGCAAACGCCACAATAGCCGCAGCGCACGCTTTGGGAATCGACAACGAATATGGCTGCTTCAAAAAAGGCATCAAGCCTGGTGTAGTTTTGCTCTATCCGTTCGATTTCGTCAACAACAAAATGCGTCACGACACACTGTCTAAACGTCTTGTTTAAGGTGTCGGGTATTGGGTTTTAGGTGTTAGTGTTTTGCTAATCAGCATTTTATGTCGAATAAGGACCATACCATCTCAAATAATCGCATTTTCTTGTATTATGGTTTATTGGTTTTGTGTATTGTCTTTTTGATTTATGATATTTATGGCTATTTGCATGGCGATAACAAAGAATTATATGGTGGTTTAGCCGCGCTTTTAGGCATAGCAAGCATGGTAATATTGATAGTTAAATGCAGAAAAACATCTGAATAATAATATCTTATACCGATTCCGCCCAATACCTAACCACCGACACCCAACACCACAAAATATGACTCTCATCGCGCCACTCGATTGGGGATTAGGTCACGCAACACGTTGTGTGCCAATAATAAACGAGTGCTTGGCAAAAGGAGAGAAGGTTATAATCGCTGCCGACGGAGCAGCAGCAGCATTTCTGAAAAGCGAGTTCCCCAACCTTACACACATCCGGCTTAAAGGATGGCGGATGCGCTATTTTTGGCCGTTGCCGCTTGCCATTTTTCTGCAACTGCCGTTTTTCGGTATCAGCATCTTGTTTGAGCATTGGCGTTTGCAACGTATTATCAGGCAAAACGGTATCAGCCGTGTAATTTCCGACAACCGTTACGGTCTTTGGAGCCGCAATGCCGACTGCACCATCATTACACACCAATTATACATTCAGTTGCCGCATTGGCTGAAGCCCTTCGAGAAGCCGCTGTACGCATTTACAGCCCGTCTGCTGCGCCGTTTCAGCCATATATGGGTACCAGACTATGCCGATGCCGAAAAGTCGCTCTCGGGCGCGTTATCGCACGGCGGAGCGCTCGATGCCGAGGTTGAATATTTTGGCCCGCTGTCGCGTTTCACGGCCGATTGTATGAACGAGCCGGCGCTGCCAGTGCCAACTGTTTTGGTTGTGCTGTCGGGGCCGGGACGGCAGAAACAGCGTTTTGCAAAGCGCGTTCTGAAGCACTTGAAAGGCACTGCAAAACGTATTTTGGTGGTAGGAGCGGAACCTAATCTAAAATATCAAGTAACCGATGGCAACACGCTTATAGTCAACCATCTGCCAACAGCCGAGCTGAACGCCTTGCTCAAACTTGCGCCGCACGTCATTGCACGCTCGGGATACACCACAATAATGGATTTGCATCAGGTTGGCCGCCGCGCAATTCTATTCCCAACCAAAGGCCAGTGGGAGCAGGAGTATCTTGCAAAGCGGTGGCGCAACGGGCAATAATTGTAAAAAGCACCGTTATTCGCACTTTGTTTTTCTGTTTCATAATCAGTGTATTACTTATTTTTTTGCATTGTTTAGTAAATGGTGCAAAAACATAGCGCCAGATGGCAACTTCCTAACACTTTTTTGCATTAATTTGTCACAAACTAATTGAACTTATATGCAGAAACCAATACAAGACTTTTCGATTGGCTACACATTGCTGAAGCACTATTCGAGGTTCTACGTCCGCAAATTCTTCAAGACGACAACCATTGTCGGGCTCGACAACATTCCGAAAGACCGGCCGGTGATTATCACGCCCAACCATCAGGACACGCTGATGGACGCACTTTGCATCATCTACAACGTGCACGGACGCGCTGTTTTTATGGCTCGCGCCGATATTTTCGGTAAATCGAAGCTGATTGCCAACACTTTGCGCTTCCTGAAGATTCTTCCGCTTTACCGTATTCGCGATGGCGTGAAAGAATTGAAAAACAACGATGCGTCATTTGAGGAAGCAGTGGGAGTATTGGAAGCACGTCAGAAGTTGGTTGTTCTGCCCGAAGGCAGTCACGTTGGCGAGCGCCGTCTGCGACAGTTGAAGAAAGGCGTGGCGCGCATTGCCTTTATGGCCGAGGAGCGCAACAATTTCGAGTTGGGAATTCAGATTGTGCCCGCAGGACTCGACTACACGCACTATATCAACGTTGGCGCACGGTTTATGGTTCAGTACGGCAAGCCAATACCTGTGGCCAAATACAAGGATTTGTACCAAGAGAATCCGCAGAAGGCAATGGCTGCAATGATGGACGACATCCGCGCCGGAATGCTGCCGCTGATGCTCAATCTCGACAACGAAGCTGAGTACAAAACGCTTGAAACGCTCGACGATATCTATATCAACGACCTGTACAAAGGCCACCAGAGCCGTCGTCGCGTGAAGCACACCGAGATACTTGCCAAGAAACAGCAGATGGGCGAGAAACTTCTTGCTTTCGCACAGTCGCAATCGGCTGAATATGAGAATACAAAACAGTTGACCACCGAGTTCCGCACATTGTTGGAGAAACTTAATCTGCGCCTGTGGACGGTTGCCAAAGACAGCTATTCAGTGCTTGGAATCTTCTTCAACCGACTGCTGCAATTGCTCTTTTTGCCAGTTTTCCTGCTCGGCTTTATCCCGAACATTCTGCCGTTCTATCTGCCTGTGCGTCTTACTCGCGGCATTAAAGACCCGCAGTTCCTGAGTTCGGTGCGGTTTGTGATTGCAGTGGTGGTCTTCACTCTGTTCTATCTTATCTACCTGATACCGTTGATGATATTCCTTCCGAAATGGTGGATGGCGATTCTGTTGGAGGTGGCGTTGCTGTATCTTGCCGAATTGGCAGTCCGCTACACCACTTGGTTCCGCAAGACAACGGCCCGTGCGCGCATCAATCGCTACCGTCGCCGCAAAAATGCTGATTGGCTGCGCCTGACCGAGTGCCGCGATGGCATACTTAACGTACTGAAAGGTTTGTAGTTAGCGATGCGCTTTGAGTATAACAATGATAGTTTTCGTTATCGTTAGTCGTTTTCGTTAGATATTATGTACTTTTGATGCGGAAATTTGCTATGGTGATGAGTGCGAATAAATCGGTTATAATTATTGCGGCAGTTTTTATGCTGTTCGCGCAAATGGCTGTTGGTCAGGACGAAACCACCAAGATTGCAAACAACAAGGTGAGCCTTAACGGCAAGGAATACTACCTTCACATTGTGCGTAAGGGCGAGACTCTGAGCGCAATCAGCCGCGCCTACGAAGTGCCTGTCGACTCAATAATCGCCGACAATCCGCAACTGACCTACCAAATTCATCCCGACCAATACATCAAAATTCGTGTCAAGAAGGAAGAAAAACTGCCTGAGAATTATAGTTATCACCTTATCACTAAGGGTGATACACCATACAACATTGCCAAGCGCTATGGCATCAGCATCGATGAACTCTACAAGAACAATCCGGGCGCAGAACTTGGCATTAAAATCGGCGACAGACTGAAAATCAAGGCTGCACCGAAGGACGAGCCTGTAGCCGATGAGCAGCAGACCGCCGACACCACGTTTATGTTCCACAAGGTAGGAAAGCAGGAGACGCTGTTCGGCATTGCACGTCAATATCAGACTACGCCGGCCGAAATCGAGAAGATGAATCCCGAGATTGTAGGGCGCTCAATTCAGATTGACGAGATGCTGAAAGTGCCTATTCAAAAGGCTGTGGCCGAAGAAGTTATCGAAGGCGATTTCGACTTTCATAAGGTTGAGAAGCAGGAGACGCTTTACGGAATTGCCCGCTCATACGGATTGAACGACAAGGCTTTGCTGAAAATCAATCCAAGTCTGAAAAAGCGCGGTTTGCAGGAAGGTGAGTTAATCCGCATCCCGAAAGGGGCTCAAAAAGTAAACCAACCGCAAGTGGTTGAGACTAAAGCGCCTGAGCCCAAAGAACCGGTGATTACCGAAGCCGAGCGTGAGCGCATTGAAGTCTACGAAGCCGACAACCGCAAGATGCACACCGTGCAGAACGCCCAACTCGACAAGTCGAAGACCTACAAAGTGGCTTTCTTCCTGCCGTTCTACCTGAATATGAACGACACAACAGGGTGGGGCGAGCACAACGGAAAAATCTACGCTAGGTCGAAAAGTTTTATTGAATTTTACGCCGGTGCAATGTTGGCTCTCAATGAGTTGCGCAAGCAAGGCGTGTCGTTCGACGTAAAGGTTATCGACACCAAGGGCGACAGCGTTTACATCACCAACTATATGCGTACCCACGACCTTTCGGACTACAATATGTTCATCGGGCCGGCGCTCAACAGCGAACTGCAGGTGGTTGGCGACTATGCCTGGGAGCATCAGATAAACATTGTGTCGCCGCTGTCGGTCAAGAGTTCGTTCATCGACCACAATCCCTACGCATTTCAGGTTTGCCCGACTCTCGACATTCAGATGAAGTATATGGCCGAATTCTTGAATCAGATTGATACAAAGAACTTTATCGTCATCCACAACGGCGACGCGCAGGAGCAGGATTTCATCTCGGAGTTCAAGCGCCAACTCTACGCGTCAATCAAGAACGACAACTTCGACCAAGTGCGTTACAACGAGTATTACTACTACACGAGCGGCGACATCCTGAGCAGCGCGTTCATCAAGGGAAAGGAGAACATCGTCATCATCCCGTCGACCGACCGCGCTTTTGTGACTGACGTCATTGGAAAACTCAACGGCTACTCGTATGAGTACAACGTTACACTGTTCGGTCAGCCGCGTTGGGAGCGTTTCGAGAGCATCGATATCGACAATTTCCACAACACCAACACGCACTATCTGTCGAACTCGTACATCGACTACAAGAAGCCCGAAATCATTGATTTTGTGCGCAACTACCGCAACATTATGAACGTTGAGCCTGACCGTATGGCATTTCAAGGCTACGACATCACAATGTTTTTCTGCTCGGCGCTGAACAAGTTCGGCCACGACTTCCGCCACTACATTATGTTCCATCAGGCGCCATTGCTGCAAACCGAGTTCAACTTTGTGCCGTATTCCGACCAGGGCGGCTACCAGAACACTTCAATCTACATTCTCGATTACGCGAAAGACTACACTATCAAAAAGGTGGGGACTTATCCGGAGAAATAGAAGGGAAACGTTAGTGTCGGGTAATTATCTTTCAAATCGCAAGCTTCTATAAATTCTTAATTCACAACATAAAAAAGCCCAACAGCACTGTGCTGTTGGGCTTTTTATTGGTCGGACACACACGGTGTGTCCCAATGTTGGACGTGGCAAGCCGAGTCCCTACTTGAATAACTCTTTAGCGGTCAGTTCAAGGTAGTCGCGGCAGTTCATCCAGGTGTGGCCGCCGCCAGGATTGTAGAATGTGTGTTTCAGGTTCTGGTCGGTAAGATATTTGTCGATGCCGCGCGAAGCCTGAATCAGGAAATCTTCGGTGCCAGTGCCCAGGAACATAAATTTCAGTTTCTTCTGAAGGTCGGCAATGGGGGCGTAGGTGCCGTTCTGGAAGTTGGTCTCATACTCGTTGCCGAAGATAGCTGGGGCAAAAGCGGCCACATAGTGGAACTTGTCGGGATTGCCGAAGCCTGCAGCCAATGTCTGGCGTCCGCCGAGTGAGAAGCCCGCAATGGCGCGGTTGTCGGCATCGGTAAGCACATTGTAGTTAGCTTCGATAAACGGCACCACTTCGTCAATGAACTCGCTGGTAGTCAGTTTGGTATCCATTGCGTTATAGGCCTGCGCCTTGCCTTGGGCAATCATCTCGGGGTAAGGATTGGCGTATGGCATCACAACTATCATTCGTTTGGCTTCGCCTTTGGCAATCAGATTGTCGAGAATATTGTTCATCTGGCCAACTTTAAACCAAGTCTCGTAGGTGTCGGTCATACCATGGATAAGGTAGAGAACGGGCAGTTTTTCCTTGCCGTTAGGCTCGTAACCTGCTGGTGTGTAAACGCATAGCGGGCGCTCGATGCCGCATGTTTTTGAGTTGTAGTAGCGATACGAAACCTTACCGTGCGGCACATCCTGAATGTCCTGCACTGAAGGTGCTTCGCCGCGAACATCGACAAGGCTGTATTTGAAGCCTTCATTGGGGAACATATGCATATTGTTGGGGTCGGCAACTTGTGTGCCATCGATTTGGAATGCATACGGATAAATGTCTGGTACATCGGGGTTTACTGTGATTGACCAAACACCCTTATCGTTCTTTTCCATCGGTTTTGTGCCGTTGAACATCTGGCATTCCAACTCAACTTTTTCGGCGTTCGGGGCCAGGCAGCGGAACGTTACGGTGCCGTCGGGGTTGTACTCAGGCGACTTGACGCCAGCAGGGAACAGATTTGCCATCAGAGCGGGGGTAAGGCGTGATTCTTCACCGCCAGCGGCCGAAGCCTGACGCACTTTCTCGGCTTCTTCTAGGCTCATACCTTTCTCTGCATCAATCACTTTCTGGTCTTGGAACAACAGACGGAACGACTTGTCGAGCCAGTAGCGGGCATTCATCCAGGTGTGTCCGAACTTGTCGTAAGTGAATTCCTTTATGTTCTTAATACCGTTTTTGTCGAGCAGATTCATCAGGTCTTTCGAGTTTCCGTAAAGGAAGTCATCAGTACCGATTCCCGACCAAAAAAGGTGAATTTTGGCGTTTACAGCGTCAGCATCGTCGAATTGGCCCGGACGAATCTGAGTGAACGAGCTGTAAGAGCACAGATAAGAGAATTTGTCGAGATTGGCCAAACCGATTGACAGGCCTTGGTTTCCGCCGCGTGAGAATCCGCCAATTCCGCGATGGTCTGCATCGTTGATGGTGCGGTAGTTCTTCTCGATAAACGGCATCAGCACTTCAACAAAATCCTTGTTGAAATTGTAGCCGCCCATCATTCCGAAGCCGCCCATGCCCATTCCGCCGCCTTGTGGTGCCGGCTGACGCTCGGTCTTGAGCAGTGTCGGGTTGCCGTAGGGCAGAACCAGAATCATCTCTTTGGCCTTGCCTTCTGCAATCAGATTGTCGAGAATGAGATTCATCTTGCCAACCTTGAAATATACTTCCTCTGTGTCTGTTGTACCGCTAATAAGGTACATCACAGGGTACGATTTGTTAGGATTCTTGTCGTAAAACGGCGGTGTATAGACGATTACAGGAATGTACATTCCCAAATCGGGCGACCAGTAGTTGAGATAGTCAACGCTGCCGTGCGGAACGTCCTTGAGAGCGTGAATAAGGTTGCCGTCGCCGCGCATATCGAGCAGGCTGTTTTTGAAAGTCTCGTTAGGGAACCAGTCGGCGCACTGCGGGTCCATTACACTGATACCGTCAACGGTGAAGTGGTAGGGGTAGATGTCGGGGGCGGCAGGACCAACGGTAACGGTCCATACACCATTCTCGCCTTTGGTCATCTCTTTGTCGCCACTGAACTGTGTCCATACTTTAACTTCTTTGGCGTTCTGGTTACGATAGTTGAATGTTACGGTGTTGTCAGCATTGACAACTAGCGATTTTACCTGCCGGAACATTCCACCACCAGGCTGCGCCGAAATTTGCAATGCCATTGCGCATATCGCAGCCAGCATTGCCGATTTTTTAAAAATGTGAGTCATAATAAATTGTAGTTTAGTGTATTATGTGATTTAAAAATACTCGCTTCAATTTGTTTCAAATGTATTCTAATTTTTTGAGTATAGTTCCTCAATGTACGACATAAATCGGTCGCTGAACACGTGCATTTCCTCGCTTTCGGCTATGCTGTTGTAGAGTTTCACAAATTCAATGGGGTTGTAGAAACTGTCTAGCATTTTTGCTTTCAAACCGTTTTTTACCAAAAGTTGTGAAATGTGGTACCCAACAGGATGCGCGTTGCTACTAATCAAATTGTAAATCTGTTTTTTGTATGTATCGTATGACACAGCTCCATCTAGATGGGCCAAAGTTAGCGAGTCGAGCCGGGAAATCCAATCAGAACAGTTGGCAACGGACTCAAGATACCTTTTTTCAAGGTCGATGGGGAATCCCAGTTCAGTAAGTAATTTTGCAGAGTATTCGCTTCCTTTTTTATTGATCAGGTCAGCAATGCCTTCATCTTGGATACGGTCGAGCACATCAAGCAGCGCATTGCTATAAATGTTTTTTGTGTCGAGGAAATGATGCCTATATGCGTGGAATATTTCGTGAGCTAACGTGCCAGTAATCCGTTGCGGGTTCCGATAGAAAAAGTTGAAATCCAGCATAATGGAATTTCCTATAGCATAGCAGTCGGGATCGAAGAAGTAGAAATAAATGTTAGGAACAGATAACACAGAATCGTTCACACCAGGCATAAAATCGTGGAACTGACGAATAGCTTGCGCTTTAAGTTCTTCAAAATCATACGATTGACGGACGTTTTTTACATCATCATAGTTTTTTGCCAAATTGACACAATTCCGTAGCAGCAACTTAAGATAATAATCATCATCGTTTGTTGAATATGGCGCTGTTAAAAGACTGTCACACAAAGCTTTGTTTTTCGACAAAAAAGTCAGTTCCATCGCTTCTCGTATATCTTTACAATCA
The DNA here is from genome assembly GCA_017557785.1 of Salinivirgaceae bacterium. Lineage (GTDB taxonomy): Bacteria > Bacteroidota > Bacteroidia > Bacteroidales > SZUA-534 > RUG13583. Next base: position 141,934 of record JAFYYA010000050.1, read on the forward strand.
CTTTGGTTTATTTTTAGCTTTTGGTAAGCAGCGGTCTTGTACAACTTTTTCCAATCTGACTTTTTAACATTTTTGTTTTGTGATAATTTGTCCGCAATCTTGAAGAACGTGTCAATCGATTTGAAATCAACCGTTTGTGCCGAGATACTTATTGATGTAAAAATGCATAATAAGGTCACGGCAGCGACAGCCGTTGTTTTGAAACAGTTTGTATTCATAATGGTGTTTGTTTGTTAAAAGTTTAGGTTTTAATGTTTAGAAGGTTGAGGAAGTTGAGAAGGTTTAGAAACTAAACTTACTAAACCCTCTCAACATTATTCATATCCAATCATTTAGCCCATTCTTTGCCCTCGTCGGTGCGGCGCCAGGTGAAATACTGGTCGAGCACTTTAAGCGCGTTTTCTGACGGAACTGGTCCCACAAAAGGCTTTGGCCCGGTCAGATACATTGCCTGCGGGTTGCTTTCGGTGAATTCGGGCCAAACGGCTAAATTGGACCCCGGTGCGTTTGGTGTGCCGTATTTGGCAAAGTTGGTCCAGTATTCGCCCATAGCCTTCGACAGCGCAACGTCAGATTCCGACGAGTTGTTGCCGTCCAAGTGCTGGAACACAAAGCCCACGTCTTGTCCGTGCGGCGAGCCCGCGTCGGGGTTC
>JAFYYA010000051.1 GCA_017557785.1 Salinivirgaceae bacterium
GACAATGCCGATATCGGTCATTACACCAACCTTACGGCCGTTGGTCTCAACCACAAAACTGCACGGGTCCGATGCATCGTGGCGCTTGCTGAACGTGTGCACCTTGATGCCGAACACATCGCAGACATCGCCTGGCTCAAAGTAGCGCACATCGGCTGGGCGGAACTGGCCACGGGTGTTGTTGAACGTTTTTCGGGTGAAGTAGAATGGCAGACAGAGACGCTTGGCAATTCCGTAGGCGCCACTGACGTGGTCGGTGTGCTCGTGCGAGATGAACACCGCCCTGACTTTGTCAATATCGACACCCGCCGCTTCTGCCCTCTCTATCAGTCGGTTGTAATAGATTCCTGCATCAATCAACACAGCATCACTCTCGTTTCCAACATAATAGCAATTGCCATTACTTCCCGATGCCAAAGCGCAAATCTCTACCATTATTACCTTTAACTACAAGATTTTCAAACGAATAATAAGTGTTTCCAAAATCAGGCATATGAGCGAAAGCAATGCGAAAAGCCACCAAAAACGCACTTCGCTTATGGCGACAGCTTGGGCGAATGCCGGGCCGGCATCGACCACATCCACTTTAAAGCCTTGATTTACTAAATATTCCAATCCTTCATCGTCTGTCCAGTAACTTTGGCTCGATTCCGTCCGGTCGAAATTGAACGACAACTCGCCAACCAAATCGTTGCCGCATCGTGCTGTCCACACTCCTGCCGACAAATCGGTAGCATCAGGATAAATGGTTGAGACACTACCAGTTTCCTGTCTGTGAGGATATATCGTTTTTCCTTCAGCATTAGTAATCGAAATTGAAGACAAACCGCTTGCCGCTCCCAGCGATACATGCATTGGCTGACGGATAGTGGTGAACATCTGCGTCGCCATTGTGCTATGCAGCGCAATATTGTAAAACACCGGCACAAAAACGGGGTGCGTCATAATGTTGGTGTTCTCGATGTCGAAAGGCATCGTCGAGACGAAAACTATTCCGTTTCCGAATTTATAATCGAAGAAAAGCAAATCACCAGACTCTGTATCAAACAGTCTTTCAATTTGTTGACGCGAGTTGGCCCTCATTTTGAAATAACCTTTGTAAGTCGGCAGAGTGTAGTCGCGTTGACGGCTGTCGAGAGCGTCGCGGAGAATATTGTGTTTGGTGTTGAGCGACGCTGCCACTCCTTCGCTATTCGTCCACCCTATTGTCTGCGGACCTTTGGTTTGAGCCAGCAGCGCCTCGTTGTTTTGCGTGGCCGACGGCAGCAGCACAAGCGTTCCGCCGTTTTTTACAAACCTCACAATGTTTTCGGTCAATCCCGACGATAGTTCGGACGCATCGACAATAATCATCTGATAATCAGTAATTTTATCAGCAACAACATTCAATGGCGACAAGCGTGTGTAGCTGATTGCGCTGTCTGCGTTATAGAGCGTCGCAAAATAGTCGGTCGCCGTTTTCGATGTTATGCGTAAAATGTTGGTTTTAGGCAAAATATTGTAACTGAAAAACAGTTTGTTGTCGAAGGTTATCGGGAAGTCCTGAATCTCGACACGACCTCTGTTCCAACCGTTTTTTGTGTGCAGAAAGCTGCATTTGACATCAACCGTCGAGTTCGCCTCGACCGAAAATGGCGCGGAATTTTTCAACGTATCGTTTACAAAAAGCTGAATATTAGCATTATGCAACGCATTATCGCCATAATTGCGTATGCGCACCATAAGCTCCTCTATTTTCCCGACATAAAGTCCGGGCGATGCAAACCACACAGAATCAATGGCTATGTTGTTTTGCGAGGCGTTACGCAGCGGAATCAGAAAAATATGCTGACGGGCTTGCGGCTTTGCATTGCGTGACGAAAACGACGGTTTGTGCAAATCACTGAAAATAAACGAGTAAAGCATTCTTGATGTGTCGCTGTCAATCATTTGCTGACGGTTGATTATCTCATCAATATCCGCCACAATATGCGTTGACTGCACTCGACGCACCCAATCGACAAACTGCTCGCGCGACACCCAACGTTGCTGCTGACGGTTCAACTCGTTGGTTGTCAAAAGATATTCAGTTTCAGGCGGAAACGATTCGGTAAGCTCGCACGCCCGCGTTTTCGCCCATTCAATCAGCGTACCGTACTCACCGTCGGCATCCATACTAAACGAGTTGTCGATATAGACTGCCACTCGCGGATTATCAGCCTTTTCTTCATCGCCTTGATGAATAACTGGTTGCGCAAAAGCCAACACCAAAAAAGCAATCGTCATAATTCGCAACATGAGCAACAACAAATTCCTGACCTTTGAACGGCTGCGATGCTCGGCTTGTATTGCCTTGATAAACTGAGTGTTGCTGAACGGCAGAATTCTGTATCGGTGGAAATTGAACAGATGTATGACCACAGGAATGGCCAACACCGTCAATGCCCACAAAACTGCTGGATACAGAAAATTCATTGCTCAAAGATTTTCGCCAAAGATAGAAACGCGGCAAATTTGAAACAATCTTTAACAAAAAAAGGTGCAACAAAGTCGCACCTTTTTATCGTTGTTTTTGACAATCAATTCTTTATGCGTTTGCCGCGATTGCCTTTTCAATTCTCTTCAGCGTCTCATCCTTGCCAATGAACTCGCAGATGTCGAAAATGCTTGGGCCCTGGCTGATACCCAAAATGGCGATGCGCAAGGTGTTCATCAACTGCCCCATCGACATTTGGTTGTCCACAATCCACTGATGAACAGCAGGTTCGGTTTCGGCGGCGGTAATCTTGTCGAATTCAGCAAGTTTGGCCGCAAGTTTCTTCAGATTCTCAACGTTTTCAGCCTTCCAAAATTTGGCAACCGACTTCTCGTCGTATTGGCTTGGCGCCAAAAACATATATTCGGTCAGCGGCAGCAAATCCTTCGGGAAAGTGGCGCGCTCCTTAATCAGAGAAACAGCCTTGGCGGCACGCTCGGGTGTTGTCGAAACGCCTTTCTCGGCAAGCATCGGAATCAGATATTCAGCAAGTTTGGCATCATCGCACTTGCGAATGTACTGCGCGTTGAACCATTTTGCCTTTTCGGGATTGAACCTCGCTCCCGCCTTGCTCACCTTCTCGAGCGAGAAGGCTGCGATGAGTTCGTCCATCGAGAAAATCTCCTGCTCGGTGCCTGGGTTCCAACCCAACAGAGCCAACATATTTATAAATGCCTCAGGCAGATAGCCGTCTTCGCGGTATCCCGACGAAACCTCGCCATCGGGTGCCACCCAACGCAACGGGAACACTGGGAAACCGAATTTGTCGCCGTCGCGTTTCGAGAGTTTGCCCTGACCTTGCGGTTTGAGCAACAACGGCAAATGCGCGAACTGCGGTTGTGTATCGGTCCAACCGAAAGCCCTGTAAAGCAAGTAGTGAAGCGGCAGCGACGGCAGCCACTCCTCGCCACGTATGACGTGCGAAATCTCCATCAAATGGTCGTCAACAATGTTGGCCAAATGGTAAGTCGGCAGTTGGTCGGCCGATTTGTAAAGAACCTTGTCGTCCAAAGTCGAAGTGTTGATGGTGATGTGTCCGCGAATGATATCATCCATCTCAACATTCTCGTTTTCAGGCATTTTAAAGCGGACAACCCATTGGTCGCCACGCTCAATGCGCTGCTTAACCTCATCGGCTGACAACTTTAACGATGTCTCCAACTGATTGCGAACCTGATAGTTATAGGCGAAAGTCTGTCCTTTCGACTCGGCATCCTTGCGCATAGCGTCGAGCGACTCGGCCGAATCGAACGCATAGTAAGCGTTGCCCGAATCGATAAGTTGCTGCGCGTATTTCAGATAGATGTCTTTGCGCTCGCTCTGACGATAAGGTGCGTGCGGTCCGCCCTGTTCAACACCCTCGTCGGTTTTAATGCCGCACCATTTCAGCGCTTCGATGATATACTCTTCGGCTCCTGGCACAAAACGCTGGGAATCGGTATCTTCGATACGAAGAATAAAATCGCCGCCGTGGCTGCGGGCAAACAGATAGTTGTACAAAGCTGTGCGGACACCTCCAATATGAAGGGCTCCCGTCGGACTTGGTGCAAAGCGCACTCTAACACGTCTTTCCATAACAATACATCGTTAAAAGGTTCATAAACAGCACGAAAACCGTTTTAAACAAAAAAAGCTGCCTTTTCGCAGCTTTGGTAGTCGATAGGAGAATCGAACTCCTATTTAGAGATTGAGAATCTCTCGTCCTAACCGTTAGACGAATCGACCGGTTATGTCTTTTTGACGGGTGCAAAAGTAGTGGTTTTTCCGTTTGTTGCAATAGTGCGGAGAAAGTTTTTTCAAAATCCAGGAAAAAGAAAAGGCCGGCTGTAGTAATCCGACCTTCTGTTTATCTATAATCAATACAACAACCTTATTTAGAGTTGATTATTTTAATGATTTCTTCCAAACTTTTCTTAGAATTCGGCATAATGCTTTCGGGAACCGGCTTCCCTGTCGCCTTGGCTGCCTGATAACGCTTGCACTCCTGGAATTTTCCTGGTACAAGGCAATACATATTCTTATATGCTACTCCTGTATAATCGTTTACTAAAATGCCTTTTTGAAAAATTGGACATCTCTCAAGACTTGCGCAAACGTTGTTTTCCATCTTTCTTATATTATAACCCACAAATCAATTAAATAATAATTCCACCTTGCGGCAAAAACATACTTACATACGCAAGTATAGGGTAAAAAGATACATTTGCAGCAAAAAAATTTTAGAAATATGGATTTTCTTCCTAACGACCCTGCAATTCTGGTATCAAGCATCAATATGTTGCTTCGTGATGAGGAATTCGACTCGCTTGAATCGCTTTGCTACAACTTCAACACCGAACCCGACGCCATTAAAGCCCGCCTGTTGGCCAGTGGCTTTGTTTACAGCGACGAGCAGAAGCAATTCAGGCCCGAAAACTACAATGCGCAATGATTGGAAAAGACTGTATTGAGACGGCCTACAGCTTTCTGCACCAAAAGCAGCGAATCTACGCACACTCCTCTCTCGACTGGCAGAAAGACGATATTGAGATTGCCATTGGCGATTATGCCAGCGGAATGAACCGCGAGCTGTACGACCTTTTGGCCCGCGGTCGAGCCGATTTCCTACACGACCACGCTCGTTTTGCCAACGATATCGCAGAAGCCGTCGCCACTCTCGAAAATATGCTATATCAATAATTTACAGCCGATTGTTTTATTGCTGGTTTTTATGAAAATCGCACTATTTTCGCGGCTCAATTCGGATTGACAATGGCGCAACTGCAAGCATTTTTCGATTATGTATGGCACCGCGGCAAGAACTCCTGCCTGACGCTCTTCAAGTTTATGGTGCCTATCTCGATAATAATCAGATTTATACAGCAATGGGGACTACTCACATATTTGTGCGACTACCTTGAGCCTGTGATGCAGGTGGTTGGGCTTCCTGCCGAGACTGCAATTGTTTGGCTCACCACAATGGTTGTGAACATCTACGGCGGTTTTCTGACGCTTTTCAGCATCTATCCGCATATGGAACCGATCACAGTGGCGCAGATGACGACACTTTTTACGATGATGCTCGTGGCGCACACCTTCCCCATCGAGATTACCATCGCCCAAAAAACCGGTGTCAAAGCCTGGGTGATGACCGCCATCCGCTTTGTGTTCGCCATTCTGCTGGGCATTCTGATGTCAAGAATGTACAACGCTCTCGGGGCCTTGCAAGATGAAGCCACCATCTCGCCGTTTCTCACCACCTCGCAGACATCGTGGGGAGCGTGGGCTCTCAACGAGTTAAAAAACTACGTTATAATCACTTGCGTGATATTCACTTTGGTCATTTTCTTGCATCTGCTTGATGTTACGGGGCTTATTAAGTTTGTAAACAAGGTTATGGAACCGACACTCAAATGGCTTGGCATCAGCCAGAAAGTGCTTCCAATAACAATTATCGGTCTCACCTTGGGCATTGCCTACGGCGGCGGACTACTGATTGAAGAAAGCCGACAGAAAGACATCGACATCAAGGGCATCTTCTACTCGATGACGCTTATGGGGCTGTTTCACAGCATTATAGAAGACACTCTGCTGATGCTCTCGATGGGCGGCCACTGGACCGGCGTAGTGCTGTTCCGCTTTGTGTACGCCTGCCTTATCACCTTTATTTTTGTGAAATGCACCAACCGTATGCCTCTCGACAAATTTGAGCGGCTGTTTATGACTAAAGCAGTTAAAAACAGGGAATAACGATGCGAATGGCATCTCTCCTACGGCGGTTTCCTTTCATTCAAACTAACAATCAAATCCCCAAAAACTTCTTCGCGTTATTGTAGAAGATATTCTCGAGTCCCGCTTCGTCAACACCGCAGGCCATAACTTTCTGAATTTCAACCGTTGGGTGGTGGAACGGCGAGTCGATACCGAACATAACCCGCTCGTGGCCGACGGTTTCGTAGGCGTTGCGAATTTGACAACTCATCGACGTGCCCGACGTTTCGAGCCAGATATTGTCGTAGCGTTTCGCCATAGTTATCGCCGCATCGACATACACCCCGTGGGCGTGCCCCATATGAATCATCACCATCGGAAGGTGCGGGTGACGCTCTGCCAGCAATCCTATCTGCCACGGAAGCGCGAACGGCTCGTGTCCCGAATGCACAAACAGCGGCTTGCCGTATTTCTCGCAAAGTTCGGCAACAGGGTCAACGCAAGGCGCGTCGGCGGTGTAGCCGTCAAAGAGCGACTGCAGTTTGGCGCCCGCAAAATGCTCATCGCGAAGGTAATGCTCGAGCAAATCGTAGGCAGGCTGCCCCTGCGCGCAGTTCACCCACATCAGCGGCACAATCTTGTCGGGGTGCTGACGGTAGGCCGCC
>JAFYYA010000052.1 GCA_017557785.1 Salinivirgaceae bacterium
CGATTGCCGTAATCAAGCAGGAAGTCTATCTCCATTTGGCTGACTATGAACGTCTTTTTATTTTGCTTTCAAGTTTTTCAACGCGTCGGCATTGTTTCCGATAACCACGGCAACTTTCTCACACTGTTCCATTTGCGCGCAATCGCCGCAGGTTGATACGCTTTTCTTCATTGCGCATTGGCGGATGGCGCAGAGATTGTCGCAATAGTAGGTTTTAACTCCATTGGTGCGGCAACCCTCGCAGTTGATATGTTCAGGCAGAATGGTAACGTTGTTCAGTTCCGACCACAGTTTGGCGGTTTTCTCGCGCAACGCTTGGTCGTTGTTTTTGGTGGCGATGTATGCATCGCATTTCTCGCAGTCAAGGCCGCAGTAGGCAATCATTGTTTTCATCTTCTCAATCTGATTGTTTGTTTTTCATTCCTCGTAGCCCAGTTGTCCAGGCAAGCGAAGTTTTTCTTTGTGGGGAAATGTCGCCTCATACGCATCGAAGGCATCGGGATTCTCATCGGCCACAAAATAGCCTTTGGGTGGACAATAGGTGCCCTCGCGGCCGCCCCAATAGCCGGGGATTAGTTCTTGCGCAAGAAAATACGGCACATCTGATTCTCTCGGCTCGCCGTGATAATGGATTTTCAACTTGCTTGCCAAGTCAAAACCAGCGTGCTTGTAAAAATCGATGTTGCCTTCCATCGAAAGCAGACCGATGCCCAGTTCGCGCGCCTTCGCCAGCGAGTGGTTCAAAAGTTTCAGTCCGTATCCTTTTCGCTTATAATCGGGGTGAATGCTGATAGGCCCGAATGTCCACGACGGAAATATCTCACCGCTGTCAAGAACGATTTCCGCCTTTGAGTACATCACGTGCCCGATGATTTTCCCGTCATCCTCCATCACAAAATCAAGGTTGGCGATGAAATCGGGATTTGTGCGGTATTGGTTTAGCACGAAATGCTCCAGGCAGCCGGGGCGATAGACATTCCAAAACGCTTCGCGCGTAAGGTTCTCAACCTCGCGGTAATCTTCAGGACGCTCTAATCTAATGTTCATATTTTATTGATTTGATTCTTAGATGGTTCGTGCTCATTCCAATTGTTTGACAGGAAAATTGAAATATGTGTCGGGGAACGGCTCGTTGTTCAGTGTGAAATGCCACCATTCGCTGTCGAGCGGTCGAAAACCATGGCGCAGCATTGCTTTGCGCAGAATCATACGGTTTTGGAACTGCTCTTCGGTAATGGCGCGTCCCGTCGGGCTTTTGCTGTTGTCGCCGGTAAAAGTGCCGGTGGCGGGGTTGCCGCAAAAATCGGGATGGCTCTCCGTGCCAAACCAGTCGAACGTGCCGCCCATATCGAGTTCTTTTTCTGTTGTCATATCGAACAATGTCAAATCGACGGTTGAGCCGCGCGTGTGGCCGCTTTTGGCCATAATGTAATCCTGCTCAAAAAGAAGCGATTTATCGACGTCGGGGTAGAAATAGGTGCGCATCAGCGTGTCGGCAATGTCGGCGGCCCAGCGAACGAAGTGGTCCACAGCCACTTGCGGACGGTAGGCATCGTAGATTTTCAGACGATAACCTTGCCGCATCACATCGTCGCTCACGGCGCGAAGACTGTCGGCGGCACGTTTTGTGAGCAAAGCCGTTGGTTGCAGGTAGCCGTCGATTCGGGTGCCCACAAAGTTGTAGGTGCCATAATAGCGGATTTCAAGAATGGCATCGGGAACGGCGTCGGTGAGTGTTACAAACTGACTCGAATCTTTATCTTTATCAGTGGTCGAACTTTGGCAGGCAACAAATGCGCAGCACGCAGCAATAATAAATGATACGCTCTTTTTCATTGTTTCATTTTTTAGTCGTTAACAGCAAATATATACGATTCTTGTTGCGTATGTTATTTGGCAGTTTTAGGCCAGTTTCTTTTCCATTATCTCATACACAAGTTTAACGCCGTTTTCGAGTTCGTATTTGCCGTGCCCAACCGTTTTGTAGCCCCTATGCTCATATAGGAAAACAGCGGCCAGAGAAGCGTCCAACGCAACGGTATCATAGCTCTCGAAAATTTTAGCTTCCAAATGGTCCATAATCGTAGTTCCATAACCAAGACCTTGATATTCAGGCAAAACATATACTCCCGTGATATGATTCTCGAAATAGCATCCTGTTCCCACAATTGTTTCACCGTCTGTCAGCACGCCCATATTTCCCGAAGCAATGCCTTCAGCAATATGCTCCATGCTGTGGTGTGCACAAAAGAAATCCACGACTTCCTTTGGATAGTAATTAGGATATACCGTTTTTATGGTTGTATGCAGGATATTATGCACCGCTTCGGCCATATCCGGTGTCGCTTTTATGTATTTTACGTTTTTGATATCCTTGATTTTAAGCATGTTATGATGCATGTTTTTACAAAACAATAATAGCCAAATACTTTTAAATCAAAAAAACAGAGCCGCACTAAGTACGGCTCTGTTTAAAATATCCAAATAATCTGCGTTCTAAATCTCTCACTTCTTCATTTCCCAATTCTCAAAAATCATTAAGTCTTTTTCGGCAGCGCCTTTGAACACGAAATAAAGGTCGTGGCAGCCAGAAACAGGTTTCAGTGCGGCCTTGAATGTTTTGGTGTCTTTCGTCTTTGCAATATTCACAGTGCCAAGCAGTTCGCCGTCGGGCGAGTCAATGCGGACTTCAATCTGCGCAGCACCAGCCGCTGCCGCGCTCACGGTTATCGACTTCGCGCCAGCGCCAAAATCAACATTGCGCAACTTCAGGTGCTCGCCGTTGTCGATGTTGCAAAGGCAGATGTTGCCCTTGGCGTTGACCAGAGTTTTCAGGCCGTAGCCCCACGCCATTGTGGCGGCGGGAACGGTGCGGAACGGGTTGAACTTGTCAATCGGCTCGAGCGTAGCGTCGTGAAAATAAGGCAGTTCCTGAATCGAGCCGTCGGCGTTGTAGTGCATTTCGGCGGCCGAAACCGAGCGGCGCTCGTGGTGCTTGTACGTTTCAAGGTGCATAAGGTCGTAATTCAGACCGAAAACAAATGATTTCCCCTTATAATCAATGATTCCAGGATGATTGCCGCGGGTGCGCTGCGTGTGGTTCATAATGTGCCCCATATACTTCCACGGGCCTGTCGGGCTGTCGCTCATTGCGTAGCCGATGCCTTCGGGGCAGCACGTCGAAGCGAACGCCAGATAGTAGTGCCCGTTGCGTTTGTAGAACCACGGACCTTCTTGATAATCAGGAATTTTATAATCCAACTGAACAATTTTGCCCGAGTACGAAATCATATCCTCGTTCAGTTTCACATAATACACATTCGGATTGCCCCAGTACATATAGGCCTGTCCGTCGTCGTCGATAAACACCGACGGGTCGATGTCGTACCAGTGTTCCTTCTGCCATACAAGCGGCTGCCCGAGCGGGTCGTGGAACGGTCCGAAGGGTGAGTCGGCCACCAGCACGCCAATGCCGTGACCGTGAATGGGGCAATACATATACCACTTGCCGTTGCGCTCAACCACGCATTCGGCCCACGCACCGTTCTTGCCGTCGTAGTACTTGAAATCGTCGAGCGAAGCCACCGCGCCGTGGTCGGTCCAGTTCACCATATCGGTCGATGTATATAGCAGC
>JAFYYA010000053.1 GCA_017557785.1 Salinivirgaceae bacterium
TAGACCCGAAAAGCGCGGGAACCAACGTTGTATGAATGAAGAGCGTGTCGTTGGGGTGGTTTTCGAGTTTCACCTGACGCAGAGCCTCGAGAAAAGCCTCCGACTCAATGTCGCCAATGGTGCCTCCAATCTCCGTAATCACCACATCGGCACCCGACGACGAAGCGGCCTCGTAAATCTTGTTCTTAATCTCGTCGGTAACGTGGGGCACAATCTGCACCGTGCCGCCAAGGAAATCGCCGCGGCGCTCCTTGTCGATAACCGATTTCAAAACCTTGCCCATTGTAATGTTCGACGTGTAGTTCATCTCCTCGTCGATAAAACGCTCATAATGACCTAAATCCAAGTCGGTTTCGGTACCGTCGGCAGTGACGAAAACCTCGCCGTGCTGATAGGGGCTCATAGTGCCAGGGTCAACATTGATGTAAGGGTCGAACTTCTGCATAAAAACCTTGTGGCCGTGCGCTTTAAGCAGCAGCGCCACGCTCGATGCCGTGATGCCCTTGCCTAATCCTGACACCACACCGCCTGTTACAAACACAAATTTTGACATATCTATTTTTGATTATTGATTTTCGATTTGATTTATGATTGGTGAATCGGTCAATCGGTGAATCGGACAATCGCCTTCGCAACTCGATTATACGATTATCCAGTTATCCGATTCAACATTTCACTTTGCCTTCATTGTTAATTGTTAATTATTCATTATTAACTGACTTACCGTCAATCCCATACAATTTAGTCGGATACTTGCCCGTGAAGCAGGCAGCACACAAATCGGTGCGGTTACCTGCCTGATACATAGCCTCTTCCGATAGGAAATAGAGCGAATCGGCACCCACAAAATCGCGAATCTGTTCCACGCTGTTGCTCGCTCCAATCAGTTGCTCCTTTGTGCCAGTGTCGATGCCGTAATAGCACGGAAAAGCGTACTTCGGACTTGCAATGCACAGGTGCACCTCCGTGGCCCCCGCGTCGCGTAACATTTTGACAATCTGACGGGAAGTGGTTCCGCGCACAATCGAGTCGTCGATTAAAACAATGCGCTTGCCGCTGACCACGCTGCGCACGGGCGAGAGTTTCATTTTCACGCCGCGGTCGCGCAACTCCTGCGTAGGCTGAATGAACGTCCGCGCAACGTATTTGCTCTTCAGCAGGCCCATTTCGTAAGGAATTCCGCTCGCCTCCGCATAACCGATGGCCGCGCTCAAACTCGAGTCGGGCACGCCCACCACGATGTCCGCCTCAACGGGATGCTCCTTGAAGAGCAGTTTGCCCGAATTTTTGCGGTACGCGTGGACGTTACAGCCCTCTATGTCGCTGTCGGGACGGGCAAAATAGATGTACTCCATTGCGCACATATTATGATGACATTCAGTAGTATAGCGATTCGAGCGCAAGCCGTGATGGTCGATGGCGAGCACCTCGCCAGGCTCCACGTCGCGCAGAAATTCCGCCCCGACGGCGTCGAAAGCGCACGTCTCGCTCGCCACAATGTAGCCGTCGCCCAGGCGCCCCACCGACAGCGGATGAAAGCCGTACTTATCGCGGCAAGCGTAGAGTCGGTTGGCGGTCATAACCACAAGCGAGAAGGCTCCCTCCAGAATATTGAGCGCGTCGAGAATGTTGTGGATGCGGTGGTCGTCAGAGTAATTTTTCTTGATGAGATGTGCAAAAAGTTCGCTGTCCGACGTGGTCTGAAACAAACTTCCGCGTTGCTCTTGATATCGGCGTATCTCGTTGAAATTGACAATATTACCATTGTGAGCAAGCGCAAAATCGCCCGTATGGTGACGGAACGAGAATGGCTGCACGTTTTCCATTCCGCCCACGTTGGTTGTGGGGTAGCGCACGTGCCCGATGGCGATATTACCCGTCAAAGTCTTGAGATTCTGTTGGTTAAAAACCTCATTCACAAGCCCCCGTCCCTTCATAATGTGCATTTCGCCGTTGTCGAAAGTAACAATTCCGCAACTTTGCTGCCCGCGATGCTGAAGGCTGTGAAGCGCATAGTAAGCCAGTTGCGCGGCGTCCTGCACCCCGTAAATTCCCAACACACCGCACTCGTGATGAACACCCATAACTTATTTATTTACTGACTAATTGATTACAGATTAACTGAATGACTGAAGTTGTTGAACGCCGTTTTTTGTTTTACTTTCAATTTTCTCCTCATTCGTTCTATCGTTTTACATTTTATAATTATTACGGCACAAAAATCGATATTTTATTAGAATTTTCCACCGAAAAATATTATTTAAATTGGAATTTACGAGTTTTTATTACGGATTGGAAAATTTTGCTTGCTACGATGGCAATAAAAAAAGCGGGGCTTTTTGCCCCGCTTTGATAACTTGCTTTTAATCAGGAAGAAGCCTTTTCTTCCTAATACTCTCCCCAATGCCTGATTCCCAGCCCGTTGACGCCAATCTTGCAAACCGACCAGATGTAGGCGCTTGCCAGGCGGGCGTTGGTGATGAGCGGAATGTTGTGGTCAACGGCAGCGCGGCGAATCTTGTGACCGTTCTCCAACTCGCGGGCCGTGTTGTTCTTCGGTATATTGATAACTAAATCAATCTTTTGCGCAGCGATATAGTCGAGCACGTTAGGTTTCTTCTGCGAATCGGGCCAGTGAAGCACTTCGGCCTCAACGCCATTGTCGGCAAGGAAAGCAGCCGTGCCGCTTGTGGCGTAGAGTTTGTAGCCCTTCGCCTTGAGCATTTGCGAAGCCTCGAGCAGTTCAACCTTCGATTTCGACGAGCCCGACGAGATGAGCACTCCCTTGTCGGGCGACGGA
>JAFYYA010000054.1 GCA_017557785.1 Salinivirgaceae bacterium
CACCATTTCCCACGACAGGCTACGGAAGCCGCGCTTGAAAACCGTCCAGATAATGCTCGCAACCAGTATCAGCACAACAGTTATTGAGAGATACATCAGCAGACGCGCAAATCGTTCTTTTACAACAAGTTTATTCATTTATTTATCGACTTATGACTTCAGACAACAGACTTTTCACTTATGCCTTTTGCCTTATGCCTTTATTATTTTCAATCATTTCTGTTCTATCTTTCTCAAAACCAGCCTTGAAGCAAGGTTGAACACCAGCACCACCACAAAGAGCAGCAATGCGGCGAACATCAGCGCCGACTCGTACATTGGCAACGACAGCATCTCGCCGTAGTTGTTGGCAATGAGCGCGGGAATCGGGTAACACGAATCGAAGACCGAGTGCGGCACGGCGGGCAAATTTCCGCAGACCATCAGCACGGCAATGGTCTCGCCCAGCGCCCTTGAAATGGCCAGCACCACCGACGCGAAAACACCAGGCAGCGATTTGCGTAGGACCACGCTTTGCGCTGTTTGCCAGCGTGTTGCGCCCAATGCGTACGACGAGTCGCGCAGTTCGTTGCTAACGCTCGTAAAGAGTTCAACGAACAGACTTACTAACAGTGGTAAAATCATAATACTCAACACAATACCCGCCGCCAGCGTTGTGTATCCCGTCGAGAAACTAACGAAGTACGGCGCCAACTTGTCCGAAATCCACGGAACCACCACCAGCGTGCCCCACACGCCGTAGATAACCGACGGCAGCGAAGCCAGAATGTCGAGTGCGGGATAGACAATTTTGCGCACAAAGCGGCGCGAATATTCGGTCAGGAAAACGGCCGTGAAGAGCGACAGCGGCAACGCAATGATAACGGCAATCACCGTCACCCAAATGGTTCCCATCACAAACGGGAAGAACCCGAATTTGTTCTTGAATGGCTGCCACGTTGAGTCTGTAAGCAAGTCCCACAGCGGGATTTCGCTCAATATTGGCGCCGATTTCCGATACAGTCCCCAACCCATCACCAGCACAAACGCCAGCGCCACAATGGTGACCGTCCGCATAGCGCCACTCGCCGTTCTGTCCTTGATAATCCGTAAGTTACTCATTTTTGCCTTGCTTTTACCTATTATTCTGATAGGTGAATCGGCGGCAAATGTATGATTTTGGATTAATTCAGCCTAGTGTTTTGGTGGGTTGAATACAAAAATGGGTTTTTATACTTATCGGAAGGGGGTGAAAATGGGTAAAATGGAAAGTAAACACAAGAGCAGCCCTTATGTTCGAAGCCGCACTCGACGTTCCCGCTGACGCACTAATGTACCTGCAAACAAAGTACAATATGCGAACCACCCGAAACGACAAGTCGGTGGCCAATGTTTTGAAAGGAATTAGAAAGATTACGGTAGTGACGTTTTAATTATTCATTCGCACAGATTACACAGAATACACCGAGTTTCACTGATATTCAAAAGGCGATACCAAATAGGTACCGCCTTTTGAATGTACGACTATGCTTTCTTGCTTTTTCTTAAAAATCTATTTTGGGGATAGCGGTTGCTTTGGCTTCTCTGTTTCATAATTTATTGGGCAATAAACACAGTTACCTAATCCGTCACTTTCCCATATCCACGCATCGGTGAACCACGAAATACCATACGAACGCCACTTATTGATTTCTATTTGAGCCTTCTGACTAGTAGAAAAACAGTCAAAACATACGCGATAGACAGTCTTATCCTTTGACGTGCATTTATATATCCAGCATTCCATTCCATCGGAACAATTATAATTATATGTCTGAGCGCTTTCCAATGTGTTGTAACTTCCTAACACTATGTAATATACTTTTTGTACAGAAGAATTTTCCATTATTGAACAATCTTTGCTATTAGCATAGATACCACCTTTACATACTGACATTAATGCAAAAAATGTTAGCAAAAAGATTTTTCCCATATTGAACAAAAATCGTTTTTGCTGACTCATATTCTAAATCCTTAACAATTCGTAAATAGAGAATGAATTTGATTTTTTTTCTCTCAACCGACTTTGTACCATTTTCATTTAAAAATATTTATGGCCAGCATTAAAAAATCATTTATCCATCTCCATTTATTATTCAAAAAACGCAAGCATTCCGTTCTGTTTATTCTTTTGTCATAAGAAAGATTTAAAGCATCCATAGTCAAGACGCACTCTTTTAAATAGTCATTTCTTATACTTATATCATCGATTGGTCGCTTTTTGTAATCACGTCCGCAATAGTATATCGTGTATAATGTGACTAATTGATTATCTGTAAGGTTTTCAGCATAATTGTATAACACATTAATTTGTATTTTTCTTTCCTCGTAATCTTTTTTTAAACGCAATAATTCAGGAATCGCGCCTTTTACTTCTTGAAATTCTGACTCAAAGCGTTTTAAATCGTCTATGTTTACTTTGTCCATATTTTTCATTGCTCAAGTTAACAATCCTTCTTATTTAAACTTGTATGCAGCTCCCCATTTGACTTCACATTCACTTGGATTCCAATCGGGGAACCATCTTGAAGGTTTAGTTGTTGCCTGACAATATATTGTGCAATTATAGCAACCTCTAAACGCTTCACTTCCGATATATGTGACTGAATTTGGTATGGATACTGATTTCAAATCTTGACATTTTTTAAATGCATCCCAATGAATTTGCGTTACAGAAAAGGTTTTACCAATCGTTACTTTAGCGGGTATTACAATATCACCCGAATACTTCGGTGAAGTATTTCCCCAACCATCGTACCCCAATGGAACAACTTGCAACTCCCCTGTATTTATTACCTCGTAACGAATACTATTTTTAATAAAAGACAATCTCGCTCTTTCTTTAATATAGTCCTTATCACAGTTTATTGTTACTGATTTCAGATTGCTGCACCCACCAAACGCATTATTACCAATTGGCTGACTTATTGAATTTGGAATGGTTATTGACGTAAGACCGTCACAATTATGGAAAGCGAGATCACCAATTCCAACAACAGAATAATTTCCTCCATACGACACGACATTTGGAATAATCAAATTACCAGTTGGTTTAATGTAACCATCATATTCGTTACCTTGTTGACCTGGGGAGACAATCCTTACACTATTACTACCGTAATATTCATAATACAAAGTTTGTCCGCTACTACAAACGGCATAAAAATCGTAACGCGCCGATACCTGCTCTGCAAGAATTGTTGCAACAACTAAAAATAGAATCTTTTTCATATCCTTATGAATTTAAATTAAACATATCATAAAGGTCGGGATTGCCTAAATGACTACAAGCGGCTCGGCATATCTGTTTGCGATACGTTTTGTATCTTTTTTGTCCGAAGAGCGGCGACGTAGTGTTGGAAGAAATCGACATCTAGGGCAACCGAGATTTTCAAAAGCAATTCGGTGTCAATGTGTTGGCGGTGAAAGATTTTGTAAATGTTGTCGCGGTTGCAACAGATTTGCGCTGCAAGCCACGACGGGCTGCGGCCTTGGCTTTTCATCACCGATTCAATGATTTTCCCAATATGCAATGGTTCATTATTTTCCATAAAAAAAAGCGTCAGCCGTTTTCGTTTTGATTGCTTATTCAAACTGAAGGCATCGCCAAACGCCGTGTACACAAATAAGCACGAAACGGCTCACGCTTGTAGCGTGAACCACTTGACTTATTCTCGTGTACTTACTTAATATTTGGCGATTTTTCAGTTTGAGAATACGAACATAAAACTCAATATATCAATATAATAATCTTACCTTCCTTTTTGTGTTTTTAGTGTTAAGACAATAATGTTTTGAGCAAATATAGAAAGAAAATGCAGCAAACGACAAAACAAATCGAAACGTAAACTAATATACCGTTTCTGTTCATTCCTTCCGTAAAATTGAACAAAAATCCATTGAATGTTTTATTCAAATTTAATATCTTGAGTAGTTGTTTTTTCTGTAAAACTAAATTGTTTTTCCACTCCTACAATACCTTTCTTTATAAGAATTGAGCAATTAAACGAACCGTTTTCTTGCATTGAAAAGTCTTTACATTCAATTATTTGACTATACAATTCGTAATTTACTCTTGCATTATACTTTAAAGTAGAAATATCTGTAACCTCTCTGCGTTCTACTGCATTTTGAACTTTTTGGACCCAATCCATTATGGTGAATCTAATATGCTTTAGCATATCAACATTGATATGAGGGATGGATTCTGTTAGTAATGGCAATAATTCATTATATTTCATTTTTATTTGTTCTGCATCATCTATACCCATTATTAAATCTCTTTCCGCCTCAAATAGTTTGTCCTTTTGTGTGATATTTAAGTAGTCAACCTTTGAGGCAATAAAGAAATGTTCCAATTCGCCATTTGGAATAATGTATATATTACCAGACTTAATGCAATTTATATATTTCTGATGCTTGAAAATAAATGATTTGATATCATTCTCTTTTTGAGGAATAAACTTGATTATTTTATCTTTAATCTTATACAAAGACAAATGAACAACATCTCTGATTTTATTTTTATTCTTGTCTTTTTCTTTGTTAAGTTCAACAAGTTTTTCTATTAGAATAGAAATATCAGAATCAGTTGATGACATCGTCACCAATTCATCGGCTATGTTCGTTAATAGTTTCTCAAGTTCTCCTATATTCTTTGCAACATCACAATCTAAAGCATTGCTAATAAATGTTTGTTGAATTTGGTTACATCCACAAATTGTGTCTCTTAACCTTCCTCTATAAAAAGCATCATAATCAGTTATTATCCGACACTTTATATCAAGTTTACAACAGAGTTTATAAAATACAGCCAATTCTTCCTTTCCACCGACATCTATCACTGACGAACCAGAAGCGGCAATATTTAAACCTATTTTTTCAAATAAAAGCGTAATAATTTGTTGGTCCGTATAGCCTTCAACAAAAACAGGATTTGGCGAAAAAAATAATTGCTTGTGATGAGTGTTGAATCGTGGTAAAAACTTCTTTAATACATATTTATCCTGTTCATCCAAATCCTCCGATTTAATATATGTGGGCATCTGATGATTATGGCAAACAAGAATATGCTGCAAATCATCAAGATTCCTAATATCAATGAAATAAGGGGAATGCGTGATAATAAAAAATAATTTTTTGCCATTTTCACTTTTAGGGTCTCCAGCAATTTTTCTGATTTCATTCAAGAAAAATGACTGAAATTGGGGATGCAAATGCAATTCAGGCTCATCAAATATTAAACAATCATTACTGTCGTCATATAAGAATGTCAGTAATGAAATGATTTCTTTCATTCCGTGACACTCTTGTTCTTTTAATCCATATTCTTCTCCACCATCAATATTTTGGATTTTAGGCTTCAAGAAACCACCCTCTTCCACTAATCGGATGGTTTTCCTAAATAAATCTGACAACAATGCTTCAATTTTAATTTTAACATCAAGCCTTTCTTTTAAAATGATAAAAGAATACGTGGATAAGCCATATTTTTGCCCATAGTCTTTGTAATTACTAAAATAAGAAATATTGAGACCTTCTGTCAATTGGCTACTTGTGAAGTAATTATAATTTGATTTTTCAAATCCAGATAATCGTTCTGCAGATAGAAGTCGGACTCTGTAACCTTTCCTTTTGAGTTTATCATAAAGTTGATTTGAAAGAAGTGATTTGCCTGTTCCATTAGGGCCAACAATATAATTTATAGGGTTCCATTCGTCTTTAACAAATGTACCTTCCCAGACTTGTGGCAGTTCGATTTTTATTGGAATATTCATATTTAATATGTTTATGAACTAATTAATTCTTTTCTGGTTATTCTTCATTACGTTCCTTTCGCATTTTTCTTAACCAACCTTGCCGTTTCTTTAACTGTTTCCAAATAAGCCTCTTCCACAGGCGATAGAGTATTGTTTTGGTATTTGCGGTATTCGTTGGTGGCTTTCTCCAGTGCTTGCGAATGGCTGACAGAGCCTGCGCCATCAAGCAACGGGCGATTGCCCGAAGTGAGCACAGAATCCAACTGACTGACGTAATCGCTCATATACATAGGTTTGTGCTCAATAGCATTGATTTCAGCAATATCAAAATAACCCGAAACAAGGTTGTTCAGAATCTTTAATTCGTTCTCGTTCAGATAGTTTTTTGCAATGCCAATATCTTTCAGCGCAGGCAACTCGCCCGAAAAAGTTGTCAGCCCCATAAACGGTTTGTTGGCATCGGCACGCTCATAGATTACTTCAGCAGCCGTGTGTCCGTGGGCAGCATAGTGCAGTTTGTTCTGCACCATTTTGAAAAACATAACGGACTCATCGCTTTTCGGATTGTAATCGACACTTGTGGCGTACAAATCGAGCACCTGCCGATACATCACCTTCTCCGACGAACGAATATCGCGTATGCGGTCGAGCAGTTCCTTCCAATAATTGCCGCCGCCATTGCCCTTCAGCCGCTCGTCATCCATCGTGAAACCCTTTATGATATATTCCTTCAGCCGCTGTGTCGCCCAAATGCGGAAACGTGTTGCAATGGCTGATTTAATACGATACCCGAGCGAAATAATCATATCAAGGTTGTAAAAAGGCAACTCACGGCTTACTTCTCTACCACCCTCCTTGCGAACCTGTCGGAATTTCCGACAAGTTGAATCTTCGCTCAATTCGCCTTCATCATAAATATGTTTGATATGCTCTACAACATTGGTTCTTGAACTTTGATATAGTTCTGCCAACTGCTGTTGATTGAGCCAAACAGTCTCATCGTCTAATTTCACATCGATTTTTGTCAAACCATCATCGGTTTGATAGATTATAATGTCGCCTGTGTTTTGTATGCCGTTTTCCATTTCTTCGGTATTGTTTCAAATGGATTTCTTGTCCGTTTCTTTGTCAAAAATACATATTTAAGGCAATTAAACCAAAAACGCCGCACAAATCAGAATTCGCACGGCGTTAATGGTTATCGTATTGACAATCAATGCTAACTACAAGTCCATAAACTTCTTCGCATTGTTGTAGAATATATTTTCAAGACCCTCGTCGTCGACGCCGCAAGCCGCAACTTTCTGAATCTCAACTGTTGGGTGGTGGAACGGCGAGTCGATACCGAACATCACGCGGTCGTGGCCGACGGTTTCGTAGGCGTTGCGAATCTGACAACTCATCGACGTGCCCGACGTTTCGAGCCAGATATTGTCGTAGCGTTTCGCCATAGTTATCGCCGCATCGACATACACCCCGTGGGCGTGTCCCATATGAATCATCACCATCGGAAGGTGCGGGTGACGCTCTGCCAGCAATCCTATCTGCCACGGAAGCGCGAAAGGCTCGTGTCCCGAATGCACAAACAGCGGCTTGCCGTATTTCTCGCAAAGTTCGGCAACAGGGTCAACGCAAGGCGCGTCGGCGGTGTAACCGTCAAAGAGCGATTGCAGTTTGGCGCCCGCAAAATGCTCATCGCGAAGGTAATGCTCGAGCAAATCGTAGGCAGGCTGCCCCTGCGCGCAGTTCACCCACATCAGCGGCACAATCTTGTCGGGGTGCTGACGGTAG
>JAFYYA010000055.1 GCA_017557785.1 Salinivirgaceae bacterium
GTAGATGCCTTTCTCGAGTTCGGCACGCATTGTGGCGGTGTCGTTCAAATCGATGAAAGTAACTTCAAGTCCTTCATTTACAGGGGCAATGTACTTTGGAATATCAGTAACTCTGACGGCTGCCGATGTACGTCCGTGGAACGAGTGGCGGAAAGCCAGCACCTTGTTGCGGCCGTTGTAGAACGATGCCAGTTTGAGGGCGTTCTCGTTGGCTTCGGCGCCCGAGTTTATCAGGAAAAGCGAGTAGTCGTTGTAGCCCGAAATTGGTCCGAGTTTGTCGGCCAGTTTCTGCTGCAACTTGTTAATCACAGAGTTAGAGTAGAAGCCCAGAGTGGCAACCTGCTCGCTGATGGCTTTCACATATTTTGGGTGCGCGTGTCCCACCGAAATCACAGCGTGACCGCCGTAAAGGTCGAGATATTCCTGCCCGTTGGCGTCCCAAACGTGGCAGCCTTTGCCTTTCACTATTTCAACCGGAAATAGCGAGTAAACTTCAAATAAATTCATCGTTTATAGTGTTTTGATATTGTTACAATGTCGATTTTGCTTAAAGCTAATTATTTGACATATTGCTAATTGCGATATGCAGACGCTTCGCTTTAACAATGCGCGAAGTTACTATTTAATTGTAATGAACGTTGCAATGGCGGCAAAAAATCACAATTGGCTGTTCGTAACTCGTAACTCGCATTATCCGATAAACATCTATATTTGCGGCCGAAACAAAAAGAGCAATGACATTCATTTATAACCTGAGTATCAGGGTTTACACATTTTTAATCCGCGTGGTATCGCCGTTCAACGAGAAGGCGCGGTTTTGGATTCGCGGCCGCAAGGGTTTGCTTGAGCAGATGGCCGCAAAAATCGACGGCAGCAAGCCGATTGTTTGGTTCCACTCGTCGTCGTTGGGTGAGTTTGAGCAGGGAAGGCCTGTTATTGAGGCATTTAAGGCCAAACATCCCGATTACGCCGTTCTGCTCACGTTCTTCTCGCCGTCGGGTTACGAGGTGCGCAAGAACTACGCGGGTGCCGATTATGTCTTTTACCTTCCGGCCGATACGCGGCGCAACGCAAAACGTTTTATGCAGATTGTCAAGCCGAAAGCCGCACTGTTCATCAAGTACGATTTTTGGTATAACTATCTGAACCAGTTGCACAAAGCTGGTGTTCCGACATATGTTTTCTCATCGATTTTCCGTCCGCAGCAGACATTCTTCAAATGGTACGGTGGTTGGTATCGCAACCTATTGAAATTCTTCACTTTGCTGTTCGTTCAAGACGAAAACTCGAAGCAACTGCTTGCCGGCATAGGAATCACTAATGTTCAGGTTGGCGGCGATACACGTTTCGACCGCGTTTACGATCTTGTGCAACAGGCCAAGCCACAACCGATTATCGAGCGATTTGTGGCCGGAGCCGACAAGGTTTTGGTGGCAGGTAGCACTTGGAGCGGTGATGAAGAATTGCTCTGTAAATATGCCAACGAGCACGATATCAAAATGATAATTGCATCGCACGAGACCACAGAAACCAACGTCAGCCGTGTCGAAAGTTCGTGCACGGGCAAAGTTGTCCGCTACACCGACGCTCAAGCCGACGAGACGAAAGTTGATGGTGCGAAAGTGCTGATAATAAATTGTATAGGTTTGCTTTCTGCACTCTATCGTTACGGGCAGTTGTCATATATTGGCGGTGGATTCGGCAATGGAATACACAATACGCTCGAGGCTGCAACTTACAGTGTGCCAGTGGTTTTTGGACCAAAATATCATAAGTTCCGCGAGGCCTGCCAACTCATTGAGCGTGGTGCTGCAATCAGCATATCTGATTATGAGCAACTTGCAAGGGCTTTCGACCACTATTTCGCCAATCCCGACGATTGCAAGCGTGCTGGACAAAAGGCTTCGGCCTACGTTGATGAAATGCGTGGCGGAACGCAGTTGATAATTAAAGAGTTGAGTAAGGTAATGTGATCCGGAATTTTTCAGATTCAAAAAATGAGTAATATGACAGACGAAGAGTTGTTAAATTATTACGTAACTAAAAGATTGAATGGACATTCGACGATAGAGTTGCTTAAATATATGCAAACGCAACAATTATCTGAATTACAGCGAAAAACTATTGTTGAAAAACTTGAGAAGTTAGACAAAACGCTTGAATTGCAAGAAGAGCAACAGAAGAGAAAAAAACAAATAAAAAAGGGATTTTTGGAAATCATTATTGGTGTTTTGATTTTTCTTTTTGGATGTTGGCTTTTCTTTCAATCTGCTCAAATATATAGGATATACATATTAAATTTTATTGTTTGGGGGGCAGGAACAGGTTCTATTTTTTGGGGCATCGTTGATATAATTATTGGTACTATTAAATTGAAATCAGCAACTAGTAATTAACACCTTGTAACTTATATGAAATTCGCTGATTTACATCTGAATCCCGAGGTTTTTGAAGGCATCGATGCGATGGGTTTTGAGGAGACCACGCCCGTGCAGGAACAGGTTATTCCGCAGGCTCTTGCCAAACGCGATATGATTGCATGCGCCCAGACAGGAACAGGCAAGACGGCAGCTTACATTCTGCCGCTTCTGCACCACCTGACAACCCGCCACGAGCAGAAAATCAAGGCTTTGATTCTTGCCCCAACACGCGAACTCGTGATGCAGATTGACCAACAGTTTCAGGGATTTGCCTATTTCTGCGGTGTTGAGTCGGTGGGGATTTACGGCGGTAGCGACAGCGGTGTTTGGGACCAGCAGCGCTCTGCCATCGAGAGCGGCGCCAACGTGCTCATTGCTTCGCCAGGCCGTCTGCTTTCGCACCTGAATCTTGGCTACGTAAAACTCGACAGCCTTGAATATCTGATACTTGACGAAGCTGACAAGATGCTCGATATGGGTTTTGTCGACGATATCAAACGCATAATCACCTATCTGCCAAAACAGCGCCAGACGCTGATGTTTTCGGCCACTATGCCGCCCAAAATCAGGCAGTTGGCAAGTGCAATCCTGACAAATCCCGTCGAGATTAACATTGCCATATCGAAACCTGCCGAGGGCGTGCGCCAGACGGCTTATATGGCTTACGACGAGCAGAAGAACAAACTGATTGCAACCATACTGAAAAGCAAGGATTTAGACAGCGTCATCGTCTTTGCATCGACAAAGAGCACCGTGAAAACGCTTGTGCAGGACCTGCGCCGTGCCAAAATCGAGGCGCGCGCTATCCACAGCGACCTTGAGCAGTGCGACCGCGAGGCTGTGATGCTCGATTTCCGCAACCGCAAATTCCCCGTTTTGGTGGCCACCGACATTGTCTCACGCGGCATCGACATCGATAATATCGGCTTGGTTATGAACTACGATGTGCCGCGCGACCCTGAGGATTACGTTCACCGCGTTGGCCGTACAGCCCGCGCCAAATCGACAGGCGAGGCCATCACGCTCATCAACCCGAAAGACGTGCAGCGTTTTGCCAAAATCGAGAAACTGATTGGCTATGAGATAGAAAAGCCGTCTCTGCCCGAAGGCTTCGATGCCGCACCCGAGTACAAGCCCCAAACGACTGAGCACAAGCAGAACCGCCATTTCCACCGTGGTGGACACAATAATCGCGGCGGAC
Source organism: Salinivirgaceae bacterium (assembly GCA_017557785.1). Classification (GTDB taxonomy): domain Bacteria; phylum Bacteroidota; class Bacteroidia; order Bacteroidales; family SZUA-534; genus RUG13583. The sequence goes on from JAFYYA010000055.1 coordinate 3,622, forward strand.
GCAATAATGGCCACGGCAATCGTAGGCGAGGGGGAAAGCTGCAGGGCGGAAACAACTGATTTATTAGTCAGTGATTTTTTTGTGCGTCACTTACTGCACACTAAAAACTGTAAGAATCAGTCTCTCATATCGATAATCTCAACGCCAGGATAATTTTTGGCATCGAAATTCAGCACAGCGTCATCAATTTTCTGATTGGTTTGGAATTTTGTGAGTGTGAGCGTGAAGCGTGTGCCATCCTTTTGGAAGCACTTGATTTGATATAGGTCGTTATTCGGTGTAAACCAATATTTTATCTTAAAATATGGCTTTTTGATGTTCTCTGGGGCGAGTTCAATAATCTGCATTGTTTTGCCGCCAATCTCTTCTATATCGCCCATAATGTATTTAAATCCGCTACGGTAGAATGTGTAGAGCGACATTGGGTCTGACATAAACCTGTCTTCCGGTGCATCGTCGTTTGACACTTCGATCGGTGATATAGTAACTTCATTGCTTTCAGCCAGATAAGCCCATCGATTCTTGCCGTCGCAGAAGGTTATGGTTTTATCGACATCGATGCGGAAACGGCTGCCTTTGAGTAGCAGAGATCCGCGATAGTTCTCGGTTTTCTCTTCGGCAAGATTCTCGTACACACAGTCGAAATCTGCTGTAATGCTTTTATAACCAGCCGCTTGCTTTGCGGCCTTGTCGAGAATGGCTTTGGCTTCGGGATCTTTTTGTGCAAAGCAGTTCACTGTGACCAGAGCCAATAATATGACGAGTATCTTTTTCATTTTCATCAACGTAAAGTTTCCAATAAACGGTCAAGGCTCAATTCGTCAGGGATGAGCACTTCGCGTGCCTTGGCGCCCTGGAACGGTCCCACGATTCCGGCGGCTTCCAACTGGTCCATTATGCGGCCTGCGCGGTTGTAACCTATAGAGAACTTTCTCTGTATCAGCGATGTAGAGCCTTGCTGGTTTATCACAATTATTCGGGCGGCTTCTTCAAACATCGAGTCGCGTTTTGATAAATCGACACTATCCAAGTCACCACTAGCACTGCCTTCGGGTATGTATTCAGGCAATTCGAACGCGCCTGGGTAACTCTGCTGCTGCTCAATGTGTTCCATGATGCGCTCAAGTTCAGGCGTATCAACAAATGCGCACTGCACGCGGGTGGTTTCACTGCCCATCGAGATGAGCATATCGCCGCGACCGATAAGTTGGTTGGCGCCCGGTGCGTCGAGAATGGTGCGCGAGTCAATCATACTCATCACCTTGAAGGCGATACGAGCCGGGAAGTTGGCTTTTATCAGACCTGTGATGATGTTGGTTGTCGGCCTTTGCGTTGCAATAATCAAGTGAATGCCAATGGCGCGTGCCAACTGTGCCAGACGGGCGATTGGCAACTCAACTTCCTTACCGGCGGTCATAATCAGGTCGGCAAACTCATCAATCACCACCACGATGTATGGCAGGAACCGGTGTCCGTTGTTTGGATTAAGCCGACGGCTGATGAATTTTGCGTTGTACTCTTTGATGTTGCGGCAGGCAGCGTTTTTCAACAGGTCGTAGCGTGTGTCCATCTCAATGCAGAGCGACTGCAATGTGTTCACAACCTTTTGAGTATCAGTGATAATTGCTTCTTCGGCATCGGGCAGTTTAGCAAGGAAATATTTCTCAAGCGACTTGTACAGCGTCAGTTCCACCTTCTTCGGATCGACAAGTACAAGTTTCAGTTGAGCCGGATGTTTCTTGTAGAGCAGCGATGTCAGTATCGCATTCAATCCCACCGATTTACCTTGACCAGTAGCACCAGCCACAAGCAAGTGCGGTGTCTTTGTAAGGTCGAAGGTGAACGTTTCGTTGGTTATGGTCTTGCCGATGGCCACTGGTAGTTCGTAGTTCGATTCCTGGAATTTTTTCGATGCAAGCACCGTGCGCATTGCCACCGTCTGCGGCTTCGTGTTAGGCACTTCGATACCGATGGTTCCGCGCCCCGGAATTGGTGCGATGATGCGGATTCCGAGTGCAGCAAGACTTAACGCGATATCATCACTTAAGTTCTTGATTTTTGATATTTTAACACCTTTTGCCGGAACAATTTCATAGAGTGTTACGGTCGGGCCGACGGTTGCGTTGATTTTGGCAATCTGAATCTTGTAATCGTTCAGCGTTTCAACAATTTTGTCCTTATTCGCATTCAACTCTTCGGTAGGTACATCCGTGTTGTTCTGCTCGTAGTCGTTCAAAAGTTCGATCGACGGCAGACGGTAGTTTTCAAGGTCACGGGTTGGGTCATAAGGCTCAAGGTCGATGTCGCGGGCAGTTTGAGTCTCTTCTTCGCCTTTCGTGACTTCCATTTCAACTTCACCATCCTGTTCATTTTCAGTGTTTTCGTCTGACGGAATCTCAATGTTTTCCTTTGTTGTGTAAGTAATGCTGAAATCGCTTTGTCCGCTACTTAATCCACTGTTATCGTTATCGTTTGAGTCATAGTCGTCAAGCAGTTTCGATTCCACATCATCAAGATTGTCAAACGAATCGTCTGTAGGATTGTTATTTTGTTGGTTATCAGACTCGTCAATCGTAGTAGTAGTCTTGATTTCGAATTTCAGAAGGTCTTTGTCGTTCTTTTCAAACGGGATGTCATCATTGTCGCCATCATTGCTATCATCTTGATTGCCAGCATCGGTGTCATCGTTTGTCAAGCCAGAAACCGTATCATCGGCCGACAGGTCAGCGCCAGTATCGTTCTGGTTGTCAGTCTCAACTGCAGGAAGTTCAATGTCGGTCACTTTTGGGTGAATCAGTTCGGTCACAAATGTGCGGCAGCGGGCAATAAAACTGTCGAAAGTGAACGACAGGATGGCAAACAAGCAGGTTATCAGCAAAATGCCAGTGCCAAGTTTGCCAATCACGGCGTTCAGCCACTCGCTTACGAAATAGCCGTGAGCACCGCCCGGTGTAAATGCCGAATAGTGAAACAGATAACCCAGCGCTATCGAGCCCCAGATGGCATAGACAGTGGTCAGTTTGATGGTCCGGCCAATCGGCCATGTTTTTATCTTGAACAGTCTCAATATGATAACAGTCAGAATAATGATGATGCCAAAAGCAGTCAGGCCAATCCATTTGTAAAGAAAACGCTGCGCAAGCAACGCCCCGATGGTGCCGGCCCAGTTGCTGGCCACAATGTTCGGATTCGAAAAAAGTTTGCCAACCGATACGTCAAGTGAACTTTGGTCGATGCGCCAAGTGAAAAGGTACGAGATGAAAGCGAACGTCAGATAGATTGTGAAGGCGGCAAGACAAACACCAGCAATGGTGCGTCTACGGTCGCGGTCGCTCATATTGAAATCCGCATCATCAGATGTGTTGAAGTTTTTTTTCTTAGCCATTTTTAGTTGCCTTTAGGGACATGAACGGCAAAACCGGATTTTTATTTGCCGATTCCGTTGAAAATCTCGTCCATCTGCGAACGCTCAACACGCTCGTAGCCATTTGGAATGTCAAATATCGTGTTCGGAACTTTTTCATCAATGAATTCGATGGCTTCAAGATGCATCGGAATTCCGTTCATCTCAAGCCTGAAATCGAGCAGCATACCCGGAATCATATCGAGCGGCGTGTTGGCTGTGGCGTTCTTGATTTTGATGTCGTTGGTGTAGTAAACATCAAACGACAGCGTGTCGATGCTGATTTTCGCGTGCTTGCAGTTGAACCCTATAATCTCTTTTGTCTCGTCGTCGAAGTTGACTTCCAGATTGTCCGGCTTTTTCATCCCATAAAAGCCTTCGTTTGGTTCTGATACGTATAAGTATTTTTTGCTCAGAATTTTGAGTAGAGTGTAGGCTTCGTTTTCGCCGTTCTTGACAAATGCCGAACGGAAAATTCCCAACCAACCTTCCATCTCGAGCAGAACTTTGTCATTGTTGAACCGCATCAGTATTGTCGATGGCAGCAAACCAATAATCGGACTCTCTTTTTCCGATTCAAGGTAGGTTATTTTGTATTTCATCGAGCCTTCCTTGACGTTGCCATGGTGTCCTTGTTTTGTACAACCAATCGCCAATAGGCACACCGCTAACATCAACACCCACAGGCGTTTACCAACTTTGAACATATTGTTTTGATTGTGTTCCAACACTGTATTTTCAATTGTGGTAAAGGTACTTATTATCGATTAAAAACCGATTTTTCTGCAACTTTTTTTGCAAAAAAAATGCCCGCCAAATGCAATCGTTTGACGGGCAATTTTTTCTGTTGGATTTTATTACCACGCAAACATCGGGCGCGGCATCATCATCTCGTTCACTTCGGCTTTCACTTTTGCGATAACGCTCTCGTTTTCAGGGTCGGCCAGAACGCGGTCGATCATATCCACGATAATGTCCATATCTGATTCCTTCAGGCCGCGGGTGGTGATGGCTGGCGTGCCAAGACGCAGACCGCTGGTCTGCATTGCCGAGCGGGTGTCGAACGGTACAAGGTTCATATTCACCGTGATGTCGGCAGCAACCAATGCTTTTTCAGCCACCTTGCCAGTCAGTTCGGCATATTTCGGACGAAGGTCAACCAGCATCGAGTGGTTGTCGGTTCCGCCTGAAACAATGTAGAATCCTTTGTTCATCATACCTTTAGCCAAAGCAGCGGCGTTTTTCTGAACTTGTTTCTGATACTCTTTGAACTCTGGGGTGAGTGCTTCGCCGAAAGCAACGGCTTTGGCTGCAATCACGTGCTCGAGCGGTCCGCCCTGTTGTCCTGGGAACACGGCTGAGTTAATCAGGCTGCCCATCGAGCGGATTTCACCTTTTTTGGTGGTTTTACCGAACGGATTCGGGAAGTCCTTGCCAATCAAGATAATACCGCCGCGTGGTCCGCGCAGTGTTTTGTGAGTTGTCGATGTTACAATGTCGGCATATTTGACAGGGTTGTCGAGCAGTCCTGCTGCGATAAGTCCAGCAGGGTGAGCCATATCCACCATCAGCAGAGCACCGCAAGCGTCGGCAATCTGGCGCATACGCTTGTAGTCCCACTCGCGGCTGTAGGCCGAGCCACCGCCGATAATCAATTTCGGTTTCTCGCGCATTGCCACTTCTTCCATTTCGTCGTAGTCAACGCGGCCTGTTTCCTTGTTCAGGTGGTAAGCGCACGGGGTGTAAATCATACCCGACGTGTTCACAGCCGAGCCGTGCGAAAGGTGTCCGCCGTGTGCAAGGTCAAGACCCATAAACTTGTCGCCTGGTTTCAGCACTGCCAGCAGAACGGCTGCATTGGCCTGTGCGCCAGAGTGGGGTTGCACGTTGGCATATTCGGCGCCGTAGATTTTCTTCAGGCGCTCAATGGCCAGCGTCTCAACTTCGTCAACCACTTCGCAGCCGCCGTAGTGGCGTTTGCCCGGGTAGCCTTCGGCGTATTTGTTGGTCAGGCACGAGCCCATAGCCTGCATAACCTGGTCGCTCACAAAGTTTTCAGATGCAATCATCTCAATGCCGCGCTTTTGGCGGGCGTACTCCTTGTCTATAAGGTCGAAAACAACACTGTCTTTATTCATATTGTTATTGATTTATAAATATTTATTTAGTCATTCGATTCAATTGGGAATTGCCTGCGGAAACTCTCTTCGAGCGAGATGATGGTTTCTGTGCGCTCTACGATGTCGAGCCGCTGTAACTTGTCCGACAGAATGCGGCGCAGGTGCTCGTTGTCGTGTGCCATCACCTTGATGAATAGCGAGTAGTTGCCTGTAACATAATGGCATTCAATTATTTCGGGAATTTTAAAAAGTTCTTCGGCAATGTCGTGATACAGGCAGGCCTTTTTCAGGTTGATGCCCACAAAGGCGCACGTTTTGTAGCCCAGATTCTGCGGACTGACAATGAATTCGGAACCTGTGATGATGCCGATGCTGGTGAGCCGCTGAACTCTTTGATGGATGGCCGCACCCGACACTCCGCACTCGCGTGCCACTTCAAGAAAAGGTGTGCGTGCGTTTTTCGAGATTATCGACAGAATCTTCTTGTCAAGTTCGTCGATGTTGTGGTTTTCGCTCATAGTTAAAAGCCTTTAGATGTGTTTCCAAAACTCCACAAATCAATCGCAGGGCAATTCGAGCCCCGCTTTTAATTTGACGCAAAGAAAACTAATTCTTCGGTACAAAACTTACAGTTCGGCCGTTTTTATCACCTAAAAGTTAACAATCGTAAGTATGGCGATTTGTTGATTCGGCTAATCGATTATCCGATTCACCGCCCCACTACCAATCCTTCTGCGTCCGCCTCCGTTGCGGCTGTGCTTTTTGCTTCTGCACTTTTTCCTGCACGTCTTTCTCATCGTTCTCCAAGGCCTCCAGAATTCTCATCGCATCATCTTTCGACATCTGCTCGTCGTTCTGCTCCGGCTGTTGTTGAGCCTGTTGCGGCTGCTGTTGCTGATTATCCTGACTCTGCTGGTCTTGTTTGTCTTTCTGTTGTTGGTCCTGATTCTGCTGTTGGTCTTGCTGCTGGTCCTGATTTTGTTTTTGGTCCTGCTGCTGTTCTTGGTCTTGCTTGTTCTGGTTTTGATTCTGCTGATTTTCGTTCTGTTGTTGCTTCATCTTGTCCTGCGCCCAAGCCAGATTGTATTTGGTTTCCAAATCGTTAGGATTGTTGCGCAGAGCGTTTTTGTAAGCCTCGATAGCGCCTTGCAGATTCTCCGATTGCAGAAGGCAGTTGCCCAGATTGTGATAGGCGGCGGCACGTTTCTCTTTCTCGATATCGGTTTTCGAGCCGAGAGCCTGATATTGCCGTGCGGCCTCTTCCATACGACCTTGACTCAACATTGTGTTGGCCAGATTGAACGAAGCGTCCCAGTTGTTCGGGTCCTCCTCGAGAGCCTTGCGGTAACTTGCTTCGGCATCGCGCAGCAGCACCGAATCGACGCGTGCCGTATCGGCGAAAGCCTTGTTAAACTGGCGGTTTCCCTGGCGGATATATTTCCGTTCGGTTTGCGCCCCAGCCATCTGCGGAAGCGCGATTGCCAAAAGCAGAATTGCAACAAACAAACCTTTGATTTTCATATTTTTACTATTTAAGCGTCAGTTTTGAGTTCTTGAAGAAGTTGATAGCGTTCAGGCGGCGGTTGCGGCGGTTGAGAATGAACACCTCAACCAGCAGAATCAGCAGTCCGAAGCCCAGAAAATATTGGTATTGTTCTTCGTATTCCGAGTAGATTTTCGCTTCCATCTCCACCTTCTCCATATTGTTCAGTTCGCTGAAGAGCGCGCTCAAGCCGCTTTTGGTGTTGTTGGCGCGAATGTATTTTCCGCCGCCCGCGGCTGCCACCTGTTTCAGCGTCGTTTCCTCGAGTTTCGATATTACTACATTTCCTTGAGCGTCAGTACGATAGTCGCGCTGACCGTTGCGGTTGACGGTCGGGATTGGTGCGCCTTGCGGCAGTCCCATACCCACCATATGAATGGTCACACCAGCCTCGCTGGCCTTTGTCGCTGCCGCGATTGGGTCGCCGTCGTGGTCCTCACCGTCGGTGATAATGACGATTGCCTTATTCTTGTCGTCGCCTGGCGTGAACGATTTGACTCCCAAATTGATAGCCTTCTCCAAAGCCGTTCCCTGATTGGTCACCAGCGACGGATTGATTGACGAAAGGAACATTTTGGCGGCGGTGTAGTCGCTTGTCATCGGCAACTGCACAAAGGCGTCGCCAGCAAAGACAATGAGCGCCAGTTTGTCGTCCTTCAGGCCGTCAATCATTTTTGAAATGGCGCGTTTGGCGTTCTCAAGGCGGTTGGGCGTAATGTCTTCGGCGAGCATACTGTTCGATACGTCGAGAGCCACAACCAACTCAATACCAGTGCGTTTCACCTCGCGCAACTTTGTGCCGAACTGCGGCCCTGCGGCGGCAATCACCACCAGCGAGAGCGCCAGCAGCGCCAGCACCATCTTCACCCACGGCCTCGAAGCCGAAGTGTCGGGCATCAGGCCATTGACAAGGTCGCTGTCGCCAAAAGCCTGCAACGCGCGACGGCGCATCATCCGCCCCGCTATGAAAATGAGCAGCAGGGCAGGCACCAGCAGCAGAAACAAAAGATATTGTGGATTAGCAAATTGGAACATTTTTTAATATTTTTTGGTTAATCGGTGAATTGGTCAATCGGTGAATTGTTCACTTTCGATTGGCCGATTATCCGATTCACTAGTTCAACAACTTATCATTTTTAATTTTTCATTTTCAATTTTACATTTCCTCAACTCACTCCCCGCATCACAGTGTTGCGCATCAGCAGTTCAAGGGCGAGCAGCGCCAGGCCTGCAAGCAGCAGCGGCAGATACTCCTCGTTCTTCTTGCTGTATTCTTTAGTCTCGATTTTCGATTTTTCGAGTTGGTCAATCTGTTCGTAAACCTCCTGCAGACGACGGTTGCTGGTGGCGCGGAAGTAGCGGCCGTCGGTCTGGTTGGCTATCTGCGAAAGCACCTCCTCATCAATCTCAACATCGACATTCTGATAGTGCTTGTTGCCGAACGCGTCGGTGAACGGATATGGCGCCTGGCCTTGCGTACCAATGCCCACGGTGTAAACCCTGACGCCCATTGCCTGCGCTATGTCGGCGGCGGTGAGCGGCGGAATCTCGCCACGGTTGTTCACTCCGTCGGTCATCAGAATCACAACCTTGCTTTTGGCTGTGGATTCCTTCAATCGGCTCACAGCGTTTGCCAGCCCGACACCCAAAGCCGTTCCGTCCTCAATCATTCCGCTTTTCACATCGTTAATCAGATTGATAAGCACGGCGTGGTCGGTTGTGAGCGGGCACTGCGTGAAACTCTCGCCTGCAAACACCACAAGGCCGATACGGTCGTTGGGGCGGCCCGAAATGAATTTTATGGCGTCGGTTTTGGCGGCCTCAAGGCGGTTGGGCTTGAAATCCTCGGCCAGCATACTGCCCGAAATGTCGAGCGCCACCACAATGTCGATTCCCTCGGTGGTTGTGTTGCTCCAGCGGTCGGTTGACTGCGGACGGGCCAGAGCCACCACCAGCACTGCCATTGCAAGCGTGCGCAGGGCAAAGGGCACGTGGCGCAGATACCATTTATAGGTACGCGGCGCTTTGGCGAATCCGTCGAGCGTCGACAGGCGCACCGACGTGTCCATATCGCGGTGCTTCCACACGTACCAACCCACCATCGGTATCAGTAAAAGCAACAGATACAGCAGGTTAGGATTGTTGAATGTTATATTTTCCATAGTCTACTCCGTTTTTTCGTTTTGTTCGACTTTGGCCTCGCCTTCGGGCGCATCCTCATCGTCTCGAAGTTGCTCTACAGGCTTGGTTGTCAGCACAAAATGCTCAACAAAGGCGAAACTTGCCTCGTTCTCGTTGGCCTCGGCCTGCGCTTTCGCGAATTTCACAAAATCGGCCCGCTCGAGCAGGTCTTGCAAGTTGCTGCGCAGGTCTTTGTCGATTTCGGGTACGTTCTTCGTCATCTGCATAATCTCGGCCGTGGTGCTCTCCATCGCCTGCACACCGAATCGGCCGTTCAGATAGACGCGCACAATGTCGGTGAGCGACGAGTAGAACTCCTTCACCAGCCCGCGCTGCCAGAGTTTTTGCTCCTTGAGTTGGTCCAACTGGCGCAGAGCGATAACGTGCGCAGGCTCCTGCGGTTTGGGTTTGGCGAAAATCGGCTCGTTGCGCTTGCGCTTGACAAGCACATAGACCAAAAGCGCCACAATGGCCGCCACAAGCAGCGCAAGCATCGCCCATTTCACGTATGGCGCCAGTTCGCTGATTTTGAACGGCGCCTCCGCCATCGGTTTCGGCGGGCAGATTGCGTTGGCATTTGCCGTGTCGAGCGGCATTGTCATCACACCGTAATACACTTGTTCTGAATAGATTGTGTCGGTGTTGCCGCTCGGGTCGAGAATGGCGAACGGCAGTTGGCGCACTGCGTACCAGCCGCTGTCGAAGTTGGTGACCACATATTTTTGGCTTATGCGGACAATGCCGTCGGCCAGCACAGAATCGACCGTTCCAGCCTCAACAATCTCGAGTCCGCGCGACACGGTGTCGGCCATAACAGGCAGCATCACTTTGTAACCGTCTGGAAACGAAGCCTCAACGCGGAAATTGGTCTGGTCGCCAATGAGCATCATCGAAGTGTCGATTTTGGCCGACACGCTCACTTGCGCATCGGCTCCCACCGCCAGCATCATCGCCATTACCAATATTGTCAGATATTTAGACATCTTTATTGTTTTTAATTCCGAATGCCGAATGCCGAATTCCGATTGTTCAATTTCGATTTCGTAACTCGTAATTCATAATTCGTAATTTATTAATTTCCATTCAATTAAACGCTTCTATGCTTGAACAATCCGATAAGCGGCTTCACGTAGTCGTCGCCAGTGGCAATGGTTGCGAAATCGACTCCGCTGCGCTTGAACGCCGACTCGACGTTGAGCGAGAGTGACATCCACCAATGGCTGTAGGCCTCGCGCACCGCACGGCTCGACGTATCAACCCATTGCGTGGCGCCCGTTTCGGCATCGGTCATCTGCACCAGCCCAATCGACGGCATTTCGGTCTCGCGCTGGTCGTAAATGCGCAGTGCCACAAGGTCGTGCTTGCGGTTGGCAATGGTGAGCGCGTCGTTGGAACGCTCATCGATAAAGTCGGAAATGACGAAGGCAATGCAGCGTTTCTTAATGGCGCTGGTCAGGTACTCCAAAGCCGCTGCCACATTGGTCTGGCGGCTCTGCGGCTCAAAGTTGAGCAGTTCCTGGATAATGCGCAGAATGTGCTTGCGGCCTTTCTGCGGCGGAATGAACTTCTCCACCTTGTCGCTGAACATTATTACGCCAATCTTATCGTTGTTTTTTATGGCCGAAAACGAGAGCACGGCGGCGATTTCGGTCATCAGGTCGAGTTTGTACTGGCTGCGTGTACCGAAGTTTTTCGAGCCGCTGACGTCAATCAGCAGCATCACGGTCAGTTCGCGCTCTTCCTCAAAAACCTTGACAAACGGGTGGTTGAGCCGCGCCGTCACGTTCCAGTCAATGTCGCGAATGGCATCGCCGTAGTTGTACTCGCGCACCTCGCTGAATGTCATACCCTTACCTTTGAAGGCGCTGTGATACTCGCCCGCAAAAATCTGGTTCGACAGCCCGCGCGTCTTAATCTCAATGTGCCGTACCTTTTTTAATAATTCCGAAGTCTCCATAATTGATTGAAGGTTGAATCGGTGAATCGGATAATCGGTGAACTGATTGCTGTCCAATCGATTCAACGATTCACCAGTTATACGGTTCAACAATCATTGCCTAAATTAAGGCACTTCCACCTTATTCAATATCTCGTTGATAATGTCTTCGGTTGTAATGTTCTCGGCTTCAGCCTGATAGGTCAAGCCGATACGGTGGCGCAGAACATCGTGGCAGACGGCGCGCACATCCTCGGGCACCACATAGCCGCGGCGTTTAATGAACGCGTAGGCCTTTGCGGCTTTCGACAGGCTAATGCTGGCACGCGGCGAACCGCCAAAACCAATCATCTCTTTCAGATATTCGAGTTTGTACTCATCAGGATAACGTGTAGCAAACACAATATCAACAATATAACGCTCGATTTTTTCGTCCATATAGACGTCTTTCACAACCTCGCGCGCTTTGACAATCTCGTCGGTCGAGAGAATCTTATTGGCCGTCGGGAAGGTGCGCTGAATATTCTGACGCACAATGAGTTGCTCTTCTTCCTTCTTCGGATAGCCGATAATCACTTTGAGCATAAAACGGTCCATCTGTGCCTCGGGCAGCGGATAGGTTCCCTCTTGCTCAATTGGGTTTTGGGTGGCCATCACCAGGAACGGCTTCTCGAGTTGGAAGGTGGTGTCGCCAATGGTGACTTGCTTCTCCTGCATCGCCTCGAGCAGTGCGCTCTGAACCTTTGCGGGGGCACGGTTAATCTCATCGGCCAGCACGAAGTTGGTGAAAATGGGGCCTTTCTTCACGCTGAACTCCTCGGTTTTGGGGCTGTAAATCATTGTTCCAATGACATCGGCAGGCAGCAAATCGGGTGTGAACTGGATTCGGCTGAACCCTGCGTTAATTGTCTGCGCCAACGTGTTAATTGCCAATGTTTTGGCCAATCCAGGAAGGCCTTCAAGAAGAATGTGCCCATCGGACAGCAAGCCAATCAGCAGACATTCAGTCAAATGCTTCTGACCCACAATCACCTTGTTCATCTCCATAGTGATTAGGTCGACAAACGAACTCTCGCGCTGTATGCGGTCGTTAAGTTCTTTGATATCAACAATTTCGCTCATAACTATTGTTTTATATGTTTTCGGTTTCTTATTGTTTTTTCAAGGTGTGTTCAAAAAATTGATTTCGAGAGATTTTTGAATTTGTTTCGAGCAGATTGACGGTTTACACGAAGGCGCGATGTGGGCATCGTAACTGAGTGGAAGTCGACAAGATGCCGAAAGAAATCAAAAAGCACCGAAAAGTTTTCAGAATTACCATAAAGTTTAACATTAAAACGGTGAATTTTTTGAACTCACCATAAGTCAACGGCGCAAATTTGATAAAACATTTGATAGGGCTGACACCAATTAACAAAATTTAACGGGGTTTAACGTTTTGTTAACGTTTTGCGGCGAGAGTAGGGCAATGGCGGATTTGCTTTTTCGCTTTTCCGACATTGGTTTTGTGGTGTAAAAATCGTAATTATTTTTGCGCCCGTGCGAAACACAAGAACCGATATGAACGCAAACCAACAATCACAAGGCCAATGGCGGGCAGCAATTCTGCGGCGCGGGTTTTGCGTTTGCGCAATGATTGTTGCATTGTCGCAATCGGCTGCGGCAGCATTCCGCGACAGCGTTCCCGCCATCGACGACACGCCTTGCAAGTTCCGCCCGCAGCAACTTGTTGCACCGGCTGTGCTGATTACGGTTGGCGCCATTGGTGTTTCAAACGACTGGTTTGTTGACCTGAAGAACGACTGGCGCGACAATCTCTACGACTGGCGCGGCGACAATCGTTTCCACATCGACGACTATGCGCAGTATCTCCCCATTGCATCGAATGTGGGGCTCGGATTTGTGGGTGTGCCGGCACGTCATCCGTTCCGCGAGCGGCTGGTTGTATCGGCCACTGGCTACGTCACAATGCAGACAATTGTGTGGGTCACCAAATATTTTGTTAACGAGAAACGCCCCGATTCCAACGCCCGCAACTCTTTTCCGTCGGGACACACGGCCATGGCTTTTGTGGGTGCCGAAATGATTCGTAAGGAATACGGAAACGCTTGGGGCGCAGGTGCTTACGTGTTTGCGAGCGGCATCGGCTTCATGCGCACCTACAACGACCGCCACTGGCTCAACGACGTGATTGGTGGCGCGGGAATCGGCATAATGGCGGCAAACATCGCCTACTGGGTGCTTCCGCTTGAACGCAAAATCCTGCGTTGGGATTCGGACTCGGCAGAAATGAGCATTGTGCCCATATATAACTCCGACGATAAAAGTTTCAGAATTGCTTTTACAGCAATGTTTTAATCAACAAAAAAGCCGCAAATCCATTCTTGATTCGCGGCTTTTGCAAACTTATGAAATTCACAACTATCAATCTTTTACAAACTTGCCTATTGTGCTGCCAACTTTCACAAAATAAGTTCCTTGCGGCAAGGCGGCAATGTCTATGGCGGTTGCGCCTGTGGCTTCCCGACTATGCACCAACGTGCCTAATGCATTGAATATCTGCACTTCGGTAGTTTGCTCACCTACATTCACAATTATTGTTTCTGTTGCAGGATTCGGATAAACCGCAAAAAGTATATCTTTCTCATTTTCAATGCCTACACTCTTGTCTTCAAACAATATGTCTTCGGAATAGAACGTTCCCAACGGATTTGTCAAACCAACACGCAGCTTGAACGACATTGAGCCTTCGGGAATGGTTATGTTATCGAGACTTTCCAATGTCTTGACGGTGGCAAAATCGTCGAAACTGATTTCGAATATTGTATCGGTAACGTAGGCGCAATCTGGATCACTGTATATTTGTGAGATAGATACACTTACTGGATTGCCAGAATATTTATAGAGATTCCCAGACCAACCTTTTTCTTCAATCTTGTCTGTTTCTTTAATATGGAGTTTGACTTTTTTTATTGGAACAACAAAATTAGCAGGTTTGTATCTGTTATCACTACAACGCCACTCATAAGGGAGTTCTGTAACACCATCGGGCAGATATTTTAGTGCCTGTTCACATTCGACAAATGTACGCTCCAAACTATGGGAATTCATAGTGTTTGGGTCGGTGCCAATATGTATTTCGCGCAAACTGGCGTCACTATAAAATGTGTAATAATAACTGATAACATTCACAAAATTCTCAAAATTATCGACACGCTCCAACTTCGAATTACTACTAAAAGCATTGCTAAGATTTACTTTGTTCAGAACAGGTTCGGCAGGGCAACGCACATAACGCAATTCCCAGCAAAGTGCCAGTAAAGCATACATGTCTACAGTGTCGTTAACAAACTTAACTGTCGACATATCAACGCTTTGCAATCCATCATTATAGCTATAGCTACCGCCAGTATAATATCTTAACGCACTGCGTAACTTTGAAATGTTGCTGTTTGTCCAACTGCCATACATCACAATTGAGTCACAATTGTGTTCGAGCTGTCTTTCCTGCAGTTTATCTGGATCTATAATAGAGAGTTTGCCATAACAATAAGAAGCAACAGCGGCAGTCATAGGCTCAACAGCAATGCTGTTGGTGCTGTAAACATAATCTTTCATTCGCTCGTTTTTTACGGCGCAGCGGATTTTGTAAGTCGAAAGGTCGCCTTCGAATTTTATGCCCGGTTTGCAATCGATAATGTTGGATACAAAACCGTCGTTGCTGAACTGCCAGACAATATCGGTTGCCCCAACATACGACGGTGTGTAGACAAGGTTTGTGTCGGTTACAGCCAAAATGCCGCCATCTTGCAAAAATTTTATGGCACCTTTCAACTCAACCGATTCTATAGGCAACACAAAATTGTTGAACCCCTGCCATGCCTTCGGAATATTTACCACTGTGTCAGGCAGGTATTTCAAGGCATTGCAGTTGTTGAATGTGCCAATCAGTTTAAGCGAATCTAGATGGTTGGGGTCGGTACCCAAACGGATTTCAGTAATTTTAGGGCTACCCGCAAACGCCAACTCGAAGTTTGTGATATTTGTCAGATTCTCAAGATTTTTAATGGTGGTCAAATAGCTGTAGAAGGCGAATGTATTACTAATAGATATTGAATCGTTGTACACCGTTTCGGGTAAAATAATCGTCTGAAGTTTGCTGTCCAACGGCATATAATCATAATTGCTAGGGAACAATAACAATGTGTGGACACCAGAAAATACAGCCTTCGACATGTCGAATTTAAGAAGGCGCGTACTCGTAACTGTATATGTGCTACCACCAGATTGATATTCATATTTAATTGCATTATCGTACAATTTATCAATGTCGGCCTGCGTCAATGTTCCTGAGACAAAAATGGAATCGGACTCGCCAAAAACAAACTTTTTGACATCGGCCATCTGCACTTTTGAGGCCTCACCATCGGTGTACGATACAAATTCGGCGGCTTGAGCAACTGTAAGTACCGTGTCGGCAAACAGATAATCGGTCATTCGGGCGTTTTTAGCGCCAATGCGAACTTTCCAGCCAACATAGTTGCCCGTAAGCTTATCTTCTTGTTTATGAGTGGTATATGTCGCAAAATTATCGTTACTCAACTGATAGACGAAATCGGTGGCGATAACATTCGACGGCTCAACTTTGCAATCGGGCATCAGCATAACGCCGCCTTTGGTGCTGATACGCGGAACACCACTGTAAAAAATCTTGCTAAACGGCATTACAAAGTTATTGTAGTTCTGCCAGTTATCCGGCAAAGTTGTTACTCCCCACGGCATAACCTTCACGGCATTGCAATCACTAAATGCGTACTCCGTTTTATCTTCGCTCAAACCATTAGGGTCGGAACCGATATACACGGTATCAATTTTACCGCAATTATAAAACGCATCGTACCAATTGGTTACATTGGTAAACTTGTCGATATTTTTGATTGTCTGTAAATTATAACATATTGCCACCACATAATTAAGTGAAATTGGATTGTTGTTGACAGAATCGGAAAACTGCAACGACTTTACATTGCAAGCAACGAATGTACTGTGCAATTTGGTTATATTATTCAGATTCTGAAGATTATCGACTGTTTCCAGTTTTCGGCAGTAACGGAAAGTTTCATCGAGCGATATTTTTGTGTTGACCTGCGCTTTGGGCCAAATAACAGTTTCAAGTTTCGGATATTGGTTGAACAGACTTCTAAAGGCTTCTGTTTCGCCATCGGCAAAAACCGCACCTGACATGTCGAATTTCACAAGTTTGTTTTTGAGTTCGCTGTTTTTGTTTATACCAGTTTTCAATTTGTCCAAATCGGCAATTGTCCAATAGCCGGTTATTCTAATTGTATCACTCTCAGTTCCTTGCGAAGCGAAATAGCTTGGAGTTTCCTCATACCAACTCCATAAATCTGAATCACTGAAATAGAAATATCTTACCCATACTTTGGGGCTCGTGGCAAGCGTAACGGGATTGCTGAACACAAAGTCGGTCATTGTGCCGTTTTTCACACCAACTTTGATTTGATAACCGGCAAAATCTTCATCAACAGGCTCGCTGGCACCAATCTGCGTGTAGGTTTTGAAATTGTCGTTGCTCAATCGGATAACCTTCTCTGTAACAGCTGCATAAGTTGGCGTGAGCGTCATTTGCGGAAGTATTATCGGCTCGTAGCTGTTTTTCCAGCTGGCGTTGCCAGTCAGTTCAACGGCCGATATTGGAAACATGAAAATGCTGTATTGTTGCCAGTTCTCGGGTAGCGTGGTTGTGCTCTGTGGCAGATAGACCGATATTTTCTTGCAATCATTGAAAGTATTTTCCGACTGTGCGCTTGTCAGTCCGTTCACAGCCGAGCCTATGCGGATTTCCACTAATTCTTCGCAACGGTCAAATGTTGAATTCCAATTGGTTACCTTGGTCAATTTGTCGAGATTAACAATCTCCGTCATACGAGTGCAACCGCAGAAAGCTTCAGCCATATCCAAAGCATTGTTATTGGCTGTGCTTGAAAATGTTACCTTTTTCAGTCCACCAATACCGAAAAAGGCTCGGTTCAAATTGGTTATGTTACTCATACTGCTCAAATCGACAGTCGAAAGAGCGTAACACCAACTGAAAGTGCCTTCAAGACTAACGCTTACATTACCAGGATTGGTTGGTATAACAACTTTTTCGAGTTTCTGGCAGCTTTTGAAAAGTTGCACCATGCCGGTTGTGATATTCTCGCTGAAAGTTACGGCGGCAAGGTTTGCTGTCTTTAATTTGAGATTCTGTATTTCGGCGAGAGCATTTCGCAATTTCGAGAAATCAGCGTTCCCCCACGAGCCGCTAAGAATCACTGAATCAGCATTTTCAAGGCATCTGTCTGTAAGCGCCGAAACATTATAATCAGTGGCAACGCCTGATTGGTATGATTTAACAGTTTGTGCAGTCAAAGTGTTGGCAGCGAACAAGGTTGCGGCAATGCCGCAGAGAATTGTCTTTTTCATTATAGAGTTGTTTTACTGTTCGTTTTACTATTCAAAGAAAACAAAAATCGCGGAATGTACACACGAGTTTTGACCAATGGCATAATTGCGAAAGCGAAAAAACTCGTTCCTCATTGCCACAAAAAAAGCCGCGAATCCGAAAGGGTTCGCGGCCTGAATAAACTTATTATCTAACCTGATTTCTATGCCTTTGCGGCGGCCATTTTCTCGGCCTTGACAGTTTCGTTGACTGTCTGTTTTGCTGCTGCGGTTTCCTGTACGCTGGCGCTGTCCTCGATGGTGCGATTAAGCATCGATTTGTGGTAGTAGCGCAGGCTGTGCTCCAACTGACGGGCCGAGCTGAAGTTCGAAACGCGTTTCAAGTAACCGATTACGCGTGTGCCGTAGTCGATGTTGGTTGAGCCGCACTTGCTGCACTTCTGCAGGGTGCGTTTGTCGATATAGTTGCACTCGTTGCAGATGGTGATTTTAATGTTGAAGCAGAAGTAGTTGCAACCAGCTTTGGCGGTAGCCTCAAGCAGACGAAGGAATCCTTCTTTGGTTGGTGCCTCCTCCAGATTCAGGTGCAGAGCCGAACCGCCGTCGAGATACTGTATGATGTCGCGGCCGTGAAGGCTGATTTTGTCCAGAATGTTGATTGTCGGGTCCTCAACCGGGTAGAAGTACGAGTTGTAGCAGTCGCGCGGAACGAACAGACCGTCCTTCTTGTCCCACATTGCGTTCTTCACGCCAAGGTTCTCGGCCGGAACAAACTCGGTGTTGAACATGCAGCCGTATTTCTTTTTAGCTTCTTTATTCACCTCGTAGATAACCTTCAGGTGTTTCGATACAAAATCTTTGTACTCCTTGGTGTTGCGAGCTGAAATACCTTGGCTCTCGGCTGCCTCAACCATTCCGTTGATGCCGATTGTCGAGAACTGCTTGTTGAGCGAGATGAAGCCTGCCGAGTAAACCGGAAGCAGACCTGCGTCAACATATTGCTCGATAATCTTGCGGTAAGCAACCTGATATTTGATGATTTTCCAGATTTCGGTTCTCAAATCGCGGCCCTGTTGAACCAGACGGTTCATATTCAGAGTGATGACGTTTACCGAGCCCGTTGATACGCCACCGGCGCCAAGTGAGTAACTGAACGTGTTGTCCGACAATTCGTTGCGCAAACGGCAGCACGATGCAAGGCTGTCGGCGTTTTCCGACTGATAGATGAAGAACGAGTTGCCTTCGCTCAACTCCTGGGCAGCCTTGTTGGCGAAATCCTGGTCAACAGGTTTGCCGTCTTTCACAAGCATTGCGGCTGTTACAACAGGGAAAGTCAGAATGGCTTTGGTGCGCTCCTTGTTGAACCAGCGCATAAAGTGCCATTGAAGTTTATTGAGAGTTTCCCAGTTAGGTGTGGTCATATCAGGGAAGACAAACGAGCCGAAGATGCTTTGGAAATACTCTTTGTCGAAGATTGAGATGTTCCAGAACACCGATTGGTAGCCACGAGCGGCGGCAGGCTGGTTCACAGCGAAGACTACGTGCTGCAGGTGGTTGTCGATGGTGTATTGATGTGTTTCAAGGTAGTTGTCGCCATAGTCCTTGCGAGCGAAATAGTCGAAGTACATAAGGAACTCAACTGTTGCCAGAGCGCCAGCAAACTGCGAGCTGATGGCGAATGTCAGGTTGACGAACTCACCGCAGAAGCTCTCCAGGTGTTTCGGTTTCAGGCTCTCACCGCCGAGTTTTGTCAAACCGTCGAGCAGGAACGGGAACATACTGATTGACACGCAGTAAGGTTTCAGCGAAGTCTCGTCGTGAACGTAGATTTCGTGAGCCTCAATCTGGCGGATGTACTCGTCAGCTGTCTCCTGACCGAAGAGTTCGGCGATTTTCTCCTTCACCAGGTAACGGTTTACCTGAATGTTGATGTCTTTGTTCAACTCCGATTCCATTGTCGCAATGTTTTTCGACGTAACATTGGCGTTGGCATCCATTTTTGAACCGTCGGCAGCATTCGAAGCGCCGATGTAGTCTTTGATAAATTTGGCTTTGGACTTTAGTTGGTCCTCTGTTAACCGCATCATAGCCTTACAAAGTTTTTAAAAATTGGTTATTAATAAGTTTATTAGTCTTCACTTCAACAAACCGCTGGTTGGTTGTGGAACACGTCAGTCCGCCGCGCTCTTCGACCCATGGGCCTGTCTTGAGCCACGTCAGGTTCGATTTGATGTCGTCAGAAACTGTTTCCTGCCCGGTGTAGAGGCAGGTGTCGAAACCGAGTTCCTTTGCCGTTGCCAGCTTGTGCACAAGCTCATCGGGATGCCACTCGCCGCCCATAAAGAGCACGCAGTTGGCATAACCGCGATATTGGTTCAGAATGTCCACATAGCGCTCGTCGGTCAGGAGCTCGCCGTTGCCTTCCTTCCAAAGGAAAGGAGAGTGGCAGCCCTTGCAATGCAGCGGACAACCCGAGATTGAGAAGCAGATGCTTATCTGTCCCGGAACTTCCTGAAGCACTATGTCAACATCGTAGCAATACATTCTATCTTCGTTCGTTTAGGCGAAAAAGCCTCTTTCACCCCGTCTCGCGACGGAATGTTGTTCAAAAAAATCTTAACTCTTTAATTAGTTGATTGATGAGAGAATCTTCCGATTCACCAACCATCGATAGCAAATTTATTAGCGAAAAAATTGGTGAGTATACCTTGCCTTCTAATGTTATTAAACAGTTATTAACAATACTGATATTCAATATGTTGCGAAAAATTTTTCTTGATAAATAACTACAAGCCAAAGACTTGTTGTTTGTTAACAGCCGAGTGTTAAAAGGTTAAAAAAAGAAGTTGCGGTTTTGGCCGATTTTTTGATTATTCAAAGGAAAATGCTAATGATTCCAATCTGCCCGACTTTTATTGGGATACAGTAAGTTAGTTTATATGCCTTCTTCTGTGGAAGGCGATTGTGGTAATACCTATAAAAATATAGGTGTGCAAATTACTCTTTCCTCGAATATTTGCCTATTTTTGAAACCGTTTCTAAATGCAACTATGCGCTGTTTGTTACCGCTGGCTATTGTTATTGTATTGCTTGTGTCTTGCCAAAGCAAATCTTCTGCTGATATCATCAGTTTTGCGGATATTGATACTACCATTCGTCCTCAAGACGATTTCTTCGACTATGCAAACAGTAAATGGATTGCGCGTAACCCAATACCGGAAAACAGAAGTCGTTATGGTGTTTCCGACAAAATTACCGATTTGGTGGACCAACAAATCATAGACATCATTAAAGACATAACAAGCCATAAGCAGAAGCCAGGGGCAACAAACGAGAAAATGGCTCGTTTTTTCAAAAGCGGCATGGATACAGTGTCTATCAACGCGGCAGGGCTGAAACCTGTGCAGTATATGCTTGATACCATTGACTCAATGCAAAATCTTTCCGACTTGCAGAACCGAATAGCGCTGTTGCAGAAACACTATTTCAAATCGCCATTCTCAATACAATATGGTCCCTACTTATCGAACAGCGGCACATTTGCTTTTGTGATTGGAATTGACGGGCTTGCCATGGAAGATAGGGATTTGTATCTTGATGATGATGAGTATTGTGAAGAAATAAGGGAAAAATACAAGACGTATATCGAGAATATGTTCCGACTTATGGGGCAGGACAGTATTACCGCCAGGCAGTCTGCCCAAAAAACATACGACATTGAGTACCAAATAGCGGAAATCTCACTGGACAAAATGCTGACGCAAAACCAGTCGTATGTTATTCACAATAACAGCATTGATGATTTAACTGCGCAAATGCCCGTCTTCGACTGGGAAAAATACTTTGAACAGCTTGGAGTGCCGGTTCCTGACACCATGGTTATACGGGCGGACGATTTGTATCTGTCGCGACTTGACACCATTATGCGGCAAGTACCAATTGACAGTTGGAAGGCATACCTGAAATTTTTGTTCATTGATGGCATTGCTGTCGCACTCGACAGTAATTTCGTGAATGAGAAATTCGACTTTGAAATGCGCACATTAAGTGGTCAAGAAAAGAATTCCCCTCGATGGAAACAGGTTCTTGACGAACTAAAGAGAGATTTTGACGATGCTGTAGGCAGATTATATGTTGACAAATATTTCCCGCCAGAAGCCAAAAAACGGGCGCTTGAGATGGCAAACAACATTAAGTCGGCACTTGCCGAGCGCATATCCAACGCCGATTGGATGTGTGACAGTACAAAGACAAAAGCGCTAAAGAAATTAGAAAACTGCAGACTGAAAATCGGATATCCTAACAATCATTGGGTTGACTACACGAATTTCATCATGAGCGATTCGTATGCCAACAATATCATCACTTGTATGGCGGAATACTTTAAGTATGAGATGAGTTTCATCAACAAGAATATCCGGCCCGATTTGTGGTATGAGATTCTTCCGTCAACAGCAAATATGTATTATGTCTATAATCAGAACGAAATTGTTGTCCCAGCGGCCATGTTGCAACAACCCTTGTTTCACGCTAATGGTGACGATGCGGTGAATTATGGCGCAATTGGCGCTTCCATTGCTCACGAACTGACTCATGGATTCGACTTGCAAGGTCAAATGTTCGATGAGTTTGGTAATTTGAACGATTGGTGGACTGATAGCGACAAAGAAGAATTCAACCGCCGGGCGCAGAAACTGATTGACCGCTTCAACTCATTCATCGTCATAGACTCCATGCATGCCGATGGAGAGCTCACATTCAACGAGAACTTGGCCGATTTGGGAGGTCTGCTTGTGGCCTATACAGCATTTAGCAAAACGGAGCAATGGAAAGATCAGACGAAACTTATTGACGGTCTGACACCAGACCAACGTTTCTTTATTGCGTACGCACAATCGTGGGCCGGCAGCTACCGTGATGAGTCCATAAGACAACGAACTAAAACAAACGGCCATTCAATGCCTCGCTACCGTGTTGAGGGCCCATTGCCAAACATCGACGCTTTTGTTAAGGCATTCAATATAAAACCGGGCGACAAATACTACTTGCCTGATTCAATGAGAACATACATCTGGTAACTCAATTAATAAAGGAACAATAAGTTGAATAACTGATTAAATTATAAACAGAACTATGAAAAAGATTTTATTTCTAGTGGCGATTGCAGCAGTGGTGTGCAGTTGCAATAACGAAGACAGAGCCAGGCAGCGTTCGATTAACAGTCTGAAAAATGGAGTAGTTAACCTGTCGAAGGTTAACAGTCTGCTCAACAGCACGCAAGATGATGTATATAAAAGTGTAAATGTCGATTCGATTGCCCGCACAATCAACCGCAGCATGAGCTACGAGCAAAAATTGCTGAAAATATATGAGATGGAATATTTTATAGCCAATGAAGTGGCTTATGTGTGGGTTAATACTGCGGTCGATAAGTATATGAACTCAGACAGTACAAATGTGATAATGTCGGATGGAGGTGGCAAAAACGCCGACCGTTTCAGGCTGGCCATCGCCCAAAATCTGATTGACGCACAAACGCAACTTAATATCTGTTATGCCGAAAATCCGTTGAGTTTGCGCGATTTATCGGAAATGTCGTTTGCTGCGCTTAATTCTTACAACACGTTGTTCTTCTGTTACTATTTCTTGACCGACAATCTCCAATACCTTCAGTTTTTCTCGCGCAACAGCGAGAAGGTGAACACACTTAAGAATTATGCAGATACAATTTTCTCATGTGTGGATGTTCCGCGTGAAGAAGCCTTTAAAATGGCAGAGACTCTTGAGTCAACAGCTTTTATTATTACCATGAACACTTTGTCGTTCAACACATTATGGAATAAGTATCCTGACAGAATGGACCAAATGGCTGATTTTTTCAATTCTTATTCCGAACAGGCAATATCAACCTTCTTCGACACACCTAATAAGGGAGAAATAGTAATGTTCGAAGGAAAGGAATATGCAGAATATCTCGATCAGGCAACTAAATATAAGGTCGAACTTATGGACATGGTGATTGCTGAACTCAGTCAACAATAATAAAAAACGAAAACTATGAAACCAATTCTCGCCATTGCAGTGGCAACACTAGCCAGCGTGTCCGTCATGGGACAAACGCCTATCTATCTTGATGTTAACCAACCAATTGAAAAGCGCGTTGAAGATGCGTTGAGTCGAATGACCACCGAAGAGAAGGTGGCTTTGCTGCATGCTCAGTCGAAGTTCAGCAGCGCGGGCGTGAAGCGCCTTGGAATTCCCGAAGTGTGGTGTTCCGACGGTCCGATGGGGATTCGCGACGAGGTGAAATGGGACGAGTGGGAGCAAGCCGGCTGGACCAGCGACTCGTGCATCGCCTTTCCGTCGCTTACCTGCCTTGCAGCAACTTGGAACCCCGAAATGGCTGCACTTTACGGCAAAAGCATCGGTGAGGAAGCGCTCTACCGCCGCAAAACCGTGTTGCTCGGTCCTGGCGTGAACATCTGCCGCACACCGCTCAACGGCCGCACATTTGAATATATGAGCGAGGACCCGTATTTGGCTTCGCAACTGGTTGTGCCTTATGTTAAGGGCGTTCAGCAGAACGGCGTGGCGGCTTGCGTTAAGCATTTCGCACTCAATAACTTCGAGATAAATCGTTCTTCGGCAAACGTGATCGTGAGCGACCGCGCTCTGCGTGAGATTTACCTACCGGCTTTCCATGCCGCAGTGACTGAAGGCGGTGCGTGGGCCATTATGGGCAGCTACAACCTTTATCAGAAACAGCACTGCTGCCACAACAAAACCCTACTCTGCGACATTCTGAAGGGCGAATGGAAGTTCGATGGCGTTGTCATCTCTGACTGGGGCGGCTGCCACAGCACCGACGAAGCCGTGCACAACGGTCTTGATATGGAATTTGGCACCTGGACTGGCGGAATGACCTGGGGGCGCAGCAACTCGTACGACAATTATTTCTTGGCAAAACCATATCTTGACGGCATCAAGAGCGGGAAATACACCACTGATGAACTCAACGACAAGGCTCGCCGCGTGTTGCGGCTGATTTTCCGCACAACAATGTCGGGCCAGGCAAAATGGGGCGCTCTCTGCTCTGACGAGCACTATGCTGCTGCGCGCAAAATCGCTGGCGAGGGCATTGTTCTGCTCAAGAACGACCACGCGATTCTGCCGATTGACACAAGCAAGAAGCCGAAAATCCTTGTTGTGGGCGAGAATGCCATTAAGATGATGACCATTGGCGGTGGCTCAACATCGCTCAAGGTGCAGCGCGAACTATCACCGCTCGACGGCTTGAAAAACCGCTTTGGCGCTGAAAATGTGACTTATGCACGTGGCTACGTTGGCGACACTGTAACATCGTTCGACGGAATTGAGACTGGCCAGAAACTTGCCGACCATCGTTCTGCTCAAGAGTTGACCGATGAAGCCGTTCAGATGGCAAAAAGTGTTGATTTTGTGATATTTGTGGGCGGAATGAACAAAAGTGGCGGACAAGACTGCGAAGGCACCGACCGCCGTTCTCTCGAACTGCCATATAATCAGAACAATGTGGTGAGCGAGATTGTGAAAGTGAACCCGAATCTGATTTTTGTGAACATCACAGGCTCGCCTGTAACAATTCCGTGGCTCAATCAGGTTCCGGCCGTTTTGCAGGCTTGGTACATCGGTTCTGAAGCCGGCAACGCCATTGCCGATGTTCTCACTGGCGATGTGAATCCGTCGGGCCGTCTGCCGTTCACTGTTCCCGCAAAACTCGAAGATATTGGCGCTCACGCAGTTGGCGACTATGTGAACAAACCAAGTCGCACGGTTGTCGATGTTGAGTACAAAGAAGATATTCTGGTGGGTTACCGCTGGCTCGACACAAAGAAAATCAAGCCGTTGTTCGCTTTCGGCTATGGTCTGTCGTACACCACTTTCAGCTATGGCAAACCGTCGCTCAGCCAAGCCACAATGACTGCCGACGGCAACGTAACTGTCAAAGTTGACGTCACCAACACGGGCAAACGCGCCGGTGCTGAAGTGGTGCAGCTCTACATTGCCGACTTGAAATCGAGCCTGCCGCGTCCCGCCAAGGAACTGAAAGGATTCAAGAAGGTGCAACTCAATCCTGGCGAAACCAAAACGGTTGAGTTCACCATCGACAGCAGCGCTCTCTCGTTCTACAACGACACTAAAAAACAATGGGAAGCCGAGCCGGGCGCTTTCGAAGCCATCATCGGCGCATCGGCAACCGACATTAAGGGAAAAGTCAAGTTTGAGTTGAAGTAGTAAGTTTTAAGAATAAAGAAAAAGGCATAGGTGCATGTCACTTATGCCTTTTTTATACACCTATTAATAATGTCACTCAAAGCTAAATCCTGATTCCAATCAGCAGAATATCGTCTGTTTGATTGACTATCTCATGACTTTTGGGTGATTTCGATAATGCGTAGTTGATGTATTCTGTTTGTTCGGCAAATGGCTTGTCGTAAATAAGTGTCAGAATATCAGTGAGTGTGTCTGTTGAATATTTCCATTCAAAATTAAGCTGCTGAGCAATGCCGTCGGTATAGAGATATACAACATCGCCTTCGTGCACGGCAATTTTAGTGTTGGTGAATCCTGCATGATTGTCGCTGCTGTCGCCAATATGGATATCGTCGGAAGGAATAACCGTCAGTTTTCCGTTGCGCACAACGAACATCGGGCTGTGAGCGCCGGCAAACTGCATTGTGTTGCTGTCGGTATCGATAATACAAAGAGCAATGTCGATCATGTTAGCCGGTTCCGACTGATCATGTTGCGGAATAGAGTTTTCAATTTTCACCCGCAGTTTGTCCAGCATTGTAGCCGCAGTTGGGCAGTAGTCATCAGTCACTTCCGACGCTGCAATGTCGTTGAGCGATGTGATGCCGAGCATGCTTGTGAACGCGCCAGGTACACCGTGCCGCATGCAGTCGGCTACGGCCAACATCTTATAACGTCCACGCAGACTTGCCCAGTAGAAGTTTCCAGACACAATGTCGAGCGGCATCCATATCACCAGGCTTTCGCCGAATATGGCGTTCATGATGGCTGGCGACGGAATCACCGAATTTTGAATCTCTTTAGCGTATCGGATGCCGTCAGTAATCTGTTGGTTGATGTTGGCCAGCATGTTACGCTGCGTCTCATAATCGTCTTTCTGCCTAAGCAACAGCTTGTTGTTGCGCTGTTTGCTGCGGTTTTCCTGCAAGATGAACACCGCAAACACTATCAGTAAAACAATGATTATACCTGCCGATATATTGATTATTCTCAGCCTTTTCTTGTGCTCGTTGAACATCAGTTCCCGATTTTTCTTGTCCTTCAACTGCTGACGCAACATCTTTTCATACTCTTCTTTTGTGCTCGATTTCGATGAGTTCAACGCTGTTTCCATAAAGTATTCCTGACTCTCCGACAGCTCTTTCATCTTTTTGTATTCCAGTGCTTTCTGATAGTCGCCCATGGCGATATAGCAGTCGATGTAGCAGTCATAGTCAATGATTGGTTCTTCTTCAATCAGGTTGTTTGGTTTCTGCCGTGCCAATTCGAGTTGGTTCAGGCAGTCGGTGTAGCGATGGGTGAGTAAAAAGTATTTGGCTCGACAATTTTCTAGCATATAATAGCTTGAGTAATAGCCGTTTGCTTTGACGTAGTTTATGGCCACGTTGTATATGTGTATACAGCTGTCGAGCATTTTCTGTCGCGAAACCGAGTCGAGAATGCTGGTGTAGTCGAGACGGATTGGCAGTGAATTCTGGATAGCATAGAACAGATAGGCCGAGTCGTTGAGTTCCGCAGCTTTTGCATACGCTATGTCGCTGTATTGTTTGGCCTTGATAATGTTGGCTCGATAATTAGATTCGCGATACTCATCGTATTCGGTTTCAGCCATATAGTTGTAGTCGATGGCCAGGCCGGCAATAGAGTTATTGGTTGAGTCGATTTCGATAGCGTTTCTGAAGTATTGTTTGGCTGTCTCGAAAATCCTATAATCCTTGTACATCGACCCTAGATTGCGGTAAATCGATGGTATTTCCGACTCGCGCCCCATTGCGGTGTAGATGTCGAGAGCCTTGTGGAAATATTCGTCGGCCGTGTAGTAGTCTTTCAAGTCGAGAAAATCTTCACCTGTGGCGTTGTAGCATCGCGCCATGCCCAGCGAGTCGGCAATCGAGTCGTAGATTATGAATGCGCGGTAGTGGTTGAGCAGAGCCTTCTCGTAGTTGCCCCTGTTGCCATAGCACCAACCGATGAACTGGTGGGCGCGGGCGTCAGCGCTGTGGTCGCCGAGCCGTTTGGCCAGAACCCGCATCTGCTCTGCATAGAGCAATACGGTGTCAACGCTGTTGTGCTGTGAGCAAATGCTTTGAAGGACGGTCAGTTTTTGCTTGCTGTCAGACATGGCGTTCGCCATTATCATAAGGTTGTCGACTGTCGTCGATGACTGACCGTTCAGGTTGGGCAGCCAGCCGAGCAGTGCCAGAAGTACAATGATGATATGTCGTTTGCCTGTTCTCATGCGTCAGATTTTTACGCCCATAAATATTATGTCGTCAGTTTGTGCCGTCGATTTTCTGCCGATAGGCGCGCGCCAGTTGTCAATGGCATCTTCAATCCGTTGTTTCAGTTCATCGAATGGTTTGCTGCTTTCTTCTTTCAGGATTTTCAGCAACCGCCGCCCGGCAAATTTGGCCTGTTTGCCATCATCATTATAGCCGAACTGGTCGGTGATGCCATCGGAATAAATGAACACCAAATCGCCTTTTTTTACATTAATTCTATTGGTGACAAATGGCCGTGGATTGTCCGACAGATAGCTAACTGGCATCTTATCGCCTTTATATTCAGTCAGTTTGCCATCGCGGATAAAAATGACCGGCCTGAAAGCCCCTGCAAACTGCATTTCCATTGTGTCGGTATCGAGAATGCAGAGTGCCATGTCCATGCCGTCGAGTGACATCTGGCTCTCTTCCGACTGCCGCAGCGATTCAATAACACGGTTTCGCATCAGATCGAGAACGTTGCCAGCTGTCATCTGGCCCGATTTGAATTCGGGCATCGACGTGATGTCAGATAAAGTTGATATGCCGAGCATGCTCATGAATCCGCCCGGCACGCCGTGGCCCGTGCAGTCGGCAATGGTGAACAGCGTACGGTTACCCACACGTGTGGCCCAGTAGAAATCGCCTGATACAAGGTCGAGCGGCCGCCACAGAATCAGCACATCGCTGAACAGCTCATGCATCTGGCTGTCACTGGGCAGCATTGATGTTTGCAGATGGTGGGCGAAGTTGATGCTCGACGCAATCTGGTCGTTGATGGCTTCGAGTTGCTCTTTCTGCGACTCAAGTTCGTCGTTGCGCTCTGTGAGTTTCTGCTCGAGCCGTTTCTTGCGTTTCAGGCTTCGGTTGATGGCGATGGTAAGTACGATAATCATCAGCAACACAATGGCTGTTGTGCCCGACACTATTCCAAGCCTGATATCCTGCTCGTGGCGAATAATGTTCTCATGTTCTTTCTCAATCTCGCGCTGTTGCAGAATGCTGGCGAACTCTTTTCCCACGCTCTGCTTTGCTGATTTTACCGCGAACTCTAAATTTATCTGCTGCTTGTTGAATTTTGTCGCACGGTCGAACCAGTCGTAGGCTTGGCGGTATCTGCCGATAGCTTGGTAGTAGTTGGCCATTAGGAATCCGTACTCTGTCCGATATGTGTTGTCCTGAACGTTGTTGATAGCGGATTCAATCTGCAACAACAAACTGCGGGCTTGGTCATACTGGTGTTTCTCTATTGCATATTTGGCTTCCCATATAATAAAATCAGTTTGCAATGGGACTATGTTGAGCTCGGTTGCCAGTTTCTTCCCGCGGTTGTGATACATCAGACTACTGTCGAGCAGTTGCTGGTATTGTTTGCCTTCAGAGTGTTTTGCACATTCCAAATAGGTGTCCATCAGGTTTTTGCTACAGTAGGTAATGCCGATTTTGTTTCCATGTTTTGTCAGCATCCTGTAAGCTTTCAAGTTCATGGTTTTTGCCTGTTGCAGCAAATAATCGCTTCGTGTGTCGCGGTACTTGCTGAGTTCGGCATATCCCAGATAGAGATAGTCGAACGCGACATCAATGGCATGGTTGCCGCCTGTACGGATGTTCATCACGGTATCGATGGCCAGCGCGCGTTCCAGATATTCGGCTGCGGTTTTGTACAAATGGTTGGTGATGCACATGATTCCGATAGCCTTGCTCACATTGCTGACGGCTTCTTCATTATTGAGTTCGTAAAAAAGGTCAAGTGCCTTGTGGTTATATTCGTTTGCATCGCTTAATTTATTCATCATTGCCAGCGCGTTCCCTAAATTCTGGTAGCATACAGCCATATTCTTTTTGTCGCCTGCCGATTCACAGATACTAAGTGCGCTACGATACATTTCAACAGCTTTGCCAAAATCGTTGTTATTGTAGAGATACATGCCGATTGCGTTAAAGGCCTTTATGCTGTCTTTAACGGTTGCTGCAGAGAACAATTGTTCGAATGCGGTGTTGAGCGATGTGTCAGACGAAGCCCAGGTTTCTGTTGGCTCACCATTGGCGGCCACAGGGCACACAATCGCACATGCGCACAAAACCGCTGTGAGCGAGAATGTTATAGCCGTTGACATCGTTTTTTTCATCATACCACCTGCTATTCAGATGCAAATGGCTAATATGCGATTTTTTTTGCACTTGCACCAATAAAAAAACTGAAATCTAACTTCTAAATAAAAACTACCTTTGCGGCAGATAGCAGGCCGTCCTGTCGCGCTGCGCAAGCAGTGAGGAAAGTCTGGGCAGCACAGAGCGCCGGCCTTCCGAAAGAAAGGCACTTGTGAGGGTGCAGAAGGGCAGAAGAAAACAACCGCCGCGCAAGCGGTAAGGGTGAGAAGGCGGTGTAAGAGACCACCAATGCTGTGGGTGACCATGGCAGTTGTGCCCCTGCCGGGATGAAAGGCCACGTATATCGCAATCCGCTTCGGCGGGCAAGGCTGCTCGTCTTGTTTTTGGCAACAGAAGTTGCGAGGGGTAGGCCGATAGTGGTTGCGGGCAACCGCAATTCGAGATAAATGGCAGGAACTTGCTTCGGCAAGTACAGAACCTGGCTTATAGGCCTGCTATCTTTTTTCCCTTTTTGTCCAGCCGTCATCCGTTTGCGTTTGTGTTTTCAGTTTGTGTTTGCGTTTTCAGTTTGTGTTGCTAAAAAAACGCTACTTTTGGCGCGATATGAACATGATTGCAAAACGAGCCATATTATTTCTGCTGCCTGTTGCGGCACTGTTTGCGGCGTGCAACAACGAGCCCCCAGAGTGCAGCACCGATCCATTTCCGCCACTGCGCTGCGAGTTGGTGCAGACGTCGGGCAAGAAAATCGATACGCTCATTGTCCGCCATTTGGGGCTCGACAGTGTGCTTTATCAGGCTGCCGGACTGCCACGCGTGGTAACGCTGCCGCTCAGCATCAGCGGTGATACCACTTTTGTTCAATTCACCATTGTGAGCGAGACGAAAACCGTCGTCGAACGCTACAGCAGCATCATCGGCATCGCATCCACACCCGAACTCTGCATCGAAAATCTCGATTGCGGGCCCGTTTACCATTTCACTGATCTGGACTACACGTTCTATTCGGTGATTAACTACAAGCTCATGTCGATAGACTCAATTCATTATTTCTCAACCGATGTTGACCAGGACTATGAAACGCATGCGCAGATATTTTTTTAGTGTGTTGATGCTGACAGCGTCGGTTGGCTGCTTTGCGCAGAACCCGGTTGTCGACGATCTGCCGCGCCGTCAGGTGTTTGTGCGAGCTGGCTTCGATTTGTCGCGGCTGGCACTGCCGTATGTGCGCAACAACGGGTCGCATGCATTGGAATTCTCGATTGATGGCGAGCTGAACTACAACTTTTTCCCGACAGTTGAGTTTGGCCGGCAATCGCTCAAGCGCAACACCGACAGCCTAAACTACACAATGTCAGGAAACTATTTCCGCCTGGGACTCGACTACAATCTGCTCAAATACAAGCACCGTCTCGATCGCGACATTTTCTTTATAGGCGTCCGCATGGCCGCATCTCAATTCTCGCACGAGGCGCCAAAGGCCGTGGTCAGTGGCGTTTTGGGAACGGTTGAAGGCAGCATCCCGAAATCTGACTTGAAAGTGATGTGGGGCGAAGCCGTTGTGGGGCTGAAGGGCGAATTACTGAAGAATCTTTACATGGGTGTAACTGTGCGCGCAAAAATGATGTTCACGCACACCGCTTATCATAACATGACACCGTACATTGTTCCCGGATTTGGCAAGGGGTTCTACCGGTTCAACGCTGGCCTGAGCTACTCAATCCTTTACGCCATTCCAATCCGTGGCGCAGGAAAAGACGGCTATTCAGAAAAGAATTGACAATCACTCTGCAGGACATAAAAAAAACCGTTTCCAATTGGAAACGGCTTTTTGCTTTTATGTATTAAATATTAGAATTTAAGCGAAATACCAGCGTTGAAGTAAGTCTGGTGAGGTCCGCCAATGAATTCTGATGTGAGTGCGAAGTTGTCTGACAACATGAAGTGGATACCAGCAACACCGGCACCGCTGAAAATGAACTCATGGTCGTCAGCATTTTCAACAGTGTAGCCACTTTCATATTTGTATTTCCAAGAATGGTAAACCGGGCCAGTCATTGCGCCAGCGTGAACTTCAAATTTGTCAGTGATGTTCAGACCATAAGTTGCACGAGCCATTATTGAGAAATTGGTGAAACTACGTTTCCAAATTCTTTCGCCATTAAGTTTGTAATCGTCTTTAGCAAAGCTGGTGCCGACAAAACCACCAATGGTAAAGTGGCCTTTCCACCAAGAGTTAACAAGTACATAGTCACCAGATACGCTTGCGCCAAGTCCACCTGAGTACTCGGAGAACATACCACCTTGAATGTTCAGGAAGAAATCGCCTTCATGGTTAGGTGCTTCAATAGCAGAAGCGCTTTGTGCGCCCATGCACATCATTGCAGCCACAGCTGCTACAAGTAAACCTTTTACTTTCATAATCAATTGATTTTAAATTAATAAAACATGTTTTTGTGAATCAGCCTAGACCAATTCGCAACCGCAAATGTACGATATTTTATTTTTGAGTATTCGCTCAATTGATTTTTACGGATAATCCGCAAAGAATTAAATGTGTGCTAGGTAGCGATAGGGATGGTTTCCATCCGTTAAAAAACCGTGAAATCTGGCCTTAAAATTCCTAAATCCTAATTCCTAAATTTTATATATTTGCGAACCTTTTTCAGAAAGGCGAAAAATTGATTTTGTTTAAAAAAATTATAGTTATGAGTAAAGTAACAGTAGTAGGAGCAGGCAATGTGGGTGCTACATGCGCCAATGTGCTTGCATTCAATGAGGTAGCCGATGAGGTTGTAATGCTCGACATTAAGGAAGGCATTTCGGAAGGCAAGGCAATGGATATGATGCAGACAGCACAGCTGCTGGTTTTCGACACCCGTCTGGTTGGTTGCACTAACGATTATGCCAAAACAGCTAATTCTGATGTTTGCGTAATCACTTCGGGTATTCCACGTAAGCCGGGTATGACCCGCGAGGAACTTCTTGGTGTTAACGCCGGCATTGTTAAGGGCGTTGCCGAAAACCTTTTGAAGTACTCGCCAAACGCCATCATCGTCTGCATCTCGAACCCGATGGACACAATGACCTACCTTGCACTCAAGGCTCTCAAGTTGCCGAAAAACCGTGTGATTGGTATGGGTGGCGCATTAGACAGCTCGCGCTTCAAATACTTCCTGTCGCAAGCTCTTGGCTGCAACGCCAACGAAGTTGAAGGTTTTGTAATCGGGGGTCACGGCGACACCACAATGATTCCGATGGCTCGCTTCGCTACTTACAAAGGAATGCCTGTAACCAACTTCCTGAGCGCTGAAAAACTCGACGAGGTTGTTAAATCGACAATGGTTGGCGGCGCAACGCTGACAGGTCTGCTTGGCACATCGGCTTGGTACGCACCAGGTGCAGCCGGAGCATTCGTTGTTGAGTCTATCATCCACGACCAGAAGAAGATGATTCCTTGCTCGGTTCTGCTCGAAGGCGAGTATGGTGAGAAAGATCTTTGCATTGGCGTTCCGGTAATCTTGGGCAAGAACGGTATCGAGAAGATTGTTGAACTCGACCTGAATGCCGACGAGAAAGCCAAATTCAAAGCCAGTGCTGAGTCAGTTCGCGGCAACGTGAATGCACTGAAAGATTTGAAACTTGTTTAATAAGTTTTCATAATTAGAGGTTTTTAAGGAAAAAGCACCCGCAAGGGTGCTTTTTTTTATGCCTATACCGATACGTTTTTCCATAAAATGGAAATCATCATCATTTCACAGGCGTAATCACAAACTCAAACTCGTATGGTCCGAAAGGCAGGCAGTACTGCGGCAGCGGCCAGGCGCCCCACGAGTTCACGCAGGCCAGGCCCATTTGCGCGCCGTCGATGCAGACGGCCGTCAGGTGCTCCGCTTTCAGGTCGGTTGAGTGATATTGGCGCTTCTCCTTTGTGGGGCAAAGGTTCTCCATTGTGTATGGCAGAGCCGATGCCGAGAAAAGTTTCGTCGATGTGAACTGCAATCCGCGGTCAGCAATGTCGGTGATGGCATAGCGGCGCAGGTCGCTTTTGGTGCCAGTCTCCTGCGGACGGATGTACGGATAGTATTGTTCGTCAACACTTTGCGTGTAGTGTCCGATAGGTTGCGACAATTTGCGGTCGGCGTAGTTCTCAATGGGTCCGCGGCCGAAGTAGTCGATGCGGTCGAACGATTCGGGCATCTCCATCCGCATTCCAAAGCGGAACAGATTGGGCTTTGCTTTGGCATCGTTGTTTGGTGTAAATTGCTGATGCACAGCAATCTGCCCTTTATCATTGATTCGATAGGTGAGCGCCAGTTCGCCCAATTGGATTGTGTCCGATGCAATTATCTGATATTCAGCCACAACGGTTGTAATCTTGTCCTTGTCGGCATAATACCGCTCATTGTTTTTCAGTTTGAAAGAAGCGTTTTCCCAAGCCGCGAACCGCCGTTCCATACGTGCGCCGTAGTCGTTGTCGGTGGGGGCACGCCAAAAGTTGGGGCGCAGCGTGCTGCCGTCTTTCAAATATTGGCGGCCGTCGATGACAATGCTGCAAAGGAAATACGACTCATCGAACTGATATTCAAAGTTTTCACCCTTCACAATTGTCTTTGGCGACGAAAAGTCGACTGTAAACGCTTTCTTGCTTTCCGCGAAAGCGTCTTTCAATTCCGCTTCAGCGATAACCAATTGGTCGTAAGCCACTTGCGAGCCTGCGGGCAGAATGCCATCGGCCTGTTTCAGTTTGTATTTGATGTTGAAAAAGACATCGCCTTGAGCGGGAATCCGACTGCCGTCGAAGCCAAGTTGCACTGTGGCAGACGATTGCGGCCCGACATTGATGTCCGACACAATGCCAGCCAGGATGCATTTGCCGTCGGCTTCGATGCTCCATTCGGCATAATATTTCGAAAGGTCGGTAAAGAAGTTTTCGTTCGAGATTTTGATTGTACATTGCTTAATATCAATAAGTTCGGTCCAAATATTCTGATAGAAAAACTTCACTTCGTAGGCGTGCGGATTGAGCACACGGTCGGGCGAGATGAGACCGTTGCAGTTGAAATTGTTGTCGGTGGCGTCGTAGTTGTTGTAGTCGCCGCCGTAGGTGTACTCAATCGTGCCGTCGGCCTTGCGGCGATGCAGCGCTTGGTCGACAAAGTCCCAGATGAAGCCGCCCTGCAACTTCGGATATTTGCGAATCAGGTCCCAATATTCCTTGAACCCGCCGCACGAGTTGCCCATCGCGTGCGAGTATTCGCACTGAATGAGCGGACGGTAGGCCTTCGGGTCGTTGGCGTAGCGCTCCATTGTGCCATAGTCGGCATACATCGGGCAGAAAACGTCGGTAAACTCCTTAAGACCAGCGGGTTCGTACTGCACGGGACGGCTCTTCTGACGCTCTTTGAGCCACTTGTAGCACGCTTCAAAGTTCTTGCCAGGCCCCGCTTCGTTGCCCATCGACAGGAAGATTATGGCGGGGTGGTTTTTGTACGTCTCAAAAGCCCGCTGATTGCGCTCAAGGTGTGTCTGCTCATACTTTTCGACGTGCGACAGGCAGCGGTCGGTGTAAATCAGGCCGTGCGACTCAAGGTTCGACTCGCTCACCATATAAAGTCCGTAGCGGTCGCAGAGTTCGTACCAGTACGGGTCGTCGGGATAGTGGCAGGTGCGCACTGCATTCACGTTCATCTGCTTCATAATCAGTATGTCTTGCTCCATTCGCCAGCGCGGCACGCAGTAGCCGTAGTCGGGGTCGAGTTCGTGGCGGTTGACGCCTTTGATGAGAATCGGCTTGCCGTTCACCCAAATCTGCCCCAAATCAGTTTTCTGCTCAATTTTTCGGAATCCGACATTCTGTCTAATGGCTTGAAGTACAGTGTTTTTATTATCAAGAATAGTGATTTCGAGCGAATATAGATTCGGCTCTTCAGCCGACCATTTTTTCACCGCGCCGCAATTCAGCGAAAGCGTGAAAGTGTTTTTCTCTTTCGATTGCAAAACCGATGAAAACACCTGATTGTCAGCGTCGTCGAAGAGTGTCGCCTTCACTTTTGCGCTACCCGATGTTTTCACGATGATGTCCAGCGCGCCGTTGGTGTAGTTGTCGGTCAGGTCGGGGATAATCTCCACGTCGTCGATGTGCACTTTCGGCCGCGAGTAAAGGTAGCACCCGCGTGCGATGCCCGCAAAGCGCCAGAAATCTTGGTCTTCGAAGTACGAACCGTCGCACCAGCGGAAAATCTGCATAGCAAACAGATTATCACCCTTTTTCAGGTATTTGGTGATATCGAACTCGGCGGCAACCTTGCTGTCTTCCGAGTACCCTACAAACTTACCGTTTATCCACAAATAGACGTTCGAAGTGGCTGAACCAATGTGTATTACAACATTCTGCCCAGTCCAGTTGTCAGGTATCGTAATTGTCCGACGGTACGAGCCCACGTGGTTGTGCTTGGTACCCACTTCAGGCGCCTGGTCGCCCGAAAAAGGCGCCCACGGAAAGCCGACATTGGTGTAAACAGGGTCGTCGTAGCCGTTGAGTTCCCACAACCCAGGAACGGGCATATAGCCCCACTGCGAGTCGTCGAAGTTGGTCTGGAAGAATGTTGTCGGCCGTTGGTCGGCATTCTCCACCCAATTGAATTTCCATTGGCCTTCAATCGACAAATAGTTGGCAGCCAGCGTCTTGTCGCCGTTTTTTGCGTCATCGGCATTGCTGAAAGCAAAATAGTCAGCGTGCTGCTCCAGTCGGTTTATTTGATTCACGTTTGGATTGCGCCACTCTTCTTGTGCGCTGATTGTCAGCGAGATGCTTGTGATTGCTGCCGCGATGGCAAGTTTTGTCACGTTCATTTTTGTGTGGTATTAAGTTTATTTGACGATAAAAGTAAAAAATACTTTTATATAAACGGGCAACGTCAGAATAAAATTTTGAATAGGCTGGGGAAAGACCAATGTCGGTAGTCTGAAGCCGGTTCTACAACTTGGAAATGTTGCTCTGAATAAACCGCAGTTCCTGCTCAAGCATTTCGGTTTTGCGCATATGGTAGCCCGCAGCCAGAGCCGTCTTCACGGGATTTGTGTAGATGGCTTCAATTTCCATCGGACGGTGGTTGTCGAAATCTAGTTTCATACTTGGGCTGTAGGGCGTCATTCGGTCGGTCATTGCGAGCATTTTGTCAACAAACTCGCGCTCGAATGGCGCACCGCAGGCGGCAGCGGCGTCAACCACTTCGTTCATAAGGTCTGTTACGAGTTGACGCGTTGCGGCAAAGGCCATCAGGCGGTCGGTCGAAGTGTTCAACGCTACGGTCAGACCGTTGTAGGGGATGTTCCAGACGAGTTTGCGCCAGCGCATCTCTTGCAAGTTCTGCGTGATGGTGCACGGGATTTGGGCTTCGTCGAAGTCGGTTTTTATTTGCGACAGCACTTCGGACGCGCACTTTTGGTATTCGCCAATGGTGATGGCCCCGTAGTCGGCGTGGCGGATGTGGCCCTTGCCAACTCTCGATGAGCAGATAAACGCAGCCGCGCCCGCAATTGGTTGGTCGGGCAGGGCGGAGGCCAGTTGCTGCTCAAGTCCGAGCCCGTTCTGCACCAATATAATAATGGTGTCGCTCTTGAGTAGCGGCGGCAACAATTGCGGCAGAATGTGGTTTTGTGTCGATTTCAAACCAACCAGCACAACATCGCATTGGGGCATATCGGTCGTTGATTTGTAGGCGTTTATCGGATTGATGACAAAATCGCCGTTCACCGAGTCAACTTGCAATCCGTGTGCGGCAACGTGCTCATATTCAGTGTTGAACAGAAAGTGAACGTCTTTGCCCGAATTGGCAAGCCGTCCGCCGTAGTATCCGCCAATGGCGCCTGTGCCGACAATTGCGTATTTGAGATTCATTGTTGCAAAGTTTATGCTGACAGGTGATTTTGATTGCCGATTCAAGAATAATGCTTCTTTAAAATAGAAAAAGCCTTGATTAACAAGGCTTTTTTGTCGGGGTGATCCGACTCGAACGGACGACCACTTGCACCCCATGCAAGTACGCTAGCCAACTGCGCCACACCCCGTGGTTTGCGGGTGCAAATGTATCAATCGGTGCTCATCTTGCAAAACTTTTTCCGCATAAAATTTTGCAGCGTCTGGCCTTTTCTTAAAATTTTTCAACAAAAATTTGTTTGATAACATGTTTACTTAATAAATTTTTCTGTTCACTCATGGTTATTATTATGTTGATTAATAGTTCTTTAGTTCGTCAAAAAGAACTTGCTTTTTATTAACCATCTGAAAATTAGAAAAATATTTTTGCGAATAGTTGCATTTTTACAAAAAGTACCCTATATTCGTAGCGTTTTTCAAACAACACATTATATTCTTTTGAATCATGCCATACAGAAGGTTACCAAACACGGATAGTGCGCGTTTGCGTGCGATGCAAAAAGCGCTCTCGAAATCAGAGAATGTTTTACCGATGGATTTGCCGTATAGCGCGGCCACACTTCAGGAGTTGCGCTATTTCCTGCCTGAGTTCAATCAGGCCATAATGATGCAGCGCGATGTTTTTGAGCGTCAGACTTCGAAGAACAAGCAGCATCAGGAGAGTTTCCGCAAAGCTCGTCTTTATATATCGCATTTTATTCAAGTTCTGAACTTTGCCATCGCCCGCGGCGAGATGAAACCCGACACTCGCAAGTATTTCGATCTGCCGTCGGACGAGACCAAGCTGCCACAGCTCAACACAGAGCGTGATGTGATTGAATGGGGACAAAAACTCATCGATGGCGAGCAACTGCGTATATCTGAAGGACTGTCACCAGTTACCAATCCTACAATCGCCCGTGTGAAGGTTCACTATGAGGATTTTGTGCGCCTGAACATCTCGCAGAAAGGTCTGCAGGATTCGAATTCAAAGGCACTTGCAAAAATCTCGGAGCTTCGCGGCAAAGCCGACAGCATAATCCTTAACCTTTGGAACGAGATTGAGGATCATTTCAGCAACAACTCGCCCGCTGTCAAGCGCGAGAAGGCCGCTGAGTATGGCGTGTCGTATGTCTTCCGTAAGCACGAGAAGGCAGAGGATGATGCTGACGATTTGAATTTGAAGCGGTTTTGACAGTTTTTAGGACTGTCTTTACAAATATCGTTGGATTAGGAGGCGGGGCATTTGTCCTGCCTTTTTGTTTGTGAATCTTTCTATTTTTGTATCGGTTAAAAAAGATTACGGATGAATTGCAAAACATTGACAATCAGTATAGGCCGCCAATTTGGCTGCGGCGGGCGGGTAATCGGTCAGCGACTGGCCGAAGAACTTGGTTACGATTATTTCGACAAGGAACTGTTGGCTTTGGCGGCAAAGGAAATCGGTTTTGAGCCGTCAGTGTTTGAGGAAATCGATGAGCAGCCGCAAAAAGGCATTTTCCAGTCGTTTGGTGAGTTTGTTTCGATGCTCAGCCCGACCGACAACTATATGTCCGACGACCATCTGTTCAAGGTGCAGAGCGATGTTATCCGCCGCCTTGCCATTGAGCGCAACTGCGTGATTGTGGGCCGCTGTTCCGATTATATTCTGCGCGATTTTCCGAACTGCATCAGCGTTTTTCTGCACGCCGATATGCCAGACCGCATCAAGCGCGTCTGCGCCCGCATGCCCATTGAGCAGGACAAGGCCCGAGCCCTGATTGAACGTAACGACAAGCGTCGCGCCACCTATTATAATTACTATTCGAACAAGACATGGGGCCTTGCCGAAACTTACGATCTGTCGCTCAGCGTTTCGCGGCTCGGTGTTGAGGAGACCGTGGCGGCCATCATCGATTACGTTAACCGTATGAAAGGCCGGCTGTAAAGTTTCAAAATAATTCTACATTTGCGGCTCAATTGGCAGTTTGATGAAGGAATACCTTAACAACATCATTTTCAAAACAATATCGCAGATTTTAGGCGAGCGCGACCAACAGGCTTTCGTCATTGGAGGCTTTGTGCGCGACAAGTTGCTCGGCCGTCCGTCGAAGGATATTGATGTGGTGACGCTTGGCAGCGGCATTGAGTTGGCGCAGGAGGTGGCTTCGCGGCTGTTGAAGAATCCGAAGGTATCGACTTACAAGAATTTCGGCACGGCAATGTTCCGCTATCGTGGTGTGGATGTGGAGTTTGTGGGCGCACGCAAGGAGTCATATAACCGCAACTCGCGCAAGCCAGTGGTTGAGAACGGCACGCTTGAGGACGACCAGCGCCGTCGTGATTTCACCATCAACGCCCTTGCCATCGACCTTCATCCCGACCGTTTCGGTCAACTGGTAGACCCGTTTGGCGGCATCGAAGACCTGAAAAATCAGATAATCCGCACGCCACTTGACCCCGATACCACCTATTCCGACGATCCGCTGCGAATGTTGCGTGCCATCCGTTTTGCCAGCCAACTCGGCTTCCGCATCACCGATGAGTCGCTCGACTCGATTGTCCGCAACCGCGAGCGCATTCGCATCATCTCAATGGAGCGCGTGTCGGAGGAGTTCAACAAGATTATGCTTTCGCCGCGGCCGTCGGCTGGCATTAAACTGCTGCAAAAGGTTGGCTTGCTGGCGATTGTTTTCCCGCAACTCGAGGCTTTGAAGGGCATTGAAGTGGTTGACGGATGTCGCCATAAGGACAATTTCTACCATACGATGGAAGTGCTCGACAACATCTGCGAGCATACCGATGACCTTTGGTTGCGCTGGGCTGCGCTGCTGCACGACATCGGCAAACCCGTCACCAAACGCTACGTGAAGGGCACGGGCTGGACTTTCCATGGCCACGAGTTTGTCGGCGGCAAGATGGTTCCCGGAATCTTCAAGAACCTGAAACTGCCAATGAACGAGAAGATGAAATACGTTCAGAAACTTGTGATGCTGCACATGCGACCGATTGTGCTGGTTGAGGAGATTGTCACCGACAGCGCCGTGCGCCGTCTGCTCTTCGAGGCTGGCGACGATATCGACGACCTGATGCTGCTCTGCGACGCTGACATCACATCGAAAAATCCTGACAAAGTTTCTCGCTATCTTGATAATTATCAACTTGTAAGGCGCAAGTTGGTTGAGGTGGAGGAGAAGGACCGCGTGCGCAACTGGCAGCCGCCAATCTCGGGAGAGACCATCATCGAGACGTTTGCCCTGCCGCCGTGTCCCGCCATCGGCATCATCAAAAGTGCAATCAAAGACGCCATTCTCGACGGTGTTATCGAAAACTCATACGAAGCAGCCTATCAGTTTATGTTGCAGAAAGGCGAGGAATTGGGTCTAAAACCCGTGAAGTAGGTGAGAGCAAGTTTACACTTTACTCACTACGCAAATAAATGTCTTTCAGTTTGATGTAATTGTCCGCGGCCTGGGCGGTCATATTTGAATCCTTCAATTCCTTTACTTTCACTGCAGGTACGCCTGCGTAGATGAATCCAGATTCAAGAGTGCGGCCACTCAAAACAAGGGCGTTTGCGGCCACAATAGTGTTTGATTCAACCACGGCGTTGTCCAGAACCGTGGCGCCCATCCCGACAAGCACGTTGTCTTTTATGGTAGCACCATGCACAATAGCGTTGTGCCCGATGGTCACATTGTTGCCGATATTGGTTGTTGATATGCCTTCTGAACTGTGGATTACAGCGCCGTCCTGCACATTGGTGTTGTTTCCGATAGTGATTGCGCCCGCATCGCCGCGCAACACGCTGCCGTACTAAATGCTACAGTTGTCACCAATCCGCACATCACCGATGATCACAGCGTTTTCGGCAATAAAGCAGTTGTCGCCAATTTTAGGC
Organism: Salinivirgaceae bacterium; assembly: GCA_017557785.1. Classification (GTDB taxonomy): domain Bacteria; phylum Bacteroidota; class Bacteroidia; order Bacteroidales; family SZUA-534; genus RUG13583. The sequence continues at coordinate 45,736 of JAFYYA010000055.1, forward strand.
GTATAACCGTTAAATGATTTGATAATAGCCATTTAGTTAGATGGCGATGAAATCGATGGGGCACTTGATGAGGTCGGTAAATTCCTGGCCCGTTTCAAGCATGTCTTCGTCTTCTTTTTTGTATTGCCATTCAATCCGCACGTTCAGGCCATCTTTGAACAGGTTGTCGATAAGAATCACCATGTCAAGGATGTATTTGGCTGATGATGAGTTGAAATAGTCGAGTCGCAATTTGAAAACCATCGGATTTTTCGCGGTTCGTTCTTTTAACTCGTCGGTGATGTTGTCTTTAATATCTGCCAACCAGTCAAGCAATTGCCCGTAGAAGGCTACAACGTCTTCAGGGCGCGAGCAGCCATTGATTTCAAAGATGTTGTTGTCGAAATCGAAAACAACTGAAGGTGAAGAACTTGTCTCTTTAATTTTGATGACATCCATATTGCTATTGTTTTGCTGTGTCTGTAATGCTAATTGTTATGTCGATGAACGAACATTCGCTGTCGATGTCTGTGACGGTGTATTTTATTGGTTCTCTTGAGCTTCGCAGAATTTTCATAAGTCCGAGTCCGGCACCGCCTTTTTCGGTTATTTGCCCGTGATGTATTGTTTTGTTATACAACTTTTTGACTTCGGATTGGGTTAGCTGGTTCAGCTCGTCGATGCGGTTGGTCAGTTTTTTCAAATCGTTGTTGTCCACGCGATTGCCAATCGTCAGAACGTATTTGTTGTCGTTCTGCATGAGTCGTACTTTTATCTGCGGATTCTGGTCGGGTGAGTCGAAATTGTGCCGGTAGGCGTTTTCGAGCCCTTCGACCATAATCGAGAACAGCCTGATTTTGCACACAGGATTGTTGGTGTCAGGCATTTTTTGATTGAACAGAGTCAGAATCTCTTCAATCTTATCGAATGTTATCTCGCCGTCGTAGGCAAGTAATTGTTTGTAATCGTTCATCTTACAGTTACAGCATAAGCAAAAATTGGTTATGGTGTAAAGATACATCTTTTGCGCGATATTCAAAAATAGTTTGGCGAATTATTATCAAAACCTTTTTGGCAGACAATCATTTTGGTATCACAATTTCGCTTATTTGTGTATTTTTGGGCATCTTTAAATTTAAACAAAATGAAAGTAAAATTTATTGCTGTTGCTGCACTTGTAGGGTGCGCGCAGTTTGTTTCGGGACAAGTAACGGATGCAGAAGCCGCTTTGCGTACTAATACTGCAGATTCTGTTGATGGTTGGAAAATCAAAGGTGTAGCATCGCTTAATGCCACACAGACATCGCTCACAAACTGGGTTGCTGGTGGCCAGAATTCATTAGCGATTAACGGTGCGTTCAACATGCAGGCAAATTACAAGATGGGTAAGACTTCGTGGGAAAACACTCTCGACCTTGGCTATGGCCTTATGAAGCAGGGCGAGGATGCCGATTTCCGCAAGACCGATGACCGCATCGATTTCTCGTCGAAGTACGGATACAAAGCTTACGAGTCGTTCTACTACGCTGCCCTTGCAAGTTTCAAGTCGCAGATGACCAACGGTTACAACTATATTGATGACACAACAAAAAAGAAGATTTCGGCATTTTTGGCACCGGCCTACATAATTGGCGCTCTCGGTATGGACTACAAGCCGAACAACTATTTCAGCGCGTTCATTGCCCCGCTGACTATCAAATACACCATCGTTAATGACCAGGATTTGGCCGATGCTGGTGCTTTTGGTGTTAAGGCAGCTGAATACAACGAAATTACAGACTCGACAGGTCTTGTTGTCAGCAAGACTTTGATTAAATCCGGCAAAAAGTCGCGCGGTGAGTTTGGTGGTTACTTGCGATTGATGTTCAGCAAGAGTGATTTCAAAGCTGAAGCACTTAAAAACTTGTCAATCACTTCGAAAGCTGATTTCTTCTCGAACTATCTGCACAAACCGCAGAATATTGATGTTAGCTGGGAAACACAGATTGCAATGAAGGTTAATAAGTACATAACAGTCAGTGTTTCAACTCATCTGATTTATGATGATGACATTGATGTGCCTGTCAAGACAACCCTTCCCGACGGAACCGAAGGTTTCAGAAACAGCAAACGTGTACAATTTAAAGAGATTGCCGGCGTTGGTATAATGTACAACTTCTAAAAGCTCTGATGGCTTAAGGCATCGCTGTAGAAGAAGTGGGAGCGTTTAATAGTTTAAGAATAAGGAAAACAAATCCTAATTATGAGGTTGATTAAGTATTGTTTGGTGGCGATTCTGGTGGTTCTTGGCTGCAGTTTTGCCAAAGCTGATGGCGGCTACAACATCAAGGTGCACATCGACGGCCTGGCCGACAGCACCGTTTATCTTTGCTACTATTTTGGCGACAAACAGTATGCGAAAGACACACTTAAACTAGACAAAAAGGCCAACGGCGTATTCAAGGGCGATAAAAAACTTGATGGTGGCATATATTTCGTGCTAGTACCGGGTAACTATCCTTTGGAACTGATGATTGACAACGAGCAGGATTTCAGTATCTCGACAAAATTCACAAGTGATGTTAACGATTTGATCAAATATATGACGACTGAAGGCAGCGATGAAGTGAAGCTGTATGTTGATTATCAGCAGTTTATGATTAAACAAAACAGCTTAGCCACAGAGTTGCGCAAACGCTCGCCAAAAACAAAAGCCGATGAAAAGGTGATTAAAGACAGTCTTGATCTTCTGTATGAGGAAGTTAAGGCGCGTTGGGATGACATAGAAAACAACCATCAGAAATCGCTTTTAGCCGCTGTTTTGCGAATCAACAAGGACATCGACATTCCTGATTTTCCGCGCGATGCCGACGGCAACGTGCTCGATTCGGCCTTCCAATACAAATATTATAAAAAACATTTCTTCGATAATGTTGATTTTCAAGATGCAAGGCTGCTTCGTACTGCGTTTTTCCAGAAAAAAATCGACCGCTATTTCGAGAAGATGATTCTTCAGGCGCCCGACACCATTATCAAGGAGAGCAAAATGCTGCTCGACAAGGCCGAAGGCTGCGACGATGTGTTCCGATTCCTGCTGCAGACAATCTTCAACAAGTACAACAACAGCGACATTATGGGTATGGACAAGGTGCTCGTCTTCTTTGGCGACAACTATTACCTGAACGGTCGCGCCACCTGGGCCGACTCGACTTGGCTTGAGAAACTTCGCGAACGCGTCGAGGAACTGCGTTACAATCAGGTTGGAAATCAAGCTGTTGAATTGAAACTTTACACTTACGATGACCAACCAGTAACCATTTCGGGCGTCAATGCCGAATACACCGTATTGTTCTTCTTTGAGCCGTCGTGCGGACACTGCAAGAAGGCCACGCCCAAAATGAAGGCTCTGGCCGACAAGTTCTGGGAACGCGGCGTTGAGGTGATGGGCATTTACACCCAAACCGACAAGGAAGAATGGGGTAAGTTTATTGAAAGTCAAGGACTTGAAAACTGGATAAACGCTTGGGACCCGTACAACCAATCGGGATTCCGCCTGTTCTACGACATTCGCAGCACACCGTCAATCTACCTACTCGACCGCGGCAAGAAAATCATTGCCAAACGCATTGATGTTGAGACACTTGAAAAGGTGCTTGAAGATGAATACGCACGGAAGGATAAGAATAAATAACTTTGATAATCAGAATGATAAGAAGGCTGTCTGAAAAGGCGGCCTTTTTCATTTTATAAAGACAAAAATTCTTGCAACCTTGTACAGCTTTTGCTTTGAAGGCTTTTAATACTAATACTATGAAAGGTTTATCATTTGTTTTTGCATTTATTCTGCTGACAACCAATGCTGTATGTCAATCGGAAGGAGCAAAAATCACTCTCGACGACATAATGAGAAAAGGCACGTTCTACGAGAATGGCATTGACGCTATCACCCCGATGAGCGACGGGCTGCATTATGCTGTTATTGAGGATGGTTTGGCGATAGCAAAATACAGTTACAAGACAGGCGAAAAAGTGGCGACATTGGCCACGGTGGAGCAGTTTGGCGACAGCACGATAAACTATTTGTCGAACTTCAGATTCAGTGCCGATGAGCGGAAAATCCTTTTCTACACCAATCGGCAGAATATCTATCGGCGCTCATTTACAGCCAATTACTACGTTTGGGACGTTGCCGCCAAGAAAATCACGGCCGTGTCCGACAGTCACCGTCAGCAGGTGGCGACACTGTCGCCCGATGGCACAAAGGTGGCGTATGTCTGTGGTAACAATCTGTATGTCAAAAACTTGACTGACGGTTCGGAGACGCAGATAACAACCGACGGCGAGTTCAACAAGATAATCAACGGCATTCCCGACTGGGTTTACGAGGAGGAGTTTGAGTACAACCGCGCCTTCTGCTGGTCGCCCGACAGCCGCAATCTGGCGTGGTGCCGCTTCGACGAGTCGGCGGTGCGCACTTATGGCTTTTCGGTTTTTGCTGGCCAAGCGCCCCACAAGGCTGAAAATGCGCTCTATCCTTCGACCTATTCCTACAAATACCCCAAGGCTGGCGAGGCCAATTCGGTTGTAACTGTCTGGAACTATTCGTTTTCCGATGGCCGCAAGACTCAAATCGATGTTGGTGCGGAGATCGACCAATACATTCCGCGCATAACCTGGAGTCCCGCGGGTAAATTGGTGGTTTACAGGCTGAACCGCTTGCAGAACCACCTTGAACTGCTCTATGCCAATCCCGCCGACGGAACCGCACAAGTGTTTTACGATGAGCAAAATAAGTGGTATATCGACGAGTCGTTTTTCGACTATCTGACCTTCAGTGCCGACGGCTCTAAATTCTTGATAATGAGCGAGCGCGACGGCTGGAGCCACATTTATCTGCACAAAGCCGACGGCACGCTGCTCAATCAGGTTACCAAAGGCGAGTGGGATGTTACTGATTTCTACGGATTTGACGAGCGCACCAACACCATTTTCTACCAAAGCGCAGAGCGCGGAGCGCCAAACCGCGATGTCTATTCGGTGAAAGCCAACGGTACGGCTAAAATATTGTTAAGCAGGCAGTTGGGAACCAACGATTTTGTTTTCAGCAAGGGCTTCAAATATTACATTAGCGAGTTTTCAAATGCTTCAACACCAACTATTTACACTCTGCACGAACGCAGTGGCAAGCAGTTGCGTGTGCTTGAGGACAACGCCACCCTTGCCAACACGTTGAAAAGCCGTCAGTTCTGCCCGAAGGAGTTTCTGCAATTCACCACCGACGAAGGTATCAGCCTGAATGCGTGGATGATAAAGCCGCACGACTTCAATCCGTCGAAGAAATATCCCGTGCTGATGGTGCAATATAGCGGTCCAAACTCTCAGCAGGTTCTCAATCAATTCGATGCTGGCTGGGAGCAGGTGCTGGCCGCCAACGGCTACATTGTTTTCTGCTGCGACGGCCGAGGAACAGGTGCGCGCGGTGAGGCTTTCCGTAAAGTAACTTATTTGCAATTAGGTAAATACGAACTTGCTGACCAACTCGCCGCTGCCCGTTATCTGAAATCGCTGCCATACGTTGCTACCGACCGAATCGGCATTTGGGGCTGGAGTTTCGGCGGCTTTATGGTGCTCAACTGTATGACGCAGGGCAACGGCACCTTCAAGGCTGGCATTGCGGTTGCGCCCGTCACCAACTGGCGCTACTACGACAATATCTACACCGAACGTTTTATGCGCACGCCGCAGGAGAACGCCGACGGCTACGACAGCAACTCGCCAATCACGCACGCCGCTGATTTACAGGGCAATCTGCTGCTCATTCACGGCTCTGCCGACGACAATGTTCATTGGCAGAATTCAGCCGAAATGTGCGAGGCTCTGGTTCAGGCCAACAAGCAGTTCGACTATTTCGTCTACACCAACCGCAACCACAGCATTTATGGCGGAAACACACGTTGGCACTTGTATAACAAGATGTTACGGTTTGTGCTTGAAAAGTTGTGATTTGTTGGCACGAATATTGCGAAGCAAATCGCAAATCAAATCCCGATAGCTATCGGGACACAAATCATAAATCGAAAATTAAGAATATGGATTTGAAACGCATTATAAACCCGTGGGCGACAATGGCCAAGTACAACTGCTTCGGATGCTCGCCCGACAACCCGTTCGGTCTTCACCTTTGCTTCTTCGAGGACGGCGACAACATTGTGTCCGAGTGGCAGCCGAACACCAATTATCAGAGTTGGCTCGACACGCTGCACGGCGGCATTCAGGCCACCCTGCTCGACGAACTCTGCGGTTGGGTGGTGACGCGCAAGTTGCAGACTGCGGGCGTGACGTCGAAGATGGAAACGCGCTACCGCCGCCCCGTGCTAATCAGCAAGGGCAAAATCACCATTAGCGGCCACATTCGCGAGCAGCGCCGCAACATTGTCATTATCGATGCGCAAATTGTTGACAGCGAGGGCACTGTCTGCACCGAGGCCACTTGCACTTATTTCACAATGCCGCGCGAGAAAGCACAGGCTGAAATGAACTTCCGCGAGTGCAAGGTTGAGGGGGAATAGTTTGTATGAAAAACAACAAAAAAATCCTGCCAAACATTGTCTGGCAGGATTTTTTATTTTTATGTGTGTTGGTTTAGAACATCCAACCAATGCTGGCGATGAATGAGTTAGCGTGTTGGCTAGTCTTGTATTGCTTGCCGCGTATGGTAACTTCGTCACCCAATTTGCTCAAACCGAACTCATAGCGAAGGTCGAGTGTGAGTTTTTTCAGGATGTCGAGACCGGCACCAACTTGCAAGCTGAAGACAGCTGTGTTTTTGGCGTTTTCAAGACCTTTACCAAATGTCTCTTTGTACTCGTCAGATACTTTGGCGTCAGATTTCAGGTTGAACGATGCTACAGGGCCTAAACCTAAGCGGGCAGGACCAAATTTTGCGCCAACAATAACCGGAATGTCAATGCGGTGGTTCTTAATAACATCAGTTTCTTCTTTTGAAACGGAGCCGTTTTTCGGGCTGATTTTGATGTTCGAACTCATGTTTGTATAGTAGATTTCCGGCTGGATAAACACTGCAATAGCGTTGATGCGGGCGAATCCACCAACATGGAATCCCAAACCTGACGATGCGTCTTCCATAAGGTATTCCATTTCTTGACCTGTTTTGTCATCTTTGATGGTGGCTGCCACATCTTTCATTTTTAGTTTCGACGAGTTCAAACCGCCCTTGATACCCAATGCGAAAATCTGACACATTGCCACATTTGCCGTGAAAAGCAATGCGGCTGCAATAAGAATCTTTTTCATAATCATTCGTTTTAAAATTATTGTGCAAGATAATGCCGATTTCTTTTCGGTGGACACGACGGGCCGTAAAAAATGACGAGATGGCGCTTTTTTGTGCCTTTTTGAAAAAAAAATGAAACAAGTGGCGGAAACATTAAACAAAAATTTACATTTGGAATGTCGCTTTTTGCGGTTTTCACAACACCGTGGCGCGGCTTTTTAGAGTAATAACTTAAACTAAACGTAATGGAATTAAAAAATGATGTAGAACAAAAAGGGTTCTACAAACTATCGTGGGCTCAACGCATAGGCTTTGGCTCGGGCGACTTGGCACAAAATCTTATCTTTCAAACGGTTGCGTGCTATCTGATGCTTTATCTTACTACGGTTCTGAAAATCAATCCAGCATTTGTCAGCGGCTTGATTCTTACAGTTCGTCTCATCGACTGCTTCTGGAGTCCTGTAGTAGGAAAGTATATCGATAACCGCAATCCCAAATTGGGCAAGTATCGCACTTATCTTCTTTGGGGTGGTATTCCGCTCACAGTTGCCGCCTGCTTCCTGATGCTTCCCGCCGCAGCCACTTGGTCGATGGGAGCGAAGATGGTTTACGCCACATTGAGTTATACCATATTAAGTATGATTTATTCGGTGGTGAATATCCCGTACGGCTCGATTATGGCAAGTATGACCCGCGACAACGACGAGGTTCTTATCCTTACTTCAACCCGTATGGTTTGCGCCAATATCGGTCAGATTATTGTTCAGGCTGGTTTCCCTATCGGACTCGCCATTTGCGTGCACTCTGCAATCAACTGGGAGCAGGCGATATTTATGGCCATTGGTACCATTCCTGCATTCATTATCCTGCCGTTGCTGCCTGTTTTGAAGAAACTGCTGGGTAAAAAAGGTCTTTATTACACACTTCTCACGATAGGCTTTATTGGCTTTGCCATTCTGTTCGGCATTGGCAAGTTCGGCGATGTTAAGAGTTGCACGCTGCTTGTCCAGATTGCAAAGATTATGACTGGCGTTGGTCTGCTTGTTGGTTCGCTGATGTGGGCTTTGGTTCCTGAAGTTATCACCGAGTCGGAGCACCGCACAGGCAACCGTCCTGCCGCCACAGTGAACGCTTTGGCAGGTGTCGCTTTCAAGGCTGGTTTCTCAATCGCTGGCTGGATTACACCGCTGGTTATGGGACTTATCGGCTTTAACCTTGCAAGTGAGGAATCGGCTTTGGCAACTGACCCGAAAGCCTGGTTTACAGTTACCGCCATTTTCGCGCTCGTCGGCTTTGTGCTCTTGACGCTTTGCTTCCTTGGCAGCAAGGAGAATATCACCACAACACCCGAGAAACCCGTTTCGTTCGGCGATATGTTCCGCGAGTTCAAGGCTAACAAATGCCTTCAACTGGTGCTCGGCATTTTCGTTGTAGTGTTCCTGGCTTCGTTTATCAGCGCACCTGTAAATGCTTATTACACAGAGTTGGGCAAATATTCAGCCACTGCTCAAAATGCGATTTTGGTGTTCACAACCATAATCCCTGCAGCGCTTCTCATTGTTGTGGCTTACTTGATTAAGAAGTATCCGCTTACCGATGAGCGTCTCGACGAGATGAACCGCGAAATTGAGGCTCGCACAAAAGCATAACTATTGAAAACATAAGACGGGAGGGAAGCGTCTCTTCCGTCTTTTTTTTAATTTTAAAGATATGAATATCAGATTATTATCGATGGCTTTGGTGGCTGCCGCTCTTGCGGGTTGCTGCGGCACTAACGAAGGCGGTCAGCAGAGCAGTCTGCCAGCAAAGTGCGATTGTCCCGACAACGGCAAAGCCACTATGCGTCAGGCATTTGACGGCAAGTTTCTGCTTGGTGCGGCTGTCAATGTGCGTCAGGTGAAAAGCGCTGACCAGAAGGTGCAATGCGTTATCCGCGACCAGTTCAGCGCGCTTGTGCCCGAAAACTGTATGAAGCCGGAGGAGATTCACCCCAAAAAAGACTTGTACGACTGGCGCGATGCCGACGCTCTTGTTGAACTTGCGCAGCGCAATGGTCAGGCTGTTACCGGCCACTGTCTGGTTTGGCACTCACAGTTGCCTTATTGGTTCTTTAAAGACGATTTGGGCCAGCAAGTTACTAAAGATGAACTGATTGCGCGTATGCGTGAGCATATCACCGCTGTGGTTTCGCGCTACAAAGGCAAAATCAAGGGCTGGGACGTTGTGAATGAGGCACTTCTTGACAACGGTGAGTTGCGTCCGACGCAGTTCTACCGCATTATCGGCCCCGAATACATTAAGATGGCGTTCCAGTTTGCCCACGAGGCCGACCCCGATGCCGAACTCTACTACAACGATTATGGTATGGACAATCCGTCGAAACGCGATGGCGCTATCCGTATCGTGCGTGAGTTGAAGGCTGCTGGTTGTCGCGTTGATGGCATTGGAATGCAGTCGCACGTGGCTTTCGACACCAATCTTGATGAGTACGAAAAGAGCATTGAGGCTTATGCCGCCGAAGGTGTGAAGGTGATGGTTACCGAACTCGATTTGAGCGTATTGCCTTGGCCACAAGGTAATTACGGCGCTGCAGTGGAGACCAACTTCGAGTATATGAAGGAGATGAACCCCTACACCGACAGTCTTCCCGCTGCAAAGGCGCAGGAGCAGACCGATTTCTTCGTGAAACTCTTCAAAATCTACTTGAAGCACGCCGATGTTATCGACCGCGTAACGTTCTGGGGCCTGACCGACGCCGACAGTTGGAAGAACGGCTGGCCAATGCCGGGCCGCACCGACTATCCGCTCGCTATCGACCGCAACTATCAGCCAAAACCGTTTGTTGATGCCATTATCAAACTTGCGATGGAAGAAAAATGATTGTTGAACTGGACAATCGGATAATCGGTTAATCGAAAAAGAACGATTCACCGATTGAACAATTCACCGATTCAACAAAATATAAAATATCGATAACTTGAAACTAAACAGTAATAACCAAAAACTTAAAGCAATGACACAGAAACGTTATTTATTTCCTGCCGACTATATGGCAGACCCCGCCGTTCACGTGTTCAACGGCAAGATTTTTATCTACCCTTCGCACGACTGGGAAGCAGGTGCTGAAGAGGATGACGATGGCGGCCATTTCCAAATGAAGGACTATCACGCACTCTCTATTGATGGCGACCCGATGACAGGCAAGGTCAACGACCACGGTGTTATTTTCGACGTGAAAGATGTGCCTTGGGCCGAAAAACAGCTGTGGGACAGCGACGTAGTGGAGAAAAACGGCAAGTACTACTACGTTTTCTCAGGCAAAGGATACGATGGTGTGTTCCGTCTTGGTGTGGCAGTAGCCGACAAGCCAGAAGGCCCATTCAAGCCGCAGCCGCAGCCAATTCGCGGTTCGTTCTCTATCGACCCTTGCGTGTTCAAGGACGATGACGGCACCATTTACACCTATTTTGGCGGACTTTGGGGCGGCCAACTTCAGTGGTGGCAACCATTTGCACCGGGTTTTGAGCCTATCCACGGCAAACACGGCGACAATAACGGCCTTGTTGATATGGGCGCAGAGCCCACTCGCAGCGGCGAACTCTTTGCCAAACCTGATATGCCAGCGCTTCCGAGTTTCGTTGTGAAGATGAGCGACGATATGCTGCAGTTTGCCGAGGCACCACGCCGTGTGCTGATTGTCGATAAGGACGGACAGCCGCTCAAGGCTGGCGACCCGCACCGCTTCTTCGAGGCTTCGTGGATGCATAAACACAACGGCAAGTACTACTTCTCGTACTCAACTGGCGACAGCCACTTCCTTTGCTATGCAATCGGCGACAATCCGTACGGACCGTTCACCTATCAAGGCGTGATTCTGACACCTGTTGTGGGCTGGACCACTCACCACGCCATTGCCGAGTACAAGGGCAAATGGTATCTGTTCCACCACGATTGCGTTCCGTCGAACGACAAGACCTGGCTGCGAAGCCTGAAAGTCTGCGAGTTGCAATACGACAAGGACGGCAAGATTCAGACAATCGAAGGACTTGACAAGTAAAATTTAAGTTGTTAATAAATGGAAGAGAGTTCGTCGCGATGACGGGCTCTCTTTTTTTGTGGCCTAACAGAAAAAACAACCCCGACTCAATGCAGAATCGGGGTTGCTGGTGTTTTAGAATAACTGTCAGCGTTTGATAAATCTTTCGCTTGCGTCGCCGTTTGCCGTGTGGATAATCACAAAGTTCAAGCCTTTTGGCAGCCTTGTAATGTCGTGTGAGCCTTGAGCCGCTTCACGTCCCAGCACCGCGCCGTTGGCCGATACAAACGATATGCTCTCGTATTCGCCGCCGCTGATGGTGATATAGTCGGTGGCGGGATTCGGATAGACAACAAATTTGATGTCTTCGGTTTCGGCAACATGGTGTTCTGCAAATACCACAGGAACAGTTTCCGAGTAACTGAAGTTACCGTCGTAGTCGGTTTGTTTGAGTCTGTAGTAGATGATGCCCGCGTGCGATGAGAAGTCGGTGTAGCGGTAGTTGTGCGGCTCTGTCGATGTGCCAGCGCCTTCAATAATAGTTAGTTCGGCAAACTCAACAGCGTCGATGCTGAACTCGATAGTGAAGAAGTCGTTGTTCAGTTCCGAAGCAGTTTCCCACTCAAACCTTACGCCGCCGCCAAACTCATGCGCGTTGAAATAGACAAGCTCGATGGGAAGGACACTTCCAATGCTGCCATATTCTTTTTTAAATTCAGCTTCGCTTTTAATATTTGAGGATGAAACACCCACCTTATCCAATTCATTGTTGCCAAATACATAGATTTCGTTATCATCAGGGTTAACGTATTTTGCATCAATATCGCTCTTGCCCAATAAATCTGTCGAATATATCTCGTAGTCGCCGCCAATAACCAGCATTGCACCACTTGCTTCAATATCGCCAGCTTCAGCAGTCTCATCAAAAAGTGTGAACAGTGCTTTAAGAAAAGATACGGTTCCGTCTTGTTTTAAATTCCCTTCGACAATGCATGTTGATTCTGGTTGAAGTTTAAGAGTGCCGTCACTTTTAACGGTTAGTTTACCATTAGGATTTGAATCGGTTTCGTCTTTATTAACGAATAACGTTGCTTTTGAACTGACTGTCAGGTTTTTATTAACGATGATTTCCCCAGCTTCAAGTTTGCTGTTTACGGTGATATCGCCATCATTGGTAAGTAAGTTGCTGACAACCATCATCGCATCGTTGCCAATGGTCAGATTTTTGTTGATGTCGGCTGAGCCAGCTTCTAATACGCCGTTTACTGTAATGTTGTTGTCACCAATCAGCTCACCGCTGACAGACATGGTTGCATCTTTATTAACAGTCAAAGGGTAATTGTTCTCAACCGAGCCAGCCTGCAGTTTGCCGTTCACAGTAATATTGTCGTCACCAAGCAGTTTTCCGCTAACTGTCATTGTCGCATTTTCGTTAATAGTCAATGGCGAGTTGTTCTCAACCGAGCCTGCCTGCAGTTGGCCGTTCACCGTGATATTGGTGTTGCCAGTGAGTTTGCCGTCAACAGTAATTGAAGCATCGTTACCCATTGTGAAATTCCTTTCCACATCCATACTTCCAGCAGTTAAGTCGCCATTGACGGTAAAGGTTGCTTCGCTGGTGAGTTCATTTTCAACTAGCAGAATACCATTTACTTCAACAGTGGGGTAGTATTTTGTTCCGCCAATTCCCCATAAACCACCTATTGTTGCGGGCTTCGCATCAAAATCTTTTTTGACGTGAAGACTGCCGTTTTCTTCAATAATCAGCTCACCGTTGCCCGAAACAGTTACATCACCTTTTACAAATACGCTCACATTTGCTGGAATGATGTATTTCGCAGTTATGGACAGACTGTTAAATGTTTGGTTAACTGTCTGAGTGGTATTGGTGCTGATTGTCTCTGCCCAAGCGCTCAAAGTGGGCGCAAGAACCAACGCCAGCAGAATCGGTATGATGTGTCTTGTTTTCATAACTTGCTTTTTTACATTAATATACAAAAGTTTTTTACGATGGCGTGCATAAAAAGTTTCGCTGATTTCCGTTTTCTCGTTTTGTCAGACGCCAAATTGCTGGACCATTTTTTTTGCGAGATAATATTACTCTATTTGCCAAAAACAAACCCCGACTCAAAAACTGAATCGGGGGGTGTTATAGGTTCGATCAAAACATTCACTGTTAGTAAATGCTGATTATAAAGTCTGATGCTTAATAGTGTTTTGTTTTATTCCTTTAGGTTTGATTCCGCCGAATGAGTAAAATCTCGGGTTATCTTTGGGGTCAATGTACTCGCAATTTTCATCAGGCTTGTTAAACTCAGTAGTATAAATATTGTAAGCGCCTTCAACAATTAATGTTGCTTTATAAGCTTTGATGTCACCTGCTTTTGGGAAAAACAGTTGGATTCCTAACAGAGTGCTACCATCCTGAGTCAAATCACCTTCAACAATAGATGCAGAGTTCTTTTCAAAAGTGATTTTACCATCTTTTCTTACAGTTAAATTACCATTCGTTTTAGCGCTTGATTCATCTTTGTTTACAAACAGGATTGCGTTAGAATTTATAGTTAGTTCTTTAATAACATCAATCTGTCCGGCTTCCAATCTGCCGTTGTCAGTTATGACACCATAATCGGTTAGTTGGCCGTAAACAACCAAAGCGCCGTTTTCGGTAATTGTCAAATCTTGTTTGATTATAGCTTCATCCGCTTCAATCACACCATTAACGGTCAAATGGCTTTCGTTGGCAAATGTCCTTTCAACTGTCATACTGCCGTTTACAGCAATAGTAGGGTAGTTCTTTGTTTTGTTTATAAAGCCATTTTCTGTGTGTTTCGCGTTAAAGGTGTTAGCAACCAGTGCGCCATTTTCGCTAATAGTAAGACTTCCTTCTCCAAAAATTGCAAGGTTACCGGTTGTGTTCAGGGAACCGTTTATTGTAAGAGAGCAACCAGAATTTATTGTTACTCCAGTTACTGTAAGATTTCCATTTATTGTATAATCAGAGTTAATAACAAGTGTCTCATTCAGGCGTTCATCGCCGTTTTGGGTGGACGTACTTGTTATTGTACGGGCAAACAGGCCAGTGTTTGGCATTGAAACTAAAAATGTCAGAAACAGAATAGCGTTAATTTGTCGTGTTCTCATAATTTATTTTTTTTATCATTTAACAATGAGCCCTATTACGGCAACTACCGATAAAGGTTATTGAGTGATGAAAAATATCTGATGAGAAACGAAAAATCGTTGACAAACGGTCTATTCTTTTGAAATTAGGAATTTTTCCGCTTCAGCAATTTTTTCAACTGAGCCTGCATCGAACCAATAGTCGCTGTCATGGCGGTAGCCGATAATTTTGTGGTTTTCAGCCATTTTCAGATAATGCGGAATGATGGGGAAGACTTCGTCGGCAGGGAATTTACCGAACAGCGATGGCGAAATGATGTGTATTCCGCTGAATGCGAACGGTTTGAGTTCTTTGCTTTGGCTGACAATGATTGACTCGCCCGTTTTGTTGTTCTGCCAACCGCCAAGTTGCCAATCGGCATCAAACAGCAGTTGGCGCGAACTTTTGCGGTCGCGGATGGCAAGCGTGGCATCGGCTTTTGAATCAATGTGTTGCTGTATCATTTTCCGCAGATCGATGTTGGTTAGAATGTCAACGTTGGCAATCACAACAGGCTCGTTGCCGCTGAACAGTTTGACGGCTTTTTTCAGTCCGCCACCAGTGTCGAGCAGCAGTTGGCTTTCGTCAGATATTTGAATATCAATATTATACTTTAGGTTTGCGATGTAAGTTTTCATCATTTCGGCAAAGTGGTGCACGTTAATCACGATGTGTGTGGCGCCATTGCCAATAAGCATCTCAATACAGTGTTGCAGCAGCGTTTTTCCGCAAACTTCTACCAGTGCTTTCGGGCGGTCGTTTGTCAGCGGTCGAAGGCGTGTGCCTAAACCTGCAGCGAATATCATTGCTTCCATAGACAAGGATTGATTAATTGAAGGACTGAATGCGTGATTATTTTTTTGATGACCAAAGTTCGTAATTCTTTAATTCTGAATTCTACATTCTGAATTCTACATTCTGAATTCCAAGTTCTTTGTGTATCAGTCTAACCCGTACATCGAACTTCTTGCCGATTTGTTCGGCGAAATTCTGCGCGCAATAAACCGAGCGGTGCTGGCCGCCTGTGCAGCCGAAACTCACCATCAGGTTTTTGAATCCGCGCCGCTGGTAGGTCTCAATAGTGGGCTCAACAATCTCGATGGCTTTTGCTAGAAAACTGTCGATGGTTGAGTTGGCCTTCAGGAAATCGATGACGGGCTTGTCACGGCCAGTGAGCGATTTGTACTCGTCGTAGCGGCCAGGATTGTGCTGACCGCGGCAGTCGAACACAAAGCCGCCGCCGTTTTCCGTGTCGGCAGGAATGCCCTTTTTGTACGAGAAACTGTAAACCGTCACGGTTAGGCCATCGTAGTTGTCGGGGGCGGGTTCGGCAATGTCAATTTTGCTTGCAACTGCTTCAATATAAGGTAGATTTATGAATTTAAGCGCCAGCAGGTCTTTTAAGTTTTTTACTGCCGCAGGAATGCTCTCAATGAAGTGTTTTTTCTTTTCGTAGTAGCCTCTAAAGCCGTAAGCGCCAAGCACTTGCAGCGTGCGAATCAGTGCAAACAGTTTGAATTGTCTGAACAGCAGTTCGCGGTCGGCGGGAATGAGCGTTTGCAGCGCGTCTATGTAACTGTCGAACAATTTGTTACGCAACTCTTCGCTGAACTTCGCTTTGGCCTGATAGAGAACCGAAGCCACATCGTACATCAGCGGACCGCGCTTGCCGCCTTGAAAATCAATGTAATAAGGCTCGCCGTCCTTCAGCATAATGTTGCGCGATTGGAAATCGCGGAACATAAAGAACTGGCAGTCAGCGCTTGCGGCGGCTTGTTTGATAGTCTCAAAATCGGCTTCGAGTTTCGACTCATCGAAATCGATATGAGCATTCTTTAAAAAGCAGTATTTGAAATAGTTAAGGTCCCACTGAATGGCCGTTTGGTCGAAATCGGGCGTGCCGATGCACAGCGAGTAATCGATGTTACGGCCCGCCACAACCTGCATTCGGGCCAAATCGGCCAGCACGTGCTTGTAGAGTTGTGCAAGGTGCTCGTCGGGCGAGCCGTTGGCTTCCACAACAAGGTTGTAGAGCGGTTCCGAGCCCAAATCTTCAACCAGATAGCAAGTGTGGTCATCGTTTACGGCAAAAATCTTCGGCACGTTTACGCCCGCATCGGCGAAAGCCTGAGTAAAAGCAAAATAGGCTTCGTTTTCAGCCACATTCGGGTTGTAGGCGGCCATCACCGAGCGCTGGTCGTCGGCCGTCAGGCGGAAATACTGACGGTCAGAGCCAGAGCGGGGCAGGGGTGAGCTATGGGCATAGCTACCGCCAGCCCACGACGCATAAAGCCGGTTTATTTCATCGGTAACAGAAATCATTGTATGCCAAAGTGTTACAGCGAGCTTTTGGCGGCTTCAAGCGTCGGGTAGATGTCCAGAATCTGGTCGATTCGGGTCATCTTGATGACATTTGCCACCGCAGCGCTCATGTTGCAGAATTTGATTTTGCAGTTGTTGTTGCGTCCATGGTTGAAGACGCTAATCAGTGTGCCCAGTCCGGTGCTGTCAATCAAGTCGATATCTTTCATATCAACAATGATGTTCAGGTACTCATGCTGGTCAATAACGGTGTTAATCTGCGATTTGAACTCGCTGTCGTTGCTGATTGTCAGTCGTCGGTTTCCTGGTTTTGGGGTTGCAATGGCGCAACCTGCGATTTGATTGTTTATTTCCATCATAGTCCGTCGTTTTTTAGTGAATCTCTAAATGTTTCAATTTCAGTCAGAACATCGGTGCAGACTGATATAAAGTTGGTGACTATTTTTGAATAAAGTTCGGTGTCGTCGCCGGTTTTGGCTTTTTGTTCGAGTTCGGCCATGTCGGCGCGCAGCGATTCGATGCCCATCAGTGCCACTGACGATTTTGTTTTGTGGGCGATGGCAGAAAGTTGCTTGTAATCTTTTTCTTGCAAGGCTTTTTCAAGGCTGACGAGCAGAGTCGGCATTTGCTGGATGAAAACGTTCACAAGTTCGATTTTGAATTTCTCATCGCCACCGGTCACGGAATCCAGGTGCTGCGGATCGATGTATTTGTAATTGTGCTCAATGCTAGCCGGTTCGGCATCGACAATATCGTCAGTTTCGTCGTTAGGCAATATTTGCCCGCCGATGTGCTTGTAAATCATATTGATAAGGTCCTGCGTCTCGAAAGGTTTCGAAATGTAGTTGTCCATTCCTGCGCCGATGCACTTTTCCTTTTCGCCCTTGATGGCGGCTGCCGTGAGTGCAATAATCGGGATGGTCCGTTTTTCCTGGTCGTCCATCTTACGGATGATGGAAGTGGCTGTGTATCCGTCCATTTCGGGCATGTGCAGGTCCATCAGAATCAGGTCGAATCTTTCTTTGTTCATCAGGTCGATGACCACCTTGCCGTTGGGGGCAATCATCAGATTGAAGTCTTTCTTCAGTATCGTCTTGACAAACAGCTGGTTAATCTCGTTGTCTTCGGCCAGCAGAATGTTCGGTGTACGGTCGATACTAACTTTTGCCGCAGCTGTATCGGTTTCTGTCTTGACGTTTTCTTTTGCTTTTTTAGTGCCGTGCAAATAAGTGATTCTCAAGTCAAAAGTGCTGCCTTTCCCGTCTTCGCTTGTGAGCAGAATGTCGCCGCCCTGCATTGTGGCAAGTTGTTTCGAAATGGTCAGTCCCAAACCTGTGCCGCCGTATTTGCGTGTGGTGTCGCTCGAAGCCTGCGAGAAACTTGAGAAAATCAGTTCCTGCTTGTCTTTCGGGATTCCTATGCCGGTGTCGCGCACGGCAAAACTCAGCTCGCTCGAGTCGGCGTCTTGTCTTAAAACACTGATGGTTAGTGTTATGCCGCCATATTCGGTGAATTTCAGCGCATTGCTGAGCAGATTGTTCAGAATCTGGTTCAGTCGGGTGGGGTCGCCCACAACATATTTAGGCATATTCGGGTCGATGATGGCTCTGAAGTACAATCCCTTGTTTTCTGTCGATATTTTGTAAGTTGTTGATAGATTGCTGATTATCTTGTTAAGATTGAAGTCAATTTTCTCAATTTCCATTTTCCCGGCTTCAATTTTCGAGAAGTCCAAAATGTCGTTGATGATGACAAGCAGGTTGTTCGCCGATATGGTGATGTTGTCGAGAAAAGTTTTTTGGTCGGGTGTCAAATTGGTGTCGTTCAGCAGTTTGGCCATGCCAATCACACCGTTCATAGGGGTGCGGATTTCGTGGCTCATGTTGGCAAGGAACTGATCTTTGATTTTCGCCAGATTTTCAGCTTGTTCCTTGGCGAGAGTAAGGTCGATGTTCTGTTTTTTTATCTGCTTAATCATCGAGTTGAACCCCTTCATCAGCTCGCCAATCTCATCTTTGCGCTTTTCGGTTTCTTTAATCTGATAATCAGATACATTCGACATGTCGCGCATTGTGTGTGTCAGGTTGATGATTGGGGTGGAAATGGCGTTCTGCATGGTTTTTGAGAGCATCAGCGCGATAATTGTAGCTGCAAGAATCATAAGCAGATAGACTCTGAAAAACTGCATCGCGCGATTTTTGTAACTGTCGAGACTGGTGTGCAGAAAGATTGAGCCGATGATTTCGTCGTCGAGAATTATGTTTCGGCTCACCAGCAGGCCGTCGTCGTGGAAGGCAAAGGTGTCGCGGGCTGATATAAAGTCAAGGTTGGTGTTACTGTACTCGGGGCTTTGCGTGTATTCGGCAAATAGCGTGTGGTTGGTGTCGTAGATTCGCGCCACACGGATGTTGGTGTCGGCCGCCAAGGTTTGAAGCACGGTTTGCGCGTCGAGCGGATAGTCGAACATGATGTTGGCCGTGTTGTTGTCGCCGACAATCTTGCCCAGAATGGTCATGTTGCTGAGCATCTGATTGTTGAACTGAACCTTGTCGTAATGGCCGTAGATGAGTCCTGCAGCAATCAGTCCCACAAGGCTGATGGCCGTCACCATTACTGTTATTTTGGTCCTTATCGATAAGTCCTTAAAATTCATCTTCTTTCGTCGATATTATTTTTGCAAGGAGCAGCAGTTTCGGACTGATTTTTATGCCGATTTCATTTGCTACGTCCTTGTTGATCTCGAACTGCCGTTCAGAGAATTGTGGCAGAAAGTTTATTGTTCCGCCAATTTCGCATAGGAAACTCAATTCATCGCCGATGGTAACAATTGGCTTGTTGCCAATGCTTTTAATCACTTGCAGGGCTTCATGCTGTTTGATGTCCGACAAAAAAAGCATATGGCATTTGTCGGCTTCAGTCAGGCTTGTTATCCGTCTGATTTTCCAGTCTTTGCCATTGGCTTTGCGTCCGATCATGGTTTTTTCAAGAATGATTCCGAACGGGTCATTCTTATAGACGCACAAATACAGAGTGTCACTGTCGATGTAGTTGTCGGGCCATTCAATGAATTTTGCGAAGTTGAAAATGTATGCTGCTTTCACTTCGTATTCTGAGTATTGCGCCGCGGCAGTCATTGTCATAAAGACTGTCGCAAAGGCTATCAGTGTTATTTTGATGCTCTTCATGTCTTCAGTCTTTAAGTTCAAACAAAATGATTTCCACGCGGCGGTAGTTCATCTCATGGGTGCGGTTGTCGTATTTGCCGCGCGCCGTCGATTCACCGTGGCCTTGAGTTATTATCTTCCGTCCGTCAACGTTGTTCTCGAGAAGATATTTCAGCACGTTCTGTGCCCGAAGTTGCGACAGGTTCATGTTGTGCGATCGTTCGCCCTGCGTGTCGGCGTAGCCGTTGATTTCGGCACCGATTGACGCATTGTCAATCAGTAGGTCGATAATCTGCTGCAGTTCTTTTTTCGACGCGGCTGTCAGCGTGCTCTCATTGAGTTTGTAGTAGAGAGTGTGTTTGTGCACGATTTTGCGCTGTTCGGGTTGCGACACTTTGAACAGCACCGGGTTGATGTTTTCCTGCCGGTTGAAGCTGCTGTGGTTACGCGTCGGAATCTCGAATCGGCTCAAGTCGATAGGCGATGCGGTGTAGAACGTGTCCTGCCCAATCACCTGCATTGTAACCGATTTGCTCTTGATGCCGTCGGTGTAGAAGTGGGTTTCGGTAACCTTGTCCTTCTGCTTCGAGTTGGCATCCAGAATGCTCAATGTAACCGAGTCGCTTGTGTTGATGGCGTCTTCGATGAGCGAGAGCAGGTCGTCGGTGTTCTTTTTCAGCTGCGCTTTCTCTTTTTTTGATTGTGTGTTGTAGCTCAGCTTGTTAATGGTGTCCGATGTCTGAATGATGTTTTCGACTAACTCAAGCAGATGTTCATAGTAGATGGGCTGCTGAGGCGAGTTGTTGTTTGTTATCGAGTCGGCTTCGGCCGTCTTGTAGATGTCGTAGAACACGTTGTTCACCATCACTTCTTCGCCAATCTCACTGTTGTTCAGCTTGATAGGCTGCAGCGTTATCTCTTGATACAACTCGTAGAAGTAGTTCTGGTAAGGAATGTGTATATTGATGAGCTGCGGCATGAAGTTGGGTGTCGAAATAACCAGCTGGTAGTTCTTTGCCGGCGGGAAAATCATCAGGTATTTGCCCGTTTCGGTGTCGGGTGTGTACACATATTTAATCTGCTCGTGCGTGGTTTTGTCATAAACCTTGATGTCAACCTTTATCGGCTTTGGCGGTGTTCCTGCCAGCACAGTACCTTTCACCAAAGTCAATGGAATAGGGTCTTTGTAGCCCACTTTCATGATTGTTTGGCGACCGTACGAATTGTTGCGCGAAGTTGAAAAATAACCGTATTCGCCGCTGGCGTTCAGCACAAACGAAAGGTCGTCGATGGTGGTGTTTGTGAAGCCAAGGTTTTCGGGTTCGGTCCACTGTCCGTTAGTGCGCCGCGATTTGAAAATGTCCTTTCCGCCAATGGTGTTGTGCCCTTGCGAGCTGAAGAACAGCGTCTGTCCGTCGTAGTGGATATGCGGTGCGTCTTCGTTGAATTTTGTGTTGATTTTGTCGCCAAGGTTCACGGGCTCGTCCCATTCACCCTTCTTGTTCAGTGTCGAAACGTAGATATCGCGTCCGCCGAGTCCGCCGGGACGGTCGCTCACAAAGAAAAGTTTTGTGCCGTCAGGCGTTATGCTGGCCGCGCCTTCATAGTATGGCGTATTGATGTTTTTGTTCAGTTTTTTGACTTCAGTAATGGTTTTTCCTTGCAGCTTACCTGAATAAATGTCTTTGTTCAGGCCTTCGCCGAAATTGAGAAACACGGTGTGGCCGTCGGGTGACAAGCCTGCCAGCATGGCGGTTTGGTTTTGCAACTTGTGGTCGAGTTCGAGATTGACGTTTTCGGGTTTAGCCCAAGCGTTGTCGGCGTCTTTAGTCGAAATCATAATGTGCAGCGATGTCTCGTAGCCCTTGCCAACACCTGTTTCGCGCATGAAGAGCATCACGCTCTCGTCGGCCGAGATGAGCGGATTGAAGTCCGATTCGGCGGTATAGAGCGACATCATCGGCTCAATATCAACTTTATAAGGCTGTTCGGTAATCTCAATGGCGTTGCGGCAAACGGTAATCATTCGCTTGCAGTGGTTTAGCTTGTTGATGTCGGCCTTGTCGTTTTTGGCAGTCCGGGTGATGTACTTGTTGTACTCGCGCATGGCATCTTCAAAGCGGTATGCCACGTGGTAGGCGTCGCCAAGGTTCCAGATGACATCGAGCGGCACAAGCGTTCCGGCCGAAACGCTGGCTTCTTCCAGATAACTGATGGATTTCTCTTGCTCAAACCGCGATTTCAGGTAGCACAGGCCAATCTGATAGCGCAGGTTGATGTCGTCAATCACTGAGTCGAGTTGGATGTAGATGGGCAAAGCCTTCTCATACAGTCCCGTCTCAAAAAAGTTGTTGGCCGTCTTCAACTGTTTCCGTTCCGATTGCGAATACTGCGCAGCGGCGCTCTGAGCCAGTATGGCCAGGGCCAGGCAGCACACAATCCTGACGGCCGTAGTTGCGAACTTACATTTGTTACAAGCCATAGTTTCCTTTTATTTGTGTGTAACTTTCAAAATTACTTTTTTTAGGGTTTGGCGCAACAATCAAAATGCGTTTTGTTATGGATTTTTGTAATCAATTGTTTAACAGATTGTTCCGGACCGATTCGCTGTCCGCGGCGGCACGGCGTGCGGGCTATGTGAGCGACCAGAACGGCATCCGGAATCGTTTTTTGCGCGAGAGCGGCAACTGGCAGTCGCATCTGCAGAACACCCGGAATTTCATAATCGCGGCAGCTGAAAAAGTGCCCGAGAAGCGGTCGGTGGCGGTGTTGGGCAGTGGATGGCTCTACGATGTGCCGCTCGATGAACTGTCGCAGATGTTTGAGTCGGTGACGCTTGTTGATATTGTGCATCCCGAGCCGGTGAAAATGCGTGCCGGACGTTTGCCCAACGTGCATCTCGCCACAGCCGATCTGACAGGCGGCGCCGTGCAGCAGGTCATGACTGTGCAGTCGTTCGAAGAATTCTCAAAATGGCTGCCTAACGCTGTGCCGGCACTCGATTTCAGTACGTTCGACCTTGTGGTGTCGGTCAATCTGCTGAACCAACTCGATATAATATTGTGCGACTACCTTAAGCGCCGTTTCAAAGCAGATGATGCCGAATTGCTCAATGTCCGCCGGACGGTTCAGCAGAATCACATCAATTGGCTGCCGAAAGGCCACGCATGCCTGATAACCGATTATCGGCAGATTGATATTCCGCTCGACGGCTCGTCAAAAACCGAGACTCAACTTGTGCATGCCGACTTGTCCGGTCTGCCGCCAACAAAAGAGTGGGACTGGATTTTCGACACCAATCAGCGCTATTCCGAAAAAAATAACACCATTTTTCGGGTGATGGCAGTTTGTTTTTGAAATCAGTTTTTATAATTTAGCCTTTTCTTTGGTAGGCCGTTTGGCACTTCCGAGAAGTTTGTAAACGATTAAAATTTAACGCAATGAGATTTAAATCAATTTCTTTGGCCGCAGCTTTGGCGTTCTGTTTCAGCGGATACGCACAAAACACCGCCAGCAAAGACTCGACCCTTGTGGTTGCCGAGAATCAGGAAGCGGAAGTCGCTTTCAATGCGGGAAACGATTTTGTGGCCCAGCGCAATTTTACTGAAGCAATAAACAGTTTCACAAAAGCATTGTCGTACAATCCGCAGTTTACCAAGGCCCTGGTGAACCGTGGATTCGCCAAATCGGAAATAGCCGACTACAGCGGCGCCATAACAGATTTCACAATGGCGGTTGAGCTCGACGGCTCGCCGGTGGCCTACTACGGTCGCGGTCTGGCTTATTTCAATCAGAACAACTCGAGCGACGCGCTCAACGATTTCGAACTTGCCATCAAAGCCGGTTACAACGAAGCCAAGGTTTACTACTACGCCGGTGTGGCCAACTTTGAGTGCGGAAACTACGAAGAGAGCGTCAACAATCTGACACTGTCAATTACCTTCGACGGCAACAACGCCCAGGCTTACAACGACCGCGGTAGCGCCAAGCGCATGAAGGAAGACTACGATGGTGCCATTGCCGACTATCAGCAGGCCATCAAAATCGACCCGAAGCTGGCCACAGCATACAACAATATGGCCAGTGCGCTGCTCAAAAAAGGCAACGTTGACGATGCCATCAGCAACTACGGTCTGGCCATCGGACTCGATTCTGAGTATTTCATCGCCTACAACAACCGCGCTCGCGCCAAGTTTGAAAAGAACGATTTCGACGGAATGATTGCCGACTGCCAGAAGGCCATCGAGATTAATCCCGAATACGCCTACGCATATAATAATATGGGTATCGCCCAAATGAAAAAGAAAGATTACGATGCCGCCTACCGCTCATTCAGCGACGCCATCCGCATCAATGCTAATTTTGCCGAAGCATATCTGAACCGCGGCAGCTGCCTTGAGATGCAGCGCAAATTCGATGATGCCGTGACCGACTGGCGCAAGGCTTACGAGTTGGGCATCACCAAAGCAAGAAACTACATTTCGTTTTATGAATAATCAAAGTTGACTATGAAACGCATATATATAATTGTAACAGTACTTGTTTGCAGCCTGTCGGCTTTCAGCCAGAACCAGGACATTCCGTTTGACAAGAACTATTTCCAGAATCAGAAAGACGCTTTCAAGCAGGCCAACTCTGATTTGAAGGCTGGTGAAGCGGCTTTCGGCAAGGAATTCTATTACGAAGCTTTGCAGTATTATCTTGAAGCTCAGAAGTTTAATCCGAACTATTCGCTGCTCAACTACCGAATTGGCGTTTGCTATATGAATCTGCCGATGAAGTTCAAGAGTCTCGATTATTTTGAGAAAGCCTATCAGTTGCGTCGCGATGTGGCTGACGACATCCACCTGATGCTTGCCCGCAGTTATCACCTTAACGGTCAGTACGACAAGGCGATAGGCGAGTACAAGGCCCATTTGGCAGTGCTCACGCCGATGGAAGCACCGGAAATGAAACCGCAACTTGAGAAATACATTGCCGAATGTGAATGTGGCAAGCAGTTGATGGAGAATCCGGCACGTGCGTTCATCGACAATGCCGGCTCAGTGCTCAATTCGCGCTACAACGACCACAGCCCGCTCATCTCTGCCGACGAGTCGATGATGATTTTCACATCGAACCGCAACAACGGCCGCACAGAGAGCCCTGAAGATGGTCAGTACGATGAAGACATCTACGTAAGTTACAACGAGAAAAAGAACTGGCAGGTGCCTGACGCCATTGGTGAGCCCATCAACACTCAGTTCGATGACGCAACAGTTGGTCTTTTTCCCGATGGTCAGCAACTGCTCATCTACAACGGCCGCAAGGGTGGTGGCGACATTGAGCAGTGCTCGCTGAAAGGTCTCAAATGGGAATATCCGAAGGCTATGCCTAAACCAATCAACACTGAGTATCGCGAGACGTCGGCTTGCTTCTCGCCAGACGGACGCCGCATCTATTTCGTGAGCGACCGCCCGGGTGGCTTCGGCGGCTCTGACATCTATGTCTGCACACGCACAGCCAAAGACAAATGGGGTGAAGCAGTCAATTTAGGCCCGATAATCAACTCGCAATATGACGAAGAAGCCGTCTTCATGCACCCCGATGGCCGTACGCTCTATTTCAGTTCGAAAGGACATAACACCATGGGCGGCTACGATATTTTCATGTCGCGCATGGACGATAAAGGCAACTGGTCAGAGCCAGTGAACATGGGCTACCCAATCAACTCGCCGGGCAACGACCTTTGCTTTGTAATCTCAGCCAACGGTCGCCACGGCTATTGCAGCAGCGTGCGTCCTGAAGGTTCCGGTGGTCTCGACATCTACCGAATGACATTCCTTGGCCCCGAAAAACCATACACTTTGTCGGGTGAAGACAACCTGATTTCGGCTCGTTCGCAACCGGTTTCGGATATGGTGATGGAAGCATCGGTTGAACTTGTTACCATCCGTCTGACCATTGTCAAGGGTGTTGTTCGCGATGCCATCAGCAATGAGCCTGTCAGCGCAACAATCGATATTGTTGATAACGAGAAGAACGAAGTGATATTTACATCGCAAACCAACTCGGCAACCGGTAAATTCCTGGTGTCGCTGCCTTCGGGTAAGAACTACGGCCTGATGGTGAAAGCCGACAACTATCTGTTCCATTCAGAGAACTTCGATATTCCGGCAGCCACAGAGTACCAAGAAATTGAAAAAGACATTGCCTTGAACAACATCAAGAAGGACGTGAAGATAATCCTGAAAAACGTGTTCTTCGAGACCGGCAGCGCGAAGTTGAAACCGACATCGTATGCTGAGCTTGGCCGCTTGACCAAACTGATGAGCGACATCCCTGCTCTGAAGATTGAGATATCGGGCCACACCGATAATCAAGGCAGCAAGGCGACCAACCAGCGTCTGTCTGAAGCTCGCGCAAAATCAGTGGTCGACTTCCTGATTTCGGAAGGTGTCGATGCCAGCCGTCTTGAGTACAAAGGTTACGCTTTCGACCAGCCTGTGGCCGACAACTCAACCAAAGAAGGGCGTGCAATGAACCGCCGTGTTGAGTTCAAAGTGTTGAGTACAGAATAACATTCATTTTGCGCCTGCCGCTAGGTTGCGGTGGGCGCAATTTGTCTTTTAGAACCGACAATGGGCACCAAATTTCTGTTCAGGCTAAAAGAGCGTTTTTTCAAGCATTACTTTATTGTACAGGATTTCCTGCTGAAATTTTTCAGCTTGGTATCCACAGTGTGCAATCTGGTGATACTTGTATGCAGCCTTTTGTTTGCTACGCTGCTCATTGCCCGGCTCGGTTTCTACCACCATCAGATTGTTCAGGACAATGTTGAGTCTCTTATTAGTAAGATATTCATTGTCACTTATATAGCCAAATATGTTCACGACATTTATGTTTGTATCAGCCGCAAGGTTTTTCCG
The DNA here is from genome assembly GCA_017557785.1 of Salinivirgaceae bacterium. GTDB lineage: Bacteria > Bacteroidota > Bacteroidia > Bacteroidales > SZUA-534 > RUG13583. The sequence goes on from JAFYYA010000055.1 coordinate 72,581, forward strand.
CGCTGGACTGATATTCTGATATTCATTGGCTGTACGGTGGTTTTTGTGCCCAATTCGCACGCCTTCGCGACAGATTTTGTTGGCAGTTCGCTGCTGGCCACATTCCCCGCGGTGGCAACGGCTATGGGGCTTATCCTGGTGTCCGATTTCTACAAGGTGGCGAAGGTCATTACATCGATGAAGATGTCGCCGCCGTTGCTCTTCGCCTTCAGTTTTATAGTGATGATTTTTGTGGGGTCGGGGTTACTGATGCTGCCCAACGTGCATATCGGCAGTATGAGCTATTTCCAAGCATTGTTCACATCGGCGAGTGCAATATGCGTTTCAGGTCTGTCGATTATTGATCTGACTGAGATGCTGACATTTAAGGGTAATGTGATTCTGCTCTTTCTATTCCAGATAGGTGGTTTGGGCGTTATGGCATTCACAGGCTTGTTCGCATTTGCGTTCACGGGCACAGTTTCGTTCAAGGATCGTATCTTGCTCAAAGATATGTTCTCGTCTGATACAATGGGAGATATCTTTTCGTTTTTGACTAAAATGCTGTCAATCACACTTTTGTTTGAAACGATAGGGGCAATAGCCATTTATTTGAGCATCAGCGACAGCAATATTGTTGATCCGGTTTTCTTCTCGGTGTTCCATTCGGTATCAGCATTTTGTAACTGCGGAATATCTACTTTGTCCGATGGATTCGCCAATCCGTTGGTGGCCGATAACAACACGCTGCTGATGATTGTCGCCATTCTCACATCACTTGGCGGAATAGGTTTTCCCGTACTAATAGCACTCTATTCAACTATTCGGAATAAAACAGCTCAACTGCTTGGTATTCAGATGAACCGTCGCAACATTGCAACTTGTGTGGGGTCTGATATGGCAACTCACATTGCCATAATTGCCACAGTTGGAATTCTTGTGATTGGTACCATCAGCTACTATTTTCTAGAACTAGGCAATACTTTGGCTGATGATTCTGTTGTGTCACGCTGGGTGAAATCGTTCTTCTGCTGTGCCACAGCACGCACAGCCGGTTTCAACGTGTCCGACATCAGTTGCTGGAGCAATGCAACCATGGCGCTTATTATGGGAATAATGTGGGTTGGTGCATCGCCGGGTTCGACGGGTGGCGGTATCAAAACCACCACATTTGCGTTGGCGCTCTGCTCGATTGTCAGTTTCATTCGCGGCAACCGCTACATCGAAATCGGCTACCACCGCATTGGTTTTGAGACCATCTCGCGTGTGTTGGTGCTTGTCACAATGTCGCTGCTGATAATATTTGCAGCGTTCATTCTGTTCGCATTCTTCGAGCCCGATAAGAATCCGTTGCGCTTGTTCTTCGACACGGTGTCGATGTACAGCACCACCGGCTTGTCGATGACCGGTACGGCCAGTCTGACGTTGCCGTCGCAGGTACTCACAATGGTTATGATGTTCCTTGGCCGCGTGGGTCCGCTCACGCTGCTGTCGGGTATCTTTGTGTCTCGCAAGGCGAAATATGCGAAGTACCCTTATAAGAATTTAACTATCAACTAATTAGAAACTAAAACAAACGAGATATGAAGTTTATTGTTATTGGCTTAGGTTATTTCGGTTCAACGCTGGCCATCAGCCTGACCGAACAAGGACATGAAGTTATCGGCATCGACAATAAGTTTGAGCGCGTCGATGAACTAAAAAACCAGATTGGCAACGTGATGGAGATGGACACCACCAACGAGAACGCTGTGAAAACGCTGCCGCTCAACGACACCGATGCTGTGATTGTGGCCATTGGTGAAGATGTCGGCTCGTCGATTCTAACGCTGTCAATCTTGAAGAAGCTGAACGCCAATAACATTATTGGCCGTATTATCAGCCCGATGCACAAGAGTATTCTGAACCAAATCGGTATTGAGAACACTGTCCATCCCGAATCGGAGACGGCTATAGCAATAAGTTTGCAACTTCAAGTTAAAAACGCACTGAAAATCACTGAGATTGATGCCAATAACGTGATTGTGGAGTTCAAGGTTCCGCAGAAATATGTTTCACATACGCTTGAGACGGCCAACTTGGAAACACGTTTCAAACTGAAAACCGTGGCAATCAAATCGATGGGCAAGAAGGGGCTCATCCCGCGCGAGCAGACAATCACAACGCTCTCGCCCGACAACAACTACATCTTCAAAGAAGATGATGTGATTATTGTTGCCGGCCTGCTCGACAATATGAAGAAATTTGCAGCGGAGCAGTAGGCTGAATACCGAATCGCAGACATAAAAAAGGGCGGAAGTTTTTTCCGCCTTTTTTATTACATGTATGAAATCAAACTGTTTCTCGTTGATGTTTCCAGCGTCTGTGTGACCATACCCAGTTCTCTGGTGCTTCACGGATTGACGCTTCGAGTAGTTGGTAGAAGCGGTCGGTGATGGCGTGCTCTGGTTCAGTTGCAGGCGATTCCGTAATGAGAGTCAACTTCGTGTCAAACTTGCTGTATCCCAAACGTTTAATCTCGCAATAGAGTACTGCCATATCAAATTTTTTTGCAAGTCGTTCGGGGCCGACGAACACGCCAGTGTCTTGGTTCAAAAATGGTAACCAGTAGTGGATTTGGCTGCGGGTCGGGGTTTGGTCAGCAACGCTCAGAAGGGCGAAACGGTGGCCGCTGTCGCGCATCTCAACCATCTTGCGCATTGTGTCGCGCATCTCAATCGGCTCAACGCCCGTTTTCGAGCGCATTTCCAAATAGAAGCGTTCAAAAATTGGGCTGCTCAATCGCTTGTAAACCGCCGTTGTGCGGATGTCGTATGCTGCAATTTTTGCGCAGCCATATTCCCAGTTGCCGTAGTGCCCAAGAATGATGAGCACGTTACGATCTTTGTCGATGAGTTGTTGAAGCGCTTCGGGATTTTGCACGCCCATACACTGTGCGATGCGCTTACGCGGTGAGAATCTGAGATTTACGGCTTCAATAATCATATATGACAGATGCCGGTAGTAGCGGCGGGCAATGCGTTTAATCTCTTTCTGGCTTTTTTCGGGGAACGATTTTGTCAGATTGGTGATAATCACCTTTTTGCGATAGCCGAGCACGTGTGCCACCAGCACGTAGATAATCAGAGCCAACAGATGTTGCAGCGGTTTCGGCAGAATCCAAACCGCCAAAAAGAGCGTCATTGTCAGGTAGTAACCGATTAGTTGAAGTGGTTTCATTTTATTGGTGAATTTTAAGACTACAGACTACGGACATCAGACAATAGATAATTCGCAATATGTAACTCGTGATTCATAAAACGTAATCAAAAATTAAATAACCTACAGTCCTTCAAATATTTTCACATCGTCTTGCGTAGGTTCGTTATTTGCGAACAAAGTATTTTTCCACCCTTCGTTTTTCAGTTCGCAAGGCATATTGCTATGTAAAAGTGTGAGTGCATCACCAGCGGGCGTGAACACAAACTTGATGTTGGTTAGGTTGCCGATTTTGTAGTAGTGCCAAACAACAAACGGATTGGCGGCGTCGGTGCGGTCCACAATGGTGTTTGGAATACCATAGCGTAGCATCAGCAATTTTTGGTCTGGGCTGCATTGCTGAAGACTTGCGGCATTGGCGCGGCGTACAAAGTCGGCCAACGCGCCGTCGGGGTCGAACTGGTTGCGCTGAATCCAGAAATCGTAGAGCGTCTGCTGCATCACAATCATGTCGGCCGAGCCGATGGCTTTGTCAATTGTGCTAAGTTCTTCGCTGTCGGCAATCAACTTCATATCATTTAGTATGTTAGACACCGTGTCGGCATTGCTGTACATTGATGCGCTGCGCAGTGTTTTGCCTGTCGATGTGTAGCTTGGCGCCGTTACGCCAGGATTCTTGCGCTCAAAATATTTTTTCGTAGAGCCCACGGCCTTGTCATATTTGTTGCGGATTTCAACGGTTAGAAAATACTTTCCGGTTGGTAGCCGTTTGATGTCGATTTCTTTCATAAACTGATAGTAATTCAGCGCTTTAACAGCCGTTGTTGAAGAGTGCCCCGCAATGGTTTTCAGCGTGTGTGCGTTGCGGATGCAGGTGTGGATGTTGCACTCGCCTAGGCCTTCAGTCTCGGTTGCTACGTTGTAAAGTTCGACGTAAAAGCGCAGAAATTCAGCATCTTGTGATATGGTGTCGCGGCAATACGGAATGCATTCGTAGCCGTTTTTCAGATTGATGGTGCGCTCAAGTTTCGGCGTGAAACTCTCAAGCAGTTCTATTCCGCTGAGTGCCACCTGTTTCTGCGGGATATCGATGGCGATAATCTCGTGCCGAGTGATGGTTTTCTGATACTCTTTAGGTGCGTTCAAATCTTTTATTTTCAATTCAAAATTATAGATTCCTTGCGGAATGAATATTCGCTGTACATCAGTGAAGTCGGGGAAGACATCGGTGGTGTCGGGTAGTGGCGGATTGCCCACAATAAAGTGGCGGAATTCTACAAGGTCGTCGGCGTTTTTGAAAATCATTGTAACATCGATTTTCGATTCTAGATTAACGTCATTAACCGTGTAGTTGACTGATTTTCCGTCGATTAACAAGTAGGTCTCAACATAAGGACGCTTGTCGGAAAGCATATAAACCGAATAGTCGAAGTTGATGTTAAGTTGCTGGCTGTTAGCCAATAAACTGCCCATTAAGGCGAAAAATAGAATCAATGTCCGTTTCATTTCCGTTTATTTTAGCGCGTAAATGTAGGCGATTTCTGTGAAATTGAATCAGTGTAATGTATAATGATTAATGTGTAAGGTTTATGGCGAATAGATTAAGTGGAATTAGTTCGTAATTCATAATTCGTAACTCGTAATTTTACAGTCACTTATACCTTTTGCATAATGCTTTTCTGCCTAAATCCTACATTTTTGATTTCAATATCTCAAGCAACCGCGGATAAACGTTTTTGCTTGCCGCAAGTATCTCGCCGCCAAACAGATAGTCGGTGCCGCCGCGGTAGTCACTGACGATGGCGCCAGCCTGTTGTGCGATGAATGCGCCAGCGGCCACGTCCCACGGGTTTAGGCCGTACTCGAAATAGCCGTCGAAGCGGCCACAGGCAACGTATGCAAGGTCCGATGCGGCCGAGCCAGTGCGGCGGATGCCTTGCGAGTGTAGCACAATCTCTTTCACGGTGGCAACGTGCCCGTCCAGACGGCTGTATTTGCTTATAGGAAAGCCTGTTACAATCAGACTCTGTTCCAAATCGGGTGCTGCCGATGCGCTTATGGGCTTTCCGTTGCAGAACGCGCCGTTGCCTGCCGAGTGGAACAACTCGTCGCGGCCAAGTTCGTACACAATGCCCAGCACCAGTTCGCCCTTGTGCTGCAGCGCCACGCTGATGGCAAACGGATAGACGTTGTGCAGAAAATTGGTGGTGCCGTCGAGCGGGTCGATAATCCAAATGTCGTCTTCGGTTGAGTGCCCCGCGGTGTTCTCTTCAACAATGAAACCGCATCCTGGCAGAATCCGACTAAGGCCGTCAACTAGTTTGCGTTCAGAGCCTTTGTCGACGTACGACACATAATCGTGCAGTCCTTTATGCTCAATTTTGCTTGTATCGAACTGTGCGCGCTGTTCCTTTATAAATCGACCAACTTCACGCACAAGGTCAATGGTTTGTTTTTCAATTTTTTCTATATCAAACATTTGAGTTGTAAGTTTTAAGTTTTCGGAGTTATAAGTTTTTGGTGTTAGGTATTAGGTATTAGGTATTGGGTGTTGGGCATTAGTTTTGTTGGTAATCCCAATATCTTTTCAATTTTCAACTTTCAATTCTCAATTTTCCCATCACTTCATCGCCGCCGAGTGGTTGCAGCAACTCAACGTTACGTAACTGATTCACAAGATTTTGATTGGTTTGAACCTTCACCTTTATATAGTTGTCGGTGAAGCCGCACATCTCACCGCTGGCGTGCTCGCCTTCGAAAAGGACGGGACGCGTTTTGCCTATCTGGCTGTCGATGAACACTTTTGTCATCTCTACCCCCACAGCAATCAACTGCTGGCTGCGGTGCTTACGAATCTCGTTCGGCACCATCTGCATCCTAACAGCCAACGTGTTAGCGCGTTCCGAATAGGGGAAGACGTGCAGATAGGACAGGGGCAGCGAGCGCACGAAACGGCACGCTTCGTCGAAGTCGGTTTCCGATTCGGTTGGCACGCCAACAATCACGTCAGCGGCAATGCACGCATCGGGTATCAGGCTTTTAATCAATTCGATACGTCGTGCGTAGAAATCGGTTGTGTAGCGGCGGTGCATCAGCGATAGCAGGCGGTCGGTGCCGCATTGCAGCGGAATGTGAAAATGCGGCATAATTACTTCAGAATCAGCCACGTGGCGGATAATCTGGTCGGTGAGCAGGTTGGGCTCAATCGACGATATGCGCAGCCGTTTCAGGCCGTCAATCCGCTCAAGTTCGGTGAGCAGTTGAAACAGATTCTCGCCGTTGGCGCGGCCGAAATCGCCAATGTTCACGCCTGTGAGCACAATCTCGCGGATTCCGCGCTCGACGGCTTCGCGAGCCACGGCTACGGTGCGCTCGACGGTGTTGCTGCGGCTGCGTCCGCGGGCGTGCGGAATGGTGCAGTAGGCGCAGAAATAGTCGCAGCCGTCCTGAACCTTGAAGAAACTGCGGGTGCGGTCGCCAAACGAGTAAATCGGTTCAAAAACACGGCTTTCTTTCGATACCGAAATCACTGGCTTCGGCTGCTTCTGCAGACGGCCGATTATGTCGGTCAGGTCCATCTTGTTGTCGGACCCGAAAATGTAGTCAACACCTTGAATAGAGGCTACTTCGTCGGGCTTGAGTTGCGTGTAGCACCCAATGGCCACGAGAATGGTTTCGGGGTTGCGGTTCAGAATCTTATGAATGGCCTGGCGGCTTTTCTTGTTAGCCAGTTCGGTCACGGTGCAGGTGTCGATAACCGTCACATCTGCTTGACAGTCAGCATCAGCACGCTCGTAACCAGCATTCTCGAACTGCTGTACAATCCACGACGTTTCAGAGAAATTCAACTTGCAGCCAAGCGATATGTATGCAACCTTTTTCGGCATCTCAAATGTTTTTCAGGGCGCAAATATAGTCAGTTGGGAGTTATAAGTTTTAAGTTATAAGTTAAAAAGGTATAAAGCAAAAGGCATAAGAGACTCACCGCGTGTGTCTGCAGAAATGTAGCGTTCCGCATCTGCTAAAGGCATACATTTAACTAATAATGAAATATGATTTTTATATATTTGTAATATCTATTAGTTAATTAACTATTTAGAATATTATACTATGAAAAAACATATTACATATTCTGTATTTTTTACAATTTTTTTAATGGTAGGTTGTGGAGAAATATTCCATTTCAATCTTAGTTATGAGTGTAATGCTACAAATGAAACAATATTAATAAAGGGGGGTGTTCCTATTGATACTCTCTATTTTTATGACACAATAAATACAACGCTTACCAATAAAAAATATAGGATAGATAAAAAAGAGACCATAACAAAAGATACTCTTTTCTTTTCAAAAGATAGTGTATTAAAGTTTTTTCATCCAAAAGGGGAATGTTTTGATAGAGGACTTTATTATGAAGACTATGAGCATGATGATGTTGGTGAAGAATACGGATTAATTGTCGGCCCTGATGATAACCATTCTCTAATACTTTTTATTACACAAGAAGGCTACGAACTTCTTAAAAATAGTGATTACGACAGTGTTGCTATGGTATATGATTTTTGCATAATCGTACATGGATAAATAGTTTGTGAATCGGATAATTGGTGAATCGGTGAACCGAAAAGGACTACAGCCCACCGACACGGGACATTAGACTATCGTCAAATCATCATAATTCAAAAGTTCCAAACACTTTTTATCGACAAATTTTATGTTTTCGGCAAAAAAAAGTATCAGATATCGGCTTTTATATATCTTTGTCGCAACAACACATCGCCGAAAGGCAACACATTTACAAGCATTTTTTAAAACATAATCGGTATGGCAATTGCCCCTTTGATTATTGAAAGTAGTGAGTTGACACCAGAAGTTGTTCTCGACAAGGACAGTAATGTCTTTATGTTTAAAGGTAAATCGCTGCCCGAAAATCCATTGGGATTTTACAAACCCATTCTGAACTGGATTGACGAATACGCCATGGAGCCGAACGCCAGCACTGAAGTCAATTTTATGATGATTTATTTCAACACTTCGAGTTCAAAGGTCTTTCTCGACATTATGAAGAAGTTCGAGGCCATAAACCGCTCAGGCAGTAAGTGTTGCATTAATTGGTACTACAAAGAGGACGACGAGGAGATGCTTGAAGCCGGTGAAATCTATTCAGAGCGCGTCAGCCTGCCGTTCAATCTGTTTGTGGAACAATAAGTTGCTTCCATTTTTCCGTTTTTTTGCGATGGACGATGCTGTCCGTTGGCCACATTTTGCCACCAATGAAGAATTGTCTGATTTTCGTTTTCGTATTTTCGGTTGTGCCGATGTTTGCACAAAACATTGATTATGACCGATTTTTTACTGATGCTTGCTTGCGCATCGATTATGAGATGGTGGGGCGGCGCGATACGGAATTTGTTGTTCTGAAAGATTTGATGGAGCAGGGGCAATGGGCTGGTTCAAAGTCGATTAGTGGACAGCCGGCACAGTTGGGCAACTATCGGTTCTCGCTCATCGATTCGCTGTCAGGCACGCTCATCTACAGCAATGGCTTCAGCGGACTTTTCAACGAGTGGCAGCAGTCGCCCGAAGCGCTCACCACCACGGCATCGTTCTACCACGTCAATCTGGCACCAATGCCGCGCCGTACCGTGCTTTTCCGCCTTGAGCGCACCAACTACGACAAGCCTGGCCATTCGACCATTGCAGAGTTTTATATCAACCCCAAAAGCAAATTCATCCGTCGCGAAAGCACTAAACCGCTGAAATACACAGTTGTGCAAGACGGCAATGATGTGAACTCGAAAATCGACATCGCCTTTTTGGCCGAGGGCTACACCGCCGACCAAATGGATAAGTTCCGCGCCGATGTCAGCCGCTTTTGGAACTATATGTCTGGCGTTGAGCCATATAGCAGCAATAAAGACCGATTCAATGTTTACGCCGTAGAGTCACCGTCGGTAGAGAGCGGAACTGACATTCCAAACCAAGGCATCTTCCGCAACACGGCTATGAACTTCACTTTCAGCACTTTCGATGTCGACCGCTATTTGACGACCTTTGATATGAAGTCCGTTCACGATATTGCCGCCGCAGTGCCTTACGAGCACATTATTATATTGGTGAACACAAGCGAATATGGTGGAGGTGGGTTCTATAATTTTTATTGTGCGGGCACTGCCGACCACAGTCTGTCGCTGCGAGTGATGGTGCATGAGTTCGGCCATTCGTTTGCAGGATTGGCCGACGAGTATTTCTATGCCGACGAAGCCAACGAGGAGATGTACAGCCTTCAGCGCGAGCCGTGGGAGCCGAACCTAACCACGCTCATCGATTTCGACTCGAAATGGAAGCCGATGCTTGACGCCCAAACGCCTGTACCCACACCGCGAACCAAAGACTATGTGGGCAAAGTTGGTGTTTTCGAGGGTGGCGGCTATCAGACCAAAGGCATCTACAGTCCGTTCCAAGACTGCATAATGCGCTCGAACACACCAAAAACATTCTGCCCGGTTTGTCACAAAGCCATTCTTCGCGCAATTCTCGGCGAATAATACAAATCCAAAGTTGACGAGAAATCAACCTTGTGCTAATTGTTTGAGATCTACGCCCATAATCAAAAAATTTTTTTTCGGAAAAGAACCGAAAAGTTTTTATGTTTGTTAAAACTTTAAAAACAAGTACGGTATGAGAAAAATATTATTGGCGCTAGCGGCATGCATGTTTGTTGCTGTATCAGCCGATGCCCAAATCAATCTGAACAAGTTGCAGAAGGCCGCTCAGGGCGCAATGAAGCAACAGAACAAGTCGAATTCGAACTCAAATTCAAACACATCAAAATCAACGTGGACGTGCGACAAATGCAACCACAGCGGCAACACGGGCAATTTTTGTGCTGAGTGCGGCGCCAAGCAGATAACCGCACAAGAGAAGCAAGCCGCCGAGCAGGCCGCACGCAATCAGGCCGAGGCCGAGAAGAATGCCGCCGCAGCCGCGCAAATCAAACTCATCGAGGCTGAGGAAGCCCGAATCGACGCGCTGCATTTCAATCAGAAAAACGACCCTGCCTTCAGCCGCACATCGCGCGAAGCAACGTGGGAGTTCATCAAGAAATCGCCAATCCAATACCCAAGAACTCAATTCTCTCAAGGCTGGGACTACTACCGCGCCGAGGGCACTTTCGGGTTGTTTGAGTATTGGGACGACTATGTGATGCCGAAATCGTTCCCCAAGAAACCTGAAAACATCGCTTTGCGCGAATTGCAGATGAACTACCGCCCTTACGACGAGACTGCGATGTTGTCCGAAAACCGCCAATACGGATTGTATGCAATTGACAGAAACACACCGCATTGCGTCTATTACAATATGGACTGCTATGCGTCAATTGAGCTGATGGACTATCTGCTGACGGAACTTGAAAAGAACGGTTTCGCACCCACCCGTCGGCCCGACAAGTACGGCAGGGATGAGATGGACAAAGGCTACGACTACAAGTGGATGATGTACGGCAACGACTATTTTGCCTATATGACCTGCCGCAAATCGTTAGGTCACGATGGAGAGTACTCGTACGAGCTTGCGTTTGTGCCGCACAATAAGGAGTCGGTTGACGTGTTCGACGGTGTGCCGATGCCTGTTGAGGGCTATCCTACAGGAAAACTTGAAGCCGGTGTGTGCCACAACACTCATGCCGACTATTGGGAGTTTGACCCCGATGACAGTTTCGACGGCACAAACAAGAAGCCGGGTACGCACTGGGAGTTGCGCGAATATGAGTTCCCATGCTTCTCGCTTAACGGATTCAACAAGTATTGCGCACGTCTCGAAAAAGCCGGATTCACTAAGAAAAACGGTTATTATGATGACGAAAAATTCTGCCACCACGTGACATTCGTGAAAGGCAATTACACGGTTTCGCTCACTTTGGACCGCGACAAGCACATCTTGACACTGAATGCTTGCGATTTCGCACTTCTTACGGAAGGATGGTAAACGATTGATATTTAATATAAAACTTAAAATTAATTCGATATGAAAAAATTTGCTTTGATTGCATTTGGAGTGATTTTCGCATCGGTGGCCACCGACGCCCAAATCAATATGAACCGCTTGAACAATGCGGCTAAACGTGGAGCTGAACGCGCTGTTGAGCGCAAAGTTGAAAAAGAAGTAAATAAGGCTGTCGAAAATGCCCTTGAAGGGAACAGCCGTAAGAACAACGATGCCGATGAGTATCTTGAGCTGAACGATATAGAAGAGACACCGGCTGCAAACACCAGCGGTTGGACGTGTGAGAGCTGCGGCACAAGCGGCAATGAAGGCAAGTTCTGCAACGAGTGCGGCGCCAAGAAGCCCGAAGCCAAGGCAGCAGCATCGTGGAAATGCCCGCAGTGCGGAACCGATGGCAACACCGGCAAATTTTGCAACAATTGCGGCGCGAAAGCAGGTATGAATTCAAAGGCTTCAATCTCGTGGAACAACTACGATTTTGTGGCAGGCGATGAAATCATTTTCGAGGATAATCAAGTGGGTGAGAAGGTTGGTGAGTTCCCGTCGAAGTGGGATGTTTTTAACGGTTATGCGCAGATTGCCGAGCTTAACGGCGAAAAATGCATATCACTTTCGCAAGATGGCGAAATCACACCGCTCTTCAACGACAACAAGCCGTACTTGACTGACCAATTCACAATTGAGTACGATGTTTGGATTGTCTATGGTCCTGATTATAATACCGATTTCAACCCGCATAGCTGGCAAATTACCACACATTTGCCCAGCGGCGATAAAATTCGCTCAGACAGAGGCGGTTTTTATTTCCATCATCAAGTTTCTACAAATCGTGACGTCAAAACTTTGGACGATGCCTATTTCTCATACGAATGGCGGCTTCCGAATAGCGACGAAACTCGCAGTGGCAGTGCAAGGCTTGACAAAGTTGCCATCAACGCTTGGCATCACGTGGCAATATCGTTCAATAAGAGGGCTTACAAGGTTTATTTCGACGAGAAAAGGATGATTAACATCCCGAATGCCGAAAAACCGACCTATTTTTGGATAAGTTGCAATCAGAACGAAGCCGTTTTCTTCATCAAGAATGTCCGTATAGCCAAGGGTGCTGTGCCATTGTACGACCGTATGGCATCTGACGGAAAATTCATCACCTACGGCATCACTTTCGATGTTGGCAAATCGGTAATCAAACCCGAGTCGATGGGCGAAATCAACCGCATTGTCAAGCTGATGCAGGAGAATCCTGACCTGAAATTCGAAGTTCAGGGCCACACCGATGCAACCGGTAATGCTGCTGCCAATCAGACACTTAGCGAGCAGCGCGCCCAAGCCATTGTGGCCAAGCTCACCGAGTTGGGCGTCAGCGCCGACCGCCTGACTGCCGTTGGCAAAGGTCAGACAACGCCATTGGCGGACAACAGCACCGACGAAGGCCGTGCCCGCAACCGTCGTGTTGAGTTTGTGAAGAAGTAGGCCGTTTCGGCAATCATATTTCAATTATTACGGAAGAATTATGGGTGTTTACCATAATTCTTCCGTTTTTTCATCAATGTGGCTATCTTTGTTCGTTGGAAAAAACGTTTATAATTGAATATTTGAGAAGATAATAATTGTAAAATATTTAAAATCAAATTACTATGAAAAGAATTAAATTTCTAGCACTGTTAGCATTCGCTGCATTCACGGCTGTATCGTTCAATGCCTGCAAAGGTGACGACGATGGTGATGATGATAACAAGGATGAAAATGTCTTGGTCGAGAAAAACGGTACGAAATACACTGTGAAAATCAGTGATTTGAGTGATAACGACAGCGAATTGTCATTTACAGAAACATATAACTACGTTGAACCTGATGAAGCCAAGGTAGAGATGAAATATGTTTTCAAATATGCGGCCAGCATTGCGTTGGAGCCTGCTGATAGTACTACAACTGACAGCGTTTCTACATCGGCACCTGCTGAGGTTGTAAAAGATTCTTTGCCAATTACTTTGTGGAAGATAATCACCACTTGCGACAAAGAAGAATATGCACAATCGGTGTACGAGAGTTACAAAGCAGATTCAACTGAAAATGCAAATGCTGTAATTGAGATAGATGACAATGTTGTAACTTGCACTTACAGCGGTGAAGAAGATTTTATCTATCTTATGGTTAAGGCAATTTACGACCGCCATAAAGAAAGCATTGATAAAGATATGGATAAAGCCAAAGCTGCAGCTGAAGCCAATAAGAACAAGGAAAACAAACCTGAAGAAACCAAGCCTAGCACGAACAGTAAAAATTCTCGCTTGGATTTGACCAAAGACGCTGATGAAACGAAGAAAGACACATCGTCAATCACAATGACATATGTGAAAGCGAGTGCCGGACAAGGCGTGGCCTACAACTACAAACTAAACGAAGATGGCACTTTTGCATCGGGTACGGTTGTGGTTGCGTTTAAGAATGCCGATGACGCCAAGGCTTACGCCAAAGCTGAGAGCCGAGCAAAAGATGAAAACGGCGACCGCATCTACAAATCAGTCAGCGTCGATGGCGGCAACGTTGTGTTAACCTATTCGTCGAAGGCTCTTGCCAATATGACGGAAGAAACAGCAAAAGCATTGTTCAACGAAAAGAAAGCCGAAATTGGAGCTAGTAATCCTTCTACCCCCGAAGAAGAGAACAATGGTGAGAATAATGAGGAAGAGAACGGAGAGAACAACGGTGAAGGGAACAGCGAGAACGGTGGCGAAAACGAAGGCAATAACGAAAATTCTGACAATCAGGAAGACACACCACAATCAGAAGAATAAAGTAGAATTCATTACCGATAACAAAAAAGCGAGCCGCAAGGTTCGCTTTTTTATTGTGGATTGATTTTGAATCAGCATTTAAAATAACAAAGGCGAGCCTTTTGCAGGTTCGCCTTCATTATGTATCAAAAGGAAAAATCAATCGATATTCTTTTTGTCGATACGCCAGCCATCACGTTGAGCTACGCCAGGGTTCTCTCCTTTGAACATCTGAGCAGCTTCGTCGTCGTTCTTGAGTTGCCATTTGAGCCAGGCTGTGGCAACAATTGCAAACTCGCCGCCGTAAGGCTGACGGTAGGTTCCGCCGTGGCCAACGGGCAGGTTGCAGGCGGCAATGGGCACGTTGTTGATGCGGCTGAAATCGTCCATACCGTTCCCGTAGGCAATGTCGGTGGTGTCGCCAAGCAGGTAGAGCACAGGAACTTTGATTTTCTGAAGGTCGTCTTTAGTCGGCATCGGCATTCCAGGGATGGCAGTGTTCGGGTCGATGAACGAGCCGCTGTTGCATATCATAATGGTTTTCAGGCGTTCGTCAGTGGAATTGCTCAATGTTTGCAATCCGCCGCATGACATTCCGGCTGCCGCAATATTCTGCATATCAAGTTTTTGGTAGTAAGGGCTGTTCTTGTCGGCATTTTGAGCAACGGCCCAGTCAAGGCCTTCAATCTGCTGCTCGGTTTTCGACATCGGACCGTGGTATGGCTGGTCGTCGACAGGGAAGTTGCCGATGGCCACAACCATAAAGCCGTGCGATGCAATCTCGTTCAGGAAGTTAACGTGCTCCCAAGGTGAGTTGCCGCAAGCACCATTTCCCCAAACCAGCACTGGCAGCGGATTCTTTGCATTGAATGGCGTAAGGTCGGCAGGGCGGAAGATGGTGTGCTCTGTCAGCGACGGCTCTGCCACCATAATGGCTTTGTAGTCGCCTGTACCGCCATCTTCAAGTGTGCGCGATTGGTTGTAAGTCTCGGGTGCCGCTTTGTGCGACGAGCAACCGACAGCCGCAAAGCAAGCAGCGGTCAGTAATAAGCATAATTTCTTCATTTTGAATGTGTTTTTAGTTTAAATATTACAAATTTATAAAAATGGTGACTTTATGTTCGTAGAGTCGTATTGTTAATTGTCAATTTATCTCTGCATTCTTTCCGTATCAGTAATTTCCACATCTTTGGCTTTGAAGCCTCCAATGCGCCATACTAGCGACGCGTTGAATTTATTGTATAATTTTTGGCCTACTTTATTGTATTGTCCGTTAAAATTGACGGTTGCAGGATATGGACCCCAGCGTTCAAAAATGTCTGTCCAATTTGCCGTGAAAATAAGATTGTCTAAAATAGCCCATCTCATACCAATCTCCAAGTTATAGCCGTCGTTCATGTCGTAAATGCCTTGAATTGATTTCGACATATATTCTGCAGTAAGCATGAATTTCAAATTTGGTTTTTCTTCTGATACCGTGAATGTGTTTTCTGCTGCAACTGAAACAAAAAAGTTATTTCTCTCGAAAGACAGACCATGGAAGTCCGACATCTTGCATCTGGTGTATATCATGTATCCGGATAGTGTTGGTTCCCAGAAGCTTACTTCAAAAGGAATTTCTCCGCCAATGCCACTGGTTAATTCGTAGTCGAAATTGACAGTTTGATGGTAGTTCCTTAACTTTTCGGCATCCTGATAGGGTAATTCTCTAAAGGCGTCTTTTTCATAAAAACAATAAGCTTCAATTGTGTATGTCTTATTTAGCATGTATGCAAGACTTATGTCGTAACTGGTTGATGGTTTCAGCAACGGATTGCCAATGCAGAATTTGTAAGGGTTCATTTGTAAAGAATGTGGGCTTAAATCCCAGTATGACGGATAGTTTTTATAGGTTGATACAGACATTTGTATAACATCGTGTTTTAGCGGCCACATAATTGACAGGCTCGGATATAAATGCCATTCATCCCACAAGGTTGATTTTGTGCCGTTTTCATCGTAATCTGATTTGAAATACTCCAGTTCGAGAGTGAAGTCGAGTTGAATACTATCGAAAATAGTGTTGAATGTTTCGGCAAAAACCGAGAGTCGGTGTTCTTTTTGCTGATTGTCGCTATAACTGCTTTTGTCAAGCTCATACACGCCATTCTTGGGGTACAGATAGCTGACTTCAGTTGCAGAATTTGTCATTGTTCCTTGGGCTCCGGCACTCATCTGCCAGATATCGCTGAATTCCCAGTCGTAACTGGCAATCAGTTTATACTGGTCGATGTCCATTTTTGATTTGTTTTGATAATCAGCAGTTATACTGCCATTTTCAAAATCGTTGTATTCTGATCCAGTTTTGTCATAATACGATATATAATCGGCAGTGATGTTTGCTCCGCCAAACACACCTTTCAGGTTTACGTTATGGAGATAATTCTTGCCGTCTTCAGTGTTAATGCTGCTCACTAAGCCGGTTTCCCCAGTATGATAAAGGAATTTAGTTTCCGATTTTATCGGTTCGTTTTTTTTGGAAAACTTGCCATAATACATCAGTGATATCGAGTTGTCTTCATTGAAGTTAAAGTCGATTGATGTTCGGAACATGTTATTGTTTTTTTTGTTGGCAGAAAACGATTCTTGGTCAATAATGGTTTGTACGCCGTTGAAGTTGTTTATGGAATAATCGTGTCCATCGTACCTTATTTTACCATATGAAGCATTGGCAAGGACATCAACGTCAAGTTTCTCGCTGCGGTAAGCGATATTTGCCCGTGAACGTTCTGTAGCATAAAATTCTTGCAAGTATTCGGTCGCAAGTTCTGCTTCCCAAGGTGTTTTGCGCTGATTTTTGCTGGTTGCAATGTTTATCAGAGCACCTTTGACACCATATTTTGCCGGTGCCTTATACATTACTTCGATGTTGCCAATGCTGCTTGCCGGCATGGCTTTCAGCAATTCGGCTATCTCACTGTTGCTGAGCATTGTGGCCTTGCCGTCAATTATTACGGTCAGCTGTGATGCGCCGGCCAGACTGATATCATCGTTGCGGGTTGTGACGCCAGGTGTGTATTTCAGCAATTCAAAGGCATTGCTTACGGCCTTCTTCTCAGCAATGTGTTGAGCATTGTAAACCAATGCGTTGTCTTTTACAATCACGTCCGGTGCATCGGCGCTCACTGTTATTCCGTCCAGTTGGTTGGTCTTTTCAGTCAACGCAATTTTTTTCAGAGTTGAATAATCGCCTTGCGCAAAAGCAATTGTTTTTGTTTCGTATGCCAGATGCTGCACAACTACCAGGCCGTTGCCAATGTTGATTTGCAGAGTAAAATTTCCTACAGAATCAGTTGTCGTTGCACTCACAAATGATGAATCTGAGTTTTGCAGAATAAGTACGGCGTTAGGTATCGGGTCGTTCTGGCTGTCTGATATATTTCCTGTTATGGTTTGAGCTGCTGTTATGAAAGCTACGAATAGTAATAAAAGTGATAGAGTCGTTTTTTTCATATAATAGTTTTTAGTATGGATATTATATACAAAGATATGCGCCAAATTCTGAAATCAAAATAAACATAATGCAATTGTTCTTTTTTGTCAATCAATGTGGTGGGCCAACAAAAAAAGCGAACCCCGAAGGATTCGCTTTTCTTATATCGCGAAAGCGAATGGTTACAATTTGTTGTCGCTGCCCAAAACGTTGACAATCTTGTGGATGTACATCTTTTTCATGTTCTCGCGAGCCGGTTTCAGATACTGGCGCGGGTCGAAGTGTGATGGGTTCTCAGCAAGATATTTGCGGATAGCGGCGGTCATTGCCAGGCGAGAGTCAGAGTCGATGTTGATTTTGCAAACAGCCGACTTCGAAGCCTCGCGAAGTTGCTCCTCCGGAATACCAACTGCGTCAGGCAGTTTGCCACCGTATGCGTTGATGGTGTCAACTTCTTCCTGCGGAACTGAAGAAGATCCGTGCAGAACGATTGGGAAGCCTGGGAGTTTCTGCTCGATAGCGTGCAGAACGTCGAATGCCAACGGGGGCGGAACCAGCTTGCCAGTTTTGGGGTCGCGGGTGCACTGCTCGGGTTTGAACTTGTAAGCACCATGTGATGTGCCGATTGAGATAGCCAGCGAGTCGCAGCCTGTGCGAGTTGAGAAGTCGATAACTTCCTCAGGTTTTGTGTAGTGCGAAACTTCAGAAGCAACTTCGTCCTCAACACCTGCCAAAACGCCAAGCTCAGCCTCAACGGTAACGTCGTATTTGTGAGCGTACTCAACAACTTTCTTTGTCAGAGCGATGTTCTCTTCGTACGGCAGAGCCGAACCGTCGATCATCACTGATGAGAAACCGTTGTCGATGCAGTCCTTGCAGAGCTCGAAGCTGTCACCGTGGTCAAGGTGAAGAACAATCTGCGGGTTGGGGCAGCCGAGTTCTTTTGCGTACTCAACGGCGCCTTTTGCAAGGTTGCGAAGGATAGTGCCGTTAGCGTAGTTGCGAGCACCTTTCGATACCTGCATGATGACAGGCGATTTGGTCTCAACTGCGGCCATTACGATAGCCTGCATTTGTTCCATTGTGTTGAAGTTGAAGGCTGGGATAGCGTATCCGCCTTTAACTGCTTTGGCAAACATCTCACGGGTGTTAACCAAGCCTAAATCTTTGTAGTTTACCATATTATTAAAATTGTATAATTAAAAATATACTTTTCTAAAACCGATGGCAAATATATTATTCTTTGTCAAACTAGGGACTTTATCTTTTCACTTCTTATCAATAAAAAATATCAGTTTTTTGCCGATGGCGTTTTTTTTAGGTATACGTTGTGAAATTGTTGCCGTATGGACTTGATTCGTATCGCTTTAAGCTGTATTTTTGGATTAGTGGACAAAAAACGGTGATAAACTGAAGTGGGGTTGGCGCCGGTTAGATTGTCTTTATTATAGAACTTTAAAATTATAGAGCTATGTTGTTGAGAAAATCATTAGCCATTTTGGCTGGAACAATCACAATTTCAGCTTGTAGTGTCTATCATCCGCAGGCTGTCGATATCCCGCTTATGACCAAGCAGGGTGAAACTAAAATCGAAGCATCAGGAAGTTTGTCAGGGTGGATATTCCCCGATGCCACATCACTCAATGTTACTGCCACTCACGCTTTCACCGATTGCCTGGCCGGACAAGCGCATTTGAACTATGGTAGCGGAATGGGCGCGGCGCAGTTGGCCTTCGGTGTCTTCAACCCGTTTGGTGAGCACTGTGTGCTTGAAGGGTATATGGGCTTAAACTCTGGTTTTATGAATGTCGACAATAAATCGACCGACGACGATGGTACAGAGCACGCAAAAACATATTCATACGACGGGCGGTTCAATGTTCCGTTCAGCCAGATAAACTTTGGTTGGCACGATTTGATGAAAGGTCACTTCGATATCGGTCTCGCGTTGAAGGCTGGTGCGTATATGCCGCGCATCAATTATTATGAGTATGACAGCAACGAAATCAAGATTGACGAAAAAACATATCGTTACACTAAGACTAACCTGCTTATTGAGCCGCAATTTATGATGCGTGTGGGTTCGCAAAAAGTTAAATGGATATTCAAAGCCGGTTTCTGCTCTTTGAACGATATTGCCGAAGGCGCACAGCATTTCACATACGATTTCTATACGCTGTCAACAGGTTTGCATATCACATTCTGATGATAGATTTAGTTGGATATAAAAAAGTCGGCATCGCAATGGTGCCGATTTTTTTATTCCGCTGCAGGTGTGGTTTTCTTCTTGCCGACTAATGTCAGGTATATTAGCCCAATGGCGCCCACAATCAGGCAGAAGCCATTGGTGGTTGAGTGGCTGATGAGTGCGAAAATCTTGCCGTCGTCAATGGCTACACCATAGAGTGCAAGCGTTTCGAAAACCATAAAATGCCACGGTCCGATACCGCCCTGAACGGGTGCCAGCATCGCCAAACCGCCCATTATGAAGGTGGTGAGCGCCGTGCCTAGCGAAAGACCGCAGGTAGGGGCAAAACTGAAGAACGTGACGTAGAGCATTAGAAAATAAGCGATGTAGATAAACACCGATTCGGCAATGAACAGCAGTGGTCGCTCGAGTTGGGCTATCGATTTCAGTCCATCCCAAAATTTCCGTATCAGCCCGACAATTGGCTGTATCAGCTTGATTTGCATAATCTTGTGACGGAATTTCCAAAGCAGTACAATCGCGCCAATGCCAACTATTGTGCCGGCAATCCAGAACCATGGCGAAAACAGGAACGATATTTTGTCGAGCATGGCTTCGTGGCCGGGCGCTTCGAAGAATTCTTTCAGAAAATCGAGTTGAAAAAACACCATCACGGCCGCAATCAGAATCATCAGCAGTGTGTCGACTGTGCGTTCAATCACCACTGTGCCCAAAAGAGCCGCAAATGGCACATTATCTGTGCGGTTGAGAGTGGTGCAGCGAATAATCTCGCCGCCGCGCGGAATAATCAGATTGGTGAAATACATTGCCATCACAGCGCAGAAAGTACGGAATCGGCTTGCGCTGTAGCCCGCCGACTGAATGAGCATATCCCATCGCAGTGCGCGGCAGACATGGCTTAGAATGCCCAAGACAAGCGATGCGACTATCCACCGCCAGCGGATGCCCGAAATCTGGCTGGCAAGCGTTTTCAGTTCAAAATCTTTGTAGATGTAGTAGAAAACAGCTAGTCCTATGGCAAGAAAAAGCAAGTATTTCAATACATTGACAAGTTTTTTCATCCGACTTTGTGTTTTGTGTCCCGCAAAGATAACAGCCAATTAAAACAATTGCAGAGCAATTCCCTTAATGCCCGCATTTTTTTTAGTTTTGCACGGAAAAACAAATCGGATTCAGATGATAAAATGGTTATTCGACAGGATGGTAGCGTTCACAATGCTGATTGTGTTAATGCCTGTGCTGTTGATAGTTGCGTCGTGTATTCTACTCACCAACGGCTGGCCAGTTTTCTACGTTCAGGAACGCATCGGTCAGAATGCTAAACCATTTAAAATGTTTAAGTTCAAGACGATGCGCGGTGTCGAGAAGAACTCGATTGCTGCTTGCGAAGCAGACCGTATCACCACATTAGGCCGATGGCTGCGGCGCACAAAAATCGATGAATTGCCCGAGCTTCTCAACATCCTGATAGGCGATATGAGTTTTGTCGGCCCACGCCCTGATGTGGCTGGTTATGCTGACAAACTTGAAGGTGATGATCGCTGCATATTGAAGATGAAGCCAGGATTGACAGGTGTCGCATCGCTCAAATATCGAAATGAAGACGAAATTTTATCCCAACAGGCTAATCCAAAGGAATATAACGATACGGTCATCTGGCCTGACAAGGTCCGTTTGAACCGAGAATATTTCAGTCGCCAATCGTTCTGGCTCGACTTGAAAGTTATCCTTTGCACAGCTACAGGCAAGTGTCTGCAAGGCTTTGAATGAAATCAGTTATCGGTTGATGGGCATTATCAAAAAAATATTCGGCAACACGATAATCAAGAACTTGAGTTATCTGGTCACTGGCACTGCATTTGCACAAGTGCTGATAATTCTTTTCCAACTCATTCTACGGCGCATTTACACACCTGCCGATTTTGGCGCTTTTGCCGTGTATATGAGTGTTATAGGCATTATTGCCGTCATTTCATCGATGCGCTACGAGCAAACCATTATCCTGCCTGCCGACGACAGCAAAGCCTACAATTTGTTGTATCTTTCATTTGGCATTGGGTTGATAATTAGTGTTCTGACGGCTGTTTTGCTATTTGTGTTCAAGCAGCCGTTTATGCACCTAATCAATTTCCCAGAAAAGTATGCCAACTGGCTTGCTTTTGTGCCGCTGTCGCTGCTGCTATTGTCGATATATCAGGCACTTAACTATTATCTTATCCGATTGAAGCAGTTCAAACTTTCAGCATCGAACAAAGTCGAACGTCGGATTGCGGAAGGTGTAACGCAAACAATTTCAGGTTATTGCGGCAATCAGACGGGACTTGTGTATGGCGATATTGCCGGACAGTCGGTCAACGCTTTGGCGGCTGGACTCAAGGTGCACAAGTTTGTGGGCGGACTGAAACTTTCGTGGGCAACCATAAAAAGTGTGGCTGCAGAGTACAAGAGTTTCCCGTTGCAAAACAGTTTCGCGGCGTTCCTGAACGCTTTGAGTTTGCTGCTTCCCACCATTTTCATCAACCGCCTGTTCGACGAGCAGACCACCGGCCTGTTCGACCTTGCGCGAATGCTTATGATAATGCCGCTGTCGCTTGTCACTACATCGATGGGGCAGGTGCTGGTGCAGCGTTTCACTGAATTGCGGAACAAACGCGAGTCAATCCGCCACGACTTCTGCCGCATAGCCGCACTGCTGGCCGTTTTAGCGCTGGTGTTCGCTGTGGTGGCTTTCCTTCTGGCACCTTCGCTTTTAGCCTTGATTTTTGGTGAAACGTGGCGTGAATCAGGAGTTTACGTGCGCATAATGGTTTGGGCCTTTGCGTTCAAATTTGTGGTGTCGCCGTTCAATATGGTGTTCACGGCATTCGAGAAAATCGGACGTTTGTCGGTATGGCAGACAATTTATTTTCTGTTGATTTTCAGCTTGATATTTATTCCAGTGAACAATATTTACGGATTTTTGCGTTGTTATATGGCGGTCGAATTGTTCAGCTACGCAATTGTTGCGCTGATGACTTTGAAGGTTGTCCGCGAGTATGAGAAATCGATAGCCAATTGATTATGAACGTTTTATATCTAACCGAAGATTATGTTGGCTCACGGGTGCACCACAACTTGTGTCGTTCGATTGTTGAGGCTGACAATCAGATAGATATGACTTTGTTCTCTCTTGTGCGACCGGACTATGGTTTGCGCGATCTACGTTCAACCTATGATGGCGTAAATTACCATTTGATTGAGTCTGAATTTGATGGTAATGTGTTGCTATACAGAACGTTTTTTCCTTACAAAATCAAACGCAAATATCAACAACTGACGCAAAAAGCTGATGTCGAGCATACAGATTTGATTGTTGCGAGTACCTTGTTTTCTGATGGTGCTGTGGCTTACAGGCTTTGGTGTGAGCACCAAATCCCTTACGTGGTGGTTGTCCGCGGCACTGATGTCAATCTCTATCTCCGACGTATGTCGCACCTATATCGCATTGGTCGGCAAATAGTAAAGAATGCACAGAAAGTTGTTTTTGTGTCACCTGTTCAGCGCCGGCAATTTGAGAAATCCTTGGCATTCAGACACTTGATAAGTGGTTTGCAACCGAAATTGATAACCATAACCAACGGGATCGATCAAGTTTGGATTGATAATCAATATCTTGAAAACGACAACCGCAATCCGAACACCATATTATATATTGGAGTATTCGACCGCAACAAAAATGTGTCGACTTTGATTGAGGCGTGTCAGCGTCTGCGCAAACAAAATCCAAACCTGACGCTGAATCTAGTGGGCGGTGGAGGTCCGTATGAGCCGCAGATAATGAAGCAGATAGAACAAAACAGCGATTGGATAAAATATCACGGTCCAGTTTACGACAAACAAAAACTAATGCAGATTTGCCGCCAAAATGCTGTTTTTGTAATGATTTCAAAATCAGAGACTTTCGGATTGGTTTATTTTGAGGCGCTTACGCAGGGACTGCCTGTTGTCTACTCTGCCGGTCAGGGTTTCGATGGCGTGTTGGACGGCTATAATGTTGGTCTTGCCGCTAAATCTTGCAGTGTGAGTGACGTGTCCGAAAAAATTCAATTAGTTTTGCGCGATAGAATTGCTATGCAGAAGAGCATCGGGCGGATAAATTTTGAAGACTTCAGTTGGCAGCGAAAAACGCAACTGTGGTTAAGTGTTTTGAAAACAGTATGATACGACTATCGGTGATTGTTCCGTGCAGGAACGAGATTAGATATATTGGCAGGTGTGTTGAGTCGATTTTGGCGCAGGATTTTCCCAAAACCGATATGGAAGTGCTGTTTGTCGATGGTATGAGCACCGATGGCACACGCGATTTGCTAACCGATTACTGCTCTCGATACGATTTTCTGCATTTGATTGATAACGAAAAGTTTATTGTGCCATCGGCATTGAATTTGGGCATCGGTCAGGCAAAAGGGGATGTTCTTATGCGTCTCGATGTTCACACCGTTTATGACACAAATTATATGTCGGTTCTGGTGCGCAAGCTCGACGAATTGAATGCCGACAATGTTGGTTGCGTTTGCCGCACCGACGTACTGAATAAAACGCCTAAATCGTTGGCAATCAAGGCTGTATTGAGCAGTCGTTTGGGCGTTGGCAATTCCGATTTCCGCACGGGTGTGGCCAATGAGCAACTTGTTGATACCGTGCCGTTTGGCTGCTATCGACGATCGGTTTTCGAAAAGTATGGTCTTTTCGACGAGCGCCTGGTTCGCAATCAGGACATTGAGTTCAACAAACGAATTGTGAACGATGGCGGCAGTATATACCTTATCCCGCAGGCACTCTGCACATATTTCGCCCGCGACACATTCCGTTCGATGGCTAAAAATAACTACAGTAACGGGCTTTGGAATGTGCTCACAGTGAAAATGACTGGCCGGCTTACATCGTTGTCTATCAGACATTTTGTGCCGATGTTGTTCCTGCTTTCGCTGATTTGTCCGTTGGCTCTTATGGCGGTTGATGTACGTTTCGGGCTGATTGCCGCAGCATCAGCTTGCGCGTATCTGCTGTTGACAATGTTTGTATGCCTGCGTAAAGCGAAGCGAGACAAATCATTGAAAGTGCGATACTTATTTAAAGCCTTTATAGTGCTACATTTATCTTATGGTTATGGGTCACTAGTAGGATTGTTCACTTTCTCCCAAAAACAGAAATAATTATGGAAAGACTGCGTAAGTGTTTCTTTTTCATGGTCTTGATTACACTTTCGCTGATGGCGTTCTATCCTGTTTGGAGCGAAGTGTCCGTAGCATTGCTTTTTGTTGTGGGAATTGGAGCACGTGGCATTGTTGGGTCGCCTGCTATTGACAGAAAAACATCGGTTTTGCCATTACTGATGTTGACATTCTTTGTATTGACAACTGTCAGTTTATTACATAGTTACGATAAACTTGCCGGACTCGATAATTTGCACACATATTTACCATTCGCTGTTTTGCCGATTTTGATGCTTTATTATCGCAAAGAACTATCTGACAATAAGATATTATTATTAAAGGTGGCGTCTGGAGGCATTCTCGCAGTATCGGCTTTGTGTTTGATTTTGGCGGTAATACGCTCGTTATACATCGTTGATGGCCAGTTGGTTTTCAATCCATACGTCAGTTATCGAAATCAATTTGTATATACATATCTATCAGTATTTCAATATACGAACACGTTTGCCATGATGGCGGTGTTTGTGGTTGCAGTAATGCTGTGGGCGCTTTTTAACCGAAATGTTAAAAGACGTTGGTTGGTTTATTCATCGATAGGATTGGCCATTCTGATGATTTTTTTGCTCTCGTCGCGTACCAATGTTTATGCGCTTTTCGCGGTGCTTTATTATTCTGTTTTAGTGTTTTATATCCGATATAAGAAGTTGGTGCACAGTTTGTTATTGCTAGTTGGCGTGACAGGATTGTTTTGGGTGTTTCAAACGTGCAACTACCGGGTTATGAACCTTTCAAAGACCGTGACAAGCTACATCACAGAGGAAGACATTACAATGGATAATGGGTATGTGATAAAACATCCGGAAAATATTGAGAATGTGAACATCAGATTCCGAATGTGGGGAACAGGATTAAACCTTGTCAGTCAATATTGGAAAACCGGCTGTGGTATTGGTGATTATAAAGATGTACTTCGCATCAGTTATCTTCTCGATGGTGTCGATGAAGCTTATGAAAAATGCTACGATCAGCACAATCAATACATCGAAACTATTGGCACAATGGGAATTCTTGGACTTCTTGTGCTTATGGCTATTTTGGCTTATTCGCTGTATTTGGCGTGGCGGGAGCGTAACTATTTGTTGTTCTGTTGTTTGATGATACTATCTCTCAATATGATGCTTGAGTCGATGTTCAATCGCTACAGCGGAAGCCTGTTTTTTGTAGTTTCTCTTTCATTAGCCGCTTTGGTTGGAAATGATTCGCAAAACAAATTGCAAGAAGATAAAGTATTGGAATAAAAGTCGTTAATATAAATTGATATGAGCAATCAGTACATCGAAATAAAAGGCGCACGAGTTAACAATCTCAAAAACATCGATTTGAAGATTGAGCGCAACAAACTGATTGTCATAACCGGATTGTCGGGTAGTGGCAAATCGTCGCTAGCGTTCGACAC
Source organism: Salinivirgaceae bacterium (assembly GCA_017557785.1). Lineage (GTDB taxonomy): Bacteria > Bacteroidota > Bacteroidia > Bacteroidales > SZUA-534 > RUG13583. The sequence continues at coordinate 98,874 of JAFYYA010000055.1, forward strand.
ACTCTACGCCGAAGGTCAGCGACGCTATGTCGAGAGCCTGTCGGCCTATGCGCGTCAGTTTTTGGGGCGCATCAACAAGCCGGAAACCGACTATATTAAAGGTATTCCGCCTGCCATTGCCATCGAACAGAAGGTTTGCAGCCGCAATCCACGCTCTACAGTTGGCACATCGACAGAGATTTACGACTATCTGAAACTGCTTTTCGCACGAATCGGCAAGACGTATTCACCTGTTTCGGGGCAACTTGTCAAGAAACATTCGGTGCAAGATGTTGTAGATTATCTGCTTACATTTCCCGAAAACGCCCGCGCAATGATTTTGGCGCCGGTCACTCTTTCCAACGGCCGCACCATCGCGAAAGCGTTGGAAATTCTTAAACAACAAGGCTTTAGTCGCGTTGAAGTTAACGACGAGATTTTTGGAATCGACGAGTGCACACCAGCCGATGGCGACACCATAAACATTGTTGTCGACCGCATTGTGGTCAACAGCGAAGCCGACAACTTGAGCCGCATTGCCGACTCGGTGCAGACTGCGTTTTTCGAAGGGCAGGGGGCGTGCATCGTCAAGGTGTTCCGTGGTGAGAATGTTGTGGTACAGAACTTTTCGAATCGGTTTGAGGCCGACGGAATGGTATTCGTCGAACCTACTGAGCACTTGTTCAGTTTCAATACACCGCTTGGAGCCTGCCCGACGTGCGGCGGTTTTGGCAGCGCCATCGGCATCGATCCTGACCTTGTGATACCGAACAAGAGCCTTAACGTTTACGAAGGCGCCATCGCTTGTTGGCGCGGCGAGAAGGGGCAGGAGTGGCTCGATAAACTGATTTTCAATGCCGACAAGTTCGATTTTCCGATATACACACCAATCAACGAACTGACTGAAAGTCAATATAATCTGCTTTGGACAGGAAACCGCTATTTTCACGGAATCAACGATTTCTTCAACTTTGTTGATCAGAATTCATACAAAATCCAATATCGCGTGATGATGTCGCGGTTTCGCGGGCGCACCATTTGCCCCGATTGCCACGGCTCGCGGCTTAAACCGGAAGCCGAATATGTGAAAATCGATGGCTATTCGATTGTGGATTTGGTAAATATGCCCATCAGCGAGTTGAGCGGCGTGGTGAGCAATTTCAAACTCGATGAGCACGATGGAAAGGTTGCCAGCCGCTTGCTGACCGAAATCCGAAATCGCATTGGTTTCTTGAAGGATGTGGGGCTTGGATACCTGACATTGAGCCGTTTATCATCGACATTGAGTGGCGGCGAGAGCCAGCGCATCAATCTTGCAACATCGTTGGGCAGCAGCCTTGTCGGCTCGCTTTACATTCTCGATGAACCATCAATAGGACTTCATTCAAAAGATACCGAATTGCTAATCAAAGTGTTGCGCAATCTGCAACGCATCGGCAACACGGTGGTTGTTGTGGAGCACGACGAGGACATTATCCGCGCTGCCGACGAGATTATCGACATTGGTCCGATGGCCGGACGGCTTGGCGGTGAAGTGGTTTTTCAAGGCAACCATCAACAGTTGGAGACTGAAAGCCAAAGTCTTACCGCCCAATATCTGACCGGTAAACTTAAAATAGAGGTTCCCGAAATGCGGCGCAAGTGGCGCGATTTTATTGGCATTGAGGGTGCGTGCGAAAACAATCTGAAGAACATCAACGTTAAGTTCCCGCTTGGCACGATTACGGCTGTAACAGGTGTTTCGGGCAGTGGAAAATCAACATTGGTGAACAAAATTCTTTACAATGCGCTCGCCAAATACTTTGGGGGTCAGAGCGATACGCCAACCGGCAATTTCCGCCGGATGTATGGCGACCTGAAGCGTATTGGGCGCGTTGAGTTTGTCGACCAAAATCCGATTGGACGGTCAACTCGTTCAAATCCAGCATCATACATCAAGGCCTACGACGAAATCCGCAAGTTGTTTGCCGACCAGCAGGCTGCGAAGATTATGAATATGACACCGTCGTTCTTCTCGTTCAATGTCGATGGCGGCCGCTGCGAGGAGTGCCAGGGCGAGGGTAAAATCAAGATTGAAATGCAGTTTATGGCCGATGTCGAACTTGTTTGCGACAGTTGCCACGGCCAGCGTTTCAAGCAGGTTGTGCTCGATGTTCGCTATCACGACAAGAATATCAACGATGTGCTGAATATGACTGTCAATGAGGCAATTGAGTTCTTCAGTAAAGATGCCGACACAACCTGCCGGCGCATTGTCGACCGTCTGCAACCGCTTGCCAATGTGGGACTTGGCTACATAAAACTTGGCCAGTCTTCGAGTTCGTTGAGCGGCGGCGAGAGCCAGCGTGTCAAATTGGCGTCGTTCCTTGGTTCCGACCAGCCGAACACCCCAACGCTTTTCATCTTCGATGAGCCGACCACAGGCCTTCATTTTCACGATGTTAACAAACTGATGGAGGCTTTCAACGCACTTGTCGATAAGGGCCACACCGTCTTGATTATCGAGCATAACCTTGAGGTGATAAAATGTGCCGATTGGGTCATCGATCTTGGTCCCGATGGAGGAAAAGCAGGAGGCAACGTGGTGTTCGAAGGCACGCCTGAAGATTTAGTGAAATGCGAGGCTTCATATACGGGTAAATATCTGAAAGAAAAATTGTTATGATTGAGAATAAGGAACAGTTGATTGCCGCTGTCGGCAACGCCATGGAGCACTACCTTGACGAGTTTGCAGCCGGTTGGTACATCGATTACACCACGCAGGATGTGGTTATGATAGAGGACTATATTTTCGAACTTGATGAGAACCAAAAGTCTGATGTTCAGTGGGAAAGCGATATGGCCGAAATTGCCCGAAACCATCGCCTTGAGCGCATCGACTCACCTTCCGACGATGTCAAACGGCGTGTGATGATGGATTTTGCCGAAAGCCAGCCAAACCGCAATATCAGTGGTCATTTGAGTTTCTCAATCATTCAGCAGCAAGAGTTCGCGTCATTCAAAAATGTGGTTCGCGAACTTGGACTCGAGAAATCGTGGGCGCAATTCAAAGCCGAAGAGTATCAGCGAATTGCAAAAAAATGGGTTAAGAAAAAACGCTTCGATTTCGTTGATGGCGAACTAGTCAGACGAACCGATTAATCGAATAATCGATATACACATAAAAAGACGCCCCGGCCTTGCGGCAGGAGCGTTTATTTTTTTCCGGATGCTTGATAATCAGCAGGCGGGAATCTTGAAAATCACGTTGTATTTGTTGCGTGGCACAATGCTCATCACCGGCACTTTCGCACGGCTGACAATGCTCTTTGCGAACGAACCCACAAACGATGTTACAATCTCGAGTTGCTGATGAGTGGTGATAATCACCATATCGCCCTTGTTGGTGTCGATGAAATTGAGAACGCCGTCAACATTGTCGTCAACCTTCAGCAGTTGCGCGCTGCACTTGATGCCGCGGTCGGCAATGTATTTAACCACTTGATCTTGTTGTTGTTGCATCTTTTTGAATATCAACTCATCGTCGAACGAGTAGGCCGAAACCACAAGAATCTCAGCGTCGAGTTTGCGGGCTATGTCAACAGAGTCGACAACCTTTTCGCGCGTTTCCTTGCTGATGTCGAGCGGCAGAATGAGCCGTTTAATCGGAGCGCTGTCAGGTTCTGCCTTTATGGTAATAACCGGACATTTGGCTTCCGATACAATGCGCAGGGCGTTGGTGCCGATAATCTTCTTTTTGATGTTGTCGGCGTGGCTCGTACCCATAACAATCGCGCTTGCTTTGAGCGATTCAGCCGTTTGCATAATGGTGTCGCAAAGTTTGCCTTTGGCAATCAGACAGTCGAATTCGCCTTCGCTGATGTCGGAGTTTTTCGTGACAAAATTGTGCAGGTGATCCTGCAGTTTTTTCAGCAGAATCTCGCGTTCAACATTGGTGAAAAATTCTGACCAGATGGGGTCGACACCTTTAATTACGTTTATGAATGTGATTTTACCCTTGAGAACCTTGTTCAGTTTCACGGCATATTTCAGTCCGAAAACCGATTTGTCGGAATAGTCGACAGGTACAAGCAAATGACTTAATGCTGCTTCCATTTTTTTTGTATTTTTGATAAACACAAATTTAATGTTTGTTGCGTATTTTACAACATAAAATTAACGATATGGCACAGTTTATTCCCGATTCAGAACTTATTTTGAATGCCGATGGCAGTGTTTTCCACCTTCATCTGCATCCCGACGATGTGTCTGACAATGTGATACTTGTGGGTGATCCCGACCGCGCAGACTTGGTTGCGTCGTTCTTTTCAAAAATCAATGTCGATGTTCAGAACCGCGAGTTCCGTACCCGAACAGGGCTTTTCAACGGCAAGTATGTCACGGTTGTGTCTACAGGCATCGGTACTGATAATATCGATATTGTTGTCAATGAACTTGATGCGGCAGTCAATATTGACCTTGAAAAACGTGTCGAAAAAGAGCAGAAACGCCGTCTTAACCTGATTCGTATCGGTACTTCGGGTGCGCTGCAGGCAGATATCGAAGTGGGGCAGCCGGTCATCTCAGAAATGGCCATCGGCTTCGATGGTATGATTAACTTCTACCGCGACCGCAATTGTGTCAGCAATCTTGAGATGGAAGCGGCCTTCAAAAAATATATGAATTGGAATCCGCTTCTAGCATCGCCTTACTTTGTAAATTCATCGCCTGAGTTGCTTAACAAGGTTGGATTCGATATGCGCAAGGGTGTAACCATTTCCGCACCAGGATTTTACGGTCCGCAGGGGCGCGTTCTGCGCTTGCCTATTCAGGATGCCGAAATCAACGATAAAATCACGGCTTTTGAGTACAACGGAAAGAAAATCACCAACTACGAGATGGAATGCTCTGCAATCTACGGCCTTGCGGCGATGATGGGGCACAACGCCATCACGGTCTGCAGTATAATCGCCAACCGTCTGAACAAGAGTGCGACGAGCAGTTACAAAGGTTCGATGAAAGATTTGATTGAAACCGTTCTTCAACGATTAACCGCTTGATTATGAACCAAACGGAGTTCGATTCGCTGATAATGTTGCTCGACGATCCTGATCCGTCGGTTGCGGCGGCTGTGCAGCAGCGCTTGCGCAATGGTGGTGCCGACATCATTCCCAATCTTGAGAAGGTATGGCAGACAAGCACCGACAACGCCACCGTCAAAATGCTTGAGCATCTGATTCACGACATCCGCATCGACGGTATTGCCAGCAATTTGGCCAAATGGAGTAGGACCGGCGCCGACAATCTGCTTGCCGGAGTGGCGGTCTATAATCGGCTGTTGTTCCCCAACGTCACCATCGATACCATCAAGGCCAAAATCGACAGCATTTGCAAACCCATTTGGACAGAGTTCAACAGTTCGCTGACTGCGCTTGAGAAGGTTCGCATCATTAATCATTTCCTTTTCAATCAAAATAAGTATACATACAGCGACGATTTCTCAACACAATCGCACTTCTTGAGCACGTTGCTAAACACGGGCCGGGCGCACATCAACATCCTTGCTGTTTTGTATGCCATTGTGGCACAACATCTACAACTGCCGGTGTATTGTGTTGAACTGCCGTCGGCGCTAACCTTGTGCTATGTTGATGAACTCAACTCGGGTTTTGACAATAACGTGCTGTTTTACATCGATGTACGCACTCGCGGAACAGCTTATGGCAGCAGTGAGATAACCGACTATCTGCGTAGCACCAACACCGACGACGATGAAAAATATTATAAACCTTGTGGCAACTTGAATACGGTTAGATATTTGCTATATTCGCTCGCTCAATGTTTCAGACGTTTGAAAGATCCGCGCATGGCAGATTGTGAGCGAATAATTGATTCATTAACAATTAAATAATTTTAAGATGGAAGATCAAAAACAACCTATTGAAAGCGAAGAACGCGAAATAGATTTGATTGAACTAATTAGCCGTTTTTTTGTATGGCTCGGAAGAGTGTGCAAATTAGCAATGCTTAATACCATATACTTTTTAGTACGAAATTTCTTCTTTTATCTTGCCGGTATAGCATTAGTGGTTGTTTTGACCATGTGGCAAGGGAAGTTCGTGAGCATGTATTATTATTGCGAAATGATAGTTCAATCAAAAGCCATCAATTCGGCTGAGGCTATAAATCTTGTAAATAATTGGAATTATTTGTCTCAAATGCCTGATTCATTGGCGAGTAATATTAGAAGTATAAAGAGTACTTTTGTCCTTGATTACAATAGAGACGGAATCGGGGATGATTTTGAAACTTTAAGTGGTAAGTCTCAGAGTGATACGGTTATACTTAATAGTAGATTGAGCGATGTATTTTGTGTGCAGGCACAATTTTATAATGCAAACAATCGTGCTATGCTCGCAGAAATTAAAAATGAATTATTCAAATATCTTGGAAATGATAATTGGGTAATGATTTGCAATAAGAATCGCCTGGAAGGAACCCAAGCTAAGATTGACAGAATCAACAAAGAGATTGCTATTCTTGACAGTCTTGAACGAACTGATTATTTTGATGCTTCCAAAAAATATCAGATGGATAAAAATGGCGCGTTGATGATTGTTAGCGAAAAAGATAAGTATTTGTATCATAATGATATATTTGAACTGTTGGAGCAGAAGCGAGAAGTTGAACGAGATTTCTATCCGGAGCCGTTTAAAATAATACAAGATTTTACTACACCAATGGTATCCGTTAATAACACGCATAGCAACTTTAAAAAGAATCTTCTTTTAATTATGCTGTTCACAACATTGGTTGCATTGATTTTCGACCAACGCAAAAATATTAAACTGCTTGTCGAGAAATCAAAGAGAAAAGATGATTGATAATTTCGGGTAGATTTGATGATGATATAAAGCCTGCGTAAGCAGGCTTTTTTGTTGGCTGATAAGTGGGTTGTCAATGATGTTGTTCACACATTGAACCGTCGTTTGACCAAAACTTAAATGTGATGGATAGAGTTGAGATGCTATCTACCCAAAACTCATCAATTCTAAACCCTGAGTAATTAGAATTCCGGACAAGGAATGGCTTTGAACTTGTGCTTGCGTTCAATTTCGAACTTGTATGAAAGCGAAATTTCGTGGGCGCCACCTGTCGATGTTACCAGTCGTGACAATGTGAAGTCGTAACTGTAGCCGATGTTCAAGTCTTGATAGTTGTAGCCAATCAGTATCGATAAGGCATCACGGCGGCTGTAGTCTTTGATGAGTGGCAGGTCGCGGTACCAAACGCCCAGCACAATTGGTGCATAACTCCAGTACAGTCCCACATCAACCTGGTCTGTCTGACCTTGGTGACGGTAACTTCCGGCAATGGTCACGGTTTGGCGTTTTGTGCTTATCAGACGTTCGAGTTTGAAGAGTTTTATACCGCCGAACAGTGTGAATTTGACTGGATATTTGTATGCCAAATCGGTTACCGAAAAGTTTGGCCGCATCAGGTGGTCGGCGGTGATGCCAACCCAGCTGTTGCGCATAGAGAGTAGAAGAGAAGCACTTCCGTCGAAGGCATAACGTTTGAATATCTCTTCGGGCAGAATGGGTTGGATGTCAGAATCGGAATAGAGTTGGCTGGCAAAAATCAGTTTCTCACGGTCGAGAGTGTGCTGAGTGTAGTAGAATCCCAATCCCGGACGCAAGTATGTACGTCGGTTTATGCGTACGTTGTAGGCGTAGAGCAGTCCCACGTATGTGTTGCTGTAGTTGGCGGAGCCGGCCATATCGCGCAAAGCGATGATTCCAATACCGCTGTTTATTTTATCAAGGTTTGCGTCGGCTGCCACGTTGATGGTTGTCAGCAGACCGGGCATCTTTGGCCATTGGTCGCGGTAGACGGCGCTGACACGGTATCCGGATATGGCTCCGGCAAACGATGGCGCCTGATACAGCGGGTTTGAATAGAATTGCGTGAATTGCGGGTCTTGAGCCTGAGTCCTTAATCCCGTCATCAAAAATATTGTCGATATTATTAAACCTAATCTTCTCATTTCTTTATCTGCGGATAAGGGTTACGTCTCCGGCTATTTTAAAGGGTACATTATTCTCGAATTTTCCTTTCGCTTTCCAGAAGTAAACATCCTGGCCCAGCTTCGCGCCGTTGTTGGCATATCTGCCATTCCATCCTACGTTCACATCAGTTGAGTGGAAGAGTTGCTCGCCCCAGCGGTTGAATATCCATAGGTCGTACTCTTTCACACCATGCCATATGGGGTGGAACACGTTGTCAACATCGTCAGGTGTGGGGTAGGTTCCGTCTTCAGGGCTTTCGTCTGACGGAATGAACGCGTTCGGATACTTGATATAGCCGGCGCCGCTCACTTCAACATCCTGGTATTTGATTATCGAATCGGTGCACATCTGCGAACTGAAAGCGATAAGTTTCACATCGTAGAAACCTTCTTTGGTGTACTGGTGATACGGGTTAAGGTCTGTCGAATATTCTCCGTCGCCAAAGTCCCAAATGTATGTGTTGCCGTTGCGAGTCGAGTTGAAGAACTGCACTGGCTGGTCGGGCAGCATAACGTATTTTGGTGTTGTGGTGAATTCCGGTTCCGGAAGTTCATACACGGTAATAATCTCATAGTCATAGTGTGAGCCGCCATCGCCTTCGGCTGTCAGTTTCACGTTGTAGATACCAGGCTCGGTAAATTCGTGAATTGGCTCTGGCTCTGTCGATGTTGTGCCGTCTTCAAAATTCCATTCAAAGGTGTTGCAGTATTCCTGATTTATTCTGAACTGAACAGTTAACGGAACACATCCCGATGGTTTCTTGTTCAAAATCTCGATGCGTGGATAAGGCGGCAGGATGATGACATCGTGAGTCATTGTGTTTTCGCAGTGCTCGGTCTCAACGTGCAGCGTAACGTGGAAAATGTTGTCATCCTTGTTTGCTCCCCATTTGCCGTATTTATACATGAAGTATTTCTCGTCAGTTCTTAGATTCTTGCCGTCACCAAAATCCCATTGGTATGTCCACGGTCCGTCTTGCGTGTAGTTCTCGAAGTAAACTGTATCATCGGGGTAGCGTTGTGAAGGTGTGTGTGCCACAAAATCAACATTTGGGTTGATGTAGACCGTAACGTTCTTTTTGATGGTATCGGTACACTGGTATTTCGACGAACCTATATAGGTGATTGTCAGCGTTTGGTCATTGTCTGTGGTGTTGTAGTAGGTGAATGTTGGTTCGTCGGCCACAGATGAGCTGCCTTCGCCAAAATCGAACAAGTGGTTCGTTGTGGTTTTGGTCGACAGATTCTCAATTTTGATGGTGTGCGGGCTACAGCCTGCTGTATCGAACTTGAAGTCGACAATAACATTCGGGAAGGTAATCATTGGGTTCACCATTGTATCGCGGCAACCCAACGCCGATTCAACCATCAGTTCGACATTGAACGTGATGGGATCTTCGGTATCATTGGTGTATTCCACTTTCTGATTGTCCTTGCTGGTTGTGCTTTCAGTCTTTCCGTTGTCAAAATTCCAGTTGTATGTCAGATCGGTACCGATTGATGTGTTCATAAATTCAGCATCGAACGGTGGGCAAGCGCGGTCGATCAGCGGGATGAACCGAGCCAATGGTTTGGCATACACTTCAATCTCTTTCGTAATCTCATCGGTACAGTTGTATTCTGTTGTAGTTTTGAGATTTACTTCGTATTTCTTGTTGTTCTCGTAGTCGTAGTTGTGGAATATCTTATTGAAAGGCGGTTTCTCGACAATGGTTGAGCCATCGCTGAACGTCCAGAAATATTGCGTTTTAGCATCCACAATCGATTTGTCTTCAAATGTTACCGTCAATGGTTCGCAACCAGTAAAGTTGCCATCGAAATCTGGTACAGAGCGCGGATAGACGACAATGGTCTGTGTCGTGTCGTGGTGGCAACCGTGGTCGTTGGTGACAACGAGCGAAATGGTATAGTTTTTATTCTCAAGCGGATAAGTGTTGTCATCGTTGGTGTAGACACGGCTACTTGGCTGACGGTTGGCTGATGTTGTGCCATCGCCAAAGTCCCAATACCAGGTTCCGGCGCTTGTCAGTTTCGACGAGTCGGTTATTGTTACATCAAATGGTGTGCAACCGCCTAAAACAACGGCAGCTTCCGTACCATTAGAGTTCTCTACAGTCTCGTTGATACCGAATTTTGCCTGAACATACGAGTATGTCGTAATGGGTTGGTTTACAGTTTTTACGCAGCCTGTTGCGGTCTGAGTGGTTGTCAGCACCACATTGTACACTTGGTCGGTCAGTTTGAAGTGCCTGAACAGGTGTTTGGGGCTTGTCTCAGCCGATGATTGGCTGTCGCCGAAATCCCACAGGTAGTCGGCAAGGCCGGTTGTTTGGTTGGTGAATTGTACTGGTAGAGGGTTGCAACCTTCAGTAACATCTTGAGTGAATGCGGGTTTCAGCTGCGGATAAACTTCAATAGGTTTTGTGATATTATCGGTACAACCAGTGTTAAGGTCGGTCGATACAAGTTTGATATTGTATGTTTTAACTGTATTGAGAGCGTCATTATCAAATGTATGCTTGAACGATTGCTTGTCGGTTCTGGTTTCACCGCTGCCATCGCCAAAGTCCCACACAAACTGAGTGCCGTTGATTGCAGCTGCAGGGAAATTGAATGTTACAGGGTAGGGGGTGCAGACGGCATCTTTCTCGTAGGTGAAGTCGGCAACCACGTGCGGGTATGCGTTAACCTGCTTTGTGATTTCCGATTTACACTTGTTGATGTCGGTAACCGTCAGCTTAACATTATAGGTATGTGTGGCGGCTTCCACATTGTCGAATGTGTGTGTGTGTGTGGCAGCCGTTTCGGCCGATTGCAGATTGTCATGGTCGTAGTTCCATGCGTATGTCAGACCATAACCTTTTGAACTGTTGGTAAATGTGGTTGTAAGTGGCGAGCAGCCAGTAGCGTTGTCTGTCGGTTCAAAGGCGGCGGTCACCTTTGGGTAGATTTCTATCGTCTTTGTTGCAACATCACGGCAACTTTCGTTTGCGCTGTTCATTGCTGTCAGTTCTATGGTGTAAGTCGATATGCTGTTGCCGTCGGTACTGGTATTCAAGTAGTTATGATTGAAATTGTTTTTATCGGTTTTTGTCTCGTCTGTCGAACTGTCGCCGAATTTCCACACATACTTGTCGGCGTTCAGCGAACTGTTCAGCATGGTTGCTTCAACCTTACCGCTTTGTTCGGAATAGCATTCTGAAGCTTTCAAGTAGCCGAATGCGGCCTTCACTTTCGGGTAAACGTAAATGTTTTCGGTTGTTGCCGTATCCGAGCAGCCGTTGGCCGATGCGACGAGTGAAGCCTTGAACGGTTTCGGGGTAGTGCCGTCAGTACCGTCGTTGTTGCGGTAGATGTGTTTGACTGGGTCGGTGTTGTTAGTGCGGGTTGCAGTTCCGTCGTCGAATGTCCACCAGTAGTCGGTGGGTGGAGCGAAGGTGTGGGTTCCTGCAAATACACTGCCGTTGGTGAATTTCACTTCGGTGCTGTCGCACATCGATGTTTTGTCGGGTGTTATGGCAGCAACAATTTTAGGCTTGATTGTTAACTCTCGTTCATAGAATTCAGAACATGTTTTGTTGTTGTTCAGCGCGTCAACATATTCGTCAATAAGTTTGATTTTAATTGTTTGTATTTCGCCCGTCAGATTCACGAATTCTAGTGTGGCTTCATCGTTTTGAATTGCATTTTGCAGAGTTGTGTTGTTATACGAACCTGTCGGGTCGGTTATTTCCCACTTCAGTCCGGCTTTGTAGGCGTGAGCAGGTGTGTTGTTCTTCAATTTTACAGTCAAAGGTGAGCAACCTGCTGCATCATAGTCAAGAGTGAATTTCGGATTCAAATATGGCATGACGGCCAATGTCGCCTTTGAAACTGAATCGCGGCATCCCCACTGGCTCTCACCGGCAAGCGCAGTTGTGTAGTTTTGAATATCGGGTTTGGTGTGTGAATAGGTATGAGCGATAGTGCTGTTGCCTTTTTCTGTTGTTCCATCGCCCAAGTACCATGTGAACTGCGTCTCGTTCGAAAGGTCACTCGACAAGTTGGTGAACGTTGCTATCATTGGGTTGCAGTCACGCATAGGCGTCACAATATAGTCAACTGTGAATTTTGGATAAATTACCAGAGAATCACGGAGTTGTACGTCTTCGCAAGTGGTGCCATTGCCGTTAACTCTCACGGCTTTTACGCCGATATTGCGATAGACAACAGGTGCAGAGCCATTGTTCTCATAGGTTAGTGTGAAGTCGGAAGTTGATTCTGTTCCGGAAGTGGGCGGTGTGCCAGATGTCGGCGTACCATACGACCACGTATATTGCATTTTTTGGTTTTTCGTAGGATCACCCCAGCCAATTGAGTTGTTCTTGAATGTTGTTGTCAGCGGTGAGCACGAACTGCTCATGTCGATCACATACTGTGCTTTCACATAGCCGAATACTTGCACGTCAAGTGAGTCCCAACTCTCGCAACCGTGGCCTGGTGTTTCATCTATAATCTGTATCTTTATCCGATAAGTTGTGTCTTTTTTACTGAAGTTGCGGTATTGATGACTGAATGGGAAATTATAGCCATTTATTGGATCGGGATTGTTTAAAACTTCAGAACGGTCCGGTGTTTGGTACGGATTGTTTCCACCATCGCCATAGAATACATTGATTCTTGTAAACGGACCCTTCAGCAGGCTCTTGAAATTGACAGTCAGCGGCTGGCATCTGCTTGTTGGCTGATTTTTAGAGTCGGTATCTGCAAATTTCAGCTCTGCTTCAACATTCGGGCAGACAATAAAACTCTTAGTCGCTATCGATGGACAGTTGTACTCAATCGAAGATTCAAGAGTAACTGTGTAGTTGACGTCATGAGCGGTGTTGTTTATCAAGAACAGAGCGTTGCTGCTCTTGTCGCCTTTGTCAACTGTAATATTGCCATTTTTTTCATTGGTCAGAGTGTCATTGCCGAAGTCTCGACCTTTTTTCACTATTGTTGTGTCTCCATCGCTGATTTTCCAAACATAGTTCACAAGGTAGCCTTTTTCATCGGTTTGATTGTCCAAAACCACTTGTGATGGACTGCACGGTGAAGCTTGGTCTTTTATACACTCCGCAGTGATCTTTGGATAGCCCAATGCCCATACGTTAATTATGGTGTCTTGGGGTTGAAGTGTTATGTCACCAACTTCGATGGGAACTTGACGCATCCAACAACGGCGGCTTATTAGTACTTTGTAACGGTTAAATCCTTCAATAGGTTTGACTTCCGGTTCGCGTTGGGTTTTCATTTGTTCCGATGTCAGCGTGTTGGTTGAAATGAAAGTGTCATCGGTTCCGTTGTCGATGGTTACACCTGCAGGCTTGATGAAACTCCATTGGTATCTCCAACCGCCAGCAGCTGAAAGAGTTACAGTGTCGCCAACGCAGAAACGATCATACTCGGAATTAAATTCATCACCAGCCACCACAGCCTTTCCCATATTGTTCGAAAAATCAGAGAAGTAACCATATCGGCAGCCAGAACTTGTACCGCCGTTTATTATAGCAAGGTGAAATAAACCTGTTAGGTTGCTGACTTTTACTACGCTGCCTGTGTTTACTGCAGGAATTGAAACTATGCCATCAGAGTTTGTTGACGAGAATTTTACGTGGTCTTGGTTCAAATAGCACCAATTGTTCATGGTTCCATCTGGTAATAAATCCTTACCAGTGCCTGGTATCTCTTTAAACCAAGTTCCAGGTAAAGTATAGTCGTTCCCGTTCACATTTATTTTGAAGTCGTCTTTACATGATTTCTTGCACATTATATTCAAATAGAAACCTTCGTTTGTTGAGCGGCAGACTGATACATCGGTAGAGCCAGTGCAGCCGTTTATTGTTGGCAGAATGGCACCGCCAACTTCACAACCGAAACCGGCCATGTGCATTACTATTATTTGAGCTGGAACAATGGTGTCGTTTCCTGTTTGTGGGCTTTTGATTTTTTTTGTTGCACTTATATATAGCGCATTATAGTTTTTTTTGTTACCTAAATTTAATAGGCCGTTGTTGAGTCGCACATGATTTGTTTCACCGCGTTTCGTAAGAGTAATATCATTCAGCGTTAGGCCATCATCTGTCTTAAGTTTGACAGTTGTCTCTACGTCTTCAACAGCCATAATATAGGCATATTCACTTTTTCTGTTGCCATTTCCTAACTGTCCGCGCATTACAATGTATTCGGTTCCTGCCAATTTTGTAGGCACGAGTTGGTCGCCGATTACATCGTAGCATGTTCCTTCACCATTGTTTCCATCTTTAGGCAAGGCTGGTTGTTGTAGGTATAACGAGTCATCTTTCCATTGTACAGTAATTTTTCCGTTGGCTGTGATAATGGTTCCTCCCAAATGTTTGCTTGCGTCATGCGATTTGGCTTGAATTGATAGAGTTTGCCCTCTTTTTAATTTGAAGGTGCCAGTAGAGTTTTCGCCGTAAGGCCATAGGGATACAAGCTCATTTCCTTTGCCAGGCAATGTTACTTTAACAGTAACATCTTCAATGGCAACAATGTCAATGCAGTTCCAAGCACCAGGATTATTATAATTAAAATTTTGGAAATCGTTTTGTGATGGAACAATAAACTCTTTTCCAAAAGCATTTTGCCCTTTTAGTGCCCATATATCATCGTTGTTTATCACACCACGTTCAAGATAGGCGGTAATCAAATTATTGGACGTGATATGTATTCCTTTGTCTTTAACTTGACAACTTTCTCCCAATAAACCACTTTCTAGTATATTGCTCTCTTGATTATTGTCTTTCATGTAATTGCCTAAATAAATAGCATCGGCAGGTGGGGTTTTACTTTTTCTGTTATATACGGTTTGGGCTTCAGCTAGAGTACTGAACATTATTATTTTTGAAGTGTTTGCAGGAACAGTTATTGTTGCAGGATTAAAATCATTCTGACGGGGCATATCAATATGCACAGTGGCATTATTTTCAAAGGCTGTGATAACAAGTCTGGGAATATCGTATTCGTGTTCGCTGGAGAGTTGCGGAATGCAGAACCAGAATTCCTTGTCGGTTTGGGCATTGGCGGCAAAAGCCTGTACCAATAATATTATGCTTATTATTAAACCTTTAACAGTCTTTTTCATAAAATGGTGTTTTTAAAAAGACACTTTATTACTAAAAAGCAAAAATAACTCTATTTTGGCTAATTGCGGCGTTTAAAATTGTTATTTGGCTATAAAAAATGGCTGTTTGTCATTTTTTTTAGTGGCAATTTTTCACCGTGTAACGCTCAAAATTGAAAAATTTTGGCGTCCGGGCATAAAAAAAACAACCTTGCGGTTGTCATCTAAAAAATAAAAAATGCTTGCTGTAAGGCAATAGTCTAATATTATTCAACCAAATTAATTAACCCATGAAAAAAATACTGTAGCCCTAAAAGAAGAGAAAGGTTATAGTCTCTCTAGACTTAAAAAGAAGAGACCTTACAACAAGCATTTCAAAGAACTATAACCTTACCGAGACAAAAGTAAAACCATTTTTTTAATTACCAAACAAAAAACACCATTTATATGAAATTTTTTTAGAGAAAAACATCTAGGTTGAAAATCATTATTTTATGCATATCTGTCATCTAAAAACATGACGAAATAATCATAATTTAATGCCCAAAAGCATGGTTTTGCGATGTCGGATGGCGGCATTTTCTGTCATTGGAACGCTTTTTTTCTTCATCAAGTCATCGTTTGTGGAGTATGAAAACCTGCGTCTGGTATAATCAAGCTGTGTTGGTTTAAACTTTTTTCATGCCATATTATTAATTGGTATCACTAATTGACTATTTTTGAATTTAAATAATATCAAAAGCATGAACAGACGTTTGTTTTATATAGCGTTATTGGCCGGGACAATGCAGCTTGGTGCGGTTTTTGCCCAAAGTGGCTCAGCGTCAGATGGTCAGATGAGAGAATACAACCGTAATTCGCTTACAATATTGTTGGTTGAGGGCGGGAATTACAGTTCGGAACTCAAGGCTGCCATGAATACTGTTGTGGTGCCCGAGAAATTCGACAACAACATGCTCGACCAAAGAGTTATGCCGGGATCGTCAAGTTCTGATGCCGTTCGCAAGCAACTCGAAGCAATGAAGGTCCCAAACCAGATTTTCTCAAAATGGTTTTCTCGTTCCGATGATGGCAAGTTCGATATGTCGGTGGTCTACAACCGCGGACTGTACAATGCTTCTGATGCCGATGTGATAAGGGCTTCGGCGGCAAAACTTGGCATGTCGAAACTGAAGGATGCTGGCGAGAAACTTATCAAACAGTCGTATGTGCTGGTGCTTTGCTTTGGAAAAATCAAAACAATGGACCAAGTGTATGACGAGATGGATGCTGCCCGGAGAAAAACCGCAAAAGCGCTTGGTAAGGAATTTAAGCCGGTTGATCGTGTTAAAAATGGTTATAAAGGCGAAGTTGCAGGATTCTTGTTCCGCTTGTCGGATGTCCCGCAGGCTATGGACAATTTCTATTCAAACATGTGGATTTTTGATGAAGACGCCCCTGATGTTGTGGCAGCCAAACGCCAAATGTTTGATACCACATCGTTCAAACTTGCCAGAGTGACATCATCTACGACAACCTACGAAGCCAGCCAGTACAATACTGGTGAGCAGAAGAGCAAGTCCGAATTGTTTAGCATGCTGGTCAACGGCTCGGTGCACAATCTGGTTAAGGATTTTGAAACCAAGGTTGAAGAGTGGAAGGTGCGCACCGCGCTTTACAGCGTGTTCCCGCTAAGGGCAAAAATCGGTACAAAAGAGAACCTGACCGTTGAGGACCGCTATTTTGTCTATGAGTTGCGGATGAACAAAAACAATCAGGTCTATGCTGACCGCCGTGGTGTAGTACGTGCCAAAAAGGTGGTGAACAACAGCCAAATGGCTCAGGGCAATACCAATGAGAATCTGAAACAGACGACATCGAAATTCTATCAGGTTGCCGGTCATAAACTTGAGCCGGGAATGTACCTTGAGCAAAGCAACGATGCCGGAATTGGCGTTACAATTGGCGGTGCCGGCGGCTCGCTTGGTGGTGCATACATCAATATTGAAGGGCTTTTGGGACAGTATATCGGTATCACTCAGTTTAAGTTTTTCCTGGGCGGACACCTTGGATTTAACTCTTATAATCACGCAAAGTGGAGCCACGATGATGCAAGTTTTATGTTCTACGGTGGTGAACTGGGTTTCTCGAAAGGATTTTTCATTATGCGCAACGTTTCAATTTCCGGCCAGGCTGGAATGGCGTTGGAATGGGGTGATGCACTCAAATCTGAAGTCAAGAAGAAATATCTCAACGATTGCCTTGTGCAGGGATTTTTCGGTTTTGTCGGAGCTCAACTGGCTGTCAATATCAAGTATGATGTGCAACTTGTTGGCGGATTGAATTATTATGCCGAAATGGGCAACGCTTCGCTTACGAAAGATACCGAAGACAGCAAATCGAAAGATATGGGCGTGAAATATTCTGAATTATTCGATGGACGTGCCGGAACAAATATTAATTTAGGTGTACGCATCCAATTCTGATGTTTGTGCGTCTATAATATGTGATGCCAGAAAAAAGGCAGTGACTAATTAGAAATGTGAAACAAATTTTAAAATTTTAAATTATGAGAAGATTGATTAAAACAGTGGCATTGAGTGCAATATCAATGTTGCTGGTGTGCGGTGCCACAAACGCGCAATCGCGAAACAAGGTTAGAAAACTGGAATACAACAGCCAATACAACTACGAAGTTGCCACATTGGCAGTTGGTGTCGATGGCACAAAGCTGGTTAAAGTGTGGGGCTATGGCAAAACCGCCGAAGATGCCGTCCGCGATGCCAAGGCACAAGGCGTGGCTTGCGCAATTTTCCGTGGATTCCCGGCAGGCAGCAATGGCTCGGCAGCACCAACACCGGCCATTGTAACCGACCCGAACGCCGCAACTACGCATGAAGCATATTTTACAAAATTCTTTGAGCCTGGCGGGCAATATCTGCAATATGTAAATCTCAGTACTGATGGCGTTTCAACCGACCGTGTAAAAGTTAACAAAAAGACCTACAAGGTTGGTGTTGAGTTGTCAATCGCCTACGACGAGCTTCGCAAAGAGATGGAACGTCAGGGCATTGCAAGGAAATTGAATAGTGGTTTTTAGTTGATAATCAATAAATAACAATACTATGAAAAAGATTGTGTTATTCTCGGCAGCATTGGTGTTAGCCGTCAGCAGTGTGATGGGACAGGCAAAAAAACCAACAATTATGGTGGTTCCGAGCGATCGTTATTGTATATCAAAAGGTTACATGACTAAGTTCGATAATCAGGATTTGCCAGACTACAAGAAGGCTCTTCAGAACGATGCCGAACTGCGTATGGCCATTTCGAAAATCAGTGGTATGATGGCCGACCGGGAGTTCCCGTTGAAAGACCTTGAGCAGGAGTTGCGCAATATCGGCAACGAGTCAGCGGAGAGCGCTATGATTACCGGCGCGGGCGGCAGTAGTGTTGCAGAATCGCCAGTTGATGTGCTCAAACGCACAGCCAAGGCTGATATTATTATGGACCTTGATTTTTCGGTCGTAAAACAGGGCCCGAGAAACAGTATCATGTACACACTCAACGGATTGGATGCTTATACCAGCAAGAATATTGCAAGTTCGACAGGCGTTGGCAGCCCAAGTTCGGCGGCATCGGTCGAGTTGCTGATTGAAGAAGCAGTGCTGAGCCACATGGATGAGTTCACAGGCCGTCTGCAGGCTCATTTTGACGATATGTTCAACAATGGCCGCGAGGTTAAGATTATGGTGAAAGTGTTCGATGGCAGCGAAGTCAATCTTAGCGACGATGTCGATTACAATGGCGAGACCGACGAACTTGGCATATTCATTGAAGATTGGATGGCCGACAACACCGTGAACGGACGTTTCAGCCTGAGTGATGGCACTGAAAACTTCCAGCGCTACGAGCAGGTTCGCATACCTATGTATTATGAGCGCAACGGCCGCCAAAGAGCGATGGATACTCGCACGTTTGTAAACAATCTGAAAAAGTTTGTTTCTGAATCGTTCAATCTTGAATCGAAAGTCTATATGCGCGGTTTGGGCGAAGCATGGCTGATAATCGGCGAGAAGTAAAAACCGAAGTTCAATAAATACTGTGTATTATGAAGAAATTATTGTTAATGATAGGTGTCGGGCTGGCAACCATGTTTGCCGCTGAGGCACAAAACAATTTGGGCAAATCGGACGATGCCGCCCGTATAGCACTTGCACCGGTGATTGATGACAATGCAATGCCAGCCAGCGCAAAAACAATGCTAGAGAGCAAAATACGCAAGATTTGCACTCTGAACGGTTTGGCAGGCGAGGGCAGCAACCCAATGTTCTCAATCCGCGCCACAGTCGATGTTTTGAGCAAGGATCTGACGGCAACTGCGCCGCCGATGCACGCTCTCAGCCTGACAGTCAATATGTTTGTTGTTGATAATGCAACAGGCAACGTATTCAGCCAGACATCGGTCGATGTTAAAGGTGCAGGACAAAATGAGAGCAAGGCCTATGCGCAGGCAATAAAGAGTCTCGATCCGAAACGCGGCCAGTTCAAGGCTTTTGTTGAGCAGGGCAAGAACAAGATAATCGAGTTCTACAACTCGCAGTGCGACATGGTTATATCGCGTGCTAACGCATTGAAGGCACAAGGCCGCGACGGCGATGCATCGGCATTGCTCTACTCGGTTCCCGAAGTCTGCAAAGAGTGCTACGACCGTTGCATGGAACTTGCAGGACAGACTGGTGCCGTAAATCAGACAACAGCAGCCGTCAGCGACAGTGTTAATGCTGAGAGTGATGTTGTTGAAGGCGAAGGCATGACGTCAGAAATTGAAAGCGGTGTTTTCGTGACCTTCAAAGGCTGCAAGCGTTACGGTAACAAAATCCGTTTGACATTCAATATCGAAAACCGTAATAAGAAAGATTACGAGTTCGAGATTTATATGAGCGATTTGCGATTGATTGACAGCGAAGGCAACAGCGTCAAAATGGAAAAATGCAAAATGGCCGGAAAAGATTTCACATGGCACGACACAGCCACTGTCATGAACGGTACGCCTGTTACGCTTGAGTGCGAATGCAATGCTGTTGACATCGTGAAAATGTTTGAGATTAAGAAAGATAACAAAACATACCGTATGCTGGTCAACACTGATTGCCAGTAAAAAGGCACCTACCATAAAAAAAGCCATCTTGCAAGTGCAGGATGGCTTTTTTTGTTGTGTTGTGGTATAAAGTTGCGGGCTTATTGCACCGATTTTCGGTTTACAAACTCGTTGAAAATATCCTTGTATTTGTCGGCCACCGCAATGGGTTGGTCATTGATAATCACACAGTTGCGTTCGATTGATTTGATTGCGTCAAGCGCGATGATGTACGACCTGTGAACGCGCATGAAACGGTCGGCGGGCAGAGTCTCTTCGAGCGATTTCAGGCTCATCAGCGTCAGAATCGGGCGCGGACGCGACTTCAGCCAAATCTTCACGTAGTCCTTCAATCCTTCGAAATAGTAAATATCGCTGTAATCGATTTTTATCTGCTTGTAGTCGGCTTTCACAAACATGTAGTCGTTGCTGGTAACAGGCTGTTTGCCAGAACGTTGAAGCGAGAACCACTCGAGAGCCTTGTTGGCGGCTGTCAGGAACTCGTTGTAGTCGAATGGCTTGAGCAGGTAGTCGAGTGCTTCAACCTTGAACCCTTCAAGGGCGTACTTGTCAAAAGCAGTGGTGAAGATGACGCGGTTTTTCTTGCGCAGCGTTTTTGAGAGTTCAAGGCCGTTCAGTCCGGGCATCTGAATGTCGAGAAACAGCAGGTCGATTTGCTCTTTGGCCAGCAGGTCGAGCACGTCGAAACCGTTGATGCACTTGCCCCTGAGTTCCAGGAACGGGGTTTTGTTGACGTAGCTTTCAATAAGTTCGAGAGCCATGGGCTCGTCATCGGCAATCAGGCAGGTTATTTTTTGTTCCATTATGGTGCGTTTTATTTGTGTTCAACAGTGTTAGTGTCTATCGACAAATATGCAAAATATTTATCATTTTCGATGCGGGTGTTGAAAACAGATTTCCCGTTGTAGAGCAGTTCGAGCCGCTTGCGGATGTTCTCGAGCCCGATTGACGAGCCGCCCGAAAGATCGGGACCGGTTTTCTCAAAATAGGGGTTTTCTGTGGTGAAAATCACTTTTGTGCCGTCGATTTCCATCTTGAAAATCAAATCAGAAGTACCCATTGGTTTGATTCCGTGCTTGAACGAGTTCTCGATGAGCGAGATGAACAGCAGCGGTGCCACCATTATGCCGTTGGTGTTGGTTGGGAACGAGTATTCAACCTTTGTGTTGGCGGCGGTGCGCAGTTTCATCAGTTCAATGTATTTCGACATAAAGGTTATTTCGCCGTCGAGCGGAACAAGCGAGTTGTTGGTCTCGTAGAGCAGATAGCGCATCAGTTTGCTCAAGTTGTGGATGGTCTCTTTGGCTCGCTCGGGCGAAATGTCGACCAGTGAGTAGATGTTGTTGAGCGAATTGAAGAAAAAGTGCGGTTGTATCTGATATTCAAGATGTTTCAGTTCGGTTTGAAGTTGAGCGTTTGCACTTTCCTGCTGTTTGCGTTCCATTTGCTGCCAGCGGTCGTAGGTTTTGAAAGCAACGGCCAGCACCAGCGGCAGCACCATTGTCAGCATATCCATGAGAATGCCATAAACAAAGAACATCGGGCGGTGCGGAATCTGCCATACGAAATGATGGAACAAATACGGTTTCAGAGTTTGGTCGAGATAGGCGAGAAGCAGCATCAAAGCGGCGTTCGACAGGAAGAAAACCAGTTTCTTCTTGTTCAGGAAAACTCGGTCAACCAGCACTAAATAGTTGACATAGAAGATGATGAAGTAGAAGAATGTCGGAATCCACGAGTGCTCTAAAATGAAGGCGAATTGGAAGTTGTTGTGCAGCGACAGCAGCACGGGCATTATCAGTATGAATATGCAAACCGACATGTGTACAAGCACCTTGTACAAGAGTGTGTTGTTTTCAATTTTTTCGTTGCTCATAATCTTTCTCATTAATGCCGGCACGCGGACGGCTTGTTCCGTAAATATAGAAACAAAAATGCCAATGATTATCGTGATTTGAAATAAATCATCGAAGAATCATTGTTTTGGAACATCGAAAGTGAGTTTTTTTTAGATGAATTATCTATTTGTTTTTCTCGCACGGGCAGGGCGCGTAGCCTTTGTAGCGCTTCTTCTGTGTGGCGCACGATGTGGCCAGCAGACACAGAATCAGCAGAAAGCAGGTTACTATTGACAGTTTCGGCAAGTGGCGTTTCATCACTTTTGGGTTTCGTTTTCAAAATAGGCGCAACAGTCTGACAATCCGCAACTTTCGCACTTCGGTTTGCGTGCGGTGCAGACGTAGCGTCCGTGCAAAATTAGCCAATGATGCGCAATCGGCAATAGTTCGGGCGCGATGTTTTCGACTAACTGACGTTCTGTGTCGATGGGGCGCTTGGCGTTTACGGTCAGGCCGATGCGTGCCGAGACGCGGAACACGTGCGTATCGACAGCCAGCGCGGGCTTGTTGTAGATGACAGCCAGAATCACGTTGGCGGTCTTGCGGCCTACGCCAGGTAACTGCTGCAACTGCTCGATATTGTCGGGAACCTTGCCGTCGAATCTGTAGGTCAGCATCTGCGCCATTCCGAGCAGGTGCGCGGCCTTGTTGTTGGGGAACGAGCAACTTTTTATCAACTCAAAAATCTCGTCAACCGTGCTTTGAGCCATCGCTTGGGCGTCGGGAAAGCGGCGGAAAAGGGCAGGGGTGACCTGATTTACGCGCTTGTCGGTGCATTGTGCCGACAGAATCACCGCCACCAGCAACTCGTAGGCGTTCGAGTAGTGCAGTTCAGTCTGTGCCGTCGGCATATTCAGGCTGAACCAGTCAATCACTTTTCGGTAGCGTTCGGGCTGTTTCAATTTTCAATTGCTTTCTATCTCACTCAACTCAATCCATCGGTCGGTTTTTTGGTCGAGCAGGCGGCTCACTTCGTCGAAGCGGGTTGAGAGTTCGGTGATTTTCTTTGCGTCGCTCTCGCCACCCGACAGTGCCGCTTCAATCTGACTTTTTTCGGTTTCGAGTTGCTCAATTTCGGATTCAAGTTGCTCAAACTCTTTGCGTTCCTTGAAGGTCATACGGCGTTTGGCGTCGGCTCGCTCACGCGGCTTCTGCTGCGGCTGTTCGGGCTTTGCGGCCGCCGTTTCGGCTTTCACCTGACTGTTTTTCCAGTCGCGGTATTGAGTATAATTGCCAGGATAGTCCTTAATCTTTCCATCGCCTTCAAACACAAACAGATGGTCCACCACCTTGTCCATAAAATAGCGGTCGTGCGAGACAATAAGCACGCAGCCGTCGTACTTCGCCAGATAGTCTTCCAGCACGTTAAGTGTCACAATATCAAGGTCGTTCGTGGGCTCGTCGAGAATCAGAAAATTTGGGTTGCGCATCAGCACCGTCATCAGGTAAAGGCGCTTGCGCTCACCGCCGCTCAACTTGCTCACGTAGGCGTAGTGCATCTGATGCGGGAACAGAAAATAGTTCAGGAACTGCGTGGGCGACAGCCTTGTGCCTTCGCCAACGGCAATGTCTTCGGCAACGTCCTGAATCACTTCAATCACGCGTTTGTTCTCGTCGAACGACATTTCTTCCTGCTTGTAGTAGCCGATTTTGATGGTTGTGCCGATTTCAATCCGTCCGCGGTCGTAGGGCTCGTTACCCGTGATGATGTTCAGCAGCGTGGTCTTGCCAGCGCCATTTGCGCCCACAACGCCGATTTTCTCGCCGCGGCGGAACTGATAGGTGAAGTCGTTGAGCAGCACCTTGTCGCCAAACCGTTTGTCGATGCTGAAAAGGTCGATGATTTTCGTGCCCAGCCGTGAACTTTTTATGTCGATTTGCATCGATTCGCTTCGGGTGTTTTTGAAGGCCGTGGCTTTGATGTCTTCGAACGCGTCGATGCGGTATTTGGCCTTTGTTCCGCGCGCCTGCGGCATCCGCCGAATCCAGTCGAGTTCCTTTTTGTAGAGTTGCCGAGCCTTCTCTATCTCGCTGTTTTGGTTGTAGATACGTTCTTCGCGTTTGGCCAGGAAGTAAGAGTAGTTGCCGCGGTACTTGAAAATCTGATGGTCGTCAATCTCGTATATGATGTCGCACACACGGTCCAGAAAATAGCGGTCGTGAGTGACCATTATCAGCGTCGATTTCGATGAGTTCAGGAACGCTTCGAGCCACTCTATCATATTAAGGTCCAAGTGGTTGGTGGGCTCGTCGAGAATCAGGATGTCGGGGTCGTCGATGAGCGTTTTTGCCAGCGCCAGACGTTTTTTCTGTCCGCCCGACAGTTGGCCAACCTTCTGCTCGAAGTTGTTGATATTCAGTTGCGAGAGAATCTGCTTTATGCGTGCTTCGTAGTTCCAGGCTTTGGCGGCGTCCATCGCGCTTGTGGCATTAGCCAGCCGTTCAGTATTGTTGTCGCGGCAGGCCATCTCATACTCTTTGATGGTTTGCAGCGTCACATCCGACGACTCGAAAACTTCTTCAATGACAGTGCGTTC
This sequence comes from Salinivirgaceae bacterium, assembly GCA_017557785.1. GTDB lineage: Bacteria > Bacteroidota > Bacteroidia > Bacteroidales > SZUA-534 > RUG13583. The sequence goes on from JAFYYA010000055.1 coordinate 123,577, forward strand.
GGGATTCAGTTTTGGGCTTTGCTCAAGATAGCCCAGCCGCAGGTCGTTGCGTATGGTCACGCTGCCGCAGTCGGGGGTGTCGGCGCCAGCCAGAATTCGCAGCAGCGATGTCTTTCCCGCGCCGTTGTTGGCAATGATTGCCACGCGCTGCTCTCGTTCGACGCTCAAACTGATGTTGCTGTAAAGCACCAGATCGCCGTACGATTTTGTGATGTTCTCGGCTTGCAGGTAGTTCATTGCTTTGCTGCTGTGTTGAGTGTGAGATAGTTATGCGAGTGCGCTTTTCACTTTCTCAACAATCTCGTTCAGTTGCAGCGGCTTCTCAAAATAATATTCAGCACCCAGTTCAAGGGCTTTGTCGGCGTCGGCACGCTCGCTGTCGGCACTGACAATCATTACCGGGATATTTTTTGTTTCCGGATTTTCCTTAATTGCGGTCAGCACTTCGAATCCCGACATGCCGGGCATCATAAGGTCGAGCAACACAGCGTCGATGTGTTTGCGTTTCAGAATTTTCAGCGCGTCCTTTCCAGAGAACGCCACTTCAACCGCAAAATCGTTTTGCTCAAAAACCACTTGCAGCAGCAGATTGTTCGTGGCCGAATCGTCGACCAGCAAAACCGTGTTTTTACTTTGTTTCATATTGTTATTGTTCGTTTTACAAGCGTCACCCGCAATTGTTGGCATCAACATGAAATAATGATTACAAAGATCCCCCAATTTTCAATTGCAAAAATATGTAATCTTATTTTTTGGAAAATATAAAACTATGACTAATTTCACACAAAATTGTTTAAACATTCAATTATGCATGAAATAAATCTTATATCTGAATGGTCGAAGTTGCTGACAGCCGAACAGATGGATATGGTTCAGGCAAATAGCGTGGCATTGAATTACAACAAGGCGGAAATGATATGCAAGCAAGGTGCGTTTGCATCGAATGTTTATTTCGTCGAAAAAGGATTGATGAAAGCCTACAAAGAGTATAAGAATGGAAATCTGATTATGCGGTTTGTCAAGCCGGGCGAGATTGTCGGGCTTTCGTCGCTTTATAATAAGGGTGTCTATCTCTATTCGGTGGCCAGTGTCGGGGCATCGGGTGTGATGTCGGTCACGGCTGATGTGGTCAAGCAACTCATTCGTGTGAATCCGGATTTTGCCGAAATGGTGATTGGCAAACTCAACCAGGTTACGGTTGATGAGCATGAGAGAGTTATCAGTTTGACTCAGAAACAGTTGAACGGACGAATTGCCGATGCGGTGTTGCATTTCGCCAACAATGTCTACAATGCCGATGAGTTCAACTTGCAACTCACTCGTCGCGATGTGGCCGATTTCTGCGGAATGTCGACCGAGAGCGCCATCAGAATCCTTAAAGAACTTCATAACGACAAGATAATCAAAATCGACGGCAAGAACCTGAAGATTATCAGCAAGCAGTTGCTGCAGAACGTCAGTGAGTTTGGATAGCCCTGGATAAATCAGAACTATGAAAAAAATACGATTAATACTTTCCGCCATCATCGTAATGTCGTCGGTGGCATTATCGGCACAAAACACTGACCGCTGCTACGATGAATCGGACACATTGCTCATTGTGGGCGGCCAACTAATTGACAGCGATCATTTTATGATTGACCGCAATCTTCTGCTCAAGAACGATACGGTTTTTGTCAATCTTGCGGGGGCAAAGGTCGAGAGTTTTGTTTTCAGCGCATTTGCACTGGGCCAGAAAGTGACTCAGACCAACACCGGCAATGTCTTTTCTGAAGAGTTTGTCGAGCAATTATTAAATAAAGAGTCGATTTTTAAGTTTTTTTACTTAAAAGATATAATTTTGCGCACCAATGACGGACGAAAGGTCTCGCCATCGACACGTACTATTAAAATAACATTCACAAATTAAGGACAATGAACGGTAAGTTGTTGAAAGTGATATTGGTTCTGTTGGTTGTATGCCCGCTGTTCGGACATGCGCAAACTCACGATTATTCAATGCGCAGATGCTGGGGCTATCATAAAGACAGTTGCCGAACCAGCAAAAACATCTATTACCGCGTTGTCGACAACTCGCGTAGCGCGCTGTTTGTCAAAGGCCAGACATCGCGTATTTCGGTTCCCATTTACAACGGCCGCGACTACCGCATTTCGTTCTGCCACGACCAAGTGCTGGGCGAAGGCATCATTATGCGACTGATTGACGCAGAAACCGAATCAACTCTTTACGACAACTCTGAAGACGGTTTTGCATCGGAATTTGAGTTCACCGTAACTCAGTCGCGTGAGATTTACGTTGAGATTTCGGTTCCCGGAACCAGCCGCTATGCCGAAGCACAAGAAGATGCCGATTTGATATTTGTGAGAAAAGACACTGAGATGGGGTGCATCGGCATTTTGGTTGAGCACATGATAACCCCCGTCAAAGGTTTCTGATGTCGGCCAAAATCATACTATCGGCTCTACTTTCCTTTGTTTTTGTGCAACTTAACGCACAAGATTGTTTCGATTTCTACAAAAAAAACTATCAGCAGCAGCACCACGACAACGGGCGCTTTGCCTACGCGCTGAACAGTTCGTCGGTGAGTTTCGCCTTTGCGCCAGGCGAGAGCAAATGCGTATACGGTGAACTGATTCAGGGCAAAGACTACCGCATAACCATCTGTTCCGATTCGCTCTACAACGGTGTTGTGTCGCTGGTGATTCGCGATGATTCAGGTGAGATCCTGTATGACAATTCGCAAGACAATTTCAATATAAACATCGAATTCTCGTGCAGGAAAACCAATCCGGTCGAATATATTCTCTCTGCCCCCAATCGTTTGGATGTTGACCCCGAAACAAAGGGCTGCATCGGCTTGATTATCGAAGACATGGTCACGCCGAAAATCGGGTTTTAGACAACAGACTTCTGTATTAGGACAACAGACTTCAGACAACAGACATCGGACATAGATGATTGCTGCTGGTTATAATTGGTTGTTAATGAGCGAATTTAAATGTTTATCCAAAAATTTTCGGACTTCAATGAATCAGTGGCTGAACACAAAACTTACGATGTTGGCACCCATCTGCAGGGCTTCAATGTGTTTTTCCATTGGGTCGTTGTGAACGCTGATGTCTTCCCAACCGTCGCCTAAATCACACTCGTGGCTGAAGAAGCATACAAGCCGCCCGTCGATGAACAGGCCAAAGCCCTGCGGCGGCAGATTGTCGTGCTCGTGGATTTTTGGCAGACCATTATCGAATTGATAAACAGTGTGGTAGATGGCATGACTGAACGGCAACTCGACAAACTCTTGGTCGGGTAAAACTTTCTTCATCTCGCGGCGCACGTACTGCTCAATGCCGTAGTTGTTGTCGATGTGCAGAAAACCGCCCGCAGCCAGATAATTGCGCAGGTTCAGCACGTCGGACTCGGAAAAGACGATGTTCCCGTGGCCGGTAAGGTGCACAAGCGGATAGTTGAACAGTTCGGCGCTGCCCACATCGACTGTGGCGGGCTCGGGGTTGATGTTGGTGCCGATGTTTTTGTTGCAGAACTCAATCAGATTGGGCAGCGATGTGGGGTTGGCGTACCAGTCGCCGCCGCCATTGTATTTGAGCAGGGCGATGCGCACGGGCTGCGCCTGCATCTGTAAGGCGCCGACAAGCAGCAAGGCTGCAATCAGTATCGGTTTGAACGAGCGTCTCATTCTTCTTGTTTTAGCAGATTGATGGTGTGGCAGGCCGCAACACCGGCAGTCTCGGTGCGCAGACGGCTCGGGCCCAGATGAACGCATTGATAGCCGTTCCTGACAGCCAGTTCAACTTCTTCGGGCGAGAAATCACCTTCAGGCCCAATCAGCACTGTGTAATCACGCTCGGCGCCTACCATCGATTTCAGCGACACACGGTCGGTTTCCATGCAGTGCGCGATGAGTTTCAGTCCGTTGCGCGGCGATGTGACAAAGTCGGCAAACGGCGTTGGCGCGTTCAGCAGCGGTCTGTAGGCCTTAATCGACTGCTTCATGGCCGACAGCACAATCTTCTCAATCCGTTCCATGTTCACACTGCGCCGTTCCGACCGTTGGCACACCAGCATCGTAATCTCATCGATGCCCATCTCGACGGCCTTCTCTACAAACCATTCGGTGCGGTCGATATTTTTTGTGGGTGCAATGGCAATGCTGACGCGATAGGGGCGCAGGCAGAAATTCTTGGTCTTTTGCCTGATGCTGAATGTGCAGTGTTTCGGGTTGGCGTCATCGATGGCGGCCAGATAATAGCCCCCAATGCCGTCGATGAGTGAGATTTCATCGCCTTTGGCAAGCCGCAGAACCTTCACGCAGTGTTTCGACTCGTCTTCGGTCAGCGTGTAGATGCCGTCGGCTATTTGCGGTGTGTAGAAGATGTGCATTTCAGTTTGTTTTCCGCAAAATAAACAAAAGTTGGCGCAGGTTGAGCCGTTGTTGTGCAAATTGCTACTTTTGACAAAAAACGGTATGACAAAAATCGGCTTGTTATCGGACACTCACGCGCATTTCGACAGCACAATGCGCGCATTTCTCGAACCGTGCGACCAGTTGTGGCACGCGGGTGACATCGGCAGCCTGAGTCTGCTCGACGATTTACGGAATTTCAAGCCCACAGTGGCCGTTTTTGGCAATATCGATGATAGTCATGTCCGACTCGCCGTACCTGAATTTCAGATTTTCAGCGTTGAGCAGGTAAAAATCGTGATGACGCACATCGGCGGCTATCCGGGGCGGTACGAGCCTAAAGTGAGACGACTGCTCGAAACCGAAAAACCGCAGATTTTTGTGAGCGGTCATTCACACATACTCAAAGTGATGTATGACAAACAGTTGCAGTGCCTTCATCTGAATCCGGGCGCATCGGGACTTTCCGGATTCAACCCCAAGCGCACAATGCTGCGATTCACCATCGATGGCAGCAACATCAAAGATTTGGAAGTGTGGGAAAAGGGTAAAAACAGCAAGGAAAACTACCTGATTTAGAATTGATAACGTTCTGTTATATCAATACTGCTTCATTTTCAATCCTTCAGTCCTTCAATCATTCCGTGCTTCCCCAAACGCCGCGGTACAGATTGCAGCCGACAAAGTTTCCTGCCACAATGCTCACGTAGAAAATCAGCACATCGGCCCAATTATCAATCAGAAACGATGCGGGAACGGTCATGTAGTAGAAGGCGTCGGCAACGCAGTGCGGAAAGCCGCACATAATGAACAATGGCACACCGAAAAGCAGCGGCAGGTTCTTCTCTTTGCGGGCAAAGGTGACGGCCGTGGTCATTATGAATCCGCAGCCGATGGCCAGAATTCCACCTTTGAGCGGTCCGCACTTCAAGCGGCCTTCCAAAACCGATTGTGCGGTTTCCTGCAGCGGCATCGGACTGCAGCGTGCAATCATCGCAACAGCCAGACAACCAACAAGATTGCCCAAAAGAATTAGAAAAAGTTGTCCAACTTCGCCTTTCGCAATGAATCCGGCAGTGCCAGTGTAGAGTTTCAGTTTGTAGTGAACTACGGTGAGCAGCCCGAAGGCGAAAAGCACCGCCCCGACAATGCTTTTTTCGGCCAGATAGCCGAACCCGGCAATGCCGATGCACACGCCGGCCAAAAATGCCGACCGAAGAATTTTGAATGTGTCCATTCTTGCAGTTTCTAATTGATTAACAAAATGTTGCCGTTTGCGGACCAATCCGCGCCAATCCGCTGTTCAAAAATAACTTTCGGATTTATGAAACCGTTGGTTATCTTTGGTAAGTTACACACAAATAAATAACAATATGACTCGTTCACGTTTGGCCTGCACCACGGTTGCGGCATTACTGACATTTGGCGCGCTTGCGCAATTTCCACAAAGAGAGCAACTTCCCGAAGGCTCGGCGGCTCTTGCAACCAACATCAACCGCAATTCATATCCGCGGATTCTAAAAGATAACAGTCTGATGTTCAGACTGATGGCGCCAGATGCCAAATTGGTTCAGGTTGACATTTGCGGCAAAAAGTACGATATGACCCGCAACGACCGCGGCCAATGGTCGGTTACCATTCCGGCACAAGTGCCAGGTTTTCACTATTATTCATTGGTTGTTGACGGCGTTTCGGTGAACGACCCCGCAAGCGAAGTATTCTACGGCTGCGGCCGAATGATGAGCGGCATCGATATTCCCGAAGCGGGAACCGAATTGTTTGAAGTTCAAGATGTTCCGCACGGCGAAGTTCGCCAGACAAACTATTTCTCGAAGGTTGACAACGAGTGGCGGCCGCTATTTGTTTATACGCCAGCCGGTTACAACGAGAGCAAAGACCGTTATCCCGTGGTTTACATTCAGCACGGTGGCGGCGAAGACCATCGCGGTTGGGTGCAGCAGGGGCGTTTGGCCAACATTCTCGATAATCTGATTGCCGCCGGCAAGGCCGTGCCTATGATTGTGGTGAGCGCCAACAGCAACATTCAGACGCGCGGCACAGGCGGTCCGGCCTATTCGGCACAGGGTATGCAGCCGTTCCGCACCGAGATGGTTGAGAACATTGTGCCGTTCGTCGATAAGAACTACCGAACCAAAGCCGAGCCTAAATGCCGTGCAATGTGCGGCCTGTCGATGGGGGGCGGGCAGTCGTTCTACGTTGGGCTGCTTTCGCCCGATGTGTTTGCTAACATCGGTATTTTCTCGACAGGAATGTTCGGCGGCATTTCAGGCGCTGCCAACTTCGACCTTGAGAAAGAGTGCCCCGGAATCCTTTCCGACACAAAGACTTTCAACAGCAAGCACGATGTTTTTTACATCAGTTGCGGCGAGCAGGACCCGCGCATTGAGTACAACAAGGCTATTGCCGAGAAAATGCGGCAAGCAGGTGTGAATGTGCAGTTTAATTCATTTCCTGGCGACCACGAATGGCAGCCGTGGCGCAAATCGCTTGCCGACTTCGCACAGAAACTGTTTAAATGATAGTTATAGGGCTATTTATTTCAAACAAGCCGATATACAAAAAGCCGACTGTGGATTGCAGTCGGCTTTTTTTCTAACGTATGGCGTTTTGTTGCTATTTCTTCGGCTTATCGAACGTTCCTGCGGGAATTTCGGGGTTGAACGTCTTGACGGGCGTGTTGTAAACCGTGTTGTTGCCGTTGGGCTCTTCCATCTTCATCACGCAGAGCGAGCAGTCGGTTTTACTGTAACTCAATTCGAGTTTCGACATTCGGCTTTTCACGTGCTTGTCGGTGCGGGTGAGCACAAAGGTGTAATAATCAGCCGTTTCAGTGAATTCGATTTCGGCACCGTTCTCTTTGGCCACAGCGGCAACATCGCCCGCAATGCTCAGCAGCAGAGTGTTTTTCAGGTTGCGCATCTGTGCGTTCTGCTTGGTGTTGAAGTCGTTTTTGCGGCCGTTCTGAATCATCAGCAGCGACTCGCCACTGATTAGCAGCAGGTTACCCTTCGGATTCGTATAGTCCATTTTGAGTTTGTCGGCGCGGTTGAAGTAGAGCGTTCCAGCCGACAAAATTGTTTGGTCAACCATTGCCATTGTCTTCACTTGCGTGAAATCGCAACTGACGGTCTGATATTTCTCGTTGGCTTTCAGAATCTTATCAATGGCCGCATCCTTCTGCGCACTGGCGAAACCAAAGGTGGCCATCAGCAATATCGATAGTAATATGCGTTTCATTTTTGAAATGTTTAGAAGTTAAGAGTTAAGAAGTTTAGGGGATTTTGGACTTCAGACCACGGACAACCGTCTTTTCCCATCTTATAACCCTATTCCTAATTCGTAACTCGTAATTCGTAATTCAAAATTTAAAATTTAAAATTTGTAATTAACTATACAGTCCTCCGTTTATCGAGATTACCTCGCCTGTAATGTAGGCTGCATTTGGCGACGCAAGGAATCCGACAAGGTCGGCAACCTCTTCGGGCAAACCGAACCGCCCGACGGGAATCTGCGCCTTCAACGTGGCCTCGTCGAGACCTTCAACCATATCGGTTTTGATAAAGCCAGGGGCAATGGCGTTCACCGTAACTCCCTTACGGCCAACTTCTTGCGCAAGTGCCTTGGTTGCGGCAATCACTCCGCCTTTGGCCGCCGAATAGTTGGTCTGACCTGGCAGTCCCTTCAATCCCGACAGCGACGCCATATTGATAATGCGGCCGTATTTCTTACGCAGCATTGGCTGCATAAGCGGGCGCGTAACGTTGTAGAACGAGTTGAGCGCAATGCCCAAAACCTTGTACCAGTCTTGTGGCTCCATCCAGAACAGAAGATTGTCTTTGCGGATTCCTGCGTTATTTACCAGAACCTCAATATATTCGCCTTCGTGAGCCTGCTGCCACTCGCCTATTTTTGCGGCGGCATCCTCCTGACTCGACACATCGAATTTCAACAACTCACCTTTGCTGCCAGCCTCCTCAATCAGTTTGAGAGTGTTCTGCGCCTCGGCATCGTTCGACACGTAGTTTACAATCACATAATAGCCCATCTGCGCGAGTTTGACACACACCGCACGGCCTATTCCGCGGCTTCCGCCTGTTACTAATGCATATTTCATA